>CAYTBI010000011.1:0-87093 GCA_964435975.1 uncultured bacterium
GGGTCCTTGCCGGAGAAAGCGCCGCCCCCGTGGCGGGAGTAGCCGCCGTAGGTATCGACAATGATTTTGCGGCCGGTCAAGCCCGAGTCGCCCTGGGGGCCGCCAATGACAAATTTACCAGTGGGATTGACCAGGTACTTCGTCGCATCGGTGGGCTTGATGTCGATGTCGGCAAAGCAGGGGCGCACGACGGCTTCCCACAGCGCTGCTTGAATCTTGTCGCGAACTTTTAGCTCGTCAGAGACCCCATCGATGGCAGCGTCGTGCTGGGTAGAAATCAAGATAGTGTCGATGCCTACAGGCTTGTCATTCTCATAGACGACGGTGACCTGACTTTTGCCGTCGGGGCGCAGGAAAGGTAGTTTGCCCGACTTGCGAACCTTTGCCAAGTGGCGCGTGAGGCGGTGGGCCAAACTGATGGGCAGAGGCATCAGCTCGGGAGTTTCGTTGCAAGCAAACCCAAACATCAAACCCTGATCGCCAGCACCAACGGCGTCGAGCTGGTCTTCACTGAGGGCCTCGCGCCTCTCCTGGGCGCTGGTGACACCCTGAGAAATATCGGGCGATTGCTCGTCGAGGGCAACGAGGACAGCGCAGCTATCGGCGGAGAAGCCATTATCGGCATCGGTGTAGCCAATCTCGGCAATTTTCTTACGGGCGAGCTTGACATAGTCTACGTGGGTTGCCGCGGTAGTCACCTCACCGGTGATCAGCACTAGACCCGTATTGACAACGACCTCTGCAGCGACGCGACTTTGGCTGTCGCCGGCTAGGAGAGTATCGAGAACGGTATCAGAGATTTGGTCGCAAATTTTATCGGGATGTCCTTCGGTTACAGATTCCGAACTAAACAAATATTGACGAGACAATGGCTTTCACCCTCCATTGAGATCGCGCGAGAGGCCGCAGAAATCCTGCGCCTGCTGCAAGGCAGGCAGAATCGATCCGCGTGCGATTTTCACTCGCGCGGCTTTCGAGTTGCCATCATAGCAGCAAGCCTCGAGGCACCAAAATTGAGAATTCTTAATGTCTGCTGCGATTGGGGCAATTTCTGCTAGCTCAGAGCCGCAACCGAGACCCGCGCGGCTATCTGTGCGGCGATCGCCTTGAGCGCTTTGGCAGAGGCGGATTCGGGCGCGTCGAGCACCACGGGAATGCCCCGGTCGCCCCCCGCGCGCAGCGCTATCTCCAGAGGGACGCAGCCGAGCAAAGGAAGGCCGAGTTCGCCAGCAGTTTTTTCGCCACCGCCAGAACCGAACAGGTCGTAGCGGCGATCGGGCAAGTCTGGCGGAATAAAGTAGCTCATGTTCTCAACGATGCCGAGAATGCGAGCGCCGAGATTCTGAAACATTTTCAGGCCGCGTCGCGCGTCCATCAGAGAAACGTTTTGCGGCGTGGTCACAATGACGGCTCCTGCGATGGGGACTGCCTGAGCCATGGTGAGCTGGGCATCGCCAGTTCCAGGGGGCATATCGACAATCAGATAATCGAGGTCGCCCCAGGCCACTTGATACAGAAACTTGCGAATCATCCCGTCGAGCATCGGCCCGCGCCAGACTACGGGCTGGTCCGGATCGATCAAAAACCCCATCGAAACGATCTTGACGCCGTGGTTGAAGGCCGGTTCGAGGACCTCGCCACCGCCAGGCCCAGCTTGGACGGTGACGTGGGATCGCTCGAGACCCATCATGCTCGGGGCGTTGGGGCCATAGATATCGGCATCGAGCAAGCCAACTTTTGCGCCGCACTCGGCGAGGGCAGCCGCGACATTGACCGAAACGGAGCTTTTACCGACGCCCCCCTTGCCGCTGGAGATGGCAATGATGTTTTTGATGCCGTCAATCCCGCGGCGATCGGGCAGAGACTTTTGCTGGGGCGTCTCGGCGGTAACCTCGATCTCAACGGTGGTAACACCGGGCAATTGCTGGACAGCCTTTTGGCAGTCTTCGACGATGAACTCCCGCAGCGGGCAAGCTGGCGTCGTGAGCACGAGCGTGAAGCTAACGTGACCGTCTCCTAGGACCCGAACATTGCGGATCATATTGAGTTCGACCAGGCTTTTGTCGAGTTCTGGGTCTTTGACGGGACGAAGGACGTTGAGTATGGCTTGGCTATCTAGCATGGTGGGGCGCTCGTCTAGCGTGCGAGTAGTCTGCGAAACACTGCGTTTCTGGAGAAGATCCTAAACGACCGCAGGCATAGATGGCAGGCAAGGATATACGAGCGCATCGCACAACCCACGGCCCCTAATACTCATGTCGGTCGCTCCAACAGAGCGCGGCCAACTGCCCGCAAAAGACTCTAGAGTGAAAGTCTTCATTGCCCGGACTTCGGGACTTGAGGTTTAGTTTGCGGAAAATGCTTTTGATATGGCTTTTGACTGTATCGGGAGCCAGATAATTTCCGGCTGCGATCGCTTGGTTGCTCAGTCCCCAGGACATCTGCTTGAGGATTTTCTTTTCAGCTAGAGAAATCTTATGATTAACAATCAAATAAAGCCCCGACCAGAACTCAAAGGAAGTCGGCTCTATTTTTAGGGCCCGGCACTTATGGACATAAGACTCGTATTCGCGGCAAATTACCTCGCGAATGTCAGTATAGTCGTAGGCTATTCTGGGAAGCATTTCCATACTATCTCGGACAACGCTCTCCCAAAATTCTTGGGAGACCTCAATCGCTCCCCCGCCGCAAGCTGGAATGGATATCTTTTTCATCTTTAGATGTTTGCGGAAACTTCGAGTTTCGGAAAATACAAAGCTCGCAAGAGCGACTGCAGGTCGCCTTTGACACTCGGGCGACCTCACGGCTCTTAGTAGATTTTGCCAGAGTCTAGGACTCTTAAATTGAGGAAAAGCCTAGGATTGCGGGCGCGCTGCCTCAACGACTCGTGTCTTGGGAGTCGAGAGCCGGTCGCGAGCCCGCACGGGGCCATTTGCGTCTTTTCTAGCAGAAGCATAGCATCAACTTCGATTTAAAAAACAAGATTGTCCAGCTATTCACTTTTTCTTAAAGAAAGCTCGATTAAAAACAGGCAGCCGCCTGCTTGGGAGGGAGCGACCGATAGGGTGCCGCCTGCCCGCTCGACGAGGATTTTAGCCAAATGCAAGCCGATGCCACCGTGCTGGCCGCCTTTACTGGAGGTGTAGAGGTCGAAGATCCGCTGGCGCTCTTGGGGGGGGATACCGGGACCATTGTCAGCAATCTCGATGACGATCGCATCGCGACGACGAGTGGTGGCAACGGTTAACTGGGGGTCGGGCGTCTCCTGCAGAGCCTCATAGGCATTGCGAAGGATATTGACGATCGCTGGCGAGATGTAGAGCGGCACGGTCGGCGCATCTAGGGCAGGGTCGAGCCTCAGCTCGCAGGCGGGTGCGAACTGGTGCTCCGTGCGAAAGTAATAGCCGATGATTTGGTTGAGCTTGGCGATCGTCGTGTTTGCCGAGATTAAGTCTCGCGGATCGGGCCGCAGCAGCGCCTGGAGCGTTTCGACGATGGCCAGGACGTTAGCATCAATTGAGTTGAGGTTCTGGTGGATGAGACTGGCAACTTCCGGGGAAATCTCGTAGCCCTCTTCGGGTTTACTCAAAATCGCCTGCATGAACTGCGCGCCGTTCAAGATGTACTGGAGCGCGCTGCGGATTTCGTGGTCTAGAGCGCCTGCTAGGCGCCCTAGCTGGGCTTCCGGTTCTTGCAGGACAAGGCGATTGCGCAGGAGAGCTTGGTAGTCGAGCGCGCGCAGGATCGAATTAGCAATGATTCCCACCACAGCCATCGCGGCAAGGGCAAGCACCGGGGGGACGACGGGCAACCACCAGCCCAAAATTAGGGCATAGTAGGCGATTCCAAACGTTGTGAAGCTCAAGGCAATGGTCGTCCCTCCAAAGAGGGCGAGCATCGGCCCGAGCCCGCGGTCGCAAAAACAGACTAAGACAGCGCCCTGCAAGCCGCAAATACCCAGAATCCACAAATATTCAAGGAACTCGGGAATCGGCTTGATTAACTTTTTGTCCCCCAGAACGGTCTCTAGAATGCCTGCCGAGAGTTGGGCGTGGATCGAGACACCTGGAAAGAGCCTCGGGGAGGTTTCTTTGAGATTTCTGCTGTAGGGCGTCAGATATTCGTTACGGGCACTCGCTGCAACCGTACCGATTAGAACGATGCGATCCCTAAAGAAGTCTGGTGCAAAGCTCTCCTCTAGGGTTTCTTTTAGAGTGATGGTTTCACAGCAGTCTTCGCTCTGGTAAGGCAGCAGTATCTGATACCCCTGGACCTGGGCTCTTACGTAGGAGCCACTGTTGCGCTTTAGAGGGATAATTTCTAAATCTGAAAATTGCAGCCAGCCCTTCGAGCTGGCCTGTGCCTCAATGCCCTCTGCAGCTAGGTACATCGAGGCAAGCTTCAGGCCAATGGCCGGAATATCACGGTCTGGGTAAAGCTGCGTTCTACGAATCGTACCATCGCCGTCGCCGATGAGGTCGCTGGCGGCAACGCGCTCCTG
The DNA here is from genome assembly GCA_964435975.1 of uncultured bacterium. Lineage (GTDB taxonomy): Bacteria > Cyanobacteriota > Cyanobacteriia > Cyanobacteriales > Rubidibacteraceae > CAYTBI01. Next base: position 4,502 of record CAYTBI010000011.1, read on the forward strand.
GGGCAACATTGGAGGCGGACCGATAGGATTATCCTCCTCGCCACCGACAAAGGTGATGCCAACCACAGTCGGGCTCGATTGCAAAACGGCCGATAGCTCGCCATGGCCCGGGGGAACGGGAAGGTCGCGAAATAAATCTACACCGATCGCGCGCGGCTGCTGAGCCAAAACGATCTCCAAAGCCCGGGCGAGGGTAGCATCATCAACCGGGAAGCGATACTCCCGAAGATCGCTCTCGGTGATGCCGATGACGACAACGCGCTCGCTGCGTGCGGTCGACTGACGCTGCGCGCGCAAAAACCAGTCGTAGGCCCACCATTCCAGGCCTTGCAGCAATCCAAGCGCGCGCAGGCCGCCAACCCCCAGGGCAGCGAGCAATAGCGCTAGCGGTGCTCCCTTCCGCCTCAACAAAAACTGTTTCACGTCTCCAATCGGGCCCTCGGAACGGCCCATGCGTGGGAAAGAAGTTCGAGCGAGCTCAAGTTCGGTAGACTACCACAGCCCTGGGATTTCGAGAAGGATTTCGTGCGTCACAGATCGCCACGGCGGTGATGGTGTAATCAATTCCGGTGTCCAATTCCGGCAACGGTAAGACGATCGTCTCTTCTGAAGAGGCAACCACAAAAGATTCTTCCAGAACGGGCTCGATCCGCTCGGGATGGGCGATGACGACTCGTGCTGGTCCCGCGAGCCCTCGTATCGAGAGGGCTGCATCGCTAACGTTGAGCTCGAAGGAAGAAGCCTGACAGTCTCCACTGCGAGAGCCGCCCGAGTAGGCTCGACGAACGCGACCTTCTTCGGCAGGAGGTCGGTAGTCTTGCGCCCTGAGATCACTCGCCGACAAGCAAAAAATCATCGATAAAAGTGTGCCTAGTCTACTTAAAATCATGTCCTAGCTCACAACAGTTCGTACTTCCCAATTGTAGAGGATCTCTCGAAACTCGGGAATGCAGAGCCCTTTGAGGCGCGAATGCGAGCTGACAGTGCTAAGGCTTCGAACAGATTTCGGGGGAGGAGATGCTGTTGGGTAGATTGCATCTTGCCGCGCCGACCAAAGAGATGGTAGCGCTGACAGAATCGGCGACAAGTTGCAACGGTTTTGCTGCAGGCGACAACGAGGCCTCGAAGTCAGACCGCCTAGGCTGGCGGCGATCGGTTTTGCACTGTTGAATTCTCACGGATACGGCGGCAGATCGCGATCGCCGGACAGGCCGCTGCGGCGCACCACAAAACTAGACGCGGGGATGATGTAGGGCCGGAACTATCCCCCTATACTAGCCATCGAATTCCCTTATCTCCCTCGCCATGGCCAACCAAACTGACCGCCAGCGTCGCATCCTCGACCACGTTAGCCGCACCTACCCAGGTGTTAAAGCACCGCTCTCTGTTAATGCTTTTGGCCGCCCGAACCCACCGACTAGCGACCGTTCTCGCCGTATCCTGGACCACGTGCAGCGCACTCGCGGTTAGCACGCGCCGACGAGTTGCTTCTTCTCGTATCGCAAACCAGCCTGGGCGGCCATGCGGCCGCTTTTTTTTGCAGATCCTATTAAACTCCCGGAAACGGGATGCCGGCCTGCAGCATCAACGACGGGTGTTTGGGCGATCGCCCGGGCGAGAGCGAGCGATCCTATAGCTCAAAAAAATGACCGGGCAGATGCCAACCAAGACGAGTGCCAAAGCCGGGGCTGCTGCTTCGATCAGGCGTTCGTCGGAAGCATACTGATAAACCCGCACGGCCAGGGTGTCGAAGTTAAAGGGCCGAATGACCAGGGTTGCTGGCAATTCTTTGATGACTTCGACAAAAACCAACATCGCGGCTGCCAGCAAGCCACCACCAATCGTCGGCATATGGACCTGCAGAAGCGTTTCAGTCGCACTACATCCCAGGCCGCGCGCCGCATCGTCTAGGCTGGGACGAACCTTACTAAGGCTCGACTCGACGGTATTAAATGAGAGCGCGAGAAATCTGACGAGGTAAGCAAAAACCAATGCAAAGATAGTCCCGCTCAACACCAGGCCCGTCGACCGATCGAAGTGCAGTCGCATCCAGCTATCGAGAGCCTTGTCAAAGCTTCCCAGAGGCAGCAGCACGCCGACGGCAATGACCGTGCCGGGAATGGCGTAGCCCATCGCCGCCAAACGCACGCCCCAAGGCAGAAGCCCCGCACTGCCGTGCAATCGCTGGCCGTAGGCCAACAGTAGGGCAAAACCCAAGGCAACCGCCGCTGCGATCGCAGCCAACAGCAGGCTGTTGCCAGAGAGCGTCCAAAAGCTGCTATCGATTGTTGCGGCCGCATTATTTACAGTCAGATACACCAGGTATCCCGTCGGGATGGCAAACCCCAACAGCACGGGCAAGCTGCAGGCCAGCATTGCCAGCAGCGATCGCCCCCAGCCCAGCTCGTAGCGCGGCAAGCTCTGGTAAGCGTTGGTGGCCTGGAAGTAGCGGGCGCGATCGCGAGCTAGCCGCTCGATGGCCACAAGCAACAGTACGAAGCCCATCAACACGGTAGAAAGCTGCGCCGCAGCCGGGCGATCGCCGAGCCCGAACCAGGTGCGATAGATGCCGGTGGTAAAAGTCGAGACGCCAAAGTACTGCACCGTGCCAAAGTCTCCCAAGGTTTCCATCAGCGCTAGGGCCAAGCCTGCAGCAATACTCGGGCGCGCCAGAGGCAGCGCCACGGTGAAAAAACTCCGCCACGGGTTGCATCCCAGGCTGCGACTGGCCTCGAGCGCGCAAACCGACTGCTCTAAAAATGCCACCCGAGCGAGCAAATAAACGTAGGGATAGAGCACCACCACCAACATGGCGATCGCACCGCCGAGGCCACCGACTTCTGGGAACCAGTAGTCAGCGAGGGTCTGCCAGCCAAAGAGGCGACGCAGAGTGGTTTGCACCGGGCCGAAGTAATCGAGCAAGCTCGTGTAGGTGTAGGCCAACAGATATGCAGGGGCTGCCAGGGGCAGCAACAGCAGCCACTCGAAAAGCCGACTGCCCGGGAACCGACACAGACTCGCCAGCCAGGCGCAGCCTACGCCAATGATGAGAACCCCCAGGCCAACCCCGGCAGCCAGCAGGAGGGAGTTACGCAGATACTCTCCCAGGACGGTTGCAGCCAAGTGCTGCCACAACTCGCCCGAGGCGGCAAACACGCTCGCCCCAACAAACAGAATGGGAATCGACACGACCAGGGCGATCGCCCACACCGCCAGTGCCCAGCCGCTCGGAAGTGGCCTCAGGCGCGTTGAAATTCCAATATTGCTACCCATAGCGGTCTTTATCAAAAGTTAACCCATAGCTCATTCTAGGGTTCGGTGTTTGGGTGTCTCGGCGCCAGGCTTTTATTTAGCAAGACTTTTGGCGATCTAGACCCCTATCGAGGCGTTATCCTGGCCGATGGTCACTTCGAACTGCGCCCGAACTTCTTGCCGGACGCCGGCCCGATCGCCTGCAGTAGCGATTGTTACGAGTTTTTAGACCTTAATGGGGGCAGGTGCCCGCACCGCCACGGCCCTAAAGCCGCCTAAAGCTGCTATTAAGAAACTGCTGCCTGTTGCAGCGCACCTGTAAAACAGGGAATAGTTAACAGCTCGGCTGTGGCTCGGCCCCGAGCTGTTTTCTCTCAGTAATGTAAGCGATCGCACGAATTCTCATGGAAGCAACAACGGCCTCGTTAAGCGACGTCAAAGATATCCAAGAAATTGGGATTACGATCTCCGCACAGAATCTCAATCCTGCCACCCTCAACATTGATTTCCTAAAGTCCAGCGGCATCGTCCCGGCCGATTGGGAGCTAGCCGAGCAGCCCGTGTTGAGCGCGGCACGATCGCAGCTGAGCTTCCAAAATGGCCTCAAGATCGTCGCCCAGCAGCGCGCGATTACCTTTGCCGAGGCGATTAGATTTGATAGCTCCGGTGCAATTTCAGCTATGCCAAAGGCGCCCGAGGTTGCCGCCAAGTACATCGACGTGCAGCCGCTGGCAGGCTACCAGAGCTTGGTCATTGCGCCGCGCATTATCGTGAATTTCTCCTCACCCGAACGCACCGCCCGGGAATTCCTCGTCAATACGTTGCTCGCTCCCGGCCCTTGGCGCGAAATCGGGCAGGCACCGGCCCAGGTGTCGCTTAACTTTGTCTACGCGCTCGACCGCTGCCAAATGACGGTGGGCCTAACCGAAGTGCGCCTGCGAACCAAGACTGAAGAGCAAGGCTACCCAGGGATTTTGTTTGCTGGCAGCTTCAGCTACGGCCTGGCAAAGGTTCCCGATACCGAGCGTGCTGCCAAGCTCAAGGAACGCGCTCGCGCCTGGGCAACGGACCTGCAAGAGTTCCAAACCGTCGTGCATCAGAAGTTTCTCGGTCAAGGCAACAGTGGGGTCGCCCCAGCCGCGACGATCGTTCCGCCCGGAACGGTCCTCTCCGCCTCCTGAGGTATTTCCCCGCGCTCGGGTTTAGGTAGTAGGATACTTCCCAGCCGAAGCATGGCGCTTTAGCTGGGACGCACTCTTTAGGTAGTTAGGCGCAGTTTAGTTTCTGGTTTTATGAGCACCGTTATAAAATTCGACCGAGACGAAATCGGCTCTCAGGAGCTGGTGGAGCGGCTGGCGTCCTATCGCATGCTGCCCCAGCTTTTTCGCGAGCTGGCAATCGATGCGGCGATTGCGACGGTGGAGCTCGATGAAGCGGCAACAGACTCTGCCCGCACGCAGTTTCTCGAACAAAATCGTATCCCCACCCCCGAAGCGCAGGCTGCCTGGCTGAAGCAATTTCACATGACCGCCCCCCAGCTAGAAGCGCTGGCCGTGCGTGCGGCCAAAATTGAAAGGTTCAAGCAAGAAACCTGGGGTCAGAAGGTCGAAGCGTACTTCCTGCAGCGCAAAGCCAAGCTCGACCAGGTCGTCTATTCGTTGCTGCGGACCCGTAATGCAGACGTCGCCACAGAACTCTACTTCCGCCTCAAGGACGGCGAAGACGAATTCGGACAGCTCGCCCAGCAATATTCCGAAGGTCCTGAGGCCCAAACTGGGGGTATTGTCGGACCGGTGCCGTTGAGCACGCCCCACGAGCGCCTCGCCAAAATTTTAAGCACGAGCCAGCCCGGCCAACTGTCGCCACCCGTCCGAGTGGGAGAATGGAACGTTATTCTGCGCCTAGAAAAACTCGTCTCCGCCCAGCTCGACGACGCGACGCGCCAGCGCCTAATTGAAGAGATGTTTCGCACTTGGCTCGAAGAACAAGTGCGCGAGAAGGCCGAAGTCACCTTGGCACCAACCGCTACCACCGGTTCCGAAAATACTGACGATCTCCTCAGCAACCCTGACGACTCTGCCACGGCGCTGCCAACACTATGAGCTACACCAAAACCGACTTCCAGGAATTTCTAGCCGTTCAGTGGCCCTTTGAGTGCCTGCCAATAGCAGAGCAGGAGCGGCTGGCCCAAAAACTGCAGCCCTTGCGCTACCGCATGGGCCAGCCCATACTCGTGCGCGACCGGATGCCCGCCCAAGTGGCCCTGCTCTACGAAGGCAAGGCTCGCCTGCTCGGCTACGACCCAATCGATAAGCTGCCGACGACTCTAGAGGTCATCTACCCCGGCGCCATGCTGGGTTGGCCGAGTCTCGTGCGAGATGTGCCCTGCGAGACGGCAATTGCGGCTGATGAGTCTATCTTCTTGACCCTGCCTGCCGAGGAGTTTCGCACCCTGTGCCAGACCTATCCCGAGTTTGGGAAGGCCGCTGGCGGGCGCTGCTCGGTCGCCGAAGCCTACGAACTTCTCGGCCAAGAAGTCGCTCGACAGCCCCAGGGAGGTGTCGACTTGCGAGATTTGGCCCAATCGGCAGTCGAAAACGCCGAAATCGCCACCCTCGCGCCCGGCAAGACAGCGGTCGGTGCCCTGCCCGACGACCACCCCCTGCGTCGTTCCGGACGGTTGTGGTTGGTTGCCAATTCCGGCCTAGCCGACAGAGAAGTTGGCGCCGCCCTGGACCTGCAAGGGCTTGCCGAACTCCACGTCAGCGGCGATCGCCCCCTACGGCTCGTTGGCTTCCAACACCGAGATTTGCCCTGGATGCAGCCGAAATCTGCCACCAGCCCTACCAACGGCGCGGCAGCTGCTTTGGCGACGACTGCAGGCGGTCCCGAAACGGCGGCAGGCGAGGCAGCTGCTGCTGCTGATGATGATGGCATTCCCTACGCACCCACCCTCTCAACCGAGCCCGACGCGAGTGAGCTGGCCCCCGCAACCAGCCGCCGCGGGCCCAAGACGAAATTCCCCCACGTGCGCGGCAAAACGCCCTTGGAAGCGGCAATGGCCTGCTTTCAGATGCTGGCCCAGCACTTCCAGTTGCCTTTTCGCCGGGAAGTCATCCGCCGCGTTCTCAAAGATCAAATCGACCGCAGCGGCACGATTTCATTACCCGTTGCCGGGGCCATTGCCGAGCTGATGGGCCTCAAAGCCCAGCTCGTCAACGTGCCAGCTAAGGCAGTATCGCGCCTGCGGCCCCCCGTGCTGCTGCGCTGGCAAGATGGGCTCGCGGTGCTCTACGACGCCAGCGATCGGCAGCTAACTTTGGGCGTGCCCGAGAGCGGCATCATTCGGCGCAGCCCCGAAGAGTTCGCCCGAAGTTGGGGCGAGGGCGGCCAAGTTTTACTCCTGGAATCGACTAAAGAAACGCCCCAGGAGCGCTTCGGGCTGCAATGGTTTTTACCCTCGGTGAAGCGCTACAGCGGCGTCCTAACGCTAGTTTTTGTCGCCTCGTTCTTCGTGCAGCTCTTCCAGCTTGCCAACCCCTTGATGATTCAGGTGATCATCGACAAGGTCATCGTGCAGGGGAGCCTGCCAACCCTGAACATTTTGGGAGGGTTCCTGCTGGCGATCGCTGTTTTCGAGGCCCTGCTCACGGCCTTGCGGACTTACTTGTTTGTCGATACCACCAATCGTATCGACATGACTCTGGGGTCGGAGATTATCGATCACTTGCTCCGGCTGCCCCTACGCTACTTTGAGAAGCGCCCTGTAGGCGAACTCTCCAGCCGAGTTAACGAGCTAGAGCGCATCCGCCAGTTCCTGACGGGCACGGCTCTGACAGTCGTCCTCGACTCGGTGTTCTCGGTGGTGTACATCGCCGTCATGCTCTTCTACAGCTGGCAGTTGACCCTCGCTTCGCTGGCGTCAGTCCCATTGTTTGTGGCGCTGACGCTCTTCTTCTCGCCCGTGATTCGCCGTCAGTTGCGCGTCAAAGCCGAGCGTAACGCCGAGACCCAATCTCACCTGGTCGAGGTCATGACTGGCATCCAAACTGTCAAAGCGCAAAATATCGAGCTGCGAGCCCGCTGGCGCTGGCAAGAGCGCTACGCGCGCTATGTTTCCTCTGGCTTCCAGAATGTCATCACCTCCACCGTTGCGAGTGCCTCGAGCGGCTTCCTCAACAAGGTGTCTGGCCTCGTCGTCCTTTGGTTTGGGGCAGCGCTGGTTCTCAGTGGCGACCTGACGCTGGGTCAATTGATTGCCTTCCGCATTATTGCTGGCTACGTTACCAGTCCGTTGCTGCGTCTGGCTCAGCTTTGGCAGAACTTCCAAGAGACGGCGCTCTCCCTAGAGCGCCTCAGCGATATCGTCGATACGCCGCAAGAGGCAGAGCAAGACCGAGAAAACATTCCCATGCCCTTGGTGCAGGGACATGTCAAGTACGAGAACATCACCTTCCGGTTCAAGCGCAACGGCCCGCTGCAGCTCAACGGCGTCGATCTCGAGGTGGAGCCCGGAACATTTGTGGGGGTCGTCGGCCAGAGTGGTGCGGGCAAGAGCACCCTCACCAAACTGCTAGCGCGCCTCTACGAACCCGAAGGCGGTCGCATCTTGGTAGACAACTACGACATTTCTAAGGTCGAGCTGTATTCCTTGCGGCGGCAGGTTGGTGTCGTTCCCCAAGAGACCCTTTTGTTCGAAGGTACGGTGCAGGAGAACATTGCGCTGACCAACCCCGACGCCACCACTGAGGAGATTATTGAAGCCGCCCAAGTTGCCGCCGCCCACGAGTTCATCATGGGCTTGCCCAATGGCTACAACACTCGCGTCGGCGAGCGCGGCAGTTCTCTCTCGGGAGGCCAACGCCAACGGATTGCCATCGCCCGGACGGTGCTGCAGCGCCCGCAGCTTCTAATTATGGACGAGGCCACCAGTGCCCTCGACTACAGCACCGAGCAGCAAGTCTGCCAGAACTTAGCGCGGGCCTTCGGCCACCGCACGGTTTTCTTCATCACGCACCGTCTGGCAACGATCAAGCATTCTGCCGACATTATCCTGATGATGGATGCCGGTCGTGTTGTCGAGCAGGGCACCCACACCGAACTAATGGCACAGCGCGGCCGCTACTTCTACTTGTATCAGCAACAAGAGTCCCAAATGTAGGGCGTCGAAAGTTTTAAGTGGAGAATCCCATGAGTCAAGCCAACGGCAACGGCAGTAAATCTGCGGCCCCCGAGAGTGAAGAGAGCTCACAGCTCATCAAAGTCGGTAACAGCTCGAACCTAGCAACCCAGGACGTACCGACTGCCCCGAGCCTTTACGATCGCCCCTTCGATCAACCCGTGGTCCTGCGCCAGTCGCCTTTGTGGCCTCGCCTGGTGGTCGTGACTATCTTGGGAGTCGTCACCTTCGGCATTGCCTGGGCCTACTTTGCCAAGCTCGAGCAGGCTGTGGGCGCTCAAGGCCAACTCGTACCGGTGGGCAAGGTCAAAGAAGTCCAGGCTCCCGTCGGCGGTCTTGTCAAAGAGGTTTACGTCGGCGACGACGATATCATCGGCGCGGGCGAGCCAATTTTGCGCTTCGATCAAACGGCTGCCGAAGAGCAGCTGCGCTCCCTGCGCACGGTGCGGCAATCGTTGACCGACGAGACGAGTTTCTACCGAGGTTTGATCGGGAGTGCGACCGCCTCGGTCAATGCCGTCAACGCCCAGGTCAACCGCCTGGAGTTGCCCATCGAAGTCCGGCAGCTAGCCCGCAACCGTGCCAAGCTAATTGCCGAAAACAGTTTGTTGCGATCGCTCGCCCAGTCGGGTCGGGCAGTTGCCAACCTCGGCCCCGACGAGCTGTCCCTCTTTGAGTCTTCGCTGCAGACTGCCGTCACCCGGATCGAAGCTGCCACCCTAGAAAAAGACCAGCTGCGCAATCAACTCTTGCAAGCACAGCTTCAACTCGGAAATGCCATTAAAAACCGAGAAGTCGAGCGGGGCATTCTCACGGAGCTGCAGCCGCTTCTGGTTGATGGCGCAGTTGCCAGGCTACAGGTGGTGCGCCAAGAGCAAGCTGTAACCCAGGCTGAAGGCCAGGTCGACCAGCTCACCGAAGAAGTCGAGCGCCTCAAGCTCGACATCAGCCAAAGCGATCGCGAGGTTGCCAATATCCGCGCTAGCATCCGGCGCGATTTGTTCGATCGCATCGCGCGCAACAAGCTCCAAGTCGCTCAAATTGACAGCCAGCTCACCAAAGAAGTCGTCGAAAACGAGAAGCAGCTTGCCGAGGTCGAAAGCCAAATCGGTCAGGCGGAGTTGCAGCTGCAGTATCAAGATCTCGACGCTCCCATTAGCGGCACGGTATTTGACTTACAGGTTGGTGCGGGTTCGGTAGCCAACGCGAGCGAAGTCTTACTGAAGCTCGTGCCGGACTCCGATCTGATTGCCGAGGTCTATGTGAGCAACCGCGACATTGGCTTCGTCCTCGATTTTTACGAGACGGCCCAGGCTGAGGGCGAGCCTCTGAAGGTGGACGTGCGAATTGATTCGTTCCCATTTAGCGAATTTGGCGACATCACCGGCGAGGTCATTTTCATCGGCTCCGACGCGCTACCCCCCGATGAGATTTATAACTTTGCCCGCTTCCCGGTACGGGTCAAACTAGAGACCCAATACTTGCCCCTGGGTGAAGAGCGTCGGATTAATTTGCAATCGGGCATGTCCCTGAGTGCAAACATCAAATTGGATGAAGACCGGCGCGTCATCAATTTATTTATTGATAAGTTTGCCAAGGCCTGGGATTCTCTGCAGCAAACGCGTTAGAGTCGACTAAAACTTTGCAGGCGCGGCTCGACAGTAGCCGCGCCTTTTGCATGGCTGGGCTGCTAGCGCCGGCCGCCTCCCCACCACAGCACGATCTGGTTGCGCCAGCGAAACCACCGCTGGGGATTAAACTTCACCAGAAAAATCCCATAAACAACCAAAATCGCCAGCAAGCACAAATCGCCCAACACCGAATAGCTCTCAATGATGCGGCGCGCGCTCCAACCATAAACATCGAGCAACTGGTTCATATCGCCATTGGCATCGCCTTCGCCCCCCAAAAGCGTCCCGAAGGGAATGGCCTCTCGACCCAGCCCAACCCGGTGCCAGCGCCAGTAATTTTTCCAGAACGCCACGGCCGCAAGCACCAGCAAGGGATAGCGATAAAAATCCCAACGCCAGCGATCGGGCAGCCGAAAGTAAAACCCCACCAGCATCAGCGCGCTCAGGTAAAACTCCCCCCCAATGCCGCCAAACGCCATCAGTTGTCCGAAGAGCCACTCCGACATCTGCCAAGTCATGTAAAACTGCGCCAGCGCCGCCAGCACGGCAAACCCTTGCAGCCAGCGCAGGCCCTCCCGCCACGCCGTCCAAAACAGCAGGCCCAGCAGTATCAAGATGCCGAAATAAACAAACAACGATCGCTCCGGGATGTAACTCGTCCAGCCAAAGGGCAGCGGAATGGCCCGGTAGCCGCGCAACCAGGCCACCGTGGCATGGCCGAACTCGTGGACCCAAATGCGGAACCCAAACAACAATTCGCTCAGCCCCGTGGCAATGAGCCCCCAAGCCACCAGAGCGGCCACCGGCAGCGCCAAGGCATTGGCCAGGGGGTCGTCGTAGGCAAAGCGATCGTAGCGCTGGTGGGGAGCCGGCTCGGGAATATCCAGAGAGCGGGCCCAGACGGCTGTGAGTCTGCCCTGTCGCGTTTGGAGGGCTGCTACGCGCACTCGCCCGATTCGGTCCAGGGATTGCAGCGCCAAGCCCACAGCCGCAGTAGCAATGGCCGGCTTAGGAGCCTGCCGAGCGTCGAGTAGGATCTGCCACTCGCCGCGTCGCTGCCGCACCTCCTGCACCTGCCAGCCGCGCGATCGCAGGGCCTGGTTGAGGGCATCGCAGAGCTCCTTTGGATCGGTTGTTTCTTTGGGGGTTCTGCAGCTGCCGCTCTGGGTCGGTTGGTGCGAGTCTGGGGCATCCGCTGGTGTGGGGCTCGGTTCGGGCAGGTGCGCCTTGAGTGTTAGGTAGGCCACCTTCAGGCGCTCGAGACCGGCTTTATCTCCCGAGCGAGCCAGGGTGTAGCGTTGCTGCCGGTAGGCAGCTTCGACTTCATCTAAAGAACTATTAGGAGCGAGATCCAAAATTTGCCAATGCGCTTCCAACTGTTGTTGAATGTCGTCACCCATGGAACGGCCCCTCTTTAACTTCAGTTGCAATTGCATTTTATGTAGGAACGCAGGGTACGCGATCGATGTCCCAGAAGCAACAGTGCGATCGCAAAGATAAATGTTTAGGAAATTGGAAACAGTCTGAAAACTCGCCGCGTCCAGGGGCTCAACCAAATCAACCACACACCTTTCCGAGCGGCAAACCAATGAGTCATTCGCTTTCTGTATCTTGGTTTACGACAACAGCAGAGCCCGGGGCACCTTCTTTGGCATCGGTCCCGCCACAGAAACTGTCCAATCACGATTTGATCTTGCGCTGCCAAGAGGGGACGAGCCCCAATCGCCCGGCCTTCTCGGAACTGCTCAAGCGCTATCAATCCCATGTTGATAAGATTCTGTATCACTTGGCACCCGATTGGTCCGACCGGGCCGATCTGGCCCAAGAGGTTTGGATTCGCGTCTACCGCAATATCAATCGCCTCCACGATCCGGTCAAGTTCCGCGGCTGGCTCAGCCGTATTGCTACGAACTTGTTCTATGACGAGCTGCGCAAGCGCAAGCGCGTCCGCTATCCTCTCTCTCTCGATGCGCCCCGGGCAATGGACGATGGCGAAATCGAATGGGAAGTTGCCTGCGATGGCCCCGGCCCCAACGAAGATCTCGCCACTAAGGAGTTCTACGACCAGCTCAATCGAGCCATTGCCGACCTGCCTGAGGCATTTCGCACGACGATTGTCCTGCGAGAAATTGAGGGCTTGGCCTATGAGGAGATCGCCCAAATCACCAAAGTCTCCCTCGGTACGGTCAAATCTCGCATCGCCCGAGCGCGAGCAAAACTGCAAATTGTACTGCAGCAATATCTTGAAGTAGACTAAGGGGCGGCTTGCGAGATGCCCGCGCGGTGGAATCAACCGGCGCTGTGAATCTTGCAAGCAAAAACGCTTCTGCGCGATCGGCTATTAGAGCTGAAGGGAAACGGAATAGATGGATTGTTCTCAACGCGATTGCTTTGAATTAATCGGCGCTTTTCTGGATGGGGAAACCTCGCCAGAAGAATCGCAACGGGTTCGGCAGCTCCTTGCCGAAGATCCTCAGGCACGCAAGTTATATCAACGCTTGCAAGCGTTAAGGCAGGGGCTGCGTCACTTACCCGAGCCCGAGCCCTCGATTGATGCTGAGAGCTTGGCCGAGCGAGTATTTGCAGCTAACGATCGCCGCTTGTATCGCCGGGCTATTTGGTGGGGCGGCGGTGCGATCGCTGCTTTGTTTGTCGCCATGCTCTCGGTGGGGGGAGACCTGCTCCCCGGTTACAAGAGCGCTCCACAAATTGCCGAGGGTCCGGACGGTGATGCCCTCTTGGTTTTCGTCAACGAGCCGCTCGTAACCCTTCCCGATACTACGCCAGCCAATCGAGCGCCCGAGCGGGCCTATTGATAGAGCTTCAGTAGGGTACCGCTCGAGTGCCTGGGGCAGGCAGTCAAATCAGTCAAATACGTAGGACGCGAGGTGACAGCATTCTTTATGCCGCCACCTCGCGTCCGGTTTATTGGAATTATTTGTTGGAATTAGTCGAACAACCCAGGGCTTCCAGGTTGTCTCTCTACGGAGAGAGAGGGATTCGAACCCTCGATACGGTTTCCCGTATACTCCCTTAGCAGGGGAGCGCCTTCAGCCACTCAGCCATCTCTCCAATCTTGCCAGGCTTAGGATTATAGCAACTCCCTGGGTGGGGTGCAACGCAGGCTGCTGCGTCGAACCGTGCCGACACGATCGCTCGTGCGTAGTATACTGACAGTCTCTTTTAGAGGCGAAGCTTGTATCGATCGCGAATCGATCGATCGTGTCGGGCGACGGGAACCGGGCAATGGGTCGAGGAGCAGCAACACCGCGAGCGGCATTCATCTCCATCCACGGCGACCCAGCTATTGCCATTGGCGGCGAAGAAGCGGGCGGCCAGAACGTTTACGTCCGGCATCTGGGGGAGGCTCTGGCACATCGGGGCTGGCACGTGGACATGTATTCCCGCCGCGCGGACCCGCACCTACCTCAAATCGTCACCCACAAAGAACGCTGTCGCACCATTCGCCTCGAAGCGGGTCCGGCCGCTCCCGTGTCGCGTCAGGAAGGCTTTGTGTATCTCGAGGCATTTCTCGACCGGTGGCATGAGTTTGCCCGGCTGCTGCCAGCTTACGACCTCATTCACTCGCACTACTGGCTCTCGGGCTGGGTTGGGCTACAGCTGCAATCGCAGCTTGGCATTCCCCTCGTCCACAACTATCACTCACTAGGAATTGTCAAGTACCGCACCATCGAGACAGTTCCGACCATTGCCGCTACCCGCCTGCAAACAGAGCGAGATTGCCTCGAGCGCGCCAACTGCGTCGTAGCCACTAGCCCCCAGGAGCGAGACGACCTGCGCGGGCTGGTCTCGACAAAAGGGCACATAGAGGTCATTCCCGGCGGAACGGACGTGCGGCGCTTCGGCGGCTGGACGCAGGCACGGGGACGCGATCGCCTTGGCATCGATGCCGAAACGCTGCTGGTGCTTTACATCGGCCGCTTCGACCCGCGCAAGGGCATTGAGACCCTAGTGCGAGCGGCCGCGCGCTTGCACCAACAACCCGAGTTTGCAAAGCACCTCCAGCTCTGGATTGGTGGCGGCTCGACGCCGGGCCAACCCGATGGCAACGAGCGCGATCGCCTCGAAGATCTAGCTGCTGCTCTCGGTCTGGGGGATCGCGCTCGTTTTTTGGGGCGCATCGATGATGCCGATCTGCCTGCTTGCTACGCAGCTGCCGATGTCTGCGCGATCCCGAGCTATTACGAACCCTTCGGATTGGTGGCCATCGAGGCTATGGCGGCGGGTACGCCTGTGGTTGCTAGCACCGTGGGGGGGCTGCAACATACCGTCGTGCCAGAAGAGACCGGGCTCCTGGTTCCTCCCAAAGACGATGCGGCCCTCGCAGGCGCAATCGCGCGCGTGCTGGCCGCGCCGGCTTGGGGCGCACGCTTGGGGGCAAACGGCCGCGCGCGGGTAGCGGCAAAATTTGCTTGGGAGGGTGTGGCCGCCCAAATCGAAACCCTCTACCAGGACCTCCTGCAGGCGCGATCGCCGCAAGCTTGAGCAAAAAAATCAGCAGCCCAACATTCCCGGAAGCCACCACAACCGAGGTCTGGCCCTACGTCTAGGCATTAATGCCAGGGGAATTTTGCGAGAAACTTCATAAAGGACTGAAGTTTCCCTTAAGATTTAGAATCAAAGGGATTTAAGATCTCTCTTGACAAGAGCTAAAACTCAAGCATAAAGAACGCTGATAGGAGGAATATTATGGCGCTCGTACCAATGCGGCTGCTACTGGATCACGCGGCAGAGAATGGATACGGCATTCCTGCGTACAACGTCAATAACATGGAGCAAATCCGCGCCATCATGGAAGCTGCGGATGAGACCAACAGCCCCGTGATTCTGCAGGCTTCTCGCGGCGCGCGTAAGTATGCAGGCGAGATTTTCCTGCGTCACCTGATCCTGGCAGCGGTCGAGACCTATCCGCACCTGCCCATCGCGATGCACCAGGACCATGGCAACAGCCCTGCAACCTGCTATTCCGCTATTCGCAATGGCTTTACCAGTGTGATGATGGATGGCTCCCTCGAAGCCGATGCCAAGACCCCGGCAAGCTTTGAGTACAACGTTGCCGTTACCGCCGAGGTTGTCAAAGTCGCTCACTCCGTCGGTGCGAGCGTCGAAGGCGAGCTGGGCTGCCTTGGCTCCCTGGAGACCGGCATGGGCGACAAAGAAGACGGTCACGGTGCAGAGGGCAAGCTCTCTCACGACCAGCTCCTGACCGATCCTGACGAGGCCGTTCAATTCGTCGAGCAGACCCAAGTCGATGCCCTCGCAGTCGCCATCGGCACTAGCCACGGCGCGTACAAGTTCACCCGCAAGCCCACCGGCGAGATTTTGGCTATCAGCCGCATTGAGGAAATCCACAAGCGCCTGCCCAACACTCACTTGGTCATGCACGGTTCTTCCTCCGTTCCCCAGGAGTGGCTCGATATGATCAACCAGTACGGCGGCCAAATCCCCGAGACCTACGGCGTTCCCGTCGAGGAAATTCAAAAGGGTATCAAGAGCGGCGTTCGCAAGGTCAACATTGACACCGACAACCGCCTAGCCATCACCGCCGCTTTCCGCGAAGCCGCGGCCAAAGATCCCGCGAACTTCGACCCCCGCCACTTCCTGAAGCCTTCTATCAAGTACATGAAGCAGGTTTGCGCCGATCGCTACCAGGCTTTTGGTACTGCAGGTAATGGCACCAAGGTCAAGCAAGTCACCCTCGATGAGTTTGCGGCCAAGTATGCTGCCGGCGAACTCGCTGCTGTGGCTGTATAGGTCCCGCACGTTAGCGTTTAGGACGCCAACGGGCGATCCCCAGATGGGGATCGCCCATTTTTTTTGTGCGGCTCCCCATGCAAATTGCCACGAACACAAAAAAAAGAGGCCCGCGCAGGCCTCCTAGAGAAAATTGTCAGGATTGCGTTGTTTTCTAGGAGCCTCGCTTGTCGCGATCGCGGCGGCGGCGGTCGCGCCACTCGGCCGCCGTCAGGTATAAAACGCCACCGCTAATGGCAGCCAAAAGTGCCAGGGCCAGGAAGAATAATCCGTTTAAAATTGCAGGCGATTCCACGGTAGCCGTCCTAGAATCCGTTGCGACCCCAGATGACCATGGCGATCGACCAGGTGAACAAAGAGAGTAGCGAAACCCAGCCCAGAGTCAGAATGTCCATAATTTCGAAGTATTAAAGTCTGTCGAGATTTTTTACGTATGATACCAGCGCAATTTCAGGGTGGGGGGCGCTCCTGAAACCGCCTGGAATCGCCTAAAGCCCGGTCGCGCGCGGTTTTCTCCGTTGCCCCGGACGGCGCTCTTGCAACAATAATTAACGACCGGCTTCACCGATCGCCAGTACCTGTCGGAACCGAGCGCGATTCAACGCAAACGCCTCTTGGCGATCTCGTACCAATGGAAATGCTTCTGGGGCTGCTGCCGACCACTCCCACATAGACCCTGCATAGTTACGCGCGTTGTAGCCGAGATCGACGAGGATGGCCGTCAGCCAGGCCGAGCGAACGCCACCGGTGCAATAGATGGCCACTGGCGTATCCGGTGAGATCCCCAATGCCTGCAGGTGCGCTTCGATTTGCGAGCGCGGCAGCACGCGACCATCTGGGCCGATCCACTCGCGAAAGTGAAGCGATTTCGCCCCCGGCACGTGGCCGCCTCGAGTCTCGCCATAGCGGACTGCTCCGGCATACTCGGCGGGCGACCTTGCATCGAGAATGACCCCTTCGCCTCGGGCGCTTAGGGCTCGGAGATCTTCTTTTTCCAGGGTCCATTGGGGCGATCGCGCGATCGCGAAACTCCCTACTGCTGCCGGCTGCTGCTGTAGGGGGCCCTCGATTGCTCGAGCTAGCGCCTGGTAGCCACCGTTTACCATCACGACCCGGGGGTGGCCCAGGCTCCGCAGCATCCACACGATACGCCCGTCCTCGCCCCAGCCCTTGCGAGGGTCCCCGACAACAACAACGGCTCGCTCGCGATCGATTCCGAGAGCCTGTAGCTCGGCTGCCAAGCGGCGATCGTCGGGGTGCAGGTGTCCGCGCCGCTGGGGCGCGCTCCTATCGGAGAAATCCCGCCAGTCGATGGCAGTAGCTGCAGACAGAGGGTCCCAAGGCCACCGCCAGGACCGAGCGTCGAGCAGTGTCGCGCCCCGAGCCACCAAGGCCGCGGCAATCTCGGGCTCTACTTGCCAGCGGCCGGCAAGGTCGATTCGTGCGCTTTGGGGCGTGCGGGAAACCGAGTCGGCTCCTGGAGGCACGCTCGCACCTCGCCAGAGCGCGCCAGCAACGGTGACTGCTGCCAGAAGTGCGGCTATGGGGATAAGTTTCTGCATATCTGCATGTTAAAGGTAGTGCATGAGTCCAGATTGGCACGTGCGTTCTATCGCCCCGGCACGTTTAACCCATTGCTATATTCTGCAGCTGCCCCGTTACTCCATTCGCCATTGGGCCCGACAGAAATCCCTAATATGAGTTGATGGGCTTCTTGGAGGGTTGTGCGTGGGAGTTACCGACGCTCGCGATAGTTTTGCCATTACCTTTGCGCCATTGTCGCTGGACCGGGCGTACGGCCTCGCCGACGATCCGGGGAATGGGGCGGTGGTGCTGATGAGCGGAACGGTGCGCGATAACACTGCCGGCCAACCTGTAGAGCATCTGGAATACCAAGCCTACGAACCGATGGCGATCGCTATCTTTGGCAACATTGCCGCCGAGATCCGCCAGCGCTGGCCGGCAGTCAATCGCATTGTCATCCACCACCGCACGGGGCGCTTGGTCGTCGGCGAAATTAGCGTTCTGGTGGCGGTGGGATGCCCCCATCGAGCTGAAGCCTTCGAGGCATGCCGCTATGCGATCGACACGCTCAAGCACGACGCCCCCATTTGGAAAAAAGAAGTTGGCTCGGATGGTCGGAGCAGTTGGGTGAGCATTGGGGCGTGCGAGGAGAATATATCTTGAGTTTTTCTTCCCCCCGCTGTATTGAGGTCGGGTGTGTCGGGCTTTATTATTCGGAGAGGCGATCGCTCTAGAGGCTCGGGTATGGGGATTTTCGACAGGCTCAGGGGAGAATTTGTTGATGTCATCGAGTGGCTCGATCCCACCCATGACACCATTGCTTATCGCTTCGAGCGCCACGGCAACGAAATCAAAATGGGGGCCCAGCTCACCGTGCGCCCCGGCCAACAAGCCGTGTTCGTGAATGAGGGCCGCGTAGCTGATGCCTTCGAGCCGGGCATGTACGAGCTTTCCACAGCCAACCTGCCGGTGTTGAGCACGCTGATGGGATGGTCTTACGGCTTTGAGTCTCCATTTAAGTCCGAGGTGTACTTCTTCAACACCAAGATCTTTGCCGACCTCAAGTGGGGCACGGCCAACCCAATTGCGCTGCGAGACCCAGAAATCGGCCCCGTACGCCTGCGTGCTTTCGGTACCTATAGCATTCGCGTCGCCGACCCGGTGGTGCTCCTCAACCAACTTGTCAGCACCGATGGCTTGTTCCAAATCGACGAAATTGTCGAGCAACTGCGCAATACAATCGTCTCCACCTTCTCGGCCGCGCTGGGCCGCGATCGCATCTCGCTGTTTGACTTTGCCGCCCGCTACCGCGAGATGGGCGACACCCTGCGCGACGAAATGCAGCCTGAAATGGCCCAACTCGGTATCGAGCTGACACAACTACTGGTTGAGAATATTTCTTTGCCTCCCGAGGTCGAAGCAGCCCTCGACAAGCGCTCGTCGATGAACCTGCTGGGCAGCCTGCAAGACTACACCCAGTTCCAGGCAGCCAATGCCCTCGAAGCAGCAGCCAACAATCCGAGCGGCGGTGGCAATAGCCCCCTGGAGTGGGGGGTCGGTATGGCCATGGGACAGCAGATGAGCAATGCCATGCAGCAGCAGCAACGAGCCGCTGGGCCGCCGCCGCCGCCGCCAGTCGAGGCTCAGTGGCATCTTTCGGTCAACGGACAAACTGCGGGGCCTTTCCCGGCAAGCCAATTGTTGCAGCAGGGAATCACGCCCCAAACCTACGTGTGGAAGACGGGCATGTCTGGTTGGTTGCGGGCGGCTGAGGTGCCCGAGTTACAGGCATTATTTGGGACGATGCCGCCACCGCCGCCGCCCGGTCCTTAAGGTCGAACTTTCTGCATTATTTCTGGCGCGGGTCTCCAAGCATGTCACCAACGACCGGTCTTCAAAAGTTTCCCTGCAATGGGTGCGGCGCAACCCTTGAGTTCGATCCCGCTGCTGCTGGGCTCAAGTGTCCCTATTGCGGCAGCGAGACGGCCACGCCCGCAGCACCAACTGACGCGATCGCCGAGCGAGATTTCGAAGCGTTCGTTCGAGCGGCCGAGCCCACTCACCTAGCACCCCTGGCTGCCGTCGAAGTGGCTTGTCCGGGCTGCGGCGCGCGCGTGGCATTCGAGCCGCCAGAGGTCGCGGGAGATTGTCCCTTTTGCGGGACGGGCATCGTGACCCAAACTGAGGCCTCAAGCGCAGTCATTCTGCCAGAATCATTGCTGCCCTTCAAAGTCGAGCGCAAGCAGGCCCACGTACTACTGCAAAACTGGCTTAAAAACCTGTGGTGGGCACCCAGCAGTTTGTCGCAGCTCGCCCAACAGGAAAAAATGCAGGGGGTATACCTGCCGTTTTGGACCTACGACTGCCAAACCCATTCCCACTACGACGGCGAGCGCGGCACGCACTATTACGTCACTGAAACCTACCAAGCCCGCAACAGCGACGGTGAGATGGAAACCAAGACTCGCCAGGTTCGCAAAACCCGCTGGCATCGGTGCTCCGGTAACATCAGCCGCTTTTTCGACGACATTTTAATTCCCGCCACTACTGCAGTCGAAGGCGATCGCCTCGGCCAGCTCGAGCCCTGGGATCTAGAGAATCTCGTTCCCTACGACGCGGCCTATCTAGCGGGATTTAAAGCACAGCGCTACCAAATCTCCCTCCAAGAGGGTTTCACCACGGCCAAAGCTGCGATGGACGCCCAAATTCGTCGCGACGCCTGCCGCGACATCGGGGGAGACGAGCAGCGCGTGCGCGCGGTCGACACAGAATACGAGAACCGCACCTTCAAACACCTCTTATTGCCGGTGTGGCTCTGCAGCTATCGCTTCCAAAACAAACGATTCCAGATAGCCATCAATGCTCGCACTGGCGAGGTTTTGGGCGATCGCCCCTACAGCGCCTTTAAGATTGCGCTGGCCGTGCTGGCCGCCGTTCTCGTCCTGGGCGGCGTCGGCCTGGCAGTTTACATCAATCAAACGGGTAGCTTTCCGAGCTTGCCGGGCATCGAGCGGCCGCGCGATCGCTAATACCAATTCTGTGAATTGAGGCGACAAATCGATGTGTGGCACCAGCCTCGCTCGTTTCGATCTCTCAATACCGGATTCGAGCGTGACTTCGCCCCTGGGCCTTGCATTCTGAGGCAACCTCAGGACTACGCCCTCTCCAGAGAGACCCCCGACAGTGATAGCGCTATTCGTATGGCAGATTCGGGTTGTGCCTCGTTACTCAGAGCCTGGTGTTGCTTGGGTTACGGAGCCCGGACGATTTGTTGTAGCGGAGACCAAGAGAATTGGTACAGCTATTCCCGCAAGCGCTCCAACCGCTCGTTGAGAATATCGCGTTGGGCTTCGGCTTCGGTGAGATCGCTCTTGACGCTTTCGATTACCTCGGCAGGCGCTTTATTGACAAAGCCCGGATTGCCCAGACGACCGCTGAGGGAATTGATTTCTTTGTCGATTTTGCCGAGCTTTTTTTCTAGTTTGTCGCACAGTGCCGGGATATCAACCAAGCCTTCTAAAGAAATTAGAATCTGAACGGTGCCGGTCACACCCGCGATCGCCTGTTTGAGGTCTCGCTCCAAATCGGGCACGATCTGTAGATTGTCAATTTTGGCCAGATCTTGCAAATAACTCCGACCGAGATCGAGAATGTGGCGTTCGCGTTCGCTCGCGCTCTGCATGACGACGGGGATCTTGGCACCGGGCTTGATTTCTGCTTCGGCGCGCAGGTTACGAACGACGCGAGTTGCTTCGACGATTAGCTCGAAGTCTCGCTCCAAATCGGCATCAATTTGCCCTTCGTTGGCAACTGGAAAAGTCTGCAGAGCCAGAGACTCATCCGTAATTTGTGTCAGCGTATGCCAAATTTCTTCGGTGACGTGGGGCATAAACGGATGCAAAAGCTTGAGGATGCCCTCGAGCACGAAGGCCAAGGTTTGCTGGGCAACGACTTTTGAGGGGTCTTCGCCTTCGGCCCACAGCCGCGACTTCACCAGCTCGATATACCAATCGCAAAAGTCTCGCCAAATAAAGTCGTACAAGCCTTTGGCCGCTTCTCCCAAGCCATAGGCTTCGATGGAGTTGCGGGTATCTCGCACGACTTGGAAAAAGCGCGACAAAATCCAGCGATCGCACAGCTCTAGGCTCGCGAGATCGGGAGTTCCTAAAGCTTGGGGCGTCTGGCCGGCTAGGTTCATCATTACAAAGCGCGAGGCATTCCAAAGCTTATTGGCAAAATTACGCGACGCTTCGACCGATTCGGATAGGGGCTCTTGCAGGCGCTCTTTGAGTTGTTTTTTATCCTTGAGTTTGTGCTTTTTTAGAAACTCTTTCGGTGGATTTTCGGCTAGCTCGGGATCGAGAATGACCTCGTAGAGCGCTCGGTTGAGGGTAATTCTGATGTCCTCACCAGCACCGACGACCTCGCGAATTAAGGTATAGCGCAAGGCATCGGTGCCATATTTTTCGATGAGTTGCAGCGGGTCGATGCCATTTCCGGCCGACTTGGACATTTTTTTGCCATTTTCGTCCCGAACCAAGCCGTGAATGTAGACATCTTTAAAGGGCATTGCGTCGGTGAAATGACCGGCCATCATTGTCATCCGGGCAACCCAGAAGAAAATAATGTCAAAGCCCGTAATCAGAGTGCTGTTGGGATAGTAGCGCTCGATATCGGCGGTGGCCTCCGGCCAGCCTAGGGTGGAAAACGGCCACAACCCCGATGAAAACCACGTATCGAGAGCATCGGGATCGCGCTCGAGCCGAACGCTCTCGCCAAACTCGGCAACGGCTGCCGCGCGAGCTTCTGCTTCTGTGGGCGCGACGAAATAGGGCGTCTCGTCGGTGATGGTGCCATCGGTTTCGCTGATGGCGTACCAGGCCGGGATCTGGTGGCCCCACCAAAGCTGACGCGAAATACACCAGTCGCGCAGACTGACGAGCCAGTCGCGATAGACCTTCGTCCATCGTTCGGGAACGAAGCGAGGGGACTGGTGGTTATCCAATGCATCCAGCGCTTTGGCAGCCAGCGGCTTGATTTTGAGGAACCATTGGGTAGACAGCAGTGGCTCAACGGGGACCTTGCCGCGATCGCTATAGGGCACGCTGTGGACGTAGTCTTCTACTTTGACGAGGAAGCCCGCCTCATCGAGGCGCTTGACGACATTTTTGCGGGCCTCGAACCGATCTTGACCGGCAAACTCGCCGCCAAGGTCATTAATCGTGCCGTCCTCGTTCAAGATCGTGATGAAGGGCAGGTTGTTGCGCTTGCCCATCTCAAAGTCGTTAGGATCGTGGGCAGGGGTGACCTTGACGCAGCCCGTGCCGAATTCCATCTCGACTAGCTCATCGGCCACGATCGGAATCTCTCGGCCTACCAGGGGCAGAGTTAGGGTTTTGCCCACCAGGGCTTTGTAGCGATCGTCGTTAGGGTTGACCGCCACGGCCGTGTCTCCCAGCATGGTTTCCGGGCGAGTGGTCGCAACTTCTAAGTAGCCACTGCCATCGGTGAGCGGGTAGCGGAAATGCCAAAGGTGGCCGTTAACTTCTCTGTTCTCGCACTCCAAGTCGGAGACGGCAGACTGGGAGGCCGGGCACCAGTTCACCATGTATTTGCCGCGATAAATTAAGCCTTCTTCGTAGAGGCGCACGAAGGCTTTGCGCACGGCTGCAGATACCCCTTCGTCGAGAGTGAAACGCTCGCGGCTCCAGTCTGCTGAGAGGCCGATGCGCTTGAGCTGCCCGACAATGACACCACCCGATTCTTCACGCCAGGCCCAAGCCCGCTCCAAAAACTTTTCCCGGCCCAGCTCGGCGCGCGATCGACCTTCTTCGCGCAGTTGCCGATCGATGATGCCTTGCACGGCGATGCTGGCGTGGTCGGTGCCGGGCAAGCAAAGTGTGTTGTCGCCCCGCATGCGGTGGTAGCGCACCAGTACATCGATGAGGGACGTGTTGAAGGCATGGCCCATGTGCAAGCGACCCGTAACATTAGGTGGCGGAATCACGATGCAGTAGGGCTCGCCCCCACCTGCTGGGTCGGCTGCAAACACTTGCCGGTCGTCCCAAAATTGCTGCCATTTGGCTTCAGTAGCGAAGGGATCGTATTGGCTGGGCAAATTAGGCGTAGCGGCAGCAGTCATGGCGGGTTGCGGGAGTTTGACAGAATCTTTGCCATATTGTGCCACAGGGCACCGGCCGGAACCCGCCGAAACGAATCCCCATCAGCTTCTCGCGCCTTGCAGGGGCTCGAGATAGATTTTCGTGACGCGCTCTGGGGCACTCGTTGCATTTGCTAAGAAGAAACCTACATCTTTCGCGAATGCTAGAAGGAACTAAAGACTTGATATTTTTGTAGACCTTGTCGTTTTTGAAAAATTCATAGAGCCTAGAAGTTCTAAAACCTTAGCGCGACCCAAAATTCAAAATGGCTTTCTTCTCGGCGTTTTTTCTGTACTCTTTCCCTCTCGCCGAACTCACGCTCGCAGAGGCGGCCAGAGCGGAATCGCAGGCCCGACCGGCGGCGCGGTAAAGATTACTTGCCAGCAGCGCGCGGGAGCCCCAAGCATGGCTGAGAGCCAATGCGTTGCCAGCAAGTTGCTAGCTCCTAGCATTAGCAGCCTTAGCTAGAGCCTTTACAAACGCCTGGCGATCGGGGTCGGATAGCCCTTGCTGCAAAACAGCGATGACCCGTTGCATGTCGCCTACAATTAAAGCCTGAGGATCCAGCCACAGCCCTGGGAAGATCTCGCTACGCAGGTGTCCCGCTCGATCGGGCTCGAGGGAAACATACTCATCGCCTTTGAGGGCAAACCAATCGATTTTTTTGTCGAAGACTTGCCAAACCAAATACTCCCTGACACCGCTACGACGATACGATCGCAGCTTATCGCCGAGGTCGATCGCCGCCGTACTCGCTGCGATTTCAGCAACAAATTCTGGTGCCCCTGCAACGTATCCCTCGGTATCGATGCGAGATTGACCGCCAACCCGTTCGTCGAGGCGCAAAACGGCGTCTGGCTGCAGCTCGTTGTCTCGGTCGAGGCGGACTGTCGGGTTGTCTCCCAACCGCACGCCGGGGGTCATAGCTTTATAGAGTCCCAGCCACGTGATGATGTCGGCATGGGGTTCGGCATGAGGTTCGAAACGTAGGGGGGAAGCCATGTAGACAATTCCTTCGACAAGCTCTGCCTTCTTGAGGTGGGGCATGGCTTTGTAGCGGCGCTCGAACTCCGATCGCGACAGGCGATCGCCATTTTCGAGAGGCGGGATTGCCAGCCTTTGTTGGCGAGGGAAAAGGGTTGTCATGGGTAGCCCGATGCGAAGCCCTTGCGGAGACCGATGCTTCTGGCTCCAATTGTAGCTGCGCGATCGCGTCTCCAGTGTCCTGCCATCCCATCTAGTATGCTTGGCGGCAGGACCGTACATCTGCTCTGTCATTTCGTTGGAGGGGCGTGGCAAAACTCATCGATGCCCCGAGGTCTTTGGACTTCGATTATTGGCTGGATTGTCGGATGGGCCCGAGCCGCTGGAAACCCGATGCTCTCGTTTCTAACTCTTAGGTCGGGGAAATAGGGTTGAGAAGTACCACTACTTAGCTTTCCCCAATCTGGATCCCAAAATCTCCTGGTTCCAGAGTTGGTGCAAACGTAGGCGGGCTATTTCTATGAGTTGAGATGCTGGCCATGCCTGGCGCATCAGAGCACGCACATACGAACTGTCAGACACCATGCAGGCTTGGAAATCCCGGCATCGTGTCCGCTCGAGGGGACGGAAACCCCAGTTATCATACGCCCGGTTAGGTAAGGAAATCCCGATTTCCGCACCCAAGGCGCATGGACCGGGTCGCGCCAGTGACTCCCGTCACAAAGAGTACAAAATCCAGGTTCTCATACGCTAGGCCAGGAATAGTAAAGCGCAAGTAGCGCGTACAATTGGACCATTAAGACAAAAGCAATGAGGAGGTTGGCATTCAAGCTACCTCCAGGAAGTACGGCTGGTCGTCAGGTTCAAGTACTGGTTGGAATTCAGTACAGCCTCAGCCGGGAACGTCCATGTTCGAGACCCACGCGATCTTCGTCTCTTCATCATATGTGTAGTAGGCAATTGGGGAGGCCTGCAGCACAGCAACTACTGCTGCGAATCGTGACGGTGGTAATCCTTGGAGCTCAATCTTTGTATTGTCAGTAAATGTGAGGACGATCGCGGTCATCTCTTGATTGATTCCCGCGGACAACCCGAATGAACTAATCCTTTTTGTTTGATGCGGCACTGTGTTTCCTCATGTGTCGGCTAATACTACTTCATTCGTTATTCAATGCCGCCCAACTACTATTAACAACCTGAAGCCATATAGTGCTACCCCATTCAGTCAGATATCAAAAGTTAGGAAGAGCCTGAACGTAGTGTGCCGCGCTTGGATTAATTTTGCTACCCCCTGCGGCTGTCTCGGCCCCTCGGGGGCCTTGCCTTAGATGCTTAGTCCCGACGTTTGGGCTACTCCGGGCGAAATCCTGCAGTGGTTCCGGCAGCGCTGGCAGGTGGAGGTAACCTTCGAAGAAGCTCGCGCTCATCTGGGTGTTGAAACCCAAAGGCAATGGTCACCCAAAGCCATCTTGCGCACAACGCCTGCGCTGCTGGCATTGTTCTCCATCGTCACTGTTCTGGCCCATAGGTATCAGCGGAAGCATCCATTTGTAATGCCCCAATTCGCCTGGTACAAAAAGACACTACCGACATTTGCTGATGCTCTAGCCCTTGTCAGACGAAAGCTTTGGCAGCTTCAGACTTTTCAGACGTCAGGCCCAGATACAGACATGGTTAAAGTTCCCCGTGCTCTCTTCAATACCTGGTCTGACTTGCTCTGCTACGCCGCCTGATGGATAAAGTCGAGCTTATACGCTGTAAGCCTTTCAGAGTCTGCGACTTGGGGCTGCATTAGTTTTCAAAGTTTGACGAGCAGGGGACTAAAAGTTGGATCTTCCTCAATCCATTTGTTGCAGATTGTTGCGCGATTGCGTTCTCGGTTGGCCGATCGGGGGCCGTAACCACCTGGTGTGTCTATGCCGATAGACTAGAGGCAGAGTGCGAGGCAACCTCAATGCAGCAACTTTCTATCCGCCTTCCCAAGATGCCGTTGACGGTTACACCCGAACTATTCGCTGCGATCGCCGCTGAGAACCCTGACCTACGATTGGAGCGAACAGCTAGTGGAAAATTGATTGTGAATCCGCCAACTGGGGGTGAGTCAAGCCGGCGTAATATCAAAATCTCGCGCTATCTTGACGAGTGGACAGACATCCACGGCGGTGTCTGCTTCGACTCGTCTGGCGGCTTCGATCTTCCTGGGGGAGATACCCGCGCACCCGATGCTTCTTGGGTGAGGCAGGACCGCTGGGATGCCCTGGCCCAGGACGAAAAGGAAGGTTTTGTCCCCTTGTGTCCGGATTTCGTTGTCGAGTTGCGTTCCAAGACCGATAACTTAGGTGACTTACGAGACAAAATGCAGTTGTACATGGATAATGGCGCACGCCTGGGTTGGCTGATCGATCCTCAGAACCAGCGAGTGGAGGTGTATCGCTTAGGTCAGGAGGTTGAGGTACTCGAAGAGCCCGAGGAGCTATCCGGAGAGGATGTATTGCCTGGATTCGTGCTGCCACGCGGACTCATCTGGTAACTTGCGATCGCACTCTCCCACACAAGACACGACCGTGGCCACATATCATCGCCTGGGTGCAAATGTCCTACGACAGCGTTTGCAAATTTATTGCAGAGAACTTCACCGCTGACATCACCACTTGGCTATTGGGAGAGCCGGTCGAGTTGGCTCGGTTGGAACCCTCCGAACTAGTGAATAGTCCGATCTAGGCCGATACTCTAGTAGCCCTGGAAGACCGCAACCTATCGCTGCACATCGAGCTTCAGGTCGAGCCGAAGCCTGATATCCCCCTCCGAATGCTGGATTCGCCGTGCGGGCAATTCGTCGCGCTCCCGAGCAGACGGTGCGCCAGGTGGTGGTCTATCTGCGGCGATCTCAATCTCCATTGGTTTCCCAGACTGCATACGAGCGGGATGGGACGCGCCACGAATTTCAAGTTGTCCGCATTGGGGAGGAACCGACATCGCGATTCCAGGAATTGCCAGGTCTGCTGACATTTGCGGTGTTGGCAGAGACAAGCGACCTCGAGGCGACGTTGCGGCAGGTGTCGGGACAGATTGAGGCGATCGGCGATCGCGCACAACGAGGCGATGTGGCAGCTTCGGCGTCGATTCTGGCGGGGTTAGTATTGGAGAAGAGTCTGATTCGGAGCGTACTGCGGGAGGACGTGATGAGGGAGTGGGTGATTTACCAAGATATTGTTGCGACCGCAGAAGAGCGAGGCTGTGACAAGGGCAAAGGCGTTGCTGAATTACAGGATGAATCATCGAGGAATCGGTATGTCGCCAAACTTGAGATAATGCAGCAGCAGCCGGATTGAAGAGACTGTCAAGAACTTTGTGTGGGTAGATAAAGCTCAATCTAAGAAGCAATCAGGATGCTCGATTGCAAACCGAGCCAATGCTTCCTTCCAGTGATGAATGGGCATCGTCCATTTCTCAGAAATGTTCTTCATCGCCAGATACAGCAGCTTGAAAGCAGCCTCCTCTGACGGGAATGACCCCTTGGTCTTGAGCACCTTCCGCAGCGACTCATACGAAGATGTGCTGAAGGATGAGGACTATTTGTCAGCCAGGGGCAACCCAGTTGTCAGAACTCAGGCTTCATCAATCGCTCGTTGAAAAGATAGTTCCCAGGCAAGTAATAAAATCCCTCGAACTCTCTGCTTCTGCTGGAGAGTCTCCTTAGAAATATTAAGATTTAAGCCGCGATCGCTTAGCCCTGACACTGGTTAAAAATATGCCTTCAATCGACCGAGCCACCGATACCTTACGAGCCGATCTCGACGCTATTCTGGTGCCCGATCGCTTTTTTGGAGCGCGGCTCTACACCGACTCGCACCTGCCCGCAATCGAGCGCGACTGGATTTTTGCCCGCACTTGGCAGTACGTTGGCGACAGCGATCGGCTGACCCCTGGCAGCATCTGGGCGACGGCTGTTGCCGGTCGCGAGATTCTCGTCGTCTGCGATCGCACCGGTACCTTGGATGCCTTCTACAATGTCTGTCCCCATCGCGCGGCACTCCTGCAACCCCAGCCAGGCCCACACGCCGACTGCAAGCACATCGTGTGCCCTTACCATGCTTGGACTTACGATCTAGCTGGAAATCTAATCGGCACCCCCGCAGCGGAGCGTTTCTCGCCCGAGTTCGACCGCGCGGACTATCCCCTACAGAGGGTGCGATGCGAAGTCTGGAATGGCTTTATTTTTGTCTGCCTCGATGCCCAAGCACCACCCCTGGTAGAGTTTTTAGGTGAGATTCCGGCGCGCTTGCGCGGGCATCGGCAGCCGGCAACAACACTGCTGGTTGCGAAAGACTATCGGGTTGCTTGCAACTGGAAGGTTTACCACGACAACACCCTGTGTGACTACCACGTCGCGATCGTCCATCGCCACACGCTGCACCGCACCCAGGGGCCGATTCGGGGCTACGAACATGTTTTCGGGCGCTACGTCAATTTGCTCTACACGCCGACGACTCCCCAATGGCAGTCAGCTCGCGCCGCACTCGCAGGGCTCGACGATCGCGCGGCGGGTGGTTTTTTTACCTACGGGATTTTTCCCAATCTCCATCTGCTTGCCCTGCCGGACGGAACGCTCGGGTGGCTGCAAATTCTCCCCGGAGAGAGTGCCGGCTGCTGCCAGGTGCGGCTGGAACTCTACGGCATCCCCGACATTAGCCCGACGGCAGCGGTGTTAGCCCAAGAGTTTGAGGCCTTCATGCAAGAAGATATGGCCGTGACTCAAGGAGTGCAACGGGGTTATGCCAGCGGTGCCTACGCGCCCGGCCCAGCCAACGGCCTCGAAGCCCGCATTCTACACCAACAGCACCTCATCCGAGCGCATCTTTTGGCCGCTCCCGAACTCGCCAGGCGATCGCCCGCCATCCTGAGTTAAGCTTCGCCTAACTTGGAAGTCTCAAGTAGAAGTTTTCGGAGATTTTTACCGGTTTTAAGGCTTACGACCGTACATGTGTATCCCGATCGCACTGGCAGACTTAAGAACGCCAGCACCGAATCATGCGTATCCGAATAGCAACAAATTTGGATCGCGATAATACTTGCGAGGTATACCTGCGTGCCTTCCCTGAAGGTGAAAGGGAACTTGTTGCAAAACTCGCGATCGATCTGCTTTCCGAAGAAACAACTCCTCGAACAATCTCTTTAGTGGCCGAAAATGGGGGCATTATAGTCGGCCATGTGGCCTTTAGTCCTGTAAAGCTCGTCAACAATGAGAGTCTGCAGGGCTATATTTTGGCACCACTCGGCGTCAAGCCCGAGCACCAAAAGCGCGGTATTGGGTCAAAGCTTGTAGAACACGGCAAGCGATACTTATCAAAAATAGGTGTGAATATCCTCTTTACTTACGGCGACCCCGAATATTATGGCAGGTTCGGCTTTAGCGCAGATGCTGCCGGCCAATACAATCCACCATATGGGCTTCAATATCCATTCGGGTGGCAAGCCGTTATCCTCAGAGCATTTGATATTGAAGAAACGCCTGTTAACTTAAGCTGCGTTGCCTCTTTGCGTAACCCAGAGTTATGGTAGCAAGCCACTAATAAAGTAGGAGTCCAATTTTCGGAGGATGCCTGCGGTAGTGTCTTCTTCCCCAAGCTGCCTGCTAGCCCTATCCAAACAGTAACACCACATCCCGCAGACGGCTCGGGGTCCCGATTGCGTTGTGTGAGCCCTGCCTTCCTCTGCCGTTCTTGAGGTGTTGGCGTCGGTGTAGGCTCTGCCCAATACTTCGCTGCAGCAGATGCGGTGGCCCATGCACCAGGCTCCGTTGGAATTCTCAGACTGCGCCCCCAAGCTCAAAAACATTAAGCAGGTGTCTTTAGACCTAGATGCTCTTCGAAGGGTCTGAAGTCACGATCGCCGTACAGCAGGGGCAAGCCATACTCTATGCAGAAAGTAGCAATGATGGTATCTGCGGTTTTGCGAATTGTGATGCCCCGAGAACGGAGAGTTCGGTAGTTCCGAGCAGCCTTTACCGCCAGCTCAGCATCCAGCAATCTGAAAACATGTATAGCAGCAAAGAGAGTTTGAGCAGTGTCAAAGTCTCTATCAAGCCTAAATCCTTGCAGAACCTCAAGGAGAATTAGATCGCCAGCCACAACTGGGGTACGGCCGAGATACTCGTGGAGTTTGTCTGTCTCAGGCGTTGCCACGCCGTTGAAGTAGTTAATCCAGACACTGGAGTCAACAAGGATCACGAGTCTTCTCGTAACTCGTCGAGGCTACCAACCCAAGTGAGCTTCCCTCTGTAGGCTTTGATTGCCTCCTGCTGCCTGAGAGTGACAAGCGTTTGGAGCGCAAGCTCGACGGTCTCCCGCTTTGTCTTCAGACCCGTAAGAGACATCGCGGACTCTAGTAAGCGATCGTCAATATCTATATTGGTACGCATAGGCTTTGTGTATACTTTTTTGATTTTATACACATTATAGGACAGGGCACTGGCCGGTATGAGATCGTCAAGTGTGAGTTGCTCTGCTATCCTCAGAGCGCTACGGCTCGGGTAGGCTCTGCCTAACAACTCGCTGCAGGGGCGCAGAGGCTAGCACCAGGCTTCGCCAGAGTTCCCGACCGCGCCCCCAAGCTCAGAAACGCTAGCTAACGCCCGCGCCAGTTCCCCGGTTCAGAATTGCCTGCTGGTAAGAGCCGGGCTTATCGCCAACAGTGGCACCGCCATGAATCATGCCCTGCAGGCTCGGCTCGAAGAAGGTGTAGGGAAAGGGCGTTACAGGGCGGCTGGCCTCGTCCAACTGCTCCTGCAGTGCGGGCGGAATTGCAAAATCCAGCGCCCCCAGGTTGTCTTGAAGCTGGTGCAGTTTGGTAGCTCCAACAATCACCGATGCGATCGCAGGCCGATTCGCTACCCAATTGAGAGCCACCTGTGCCATCGACCGATTCAGTTCTTTGGCAACTCGCTCTAGCTCGGCGACGATTGCCCAATTTTTCTCCTTAAACTTATCGAAAGCAGGGTTGCCACTGTTGGCCAACATCGCCAGGCGGCCTTCGCCTCCCTGCTCGGACCCTTGCTCGGAGGAGCGATACTTACCTGAGAGTAAGCCACTTGCTAAGGGCGACCACACCATGATGCTCGTGCCCAAATGCTGGGCGAGGGCCGCGTATTCAAATTCGATGTTGCGCTCCACCAGGGAATACTCGAGCTGGACGGTGCTGATGGGCTCCCAGTGGCGCTCTTTGGCAAGAGTTTGAGCCTGGGCCACGTACCAAGCGGGGGCATCCGAGAGGGCGACGTGACGAACTTTGCCCGAGCGCACTAGGTCATCGAGAGTGCGCATCACCTCTTCGGCTGGTGTCAGCCGGTCCCAAGTGTGCAGCATGTAGATATCGATGTAGTCCGTATCTAGGCGTTGGAGCGATCCTTCTACTGCCCGCAGGATGTTCTTGCGACCGTTGCCCCCGGCATTGGGATTGCCAGGCTCGGCATTGTAGGAAAACTTGGTCGCGATGACGACGCGATCGCGGCTGCCACTCTCTTTGACGAACTTACCCAGCAGGCGCTCGCTATTGCCGTTAACGTACAAATCTGCCGTATCGATGAAGTTGCCTCCTGCTTCGAGGTAGGCTTCGAACAGTTGGCGCGAATTAGCTTCATCTGCGCCCCAACCCCAATCGTCGCCGAAGGTCATGGTGCCCAGGGCCAAGCGGCTCACGCGCAAACCAGTGTTGCCGAGAGTGTAGTAATCCATCAAAAAATCTCCTTGCTCGAGCTTTACGCTGATTTACAATCATCACTATCGGGCAAGTTCCGAAGTCTTTCTTGGAGGAGATTGCGGAGTTTTGGCAGAAAATTGCGCCGGGCAAAATTTTCGAGAAAGTCAGATTGGTTTTGTCGATAGTGAAACCCTGAAGCCCAAGCCAGACCTCACCCCTGGCAAAATTGTGGTGTCGAGTAAAGACCTCGATTGGGACGGGGTCTACATCGAAAAAGGGGAGAATGATGGCTTCACCCCAGACAATGTCACGGTGCCGCAGCACTATTTTGCGATGAATATCGGGCCCGCTTTTGAGTGGGAGTGGAAGGATGACAGCACCTTCAAAACCCATCGCTACGAAACGGGCGACCTGTGGGTGAATCCCGCTGGGGTTCCTTTTTCCCACCGCATCCAGGGCCACAACCAGTTCGTGCTGCTGACCCTCGATCCCGACAAAATCCCAGAGCTGCTTCCCGATCGCCCCCTACTGGAGCGCTACACCTTTCGACGCCAACACCGGGCCCAGGATCGCCACCTACAAGCCCTCATCCAAGCTCTCCTCGTCGAAGCAGAACTAGGCGGTCCCAACGGTCGCCTGTATGCCGATACCCTCTCAACGGCCCTCGCAGCCCATTTTGCAAACCACTACAGCCTGGAGAGCCCGGTCGATCTTGGCGCCCTGCGGCCTATCGAGCGCCAGCGATTGGGACGGGCGATCGACTATATTGAGGCCCATCTCGAAGCTGAAATTAGCTTATCGGAGCTAGCTCTGGCCGCCGGTCTGAGCAAATTTCATTTTTCGCGGCTGTTCAAAGCCGCAATCGGACTAACACCCCACAAATACCTATTGAAGCGGCGCATCGAGCGGGCGGCACGGGTCTTGAGGCAAGGTGAGGCCGAGATCGCTCGAGTCGCCCACAATTTTGGCTTTGCAGATCAGTCTCATTTCACGCGCACATTCAAAAAAATCAAAGGTGTCACGCCCAAGCAATTTATTTGTCAATCTTGAGGAAGCACGACTCGCCACCACCGCGCGGGAAATCTCGATTTCTCTCTAGACCAGAGATCGCGCCTCGATGAAGATACGCTTTACATCTTCGTGAGACGTGCGGATGGCTTCTTCGATTCGACGAATGGCCGCTTCAATATTGTCAGATGACAAATCATCTTTAAATTCAATATTCAAAGCTAGAAGAATATTATCAGGACCCAGGTGAAATGTAATTGGATACTCCGTTTTGATGACGGCTTCGTCGCTCATGACGATATTCTTGATGCTATCTCTAACCTCGGGCAGGGCGCTCTCTCCCACTAGCAATCCCTTTGTTTCGGCAACCAACACGATCGCAACGATAGTCAGAATGACTCCAATAGCAATTGAGGCCAAGCCATCATAGAAGCTTTCGCCCGTTAGCTCGCTTGCGAACACGCCGAGCAGGGCCACTGCAATGCCTAGCAACGCGGCAGCATCTTCAAAAATAACCACAAACCCAGACGGATCTTTACTTCGGCGCAGAGCTTGCCAAAACTTTACGTCCCCGCCCGTGCGCTTTTTATTGAATTCGCGAATCGAAACAAACAGCGCAATACCTTCAAACACCGCTGCAGCACTAAGGACACCGTAGTTCACAATTGCATTACTCGACTCTCCAGGGTTCTGAAAGGACTTGAATCCCTCATAGATTGAAATGCCACCCCCCAGTGCAAAAATCAGGACTGCCACCATGAGAGACCAAAAATAAATTTCCGTGCTGTGCCCTAGTGGATGATTCTCATCGGGCTCTTTTTCGCTTTGTTGTAGGCCATACAGCAGCAAAACCTCATTTGCCGAATCAATGATAGAGTGAATCCCTTCAGCAAGCATTGCCGAGCTGCCACTAATCGCTGCCCCGGAAAATTTAGCAATGCCGATGGCAAGATTTGCAGCCATAGCAGCATAAATCGAACGTTTGGATCCTTTTGTCATAATCGGCACCAATGAATTTAAAGATTTTCAATTAGAACCCGTCAATCTTCATCATCGATAACTGTCGCGCGGTCGAGGGCAACTAGGCTTCGCAATTGCTCCGTATCGAGATCTAAGAGCCAGTCTTCTCCGGCTGAAACTGTTTGCTCGGCTAGTTGTTTTTTCGCTTCTAGCAGCTCGGCGATGCGCTCTTCAAGAGTACCGCTACAGACAAACTTATGGACCTGGACGTTGCGCTTTTGCCCGATTCGGAAAGCCCGGTCGGTTGCTTGATTTTCTACCGCCGGATTCCACCAGCGATCGACATGAAATACATGATTGGCCCGCGTCAAATTCAAGCCCGTACCGCCTGCTTTGATCGACAAAATAAAGATATAAGGCCCATCCGGATCGTCTTGAAAGCGAGCGACCATCTCTTCGCGCTGTTGGCGGCGAGTCGCCCCGTACAAAAACGGTACCTCGCGCCCTAGATGTTTTTCTAGATAAGGCTTGAGGAGCTTGCCCCACTCAGCAAATTGTGTGAAAATTAGCGCCCGATCGCCTTCGGCAACGAGTTCTTCGAGCATTTCGCTCAAGCGCAACAGTTTCCCCGAGCGCGCTAGGTCGAGCTGTTTTTCTTTGGCAAGCAGCGCTGGATGGTTGCACAATTGCTTGAGTTTGGTCAGCAGTGCCAAAATTTGCCCCCGTCGCTGAATACCCTCGGCAGCCTCGATTTTTGCCATCGCCCGATCGACGAGGGCTTGGTACGTATCGGCTTGCTCGGTAGAGAGGCCGCAATAGATTGTTGCCTCTTGTTTTTCGGGCAAGTCTTGGAGGATGGTTTTATCGGTTTTAAGGCGGCGCAAAATGAAGGGCTTTACCAGGGCGCGCAGCTTGCTAAGGGCATCGCGATCGCCATATTTTTCGATAGGGGCAGCAAAGCGGCGCTGAAAAAATTGCAGCGTTCCCAAATAGCCCGGATTGAGAAATTCTAAGATCGACCACAGCTCTGCTAGGCGGTTTTCAATGGGGGTGCCCGTCAGGGCCAGACGGAATTTTGCTGGGATGGCACGGATGGCTTTGGTTTGTTTGGCTTGAGGGTTTTTGATATTTTGGGCCTCGTCGAGCACTAAGCCATACCAGTCAGTACTTTGCAGCAGCTTGGCATCCCGCTGCGCTAGGGCGTAGCTGGTAACCACCAAATCGCGATCGGCAATGGCTCTGGCAAAGGCGTTGCCCTTAGCGCGCTTGTCGCCGTGGTGGATGCCGATGGCCAGCGTCGGCGCAAAGCGGTGGACTTCTCTTTCCCAGTTGCCCAGCACGGACGTGGGGCAAACTAACAACACCGGCCCATCGAGTGCCTTTTGCGCCTTTAGATGCAGTAAAAAGGCAATGGTCTGAATGGTTTTACCAAGGCCCATATCGTCAGCCAGGCAAGCGCCCAGGCCCCAACGCTCCTGAAAGGCCAGCCAGCTGGTCCCTCGCAGCTGATAGGGACGCAGGGTCGCTTGCAGCCCCGGCGGCGGCTCGACTTCGGCAAAGGCATCGTTCTCGCTGAAATTGGCGAAAAGCTCCCGGAGCGCGCCGGCTGCCTCGAACTTCACCACCGGCAGCTTCGCCAACCCCGCTGCTTCGCCCGCTTGCAGGCGCAGGGCATCGGCAACAGTCAGCGCTTCGAGGCCCCCTTCGCTGCCATCGAGGAGTTTTTGGGCGGCGCGCACGTCTGCTGGCTGCAGCGCCAGCCACTCCCCCTCAATCTCGACCAGGGGCGATCGCTGCGCCAGCAAGTTAGCAAACGCCTCTGAAGAGAGGGCGCGATCGCCAACTGCCAGCTCCCATTTCAGCGTTAGCGCGCTCTGCAAGTTCAGTCGGTTGCTATTTGCGGGTGCCGAAGCCACCACCCTGAGGCCCAGGCGGCTCTCGGTAACCCCCGTATCTAAGCCCGGCGGCAAGATAACGCCCAAGCCGCGCTCTCTGAGCTCGGCGGTCTTGGCGCGCACGAACTCGTAGGCTGCAATCGGATCGAGGCTGCAAGCAACGGGAGCGGCTTCGGTCGAGAGGCTCGCGGCTACTGGCTCGCAGGAGCGAGCGGCCAAGCCCAACCCCCGCAGGAGCACCTCTTGGGGCTGGCGAATGGGCCGCTCGGCCCACACCAGCTCGTCGCCTTCGTACTGCCACACCGTTTCGGCCGGTAGAAAGGCCTTCGGGGCATCGAGGGCTTGTAGGCCAAACCGTAGCGTCCAAGTTTCTCGTGCAGTTTTAGGCGGCTGCAACCACAGGCAAACGCGCGCATCTTCTTGGCGATCGCGCAGCTCCCTGGCTAGGCGATCGCGCACCGGCGCAACCCATCGCTGCCAAATCCTCTCGAGGCGATTGACTTCGGCTGTGCTGGCATCGCGCAGCTCCGGTGATGGCAGGGCCAAGGCCTGCAGCCAGGGTTTGACGGCAGCGGTTTTCAGCGGCGGCAACTTACGCGGGGCCTGCTGGCGCGCCTGGAAATCGAGCACCAGGCCCACGAAATCTAATATGACCTCTTGTGGCAGGCGATCGCTATTGCTCGCACCGCAGACCAAGGGCATATGCCGCCCGAAGTGCTGCAGCCGCTCGCGGTCGCGGCTGCTATCGAGCAGGGGCTCCCAAACGGCCCGGCCAGCGGTCAGGGCCGGCAAAAATTTTCCCCGCGCCAACAGGTCGCTCGTCCACCGCGCGAGATGGGCCCAAAAGCGCAAGTCGTCGCCAATGCCATCGCTCGCCGACCAGTCGCTCAGCGGCACCTCGGCGAGCAGAGCCAACAGGGCCGACAGGGCGGAGAACTCAAAGCCTTCGACCTGCCAAGGCTGAAGTGTGACGGGCGCGCCACCGTCGATGCCGGAGAGCAGGGGTTTCCCGTCGCAGCTCGGCAGCAGCAGCTCCCGTGCCTGCCAGCCTGAGGCGAGTGCTTCGAGATTGAGGCCCGAGAATGCAAGCAGGGTCCCAGGGCGATCGAGACCGAAAGGATAGACCGAACCGCCCGCTTCTGCTGCTTGCCACGCTTCTCCCCAGACAAACAAACTGCCCGCGTCAATAGACCAACTACCGTGTAATGTTGCCATTTAAAACTTGCTTTAGGAAACTCGCCCACAACCATCAGGAAACCTCCTAATTGGCGTTAGGAACTCACCCTTACTTCTGCCGGGACGCGCTGCCTCCTGCAAGTCGCGCATCCCCTGCAAGGCGCGAGCCTTTGGCAGCAGGCGCGCCCGACTGAGGGAGGTGCTAGGATTGCGGCAGGAATAAGAGACATGCAAAAAGAAGGTAGAAGTACGCAAATGCAGGAGTTCGAACGGTCGATATCTTTCGACGGCAGAGATATCAGACTAAAGTTTGGTTTCATGGCCCCCCAAGCAGGCGGTGCGGTCTTGATTGAATCCGGCGAAACCGCAGTGTTGGTAACGGCGACGCGCGGCGGGGCCCGCGAGGGGATTGATTTTTTACCGCTAGTTGTGGACTACGAAGAGCGCCTCTACGCTGCCGGTCGCATCCCGGGTGGCTTTTTGCGCCGCGAAGGCCGCCCTCCCGAAAAAGTCACCCTCACCAGCCGCTTGATCGATCGTCCCATGCGCCCCCTGTTGGGGCAGTGGCTGCGGGAAGATATCCAGATTGTAGCGACGACGATGTCCCTAGACGAGGAAGTCCCACCGGACGTACTGGCAGTGACCGGTGCCTCGATTGCCACGCTTCTGGCCAAAATTCCATTCCAGGGCCCCATGGCAGCCGTGCGCGTCGGCTTGGTCGGGGATGATTTTATCATCAATCCCACCTACAGCGAGATCGAGGCAGGGGATCTCGACCTGGTGGTTGCCGGCACGCCCGACGGTGTCGTCATGGTCGAAGCCGGTGCCAACCAACTCCCAGAACAAGATGTCATTGAGGCGATCGAATTCGGCTACGAAGCCGTACTCGATCTCATCCAAGCCCAGCGCGACCTAATTGCCGAGATGGGCATCGAGATGGTCTTCGATCCGCCACCCGGCCCCAAACCCGCTTGCGTCGAGTTTTTGCAAGATCGCGCTAAAACCGATATCGAGCAGATCTTGTCCCACTTTGAATACGACAAAGCCGCCCGCGATGCGGCCCTCGATGCCGTGCGGGCCGAGAAAATCGACGCGGCCATCGCCGAGCTGCCCGAAGACAGCCCCATCAAGGCGGCCTTCACCGAAGATGGCAAGCTCGTGGGCAAGCTTTTCAAGAGCCTGACGCGGGAGCTGATGCGCCGCCAAGTCGTCGAGCAAAATGTCAGGGTCGATGGCCGCAAGCTCGACGAAGTTCGCCCGGTAACCAGCCGCGTCGGCGTCCTGCCCCGACGCGTACACGGCAGCGGCCTGTTTACGCGCGGCCTGACTCAGGTGCTCTCTTTGGCTACCCTCGGCACGCCTGGCGACGCCCAAGAACTCGACGACCTGAACCCTGCCACCGAGAAGCGCTACATGCACCACTACAACTTCCCGCCCTACTCTGTTGGCGAAGCGCGCCCCTTGCGATCGCCCGGCCGCCGGGAAGTCGGTCACGGCGCCCTTGCCGAGCGGGCCTTGGTGCCGGTCTTGCCCTCTAAAGAGGAGTTTCCCTACGTCTTGCGGGTGGTCTCGGAGGTGATCTCCTCCAATGGCTCGACTTCGATGGGGTCGGTTTGCGGCTCGACTCTGGCGCTCATGGATGCGGGCGTACCCATATTGAAGCCCGTCAGCGGCACGGCGATGGGCTTAATTCGCGAAGGCGACGAGGTGCGCATCCTCACCGATATTCAGGGCATCGAAGACTTCCTGGGAGATATGGATTTCAAGGTTGCAGGTACCGACACCGGCATCACCGCCTTGCAAATGGACATGAAAATCACCGGCTTGCCCATGAGCGTGGTTGCCGATGCCGTCAAGCAAGCCAAAGCCGGTCGCCTCCATATCCTCGAGAAAATGCTGGCCGCTCTCGAGCAGCCCCGCCAGGAGATGTCGCCTTTTGCGCCGCGCTTGCTCACCATCAAGATCGACCCCGACCAAATTGGCATGGTCATCGGACCGGGCGGCAAAACCATTAAGGGCATCACCGAGCAAACCGGTGCCAAGGTCGATATCGACGACGACGGTACGGTGACGGTCTCTTCGGTTGATGGCGCCGGCGCCCAACAGGCCCTAGCCATTATCAAAGGCATGACCCGCAAGATCGGCGAGGGTGACGTGTTCTTCGGCAAGGTGACCCGCATTATTCCTATCGGGGCGTTTGTGGAAATTGCCCCCGGCAAAGAAGGCATGGTTCATATCTCTCAGCTTGCCGACTATCGCGTGGGCAAAGTCGAAGATGAAGTTGCCATTGGCGACGAGCTGGTGGTGAAGGTCCGCGAAATTGACAACAAAGGCCGCGTGAACCTCACCCGCTTGAACATCAACCCCGAAGAGGCCGAGGCCGCCCGCACCGAAGCCATCGGTTAGTTGTAAACAGGCCTGCCGATCGCGGCCCATTCTTAGGCGTGGCGATCGGCAGGCGCATCAATGCGTTGCGGCAGCTTGGCTTTGCGAAGCAGGCTCCGGAAATACCTCGGCCTCTAGTGCCCGCACTCGCTCCTTGAGTTCGACAACCAGTACTGCCAGCCGGTCGAACATCGGATCTTCAGAAGCAACTTTGCCCGATAGGCTCGGCGATCGCGGCGCGGGCGATACGCCTCCCGACGGGCCGAAGTCCGCTCGCCGTAGGGCTGCCTCTAGGCGCTCGATGCGCCCTCGCAGGCGGTCATTTTTTGATTCGAGGCGGTTCAGGCGCGACTCCAGGCGGCTGAGGTTTTGTGCCTCAGACGGGCTCGCCAGGGAGAATACCAGGGTTGCCAAACAAAGACCCACCAGCCAGAACGATACTCTATTCATCTGTCGGTTCCTAAGAAGCAATACCTCTTCTCACCTTACCGACTGCTGCGGCCCGGCGATCGCCCAGCAAGGCCGCCCGCCTCATTTTCCGTCGTCTAATTGAATGCGCGGATCGACTACTTTGAGGAGCAAATCTGCTAGCAAATTGCCAAGGATGAGCATTGTCGCTCCCATCATCAGGCTTGCCATCACCAAGTACAAATCTTGAGCGCGTACTGCCTGTAAAATCATGCGCCCTAGCCCCGGCCAACTAAAAAATGTTTCGGTAATAAACGCGCCGCCGAGCAGGCTAGCAAACTCAAATCCCAAAATTGTAATCAACGGATTGATCGCATTGCGCAGGGCGTGAACGTAAATTACCCGGTTCTCGGGCAAGCCCTTAGCACGAGCCGTACGGATGTAGTCTTGGCGCAAAACATCGAGTAGCTGGCCTCGCGTGATGCGCTGCAGCCCTGCAAAACTGGTGATGCTCAAAGCAACGGTCGGTAAAACAGCATGCCAGGCAATATCGAGCACTTTCCCTGGCAGCGAGAGGCGATCGAAGTAAATGCTCGTCATGCCCCCCACCGGAAACAACGGTGAGGTCGCCTGGGCAAAAAAGAGCAGGGCTAGTGCCGTGATGAAACTGGGAAAGCCTTGGCCGACGTAGCTGAGCACCCGCAAGAGGCGATCGGCGCCTCGGTCTTGGCGAACTGCACCCACAATTCCCAAAGGAATCGCGATCGCCCAGGTCACCACAATCGACGAGACCGCCAGCAGCAACGTCGCCGGGACGCGCTCGACAATCAACGCCGAAACCGGCCGAAAGTAAACAA
Source organism: uncultured bacterium (assembly GCA_964435975.1). Lineage (GTDB taxonomy): Bacteria > Cyanobacteriota > Cyanobacteriia > Cyanobacteriales > Rubidibacteraceae > CAYTBI01. The sequence goes on from CAYTBI010000011.1 coordinate 45,395, forward strand.
AACTCTCGCCAAAATCAAAGCGCGTCACGACTCGGCGCAGCCAAAACCCGTACTGCACGATCGCGGGGCGATCGAGGCCGAATTGCTGTCGGAGTTCTTCGACACGCTCGGGGGAGACCTGGGGATTTTGCTGCAAGCTGGCAACGTAATCTCCCGGTGCCAATTGAATGACAAAAAAGCACAGTGCCGATGCCAGAAATAGCGTCAGCAGCGCTTGCAAGAGTCGCTTGCTAACGTAGCGAGCGACGTCGCTTGTCAAAAATCCCTCCCTTGTGGGCCCTCGTCGTTCTTCAACCGCGTTTGCCACGATCGGCCCTCCTTTAGTACTCAAGCAAGGTGATGACTGGCACCTCTGGCAGGGCCTGACGGCCATTGAGTTCTTTGAGTTCGATCACAAAACCAAATCCCTGCAACGTACAGCCGAGAGCCGCAAGCAAGTCGGCTGTGGCCTTGGCCGTGCCACCAGTTGCAATGAGATCGTCAACGACTACAGCCGTCGAGCCCGCCGGGATGGCATCGCGATGGATCTCGAGCTTGTCGGTGCCGTATTCGAGAGCGTACTCGACGCTGTGAACTTCTGCAGGGAGCTTGCCAGCCTTGCGCGCTGGCACGAAGCCAGCATTGAGCTGATAAGCTAGTAGGGGGGCAAAGATGAATCCGCGCGACTCGATCCCAACGACATAATCGGGGCTGAGATTGGCCGCGCGGAAGCACTCTTGAAAGGCATCGACCGTATAGCGCAAGCCATCGGGATCGCGCAGTAGGGTCGTGATATCGCGAAAGATGATTCCCGGCTTCGGGAAATTCGGAATATCGCGCACGAGCGCCTTGAGATCCATTTAATTTGTGCCCCCCACCGACTTTCCGCCCGATTCTATCGCATCGTGACGAACTCTTCTGCCGAGCTGGGGTGGATGGCGACAGTGGCATCAAAATCTGCCTTGGTCGCCCCCATTTTCACGGCGATCGCGATGCCTTGGATGATTTCGCCGGCGTGTTCGCCCACCATGTGGGCGCCGAGAACCTTGTCGGTTTCTTTGTCGACGACGAGCTTCATCAGGGTCTTCTCATCCCGGCCGGGCAGCACGTAGTACATTGCCCGGAAGCGCGCGCGGTAGACCTTGATGCGGTCTTCGCCATACTCGGCGATCGCCTCCTCTTCGGTCATGCCGACGGTACCGGCTTCGGGCGTCGTGAAGACTGCCGTCGCTACGTTGTCGTAGGCCATCTGGCGGGTCATGCCGCCAAAGTGGGTATCGGCGAAGGCGCGACCCTCGGCAATGGCCACTGGCGTTAGGTTGATGCGATCGGTTACATCGCCCACAGCAAAAATATTCGGCTCGGTGGTTTGGGACCAGGCATCGACGGCGATAGCCTTGCCATTGAGTTCGACGGCCGTATTTTCGAGGCCCAGGCTCGCGATATTGGGCTCGCGACCGGTGGCGGCCAGAGCGACTGCATCGGCGGCAATGGTTTCTTGGGCGCCTTCGCGCGTGAGGGTGACGCTGACGCCGCCTGCTACTTTCTCGATGGCGATATCCCGCGCGTTGTTGAGAACGCGAATGCCGTGGCGAATCATGGCGTTTTGAATCTCGTCGCGCAGTTCGCCATCAAAGCCCCGCAAAATGCGATCGGCGCGGATAATCACCGTAACGTCCGAGCCAAGACCTTTGAGAATGCAAGCAAATTCGACGCCAATGTAGCCGCCACCGAGCACGATTAAGTGTTGGGGTTGCTCGGGCAAGTGGAAAATATCGTCAGAGGTGATGGCCGCTTCGATGCCAGGGATGGCAGCGGGTTTGACAGGCTTGCCCCCGACGGCAATCAAAATTTTCTCTGTTGTAACTTTGCGATCGCCGAGGTCGATGGTGTGGGCATCCACCAGAGAGGCGCGAGTGCGAAAGACCGCGACATTCGCTTTGTCGAGCATGTTTTGGTAGATGTCGTTGAGGCGGTATGTTTCGCCATTGACCCCTGCCATCAGGCGCGGCCAATCGAGGCTGCTCTCCACCGGGCTCCAGCCGTAGCCTTGGGCCTCCGCAAACTGCTCGGGGAAGCGAGAAGAGTAGACCATTAACTTTTTGGGCACGCAGCCGCGATTGACGCAAGTGCCGCCGAGGCGATCGTATTCGGCAATGCCCACGCGGGCCCCGTGGCCGGCAGCCCGTCGGGCCGCAGCCACACCGCCAGATCCGCCACCGATAACAAACAGATCGTAGTCATAGCTCATGGTTCGATCGTCTCCTGCTTCCCGAGTAATCTTAATAACTATTTTAGAAAGGGAGCGGGGTCTCTGCGAAAATCGGCTTTTGTGGCAATTCGGGCGGCAATCCCACCTCGCGCTAGGATTGGCAACGGCAGCAATCGCGAGTCGAGGCAACAGTCATGAGAGTTGGCATTGTGGGAACGGGCCTGATGGGCCAGCCGCTGGCCCTGCGGTTGCAGGCGGCCGGGATCGAGGTCATCGCCTACAATCGCACTGCCGCGAAGCTAGCACCGCTAGTCGAGGCGGGCATCGAAGTGGCTCAGAGCTGCAATCGCCTTCTGGAGCTGGCCGACTGCGCGATTCTAATGCTCGGCGACGCGCGAGCCATCCGAGAAACGGTTCTGAGCGCCACGGCCAAGCCCTATCTGGTAGGGTGCGCGCTCTTGCAAATGGGGACCATCGGGCCATCTCAGAGCCGCGAGATCTCAGCAGACGTCGTCGCCTGCGGTGGCGACTATCTCGAGGCGCCCGTCCTCGGTAGCATCCCCCAAGTCAAAGCCGGCACCCTACAAATTATGGTCGGCGCGACCCCCGAGCAATACCAGTACTGGCGCGAGCTACTGGAGCACCTGGGCGCGCCCGAGCACATCGGCCCGGTCGGCAGCGCGGCCGCCCTCAAACTCGCCCTCAACCAACTCATTGCGGGCCTGACGGCAACCTTCGGCCTGAGCTTGCAGTTCGTGCGGCAGCAGGGCATCGATGTCGAGCAGTTTATGGCGATCGTCCGCGAGAGCGCCCTCTACGCCCCTACGTTCGATAAGAAACTCCCGCGCCTGCTTGCCGATGACTACGCCAACCCGAATTTCCCGACCAAGCATTTGCTCAAGGATGTCAACTTGTTTTTGGACGAAGCTGCTCTGGCCCATCTCGATGGGAGCGTCCTGCAGGGCATTCAAACCATCCTCGAGCGAGCCTTACAACTGGGCCTAGCCGATGCTGACTATTCGGCCCTTGCTGTCGCCCTGAGAGCCGCAGCACCGCCAGAGTCAGTCGAGCCGTAAGATCCCTCAATCGGACGATTCCCAAGATGGCATCTGCAGCGCGCGCCTGGCCTGCAGCGACCCAACCGGCCCCACGACAGTGCCGGCACTGCCGGATAAGGGATGCTGCTGGCCCGCCCAGTAGGCCATCGCCGCCGCTGCTAAAGCCTCAAGCTCCTGCCAGGTTCCATCTCGGTCGAGCTCGGCGAGCCAAGAAAGCGGGATGCCCGATGGCCCCTGATAGATACCCAGCAAAGTGCCCGTCAGCGCCGCCAGGGCCGGGGTCGCCTGCCGATCGCGAGCCATCCGCCGTAGGCAGGTGCGATAGTCCTCTGCCGCCTCCAAAAAGTACCGCAGGGCCAACCGAACGGTTGACTCTGCGGCAATCTCGAGAGATATCCGTGGCAAGGGCGAGCGGGCGGGCAACCCCAGCAAAGCTGCCAGAACGCCGGAGCAAGGCAAAACGCTCTGCTGCGTCTCGGCCTCACCGGTCCAGAGCAACGACGTCTCCGTAACGCGCTCGGCAAACTGCGAGGGCGCCTCAGCAAACTCCAAAAAAATAACCGGTAGACAAGCCAGCACGGCATCTGCGACATCACCGCAGGAGCCACTGTCCGGAGGCCCCAAACTCAGCAAGGCTGACCGTCCGCTGTCGCGCGCGGCAATCTTGCCCAAGCTCATCAGTGCCGTTGAGAGCCCCAGAGCGTTCCCTTGCGACACCAGCCTCGTACCGAGGGTCGCACCCAAGAGCCCTCCGAAAATTCTCGCCTGCAAAATCATGGGGTGGGGATGTCTGCCCGGCGGCGCAGGTGGCGAACGAGCGCCTCCAACCCGAGACGGTAGCTGTCCGCGCCGAACCCACAGACTTGCCCGACGGCGACCGGAGCGATGTAGGAGTGCTGCCGGAAGGCTTCGCGACGGTGGATATTACTCAGGTGAATTTCGACGGTAGGCAGCTCGGCGGCCGCAATCGCGTCGCGGATGGCAACGCTCGTGTGGGTATAGGCTCCCGGGTTGATAGCCAAGCCGTGCCGCACGCCCATGGCAGATTGAATGGCCTCTACCAGGGCACCCTCATAATTAGACTGGTAGCACTCAACGCGAGCCCCCAGCTGCCTGCCCAGCTCGGTCAGCTGAGAGTCAATCTCGGCCAGCGTTGCCGCACCGTAGATGTCAGGCTCGCGCTTGCCAAGCAAGTTGAGGTTGGGACCGTGCAGCACCAGAATCTGAAGCTCGCTCTCCCAGTCGACTCGAACTGACACTAGGCTTCTTACGAAGGCGCTCTAGCGGCGACGAGCTCTATCGTCGACTGGAATGGGAATCGGCTCGGCCTCGGGTTCCGGCTCTGGCCCCAGAAGGGCCTCGATCAAGCGGCGGACCCACTCTTCAATCTGCTCCAGTGCCTTCTCTAAGTAGTCCATCAGGACGACGGCTCCCTACTATCTCTAAAAATCAACCGGCCCCTGCCTGGGAGCAATTCGCGCTCCGAACCGGCAACCTGAGAAAACAATAATTAATGTGTCCTCGAGGCGCGTTTCCCTATTATAGTCCCCGCAAGTCTGTTGGCAGCACCCCAGCGGACTATTTCTGTTGGCAGGCGCGGCGCAGGCAGTCGAGAGCTTGACAGGCACTTCGATGTTGGATCCCGGAGCGATCGCGAGATTGACCCAGACGATACTCATGGGCAACAGCCGCACCATTGGGTCCCACCAGGCCGATATAAACCAGCCCGACGGGCTTTTCGGGGCTGCCGCCGCCAGGCCCGGCAATGCCGGTAATTGCCAGGCCCCAGTCGGCTCCCAGGCGTTTGCGGATGCCTGCTGCCATCTGCCGGGCAATGGGATCGCTCACAGCCCCGTGGGTTGCCAGGGTGTCGGCATCGACGCCGAGGAGTTCGACTTTAGCTGCGTTAGCGTAGGCGATCGCGCCCCCCAAAAAGTAGGCCGAGCTGCCAGCAACGGCCGTTAGCATCGCCCCTAGGCCGCCCCCCGTGCAAGACTCGGCGACCGCTAGGGTCTGGCCGGCGGCGCGCAGGGCGTCGCCGACCACCGAAGCCAGAGTGTCATCATCGGTACCAAAGTAATCCTCACCAGCGATGGCTTGCAGCTCGCGAGCGATGGGTTCTATCTTACGGTTGGCTTCTGCTTCAGAGGCAGCCAAAGCAGAAATACGCAGCTTGACTTGGCCCTTGGATGCGTAGGGGGCGACCGTCGGGTTCGCGAGCGCAAAGTAGGGCTCGACTTTCTGGGCCAGAGCCGATTCGCCGATTCCCCAGAATCGCAGGGTGCGGCTGCAAACGACCTGGCGTCCCCAGCCCAAGCTCTTTAGAAATGGCACGGCTGTTTCGTGCCACATGCGCTTCATCTCGCTGGGGACCCCCGGAAAGGTGAGGATCGACAGCTCCGGTTGGGGCTGCCAAATCATACCTGGGGCCGTGCCTTGGGGATTGGGGAGAACCCGCGCCCCCTCCGGGAGCAGCGCCTGCTTGCGGTTGCTCGGCGGCACCGGGCGACCGCGATTGGCGAATTTGGCCTCAATGTCTGCCCAAACCTCGGGATGCTCGACCAAGGGACTGCCAAAGTATCGGGCAATGGCCTCGGTTGTCAGATCGTCTGGGGTGGGGCCGAGGCCGCCGGTAAACAGAATCACCCGCGATCGTCTGCAGGCAATCTCCAAAACGCGGGCAATTCGCTCGGCATTGTCGCCAACGGCACTCTGGAAGTAGTGCGGGATACCCAAACCAGCAAGCTGCTGGCCGAGATATTGGGTGTTGGTGTTAGCGATGTCTCCCAACAGCAGCTCGGTCCCCACACAGATGATTTCTGCACTCATGAGCCTTACTGAGTGTCTCCGGTGTTTTCGCGCTGCTGGTAGAGCTGCACGCTGAGTGCGACTAGGAGGCCGCCGCTAGCAATGAGGACTAGCCGCCCCCAGGCGAACCCCATATTCATGGCAACTAGGGCGTTTACAAAAAGCGTCAAGCTGTAGATGTAGATAGCTGCCAGCCGCTGCGAAGCCCCGGCCTCGAGCAAGCGATGGTGGATGTGGCGCCGGTCGGGCAAGAAGGGCGAGTGGCCGTCGCGCAGGCGCGAGAGGATGACAAAGGTCATATCGAAAATCGGAATGGCTAAAGCCAAGAAGGGTAAGAGGGTCCGCCCCCATCCCTCGCCGGTAGCAGCAAACTCCAGAACGCACAGGCTTGCCAGACCGTAGCCGAGCAAATACGAACCGCCATCGCCCATAAAGATGGTTGCGGGATTAAAGTTGTAGCGCAGAAATCCTAGGGCGCTGCCAGATAAAGCTAGAGCCAATATGGCAACTGCCGGATGGCGATCGAGCAGGGCGACGATGCCAACATTTGCCGCCGCTAGCCCCGAAAAGCCGGCTGCCAGGCCATCGAGGCCATCGATCCAGTTGAGGGCATTGACGACGCCAACCAGCCATACCATGGTCACCAGCAAGCTCGGCCAATCGCCAGTCCAATCGGTCCAGTTGCTGAGGGGCAGAAAATCCAAAGGTGGCAGGGCGACGCGAACCCCCAAGATCCAGGCGGCAGCAGCGGCGCCGAACTGCAGAAGCAAGCGCGGCAAAGGACCCATACTAACGAAATCGTCGAGGAATCCAATCGCGAAAAACGCCACTCCCCCGGTGAGGACCCCCGCGATACCCCAACCGGGCCCCCGCAACAATACCTCACTGCCGCCCGCGAGGACCACGATTGTCAGGGATATCAGAAGACTGAGGAAAATTGCCGCCCCACCAATACGGACAATTGGCTGCTTGTGGATCTTGCGGCTGTCCGGACGGTCGACCCGCCCGCTTTTAGTGCCGAGGTACTGCACGACTGGCGTGACGCCAAAGACGGCAACGCCAGCAGAGATGAAGGCAACGAAGCCGAGCAAAGCGTTCTGGGTCATTTTCGGGTATCGTGGGGCCCACCACCGAGTTTACCCTGCCGAGTCCGTCAAGCGTGCCCGCGACATTGCAGATCCGCAATCTAGCCTGGCAGGGTATGGGTCGCCGCAGAAACTCCTATGCCAGAGCGGCGGCTGGCTTGGGGGTCTGAAGATGGGGATACAAGGGGAAGCGATCGCACAGGGCGGCTACGCGCTGGCGGCAGTTTGCCTTAACGGTCTCATCTTCGGGCTGCAGCAGACGATCCGAAATAATGTCTGCAATTTCGGTAAATTCAGCCACGCCCAGGCCCCGCGTGGTCATTGCCGGCGAGCCCAAGCGCAGGCCGCTGGTCACGAAGGGCGACTCGGGATCGAAGGGCACGGTGTTTTTGTTGGCGGTGATATTAATTTCGCTAACGAGGCGATCGGCTTCCTTGCCCGTCAAGCCAACCGAGCGGAGGTCGACGAGCAAGACGTGGTTGTCGGTACCGCCAGAGACGAGCTTGAGACCGCGCGCTTGCAATCGTTCTGCCAGGGCTCGAGCATTGGTAATAACTTGCTGGCTGTAGATTTTAAATTCGGGCTGGAGAGCCTCGCCGAAGGCCACGGCCTTGGCGGCAATGACGTGCTCCAGGGGGCCGCCCTGGGTACCGGGGAAGACAGCTTTGTTGAATTTCTTGCCCAGCTCGGCATTACGGGTGAGAATCAATCCACCGCGGGGGCCGCGCAGGGTTTTGTGAGTCGTGGTGGTGACCACATCGCACACCGGAATCGGGCTCGGGTGGCAACCTGCAGCGACGAGTCCGGCGATGTGAGCGATGTCGGCCATTAGGTAAGCTCCCACCTCGTCGGCGATGGCGCGGAACTTCTCGAAGTCGATCGTGCGGGGATAGGCAGAGTAGCCGCAGATGATGAGCTTGGGTCGCTCTTTAAGGGCCAGCTCGCGAATGGCAGCGAAATCCAGGCGCTCGGTCTCCGGGCTGACGCCATAGTGGCAGGCCTGGAACCACTTGCCAGAGACATTCACGGGGGAGCCATGGGTGAGGTGACCGCCGTGGGAGAGGTCCATCCCCATAATTTTGTCGCCTGGCTCGAGCAGGCTCAGGAACACGGCAAAGTTGGCCTGAGCCCCGGAGTGGGGCTGGACGTTGGCAGCCGCCGCTCCGAACAGTTCTTTGACGCGATCGATGGCCAGAGCCTCGGCTCGATCGACAAATTCGCAGCCACCGTAGTAGCGCTTGCCAGGCAGGCCTTCAGCGTATTTATTGGTGAGGGTCGACCCTTGAGCGGCCATGACGGCTGCGGATGTGAAGTTTTCGCTGGCAATCAGCTCGATGTGCTCGCGCTGGCGCTGCAGCTCGAGCCCGACAATCTCGGCGATCGCGGGGTCGGCTTGCAGGAGGATTTCTTGAGGTGTTTGCATCGTCAGTCGGGTCTTTATGGCTGTTAACAGTTTGGGTTTGCTGCCGGTTCGAACCGGTGCCTCGCCAGATCGCACTCCGTGCGAAAGCGGACATCACATGCACGCGCGCACGTCGAACCTCGCATCCCGAGCTGGGGGCTCCGATTGAGAGAAAAGAACCAGCACGGCTTTTTGTTTTTCCTTTAACTACCTTAGCGGGGCACCAACAGGCACGCAAAAGTGGGGGTTTGCCCGCATACCTAGCGAAGCACCCGCACGGCAGCAGAATTACCTGCCGCTGCTGCCGCTTGCAGCATGGATTCGTGGGGCTCGCTGACGCGTGCGTACTGGCCGCGGTAGGGGTCAATCTCGCCACAATTGCTCCAGAAAGAAACTTGCCCGACCTTGAGGCGCGGATAAATCCGCAAAGGCTTCACCACACAAATTTCTAGCGTCCAGCAATGACTGGCGCCGGTGTGGCCGAGATTGGCGGCCAGCTGCACGAACATCCCCAAACGCCCCAGAGAACTGCGGCCCGTCAGGGACATTGCAAACTTACAGCTGCCGATTTCTTCAAAGGTATGGCCTAAATACAAGGTATTAGGCTCGAGGACCAGCCCGGATGGAGGAACTTCGATAGCGTCGCCAAACTGGCTGCAGCCATCGACAACGTGGGAAAATGCTCGAATTTTATCTCCAAGATGATAATCATAGCCCTTGGAGTTGACGTGCTCTTCTGAGAAGGGTGAGATGGTGATATTCCCTGCAGCAATTTCTGCATCGATCTGCGTGCCAGCCAGAATCATCGCAGGCTCCCGATGCCGTCGCGGGCATCTTCGTAGAGTTCTTTGTAGAGAAGCGAAGGGCTCGGACCCGTAGCACCTTGGTATTTGCCCCGGTAGAGTTCTGGCGCGCCGCTCATCTGCCAGAATGACACCTGAGCGATACCCATGCGCGGATAAATTCGGATGGGCAGAACGGCATAGAGCTGCAGCGTCAGCTTGCCGTAGTACCCGACATCGACAAGCTCGGAATTGATATGGGCAAATAGCCCCAAGCGGGCAATTCCGGAGCGCCCATGAACCGTAGGAACGTAATAGTTGCTGCCGATTTCTTCAGCCGTCTCGGCAAGTAGAAATTCCCCCCGATCCATGAGATACCCTTCGGCTGGCAAAACAAACACGTCGAAGGCATTGTCAGCGAGAGCATCGAGGGTGTCATCGCGGTAGCGGAGTAGGCGATCGCCCAAGCGCAGGTCGTAGGAATTGGTCGTCACTCGGGCCGGGTCAAAATCAGAGATATCGATCCGGCCCGCGCGGTACTGCTTCTCAATTTCTCGACCCGTCAAAATCATTAACTGAGGCTGCCCGTACGACTGAAACTTACCGACTCTCGGTCCGAGTCGGTGTTTCATTTATCCGCTCTTTGAGTCCATCTGTCAACCGGCGTGCGGTACATCGAGCTAGCGCTTCTGCAGTCGCCGACTCTCGCGAATCGTCACGACGATAAAGGTTACCACCGTCAGCGGCACGACAAACCAGAGCAGAACGCTGCTGAAAATTGGCAGGCTATCGTGTTCGGTAGAGCGCAAGACCAAGTAGGTCACGTAAGCAACGTAGTAGGCCGCAAACAAAATCCCCTCCCAGCGGTCGATCGCATTGCCGGTGAAGAATACCGGCAAACAGGCGATGGCCACCGCAATCATCACGGGGATGTCAAAGTTGATGGCTGCTTCGGTCACGATAATGCCTCCCGGCGTGACGGTTCCGGCCAGTCCCAGTACGGCCAGGATGTTGAAGATATTGCTCCCCACGACATTGCCCACGGCCAAGTCGCGCTCGCCGCGAATGCTGGCAATCAAGGACGTTGCGCCCTCCGGCAGTGACGTGCCGACCGCAACGACGGTCAGACCAACGATCAGGTCGCTCACGCCCCAGGCCCGAGCGACCGTACTGGCACTTCCGACTAGCCAATCAGAACCCTTGGTCAGCAAAATGAGGCCGATAAAAATGCAGAGCCCATCGATCGCGCGCTGCAGCAGCGAATCGTCTTCAGGAATGTCAATTTCATCGGCAAACTCAGCTTGAATGTCTTTGTTGCGCAGGCCCTCCCAGACCAAATATCCCGTGTAAATAACCCCGCCAGCGAAGAGCAACAAGCCATCGGCGCGATCGATGCGACCGTCGCGAGACAAACTCAACACCAAAACCGAGAGCCCAATCATCAAGGGCACTTCCAACTTGACCAAGCGCTGGGAAACGACCAGAGGCGCCACCACCGCCGAGGCCCCCAACACCAACAAGACATTGCAAATATTGCTGCCGACAATGTTGCCAATGGAGATAGCCGAGCCAGCTTCGAATCCCGAACGCAAGCTCACGGCCATCTCTGGGGCGCTCGTGCCATAGGCAACCACCGTTAGCCCGACGATCAAAGGCGAAATCCCGAGGGTGGCTGCCAAACGCGAGGCTCCTCGTACGAGCAACTCGGCCCCGCCAACGAGAAAGACTAATCCTAGGACAAAGAAAATAATAACTTCGAACGACATCGTCTGCAGCGACATAAGCGGGCTATTGGCATCCTCCCTGCTGCAGGCGAAAGAGTGCCTCGAGTAGCCCTCGGGCTTTGTTGAGGGTTTCTTCGTACTCTCGCTCGGGATCCGAGTCGGCAACTAAGCCCGCTCCGGCTTGCACGAGAACGATGCGCTCCCCACTGCCGCCGACAGCACCCGCTTGCGGGCGCACGATCATCGTGCGGATGGTAATTGCGCTATTGAGCTGACCTTCGAAGTCGTAGTAGCCGTAGGCCCCAGAATAAGGCCCGCGCCGCTCGGGCTCCAGCTCGCGCACGATTTCCATGGCGCGAATCTTGGGGGCGCCACTGACGGTTCCGGCCGGGAAAGTTGCCTCGAGCAGGTCCCAGGCCGTGCGGCCGGCAGCGAGTTCTCCGACAATGTTGCTGACAATATGCATCACGTGGGAGTAGCGCTCGACAATCATGCACTCATCGACGCGCACGCTCCCCTGGCGACAGACGCGGCCGAGATCGTTGCGGCCGAGATCGACAAGCATGACATGCTCGGCAATTTCTTTGGGATCTTGCAGCAAATCTTCGGCCAGGGCGGCATCGGCGGCGGCTGTCTTGCCGCGGGGTCGCGTTCCGGCAATGGGGCGCAGCGACGCGCGGAGGGTGCCCGTCTCATCCCGAGTGGCCTTGACCATCACTTCAGGGGAGGATCCCACCAACTGCCAGTCCCCGAAATTGAAAAAAGCCATGTAAGGAGAGGGGTTGATCGCCCGTAGCGACCGGTACAAGTCGAAGGGATCGCCCGCGTAGGGTGCCTGCAGCCGCTGGGAGAGCACGACTTGGAAAATATCCCCCGCCCGGATGTACTCTTTGGCTTTGGCAACGCTGGCGCAGTAGCGATCGCGCCCGATATTGCTTTGGGGCACTGGTGCGGCGTCGGGGGAGCTGTCGGCCCAACTCAAGGGTGCTGCAGTCTCTGGCAGGGGTGCTTGGAGTTTCTGAGCCAGGCCGTCCACGATGATGCTGGTGCGCTCGTAAGCCATCTGCAGGTCGACGCCAGGGTCGCGCAGGTCGGCATAGGCAATCGCCCAGATTTTTTGGCGCACCCGGTCGAAGACGACGATGCGGTCGATCTGCATCCAGAGGCCATCGGGCAAATCGCCTGCTTGCGGGGGATGTACGGGCACGCGCGGCTCGATCCAGCGAATGAGTTCGTAGCCCCAAAACCCGAACAGGCCGCCAATTCCTGGCGGCAGCTGAGGCAGCTTGACGGGTCGAATGTCAGCAAGGCAAGCAGGCACGATTTCGAAGGGATTGCCCGCAATTTCTGCGGTGCGGCCATCGCGATCGCGGCGGAGAGTGCGATCGGCGCGCGTTTCGAGAACCCACATCGGATCGCAGCCTAAAAAACTGTAGCGCCCGAGTTGTTCGCCCCCCTCGACAGATTCGAGCAAAAAGCTATAGGGCTGGCCCGCACACCACTTGTACCAAGCCGAAACCGGGGTCTCAAGATCGGCAACCCACTCGCGGTAAACCGGCACGAAGTTGCCTTGGCGCGCCAAGGTGGCAAAGGTGTCGAAGGCGGGCAAAACCATGGAAACAGCAGGTAGTCGCGAGAATCGGCAGCACTCGATGAGTGCTCGATTAAGTCAAGGGGAGAGCCCAAAAGGCTCTCCCCCTCAACCATAACGTTATTGGTGCTTATTAAAGAATGGGCTCAAGCCTCGTAGGAGTCCGTACCGGAGAACTTCAGGGTTGCAGGCTCGGGGTTTTGGCCGATGCGACGGTCTTTTTTGCCATTGAATTCGCGGCCTTCGTTGACGATTTCGGGGAAAACGCCATCCATCGGGTGCAGCAACTCGGGCTCGCCGCCAGCAACGATGCGATAGATCTTGAAAGCTTCGATCTTGGGCTTGAATTTAGTGCGCAACTGAGTGCCTAGCGCCAAGCATTGCTCTTTGCGCGCGAAGTAGAAAAGATTCTCGCCCTCGAGCATGGTGGCCGCGCCACCGGTAGGCATTTCAAACACCTGCTGCTTGTCGCTGGTCCAGACAATCGCGTACTTTTCTTCCGTTTCGGCAGCGGTGAGCAAGCCACCGGTGCTGCCGCCAAATAAAGGAGTTTGTCCAGTCAATTCGGTCATGTTTTCTTTATCTCCCAAATGAGCCTGCAGTAAGCCTGGCACGATGCTACCACCGCCTTCTGACTCCCTCAGGAGGCCGTCAAGAAATGTAACAGTGCGTGACGCGATACCGGCCCGCAGAACATGCAGTAGGTCGGTTCGGTGCGTTACTGTATCGATGGTTACTTCTTTTTTGGTGTAAGGTTGTCCCCAGCAGCGGCCCGACTTCTGGGTCGCGCTGCTGCTGTGATGAGTTCTCAAGCAATAGCTCGCGATGAAAGTCCCTCCTTCCCAACCTTTGAGTAGTCTCGCTAGTGGCGATCGCCGCATTGCTATTCTGACGCTTGCCGGGGAAAACCCACCGGTCGCCGACGACGGGCGCGATGTTATCGCGGGGCTGAGAGCAGAGCCGCAAAAATATTTACCCAGCCGCTACTTCTACGACGATCGCGGCTCCGAACTCTTCGAGCAAATCTGCGAGCTGCCGGAGTATTACCTCACCCGCACCGAGACAGCACTCCTCGAGCAATATGCTGGCGAGATTGCCTGCATGACCGGTGCCTGCCAGCTTCTAGAGTTAGGCAGCGGCAGCTCGACGAAAACGCGCCTGCTCATCGATGCCTACGGACGCCTGGGCTACCCGCTCCAATATGCTCCCATCGATGTGAGTGCGGGCATGCTCGCCCAGAGCGCCCAGCAGCTCGTAGCCGATTACCCGACGCTGCAGGTGCTGGGGCTCGTCGGGACCTACGAGCGCGCTCTGGCGCAGCTGCCGACCTGCGAGCTTCCCGCCCGGTTGTTGTTTTTCATTGGGTCTTCATTGGGAAATTTTGCCCCCGAGCCGTGCGATCGCTTCTTTGCCCAGGTCGCCCGCGCCCTCGATCCGGGGGACTATTTCTTGCTAGGTATCGATTTGCAAAAAGATGTAGCCATCATGGAAGCTGCCTACAACGACGCTCGAGGCATCACTGCAGAGTTCAACTTTAACTTGCTCGATCGCCTCAATCGTCAGTTCGACGGGGACTTCGATCGCACCTGCTTCGAGCATTGGACGTTCTATAACCCTGAAGCCGGGCAAATCGAGACATATTTACGCTCTCGCCGCGAGCAGACTGTCTGTTTGCAAGCCTTGGGCTTGAGCGTGGATCTGCGCGCCGGAGAGACCATTCACACTGAGATTTCGCGCAAGTTCGATTTGACCCAAATGAAACCCTACCTACAGCAGCGAGGACTCGAAACCCTGAGAGTCTGGACTGACGAGCGGCAGTGGTACGCGCTGCTGCTGTGCCAGATGGCTGCCAAAGAAGAAGACACCACCCGCTAAGTCTGGGGGCAATTTGCTCCTTGCAAGCCGACAAAGTCAAAGAGTTGGAAGTCGGCAAGCTGGGAGGGGGCGACGTTTTGGAGGCTGCGAAAGAGGTTTTCCGTGCGGCCGGGTTGCTCGCGCTCCCAGTCTCGGAGCATTTGCTTGATCTGCGCTCGCTGCAGATTCTCCTGGGATCCACAGAGGTTACAGGGAATAATCGGGAAATTGCGAGCGCGGGCGTAGCGCTCGATATCGCGCTCGGCGCAGTAGGCCAGCGGCCGAATGACCACGTGTCGGCCGTCGTCGCTGAGGAGCTTGGGGGGCATGGCCTTGAGGCGCCCTCCATAAAACATGTTGAGAAACAACGTCTCGACAATGTCATCGCGATGGTGGCCTAGCGCGATCTTGGTGGCCCCTTCTTCGGCAGCAACCCGGTAGAGCACCCCTCGCCGCAGCCGCGAGCACAAACCACACATGGTCTTGCCCTCGGGGATGACTCGCACGACGGTGCTATAAGTATCCTGCTCGACAATGCGGTAGGGTACGCCGAGGCGCTGGCAGTATGCTGGCAGCACCTGGGTAGGAAAGCCCGGCTGCTTTTGGTCGAGGTTAACCGCCAGGATTTCGAACCGCACGGGAATATAGCGCTGCAGGTGCAAGAGCAAGTCCAGCATCGTGTAGGAATCCTTGCCGCCCGAGAGGCAGACCATAACCCGGTC
Organism: uncultured bacterium; assembly: GCA_964435975.1. Classification (GTDB taxonomy): domain Bacteria; phylum Cyanobacteriota; class Cyanobacteriia; order Cyanobacteriales; family Rubidibacteraceae; genus CAYTBI01. Next base: position 60,612 of record CAYTBI010000011.1, read on the forward strand.
GCCATCTGCGAGCATGCCGTAGTCGAGGCTGGCTTTGCTGACGAGATTGCTCAGATGGGCCTGCAGCCTGTTGAAATTCTTGGAGGGGCGAGCTTGGGTGGCGCTCATAGCTTGCGGGGGTGGATAGCGTGTGTCCCGCAATCATTGTGACGCAGGTTAGCCACCCAGGCGCGCGCGCACGGCCTCGACGACGCGACCCAATCCCACTGAGTTCGAAGCTTTAAAGAGCACCCGATCTCCCGCGCGCAGCTCCTCGACGAGGCGCTCGGTGAGATCGTCGCGATCTCGCAAGCACAGAGACGTGACGCCGGCCGCCTTAGCAGCCATCGCCTCTGCTACCGACTCATCGGCCAAGACATACAGCCGGTCGATACCCAACTCGCGCACGACCTCGCCCACGCGGCCGTGGAGGTCGAAGGCCCGATCGCCAAGCTCTTTCATCGTTCCTAAGACGGCAACGCGGCGGTCGCCCGGGGTCTCCCGCAGCAACTCTAGAGCGGCGACCATCGCTTCGAACCCGGCATTGTAGGTCTCGTCGAGGAGCAAAATATCCTGGGGGAGCTCCCAGCGGCGCGATCGCCCTCCCGGCAGCTCGACCTGCAGGCCCGCTTCAAGGGGCTCCCAACTCACCGCTAAAACTCTGGCCACGGCCAGAGCTGCCAGGTAATTCAGGGCATTATGACGGCCCGGCAGGGGCAAAGGCAGGCGCCAGTCGTCCACCTCGAGAACATTTTCGTGCAGCGAGCCCTGGAGGTCGCCACCTTCGAGGCCAAACGTGACCGTCGGCCCCGACCAAACTCGCGCAGCCGTTTCGAGCAACAAGGGATTGTCAGCGTTGAGAATTGCCGTGCAGCCCTGCGGATCCATCTCGGCGAGCAATTCGCACTTAGCTGAGGCGATGGCGGCTTCCGAGCCCAAGCGACCGATGTGGGCGGTCCCCACATTGACAATGACGCCAACATCGGGTCGGGCAACCCGGGCCAGCTCGGCAATTTCGCCGGGGCCGCGCATGGCCATCTCAATTGCTGCGTAGCGATGGCTCTCGTTGAGGCCCAGCAAAGTTTTGGGAACGCCAACTTCATTGTTGTAGTTCGCTTCGGTCTTGAGGACCGGGCCCTGCAAACCCAACAGGGCTGCAATGAGTTCTTTAGTGGTGGTTTTTCCCACCGAGCCCGTGATGCCTACGACGGGAATATCGAAGCGATCGCGCCACCAGCGCGCGATTTTTTGGTAGGCCGCAAGCGGATCGCCCACGCAAAACTGCGGTCGGGGCAAATCTTCTTGGGGCTCGGGCAAAATTAGTGCGATCGCGCCGCGCTCGACGGCCCGAGCGGCGAAGGCCCGGCCGTCAAAGTTTTCTCCCTGCAGCGCTAAGAACACGTCTCCCGGCTGTAGCGTGCGCGTATCGGTGGAGATAGTGCGGATGGCGCGATCGCCGCTGTTACCCGTGAGGCCGCGGGTATCGGTCGCACCGACAAGGGGGCCGAGTTGCCCCAGAGTCAAAACATCGGTCATAGATGGAGTCGACGATCTAGGTTATCTATCAGTTAGTATAAAGTTGTTAGCTATCGATTTCCGCCATTTCGATCGTGCGCTCGTCAATATCCTTGACGAGAAAGTTTAGCGGCTGGCGACGGCGGACTTTGTAGCGCAGCCGCTTGGCTTGCACTCGCAATAGTAGCTGCTCGAGACAGTCTCCATCAAAGCACACGTGGCGCTGATGGTTGCGCTCCCCCAGGCGCGCGCCGGGGATGACGTGAATTTGCACATTCTTACGAAGCTGATACCACAACCCTTGGCCATCGACCGGCAGGCTGCCCATCGCTGCGGTTGGGGCGGAGTAGAGGGGGTCGAAGCTCGCTGCCCCCAGGGTTTGTTCGTAGTTGTAATAGTGCAGGGGTACATCCGCAATGCCAAGCTGGAGGAGGCCCTCGTAGAATTGGCGGGCAATTTCTAGATCCGACACCATCACCGTGTACACCTTGGGGGAGCTACTCAAAAATGCCCACATGGCCCCAGCGTAGGCCACCAGTAGCAGCACCATGATGCCTTGGGTGCTCAACAGGCTGTCGAGGGAGGGGAATAGAGCCCCCAGTAGGGTCGCAGGCAAGCTAGATGACAAGATCGAATTCATAGCGCGTGACGAAGTTGAAAACTAAGTTATGTATGGGACGCACCCCCGGTGGCGACTGCTATGCCTAGCATAAGAACACTTTGAAGTGAGTGATATCGCTGCACCCAACTCTAGGTTAACGAGCTTGGGAGGCAATGAGAGGGAAGCCATGTTCCAAACGCTTGACCGCCAAAACCGGCGCGCGCCTCGCTTTTCTGAGAGCCAGCACCCTAGCGTCGCGGCCCTGGCCGATCGCACGGACATCGAGCTGTTGAGGGCATTTCAGCAGTTTCCCGACAGCAGTCGATATTTTGTCGCCCTATTTTGCCGCTACGGCCCGCTGCTTCATACTCTGGCCGCGCGGGCAGCTGCCGAACCGGTGGGAGTCGATTACTTGTTTGCCCTGAGCTGGCGGCATATTTTCTACGAGCTGCGGGGTCTAGATGTCTATCAGCTCGAAGCTGTCGGTCAAGAATCGCTGCGCAGCTGGCTCGTCGAGATGCTAGGGTTCTGCGCTCGGCACGTGCAGCTGCCACCAGCCGAGGCAATTAGCTATGATGTGGCAGCCGCCCCACCGCCTCTGTGGTGCCATCTAGAAGCCGCTCTAGACACCCTGTCACCCCTGGAGCGACTGACTCTCCTGCTGACCCAGAGCGGGGGATGGAGCTTAGCGCAAGTTGCTGCTTGGGTGGCCGAACACGGAGCCGAGACTGCCAGCATCGCCGAACTCGAAGCTTGCCTACAAGTCGCTTATCAGCAGTTGGAGCGGGCGCTACCTGGCGACCTGCGGGAAATCTATTTGACGCCGCCAGCCCAGTAGTCTAGAAGTCCATGGAGAGGTTGCAAACTCTTAACGCGATTCTCGATGCAATTGCGGCACTTCCCGCGCCCACCCGCCAGCGCCTTGTCGTCGAGCTGCGGCGCCGTGGCTACTTGGACGATGTCAAGACCGAAGCGCCGCCCGTATCAGAGCCCGAGTACCGCGTCCAATTCACTAAAGAAGCGGATGGCACGTTCTGTGCCACTTTGACCGGTTGGGCGGGCTGTAAGGCCTTCGGACGAAATCCTCTCGAGACGATCCAAAATCTAATTCTTTTAGTTGGCGCTCAGGTATCTAACAGCGATTTGCTCTCGCTGCAACCGGCCAGCACCCTCAACAGCAACGACTTCCCCATCAGGCAAGACGCGCAAGACTGCCAAAAAGCGATTGCCTACCTTGAAGACTATCGCAGCCAGCTCGCCGCCGGACTGCACGGGCTCCAGGACGCTCTCTAGGCTCGCGCTTCGGTGGCGACAAATTGCAGTAGGGCATAAGCCTCGGGAGCCGGGAGGCGGCGAGTTTCGGCACCGCACTTGATGATGTAGGTGCCGGAGACTTCGCCACACTCGGTGCAGGTGAACATGCCTTGACTGAGAATATCGACACTCAACTTGCGGATTTCGGCAGCGAGCCAGCGATCGCGCCGCTCCATCAGAACAGCCATTGACTCGGAAATTGGTTCGGAAGCAGGATCTAGCGACATGGGGGATTTCTAACCACGGGGCTGGGCTTCATTTTGGCAGATGCTCGGGTCACCGTGAAGAATTCTTCTCACTTCGCCCAGTCACTTCGCCCGGAGCAACGCCGCAACACCAAGAGCCGCCAAACTGGCGAAGGCACCCAACCAAACCCACGTTCCCAGATCGCCCCAACCCACTCTACCCGCACGCGCGTCAACCAGTAGCAGTGCGACAACAATCGACACCCCCAAGCTGGTCTGGAGAGCGCCTAAGATCTTCAACTCCGAGATCGTGGCGGTCCTGGAGAGCAGCCCGCAGCCGATCGCGCCACTGATAAATATCGCACTGTAGAGCCGCCCGTGAAAGGCATCGAGCGCCCAGGGCCAGAAGCCACTAAAGAACTCGGGATACCCCAACAACCCCGCCCCATAGACCCCGAAACAGGTCGCTTGAGCGCGCAGGAGGCTCGACCAGCGCCGTGCCCGTGCCTCCGTCGGCACCGGACGCTCCCAAAGGCGGCCTAAGTAATAGGTGATAACCAAACAGTCAGACAGATACAGCCCGAACCAGAGCCCCGTCGCCCGTCGCGCGAAATTGAACGCCTCATCGTAGGCAAAAGAGACAACCAGCAGGTGCGTCACGAACGCCCACATCATGAACAGGATCGGTCGCGCTGGCGACCACCGCCGCACCCAGAGAAGAGCGACTAGTGGCACCGCCGCACTCAGGTAAACCGCGCCCAAAAAACCGGAATTGTAGGGTGCGATCTGCCAAACCCATCGCGGCCGCGCGAAATCAGGGAAAAATAGCAAGCTTCCTCCCACCAGGATCAGCAGGACGGCAGAGACAGCGATCGCGCCGAGTAATGCAGGCGGTAGGGCGACGTTACGGGGATTGGGCGAGTCGTTGGTGGCATTCATGGTATCCCTATAGCAATCGATAGATATCCCGGCCAAAAGTACAGTCGCAGAAACTCGATAATACTAATGCTTTCTTCGCATCTAAGCCACGACCGCCCCGAGGCCCTCCAAAGTCTGCTGTTGGGCGGCAGTTAAGCCGCGAGCGCCGGCGAGATTCATCCCGGCATAGGGCTCGCGTGTTGCCAGAGTTCGGTAGCACTCCCCACCGAGCGCATCCCAGAATCTAATGGTCTTATCGTCACTGCCGCTCGCCAGCAGGGGTCGGTCGTGACCTCCTGGCTGGAAGGCCACGGACCAGACGCTGCCAGCATGGCCCCGGAGAATCCGCAGGCATTCGCCGCTGACTACATCCCACACGCGAATCGTGCGGTCGGCCCCACCGCTGGCAAGCCACCGCCCGTCCTCACTAAAGGCAATCGAGGCCACCCAATTTTGGTGGCCGAGCAAGATGCGCGGGCGCTCCTCACCCTTGAGGTCCCATAAGAAGACCGAGCGATCGGTCCCGGCTGTTGCCAGTAAATCGCGGCTGTAGGCGACGGCCAGCAGACCGCTAGCATGGCCCGTTAAGGTGCGCGTGCAGTCTCCAGTCTCGACATCCCACAGCTTGAGGGTGCAGTCGCCACTGGCGCTGGCAACTTGCTGCCCGTCAGGGCTAAAGGCAACTCCCATCACCCAATGCTTGTGGCCCCTAAGAACTTTGAGACACTGACCGCTGCGGGCATCCCAAATTCGGAGGGTGCGATCGGCACTGCCACTCACAAGGGTACGACTGTCGGGGCTGAAGGCCACCGACCAAACCGTTTGGGCGTGTCCGATTAATACTCGAGGCAGCGTCTTGACAGTAGTCCTGGTTCGCGCGTAGGGCCAAAGCAGGATGCTGCCATCCTCGTTACCGCTGACAATCGCGCTCTCATCGGGCCCGAAAGCCACCGACCAGATGGCCCCCGACGCCCTGCCGAGCACCTGAGGGGAATCGTTTTCTCTGGCATCTCCAGCAGAAGACCAGAGGCGCACGCAGCGATCCGCGCTGCCACTGGCCAAGGTCTCTCCTGTGGGGCTAAAGGCCACCGACCAAACCCAATTGCCACTGCCTTTGAGCGCCAGCCAGCACCGACCGCTATCGGTTTCCCACAAACGCAGGGTGCGATCCTCGCTGCCGCTAGCAATACTGTCGCAGTAGGGACTGAAGGCCACACACCAAACCCAGTTGCCATGACCCTGCAAGGTCCGCAAGCACCGGCCGTCGACCGGATCCCAAAGCTTGACCGTACCGTCAGCACTGCCGCTGGCAAGAAAGCTCCCCTGGGCGCTGAAAGCCACATCCCACACCCAGTTTTCGTGCTCCTCGAGGGTTTGCAGGCAGGCCCCGTCGCGACCGCTCCAGATCCGAATGGTGTTGTCAGCACCGCCGCTGGCCAAGATGACCTCTGGCCCGAGAATCCCGAAGGCCACCGACCAAACGCCACCGCTGTGGCCCTGGAGTCTTCGCCGGCATTCGCCGGTGCGGGCATCCCAAAGCACGATCGTGCCATCAGTACTGCCACTTGCGAGGGTGCGACCATCCGGACTAAAGGCGACGCAAAGCACCCCCCGGCTGTGGCCGCGCAACACGCGGACGCACTCACCCGTGGTCGTATTCCAAAGCTTGAGAGTGCGATCGCCGCTGGCGCTGGCGAGCAGGCTGCCATCGGGGCTAAACGCCACGCCCATCACCCAGCTATCGTGAGCGCTCAGGGTCAACACGATCTCGTTTGTCGTCGCGCGCCACAGATTCAAAACCCCATCGGCGCACCCGCTAGCGAGAAAACTGCCATCGGGGCTAAACGCCAGGGCGCAAACCCAATTCGCGTGATTGCGGTGCGAAAAAATGGTCTGCCGCTCTTGCAGGCCCCAAATCCTAACTTCGCCGGTGGTATCCCCCGTGGCAAGGGCTTGGCCCAAGCTGCTGCCCGGGGGCACAAAAGCAATGGCCCGAATACTGCCGAAGGGTTGGGTGAAGGTGGTGCGACTGAAGTGGCAATTGCGAAAATCAACCTCTTGGAGGTCGAGACCTTGGAGATATGCTTGCCAAATCGGTAGGTCAGAGAAGTCCCAACCCGACAGAGGAAGACCGAGATGTCGGATCAGGTGAATGATGTTGCTCGCCAGGTAACCCCCAGACGCGCTCTCAAGACTGGCACCACGAGCGGCTGCGAGTATCTCCTGGAGTGGCCTGACAAGGGCTCGGGCGTCACCAAATTTCAACAAAAGGCTCTCGGCAACCGGCTGCAAAATGAGCTTCTGCTGGGCAGTACGGGCGTATTCAGGCGCTTGGGCCTGCATTAATGGATAGCGGCAGAGCCAATCGGACCGGCGATCGGTGACTTCTTGGCAGATGCGGTCGATAAATTCTCCTAGAAGGTACTCCTGCACGGCAGCGGGTTGGGCAAAGGTATCGCCTTGCTTTTCAATGAGGCTGCGGCGGTCGAGGTCGGAGAGCGCCGAAAGAAGCTCCCCCGCCGAAAGTCGGGCAACTAAATTAGCTTGGAGATCGCGCCACGAGACTGAGTCGCAGGCAATGGCCAGCCAGTAAGAGATCTCGCGCTCGCGCTCTCCCAGGCGCTCGAATTGCTCGACTAGCAACTGTCGAATATCATCTAGTAGAACTGGACCTTCAGACAAAGCGTTGAGGAAGTCAGCGACGTTGCCAGCAATGAAATCCTGGATCGTGGCAGCAACCAATTTGAGCGCCAGGGGATTGCCCCCGTAGCGCTCGACTAAGCGGTAACCGCCTTCTGCCGTCGCGCCCACAAAGTTGGTCTGGGCCTGCAGCAATTCCCAACCGGCCATCGGATCGAGACCCGAGAGCGACAGCGACTTAATATCAGTGCGGGCAGCAAACTCCGGCGGCTTCTCCCGAGAAGTCAGCAGCAGACAGCTCCCGCTCTCGAGACCCGCAAACAGGTCGAATAACTGGCCGTAGGCTTCGTAACCCGGTCGGTAGCCTCCGCCACGGCGGCCCGCTTGCAAGATTGATTCGACATTGTCAAGGACGATCGCACAACGACGATCGCACAGGCAACGAGCCAGCAGCAGCAAGCGCTCGTCAAGGGATTCGGGCACCTGCGAGCGCTCGCTCAGGTGCGGGAGCAAGCTCTCAAGCAGCGCTCCCAAGGAGGGGGCATTACGCAAGCTGCGCCAAATCGAGCGCTCGAAACAGTGCTGTACCTGACGGACAAATTTAGCTGCGAGGGTGGTTTTGCCAATGCCGCCCATGCCCAAGATCGAAACTACTGGCGCGCGCTCGCGCTCGACCCAGATTTGGAGGCGATCGAGTTCGGCATTGCGCCCGAAGAACCGGGCCGGGTTGGGGGCATCCCCCCGATCGAATTGTTCGACTCGTTCGGCAACTGGTTCGAGCGCGGCAGAGGGCAGAGTCGCTGCTGGGGAGGCAGGCTCGGCCGCTTCTGTAGCAGGCTCCCCTTTACCACTGCCTCGACCGTTACGGTCTTCGGGTCGCTCGATATCGGCCACTTCTTGCCAGTCAATATTTAGATAGGCGCACAGCTCCACAAACGTCGCAACGTCGACGGGCTTGCCCCGCAAGAACTTTCCTACCGTTGCTAGCGAAAACCCCGCCGACTCAGCTAGGTTGCGCTGGCTGAGGAAGCCATTACGCTTGACGGCCAGTTTCGCGCGCTCGATGCAGTTGGCCCGCAGCGCTATCGATCGCGACACCGCTTACCCTCCACGACCTTCGACAGTGCTCTATTCTATTGCCCGCTCCCGAAAATTCACTGAGATAGTTGGGCCGACCGAAACTGCGCCAGACACGAGCCGCGCAGTTCTGCAGTCGAGCCCGCCAAATCTCACCCCACTTAAGACTTTTACCCCATTCTCGATCGCTTTTCCAGGTAGCCGATTGCGGTTTCGGCCCCTTAGCAAAGAAGTCGGCCACAAAGCAACCATAAGTTAGATCGAGATGGACGTGCAACACCGACTACCGAACCGCGTTGCCGATTTGCTAGAGAGCGATACGCTAATCCCGACAGCCAAAAACTTACGGTGGCAACCCGAACGTCGAGAATCTGCGAGCCGCCTGCGAACTGCAAGGCGATTGGCAAGACTGTTTTGGGCGGTTTTAGCTAATATCCGGTGGCCTTGAAGGTTTCTTGACGGGTGATGTGCTCGAGCAATCCTTCGCAAGCATCGAGCAATAGGTCGATAACATAGTCAAAGCCCTCCGCACCGCCATAGTAGGGGTCGGGAACGACGGTGTCTTGGTGGTGGCGGGCAAACTCGCACATCATGCGGACCTTGTGGCGATACTGCTGGGGGCGGTCGAGGGTGCAGATATCCCAGTAGTTGTCGCGGTCCATCGCCAAAATCAGGTCGAAGCGCTCGAAATCTTCTGCCTGGAACTGGCGCGCTCGTCCTTGCATGGCGATGCCCCGCTTGCTTGCTGCCGATCGCATGCGGCTATCGGGGGGCGCACCAATGTGGTAGCTCGAGGTCCCTGCCGAGTCGCAAACGATGCGATCGCTCAACCCCGCCTCGGCAATCGCGCGATTCATAATATTTTCTGCCGATGGCGATCGGCAAATATTTCCCAAACAAACAAACAGCAACTTGTAGGCCATATCCACTTAGCCTCCGGGGAAAGTGCAACGGTCGACCGCTGCGCCTCTCCCCATCCGGGCAGTCACGACTACATACCGGGGAGCTGCAGGTCGCTGGTGAGCGCGTCCATTTTCGCTCGCATTTCTTCACTGGACTTGTTGTAGGCGTCGATCGTGGCTTCGGTCACTGTGGCTGACAGAGCTTCTGCACCTTGCTCGAGCGCTGCAGGGTCGATGGTGACCCGCTTGGGTTCCTGGTTGCCCGTCATCACGACCTTGACTAGACCGCTGGCATCGGCTCCTTCAATTTCCATGGCCTCTAGCTCTGCTTGCAGCTTTTGGGCATCCTGAGTGACCTGCTGCGCCTTTTGAATGGCTTGGGTGAGTTCCTTCACCTTGCCCAGTCCGAAGCCAAATCCCTTCCCAGTCATGTGTTTTACTCCTTACCCTGCGAGTTGTATCGCGATTCGACCTTGCGAGTCGCCTGCCCTAGTGTACCCGCCCCGCCGTGCCTCACCCACATTCTGTTCGAGACTGCAAGAACACTCAGAGCGCCAGCGCGCAGCCATCGGCGCGAGGATCTGATGCGGCGGCCAACACACCATTTTGCAGGCGCAAAATGGCTTGACCCTTCCCAAACTGAGTGAAATCCGACATGACACGAATATCGTGGCCGCGATCGAGCAGGTCTAGAACCGTTTCGGGGGGAATGCCCGGCTCGACACCGACATATCCATCGGGAAAGTAGCGCCAGCGCGGCGCGTCGAGAGCTGCCTGCGGATTCAGGCGGCAATCGACTAAATTCATGACAAATTGCACGTGGCCTTGGGGCTGCATTTGTGCCCCCATGACCCCGAATGGCCCCAGCGGCCGACCCTTTTGGGTCAGGAAACCTGGAATGATGGTGTGAAACGGGCGTTTGCCAGGGGCAACGCAGTTGGGGTGACCGGGAGTGCAATTGAAGCCCTTGGCCCGGTTCTGCAGGGCAATGCCCGTCCCTGGCACGACGATGCCGCTGCCGAATCCTTCGTAATTGGACTGGATGAACGACACCATCAGTTGCCGATCGCTCGTCGCCAGGTAGACCGTGCCGCCACTCAGATCCCCGGCGCGCGCGTTCTGCAGCGCGCGCGCGCCGATGCGATCGCGCTGGCGGGCGGCGCGGGCTTTATCGAGCAGCTCGACCACATCGCCATTGAGGTAGCGAGGATCGGCGGCATAGCCATACGTGTCGGCAAAGGCAAGTTTCATCGCCTCGAGCTGCCGGTGTAGGGTTTGACCGCTGTCGCGAGGCTCGCAGGGGAAGCCTTCGAGAATATTGAGAGCCAGTAGTGCGGCCATCCCCTGGGTGTTAGGCGGCAGCTCCCAAACCTCCAGATCCCGGTAGGGCGCTGAGATAGGCTTTACCCACGCCGCTTCGTGAGCGGCTAGATCCTCCAGGCGCAGGTAACCCCCCGTGCGAGCAGAGAAATTACACATCGCGGCCGCCAGGGTACCGCGATAAAAGCTCTCCCCCTCGGTTGCGGCAATCTCGGCTAGAGTATCGGCATGGTGCTGGCTCCGCCAAATTTCGCCGACACCAGGAGCGCGATCGCCCCTGAAAAACGTTTCTTGAAACGCCTGGTACTCTGGCGCGGCCAGGGCTAGAAACCGACCTGCCACCCGCTGCCAAGCTGCCGCTGTCACGGGAGACACAGGAAACCCTTCGCGAGCATATCGAATTGCCGGTTCGCACAGGCGCGCAAAGGGTAGCTGCCCCCAGCGCCGCCAGAGTGCCTGCCATGCCGAGACCGCTCCTGGCACGGTTACCGTCAGCCAACCCAGCTCTGGAATGGCACGCAACGTAGCTGCCGGGAAGTTCTGGGGGCTTTTTCCCGACCCATTGAGGCCATGCAGCTCCCGACCGTCCCAAACCAGCGCAAAGGCATCGCCGCCGATGCCATTTGAAGTCGGCTCCACCACCGTCAGCGCCATGGCCGCAGCCACTGCCGCATCGACAGCATTCCCTCCAGCTAAGAGCATCTCTATTCCGGCAGCCACCCCTAGGGGCTGGCTGGTTGCCACTGCTCCGCGCGCCCCTAAAACAACTCGCCGCTGGGATGCAAAGGGATAGTCTGTCAGGTTCTCATCAAAATTTCCCACGCTCAAAACCTTTGGCACTGCTGCCAATTCCGGGCTCTATCCTAGTGGACGCCGTCGGACAATCGCAGCTCGCTGCAGAATTTATTTATTTGCTCTCGTTGCCGACTGCAGCCCCACTTTGCCCTTTGCATCGGAGTGCCTTCAAGAAGCCGTCCACTTATGATATGGACTGGATCGATCTCAGACTCAGCGTCACACCCGACACACATGGACCTGCTCGAATTTCTTCAGGACTATCTCGATAAACTGCCGCAGTTGCTCGTTAATGGCATCACGCTCGGCAGCATCATCGCCATCGCAGCAGTAGGCTTGACGCTCACCTTCGGGATTTTGCGCTTGCCGAATTTTGCTCATGGCGATCTGCTCACCTTCGGGGCCTACGCCAGTTGGTTGCTCAACACGACAACCGGTCTAAATGTCTGGCTGGCCGCCGTCGGCGGCGCGATCGCCACCGTCGCGGCTATGTTGCTAGCAGAGCTGCTCCTGTGGAGACCCCTACGACAACTTCGCGCCCAGCCCACGACCCTGACGATTACCTCTATCGGACTGGCTCTGTTCGTTCGCGGCGGCATCTTGCTGGTCTGGGGGGGATCCAATCGACGCTTCGATCTGCCCGTCCGACCGGCACTAGACATCCTCGGGACCAAGGTCGCATTCAACAGCCTCATCGTCGTGGGTATCTCGGCAATTGTTCTTGTGGGCTTGTACTTCCTGCTGCAGAAAAGCAAAGTTGGTAAGGCCATGCGTGCTGTCGCCGACAATTTAGACCTGGCCCGCGTCACCGGCATCAACGTCGAGAGTGTCGTGCTCTGGACTTGGACGACCGCTGGCGTGCTCGCTGCGATCGGCGGCACTACCTACGGTCTCATTGGGGCGGTGCGCCCCAACATGGGATGGTTCTTAATTTTGCCAACCTTCGCAGCAGTCATCCTCGGCGGCATTGGCAATCCCTACGGGGCGATCGCTGGAGCCTACACGCTGGGCATCGTTCAGGAATTGAGCGTCCCTCTGCTCGGGCCACAGTACAAGTTGGCCGTTGCCCTGTCGATTGTGGTCGCAATTCTACTCATACGGCCCCAGGGCTTGTTTCGTGGGACGCTCTAAAATTGCGTGCTTGCGCCATGCTGCCAAGTGACTAGAGTTACAGTAGAATCGTAACGGATACTCAAATAGACATCCCACCACTTAGGGATAAGGACGAATGGAAGACACAGCAAACGCCGCCCCACAAGTCGCAGTCGACACGGAGCGGTCCGATCTCGATCAGCTAGTTCAAGTCGCGCAATTTTTCCAGGGGCTGCCACAGGAGTGCATCGACGTACTGAGCGGCCACGTCGTCACCCGAACTCACCCCGCCAACCAAATGATCCTGCTGGAGAATGACTGGGGCGGCTCGGTCTACTTCGTTTTGGACGGTTGGGTTAAAATTCGGACCTACAACCAAGACGGCAAAGAGGTCACGCTCAATATCCTGGGCCGTGGCGAGGTCTTTGGCGAAATGGCTGCCGTCGATGAGGTGCCACGCTCGACTGACGTCATCACCCTAACCCCCACGACCATCAGCAGCATTCCCGCTCAGGACTTCACCAAAATCGTGCACGGTGAAGCTCTCGCAGGCGTCCGTCTAGCCCAATTGATGGCCAAGCGCCTGCGCCAGGTCAACCGCCGCCTGCGACTGCGCGAAGCCGATAGCGTCTCTCGCGTGGCCGACACCTTGCTGTTTTTGGCAGAAGGCCAAGGCAAGCAGAGCAACCAGGGAGGCATCGAAATACCCAATCTGCCCCACCGAGAACTCAGCAGCCTCAGCGGTCTGGCTCGCGAAACCGTGACTCGCGTCTTGACCAAACTTGAGAAGAAAAGCCTAATCCAGCGCGACCACAACGTGCTCTGCATCCCGGACCTGCAGGCTCTAGAGAAGGTTCTCAGCTAGCGGTTGCGGTCGACTTGCAGCCAACCAACTTCCGTGCAAACGCCTCCCAAGGGACGATCCCAAGAATCGCGAGGCAGCATCTCCAGGCAGGTCGCTGCAAAGGTGATGCCCAAGGTTTGTCGATCGCGCCAGTCGGGCCGCGCCAGCAGGCGGTCGTAGTAGCCACCGCCATAACCTAATCGATAGCCAGCCCGATCGCAGGCGATGGCCGGCACCAAAATTAGGTCCACCGACGACGGGTCGCAGGGCTCCTGGCTGGGTGCTGGTTCGGGGATGCCGTAGGCCCCCGATATGAGGGGTTCTCCTGGCTGCCACCAGTGCCAATAGAGAGTATCGCCGACACAGCGCGGCAAGCCCCAACGCCGTCCGGGCAATGCCAGCAGTGGCGACAAGTCGGGTTCGTTATTCGCACTGCAATAAATTAAAATCCGGCGAGCGCGAACGAAAGGCGGGCAGCTCGTCAAGCTGCGACAGAGGCGATGGCTGAGATTGCGCCACCGTGCTGCGGGCAGCGAACGACGCGCTTGCAAAAATTGGCGGCGATAGGTCCTTTTGTCCATGCGATTGGAAGAGCGAGCGATAAAGTTTTTTTGCGCCAAGGTAAAGCTTGACTACGAAGACTTGCTGCCTACGAAAACGCGAATGATAAGCTTAATTTAAGGCGCTCATAAGCAAAACTTAGCCAGGCGTCCCGTCCCAATCTTAGAAAAGGTGGATCGAATGACTGCTATCTTGCCATTCCTGATGCTCTCCCTTTCCGCCGCCAGCTTCTGCTTGTATCGCTCGAGCGCCAATGATATCTACCGCGCTCTAGCTGTAGGGCTGGGCTCGATTGGAACCATTTGGGGATTTGCGATCGCCCACTGGTCGATTCTGGTGGTGTGCCTGCTGGTATTGCTCTTCGGTCTCGGCAATCGCGCCCTCGAAGCCGACCCAGAGAATAACTAGGGTTTTTGAGCTGAGGGGCGCTCAACGAAACCCGATACACGAGCTACCACGTCCCCTGCAGCAAGGTGCTAGGCAGAGCCTATCCAAGCTTCAGCACTACAGACTCAGTAGAGGATGGGATGCTCGCGAGAATTCCCGCTAGGGGAGGACGGACCTGACTTGTCAAAATCGAGCCTCCAAGCTGCCCGCCGGACGCGGTGCCGCTGTATTATTGATGGGGCCCGCAGGCAGCCCCGGGGGATGAACGGTCTACCACGCATCCACAATACAAGGGATGACCTAGAAATTGAGGCCGCAAGCTTTTTAGACCTACAGAGGACAAATTGAAAACGGGTCAAAGTTCACAGATTAAGCTTTGCAATATCTCGTACTTCAAAAACCTTTTTCATTCCTTTGAAGGTAATGTCGTAACTCTCCATCCAGTCCCTTCCAAGAATTCCATACTCATTACTGTCTTTCCAGTCCCAGCTCTGTACGGACATCTTTCGGAACACATAGTTGCCATCCCCCAGTATGTCAACACCCAAACTGATTCTATACGTAACGTTATCTATTAGTTCTCCGGAGCTACTTATATAATCAATATCCGACAGGCGCTATCCGACCCCCCAGGTATTCCATCACGCGCTTGGGGAAGGCCGAACATACTGCACCCGTGTCTAATAAAGCTGTCCACTCAACTTCCGACTTCGGAACCAAAAGTGACACTATTTTCACATTAATAACAGGAGTTCCAAGGGCAAGAGGCTCATATCCCTGAATGTAGTCTATCTCGACCATATTTCAAGGCTCTTCGATAAGTTTTCCAGGTACTTTGGTGATGAGTAAAGCTCGTTGATACTCTTCTCCCTTGGCGTACACCCTTTCAATCAGGGCAATATCATTACTATCGTAGTCTTGTACCATGCCATCCTCAAACCAGACATACATTCCGGCGAATTTTGGTATCAAGTCGGTTAAATTTTTAGAGAAACTGGTTTTCTCTCTCTCGAGACGTTTTCTGCTTTCTGCTCCCCCGCAGAGATAATTCATTCTCACATCACGCGAATTGATTTCCAAAAAGGCAATCACTTCCCCCAACCTGCTAATTGCCTCTTCCATCTTCAACCTTGCTCTGCCCTTTAGCCTGCCAACAGATTTCTGGGCAACAGCAAGAAAATCGAAACTCATGGTCTCCATTACATGTTTGTACATCTTCCAGGTGAAGCGATCGATTTCATCTCTCATGAGTAAATTTAGTCTTGGGTAGTACCGGTCGATATTCCTAACAGCCTCCGTAGTAAGCTTCTCTACCTCGCTCTTTGGAGCCGCTTTCCTACTTCCAAGAAGAACATACTTAAGGCTATCCGACAAATGCAGACCATTGACCATTAATCGGGAGTCTGCAATAATCTCTCTCAATCTCCTGACTTTTTTTCGGTAGCTGCTTAGCTCGGAAAACTCCGAGTGAGTCGAGCAGAACGCTAAGATTTTCTCGCAGAACTTGACAGTCTTTTCTGCTTCTATATCTATCTCTCCAAGCGAACCAGCTCTATAATTCTTTGGAGAAAGTACACTTGTCTCTCTTTCTAACCTTTCCCTGAAGATCTTTGTAAACTTATCGTTCCCATCTAGTTTTGCAAGCTCCTCTAGCTCGTCCTTAAGATACTGGATGGTTGCATCTTGCTGACTAGCTTGCTTTTCTTGGATCTTATGTAGAGTTGCCACGGCTCTCGCTCACTCCTTTGCGAGTGGTAGTTATATTTTACTAGTGCCACACACTTGATTTCAGTTGCTGCGCTCGAGTGTTACGCGGAGCCTAGCCGAACTACAGTACCTTGAAAGTAGCAGGAAAACATATGAGAACGACACCGAGTACGGTCCGTGGCTGGCGGTTGAGGAAGGCAGCGTTTTCGGGAGTCGCGATCGCATCCTTGCCTTAGCAGAGGTCGAGGCTGACGCAATCGCTGGGCCGCAACCATCGCGGTGATGTCGGACCCAAGTTACCTGTGGGAGGCGGTGCCGTCGTGCAAATGGGGCTGACAGGCAGCTTGGGGGAGAAATTACGGCCAAAGGCAGCCTTGCTTTCTGAGCATTGAGGAATTTCGCGAGGCGAAGCTTAACGAAAGATTCAACATTGCGCTCCCACGGGCGGGTACTGTGCCAACACCTGCTGCAAGTAATGACCGGTATGGGAGCGCTCCGCGCGCGCGATGGTCTCGGGGGTGCCTATCGCAACAACCTCGCCACCGCGATCGCCGCCTTCAGGACCGAGATCGATAACCCAATCGCAACAGCGGATGACATCGAGATTGTGCTCGATGATTAATACCGAGTTGCCCTTATCGACCAAGCGCTGCAGGACGTTGAGCAGTTGGTGCACGTCGTAAAACGATAGGCCCGTCGTCGGCTCGTCGATGAGGTATAGGGTCTTGCCCGTGGCGCGTCGAGAGAGTTCGGTTGCCAGTTTGATGCGTTGGGCTTCGCCCCCAGACAGAGTTGGAGCCGGTTGGCCCAGGCGAACGTAACCCAAACCCACATCCACCAAGGTCTGCAGCCGCGCGGCCGCACGCGGAATATTCTGGAAGGCCTCTAGTGCCTCGGCTGCGGTCATATGGAGCACGTCAGCAATGGAGTGACCCTTATATTTGACCTGTAGGGTCTCGCGGCTGTAGCGCGCGCCCTTGCAGACTTCGCACTGAACGTAGACGTCGGGGAGGAAGTTCATTTCGATGACGTTGACCCCCTGACCGGCACAGGCTTCGCAGCGACCGCCCTTAACGTTGAATGAAAAGCGGCCGGGCTTGTAGCCGCGTGCTTTGGCTTCGATGGTTTCGGTGAAGATGCTGCGAATGGGATCGAAGATACCCGTATAAGTTGCAGGATTCGAGCGGGGGGTTCGCCCGATAGGGGATTGGTCGATGACGATCGCCTTGTCGATCGCGCTGAGGCCTTCGACGGCATCGACATCTTTGGGGAAGGGTTTTTTGCGCGTGAGAGCATGCTGCAAGGCGGGATAGAGAATCTCCTCGACGAGGGTCGATTTTCCCGAGCCCGACACGCCCGTGATGCAGACAAAGCAGCCCAGGGGAATCTCAACATCGATATTTTTAAGGTTGTTGCGGCGGACATTTTTGAGGTGCAGGGCGCGGCCATTGCCCTTGCGCCGCTCGGCCGGTGTGGCGATGACCCGCCGCCCGGAGAGATAATCTCCCGTTAGAGAGCCTGGGGCGGCCAGCAGGTTTTGTAGGGTGCCTTGGGCGACAATGCGGCCGCCGTGGACGCCAGCGCGCGGGCCGATATCGACTAAATGATCGGCACTGCGAATGGTTTCTTCATCGTGCTCGACGACAATGAGGGTGTTGCCGAGATCGCGGAGTTTCTCGAGGGTTTTGAGCAGGCGGCCGTTGTCGCGCTGGTGCAAGCCAATGCTCGGCTCGTCGAGCACGTAGAGCACCCCCGTCAAGCCCGCACCAATTTGAGTGGCCAGGCGGATGCGTTGGGCCTCGCCTCCAGAAAGAGTCATCGCCGCGCGATCGAGGGTCAGGTAGTCGAGACCGACATCCAGCAGAAACTGCAAGCGTGCCTCGATTTCTTTGAGGGCCAGCTCGCCGATTGCCGCTTGGCGGGGGGTGAGCTGTAGGCTGCGGACACGATCGCGGCAGGCCCGAATGGGGACTTCAGTGAAGTCAGTGATGCGATATTGGCCCAAGCGCACAGCTTGGGCCTCAGGCTTGAGGCGCTGGCCTTGGCAGGCCTCGCAGGTTTGGTTGACGACATACTGCTCGAGCTTTTGCCGATAAGCATCGGAGGCTGTCTCCAGGGAGCGCTCCAGCAAGCGGATGGCACCGGGGTAGGGTTTTTCGTAACCGCGCTGCTTGCCCTTGCGGGTATCGGAATAAATCGGGATGGGCTCGGCACTACCGTACAGGATGATGTGGCGCTGCTCGGGGTCGAGTTTTTCCCAGGGGGTTTGAATCTCAAAGTTATAGGCTTGGCCGACGCTGTAGAGCAGCGACAGGTAATAGGTGTTGTCTTTATCGGACCAAGGGGCGATCGCCGCGTAGACCGGTGCGGCCGGATCGGGCACGATCAGCTCCGGCGAGAATGTCCGCAGACTCCCCAAGCCGTGGCAAGCCGGGCAGGCTCCGTAGGGAGAATTGAAAGAAAACAAGCGCGGCGATAGCTCTTCCATCACCGCCCCGTGCTCGGGACAGGCAAAGTTTTCCGAAAAGACAATTTCTCTGGGCAGATCGCCGGTCTCGACGTCTTTAGAAGGGACAATTTCGACAATGGCAATGCCATCGGCACTACGCAGACAAGTCGAGAGGGAGTCCGCCAGGCGCTCCTCGAGGCCCGCTTTTTTAACGAGGCGATCGATGACGATTTCGATGGTGTGGGCTTGCTTTTTATCGAGTTCGATACTGTCGGAGAGCTCGCGCACTTCTCCGTTGACCCGGACGCGCACGAAACCTTCGGCGGCCAGGCTTGAGAGTTGTTTTTTGTGGGTGCCTTTTTTGCCTCGCACCACCGGGGCGAGGATCTGAAAGCGGGTGCGATCGGGCAGGGCCATGATGCGATCGCACATCTCGTCGATGGTCTGAGGAGCAATGTTGCGATCGCAAATCGGGCAGTGGGGATCGCCGGCGCGGCCAAAAAGCAAGCGAATGTAATCGTAGATTTCGGTGACGGTGCCGACTGTAGAGCGCGGGTTGTGGGAGGTGGATTTTTGGTCGATTGAAATCGCCGGGCTCAGGCCCTCGATGGCATCGACATCGGGCTTGTCAACCTGGCCCAAAAACTGGCGGGCGTAGGCGCTGAGGGATTCGACGTAGCGGCGCTGACCTTCAGCAAAAATCGTATCGAACGCCAGGGAGGATTTCCCCGAACCCGAGACACCCGTGAAGACAATCAGGCGATCGCGTGGCAACTCCAGGCTAATATTCTGCAGGTTGTTCTGCCGAGCGCCACGAATGCGAATGCTGTTGAGCGACACCGGCGGGCGGCGGCCGTTTGTAGCGCTGGAGTCGGGCATGATCGGCGGCAGGCTGCGCGAATGATTGCTAACGATTGTAACGCCTCGGGTCGCGCCCTCCGCGGTCGGACCTCCCATGCCTGGAGGCAAAACCGAAAGCAAAAAAATTGCGGTTCCCCACTCAATTTCGCAAGAGTCAGCCGCAGAATCTTGGTGGTTCCTGCGGCTGCATTGCCGTGTTGCTCTTGACAGATACAATACTTGACCGAGGTGCTCGGTCAAGCGGCTGGATTGGTGCTGTTAGTTGGCGCCGTTGCCAACGAAGGCCATCGTTAGGCTGTCGTGGGTCAAGAAATGATCCAGGTGGTAGGCGCGCTCTTCGGTTTTGAGGAGTATTTGCTCGTAGAGGTAGCGCGTAGCGCGATCGCCGAGGCTCTCAGCTTGAGAAGCTTGCTGGCGAACGACCTTGATAACCTCTTGCTCGGCTGCCAGGTCGTTTTCGAGCATGGCGCGACTGTTGAAAGCACCATCAGCTTCAGGGCTAAAGCAGCACAGCTCGGCGAGCTTGCCAAAGCTTGCTACCGGCACGCCCCCGAGGCCATCGAGGCGCTCGGCCACGTCGTGAGCGTGACCTCTAACTTCGTCGTAGCTCTCCTGGAAATACTGGTGCAGCATGTAGAATTCGGAGCCTTCGACGACGAAGTGATGCTTCTGATACTGCAGGTACAAACCCTGGAAGCTGGCCAGGGCCACATTCAATCCTTCACAAACCGGGATCGTGACGCTCTTGTCGAGCAGCAGCACGTTATCGCCGACTTCACCTGCCGCACGGACCAATCCTTGAATGGCTGACATATGCAAACCCTTCCCTAATGAGGGACTCCTGGAGTTAACTGCTATCGCATTAACTGTCACTCTAGCATGGCTAATCTCGAACTATAGCCCTCGTGTCGTCAATATTCCAAGCTATTGAGAATCTCCTCATTAAGAAAGATGAAGCCCTTATTTGCAATCAAATCTCAATAAGATGGTCTATGATGATACGAAAGCGACAACACACCGAAAGCGTAGCCCCAAGATAACCGAACGGGAGATATGGAATTCAACAGCAGTAAGGGATCGCGAGCCAGCACGACGGCAATCCCGGTGGTGCCGGCGCAGCGCTGGGAACTCTATCATCGCTTGCGATCGCTCGGGCTAGCGTGCGAGTATCGAAGTGGTGGTCCTTTGACGGTTGGCTTCGAGAGCCCCGTGGAGGTCGCTCAGTACTGGTGCGTTCTCAAGCAAATGACGGGATCGCGAAGCGAGCTAGTGGAGTGGTTGCAGGGTTGCTGGCAGCGGAGTAGTTGAGAATTATGGGCAAGCTCAAGGCTACACCAGTCGAATTTAATTGGGTCGGGCATTTGCTCGATTTTGTCATCAAGGACGGCTACAAGATTAAGTACCTGCGCGTGGCAGTCTCCGAGCGGGAGTATTGGATAAAGGTGCCCAAAGCTTTGCGGGCCGAACTCGACCCGGCTATCAAACCGGGGAGTCAGCTAGCCGTGCGCGGCTGGGCCTCGCGCTGCGAAAAAACCGGCAAGCTCAAGCTCAGAGCTGAGAGTATTGCTCTAGCGGGCAGCAGCTGCGGTAGCGCTTCTGGGGCTTCTTCTGGGGCTGCGGTCGCATCTCCGAAGGGCAGCTCGGCCAAGATTTTGGTATGCACCAAGTCTAGCTGCCGCAAGCGCGGTGCCGATGCGGTTTGTCTGGCTCTGCAGGAGCAGCTCGAGACCCGTGGCTGGACCGAGCGGGTAGATATCAAGATGACAGGCTGTCTCAAGGCGTGCAAGCAGGGTCCTAACGCCGTCTTTATGCCCGGAAAAGGACGCTACAGCCGAGTCACTCCCGAGCGGGTTCCGGCACTACTGACCGAGCATTTTACGTAAAAATTGATTCTGTCTTTGCAGGTTTTCTGAAATGCGGCACCACCTCCGTCGCAGCGATTTTGGACGCACACCCTGACATTGGCTTCTCTCGACCCTCTTAACTTTGGCGTGCGATTTCGTACTCGAGCGGCTACAGATGGTCGGCAATCGCAGTGAATGACAACAGCACAATCTCCCCGCCCCTTCAGGGGCAGGGAGAGAATCAGTACGAGGACCCTCAGACTCTCATCAGATTGGCCCAACGCGATCGGTAGCCGTAGGCCCCACTGGATGCTTTTGGAGGACTTGTCGATAGAGTGCGACAGCCAGTTGCGCTCCCACGACCGGGGCGACCCAGTACAACCAGTGGTGTTGCCAAATGCCGCCGACTAGAGCCGGTCCTAAGGAGCGAGCGGGGTTCATGCTTGCGCCGGTAATCGGACCCATGCAAGCCGCCTCCAAGCCTACCGTAAGACCGATGGCCAGACCCGCAAACCCCTGCGGCGCGCGCCGGTCGAGACCCGCACCTAAGATCGCGAGCATCAAGATAAACGTCAGCAGAGTTTCGAGGATCGTTGCTTGCAGCCAGTTGCCTTGGGCGGGCAGAGTTGCCCCCAGGTTACCCACCCGTCCCAAGGTCTCTAGCAAAACGGCAGAGGCGGCAATTGCGCCAACGAGCTGCGCGCCCAGATAAGGAAGCACTGCCCGCCCGGGCAAAAAACCTCCCGTCCAAAAAGCAAGAGTGACCGCCGGATTGATGTGAGCGCCGCTGATGTGACCCAGAGTATAAATCAGGGCGGCAACTGCAGCACCAAAAACGAAGCTAACCCCCAGATGAGTGATCGCCCCGTCGCTGATACGGTCGACCATCACGGCACCCGTTCCAACGAAGACCAAAATGAAGGTGCCCGTGGCCTCGGCAATCGCTTCTCGGGAGCAAACAGCCGCAGTCGCTCGCTGCAGAACTCGCGTTATTTTCCCCAGAGTCGCAGGCGATCGCCGCGATCTGTGGGATCGTCCGAAAGTGGTTTTCATTTGTGTAATTTTCTCCCTGCGCTGGGCGTGGTGGTGGCTTAGCATCCTTCAGGGCCGCAGCCGCAGGCACTCTCGTCGCTGGCAATTGTGGCGCGGTATTCCAAGCCTTTGGTTTCTCGAGGGCTGCGAACGTCCGAGCGCGAGCAATCAAAAGGCTTCGCTGCTGCCAGGGGAATCTCTTCCTGGGGCAGAATGGGCAGAATCTCCTGGCTGTAGGGGCCATCGGGATTGATGTAGAGATTGAAGGTCTTATCGCAGACCGCCATACGCTGCCCGCGGTAAAGGGTATGTCCGTCGTCGTCTTGTACGGCTTTCCAGGGCCCTTTGTAGACTACGGCTTGGTTGCGCTCCCAGCAGGGGCCTTCTTTCCCTTTGAAAGCCCGCACGGTTATGGAGCGAAATTCGATGCCATCGAGGACCTGCCAAGGTCGTTCCTGCCGTACCAGGATCTCTACACCGTAGAAGCCCGCTTGCTCGAACATTTCCAGAAATCGATCTTCTCGGAACGCCCCGGCAATGCAGCCGCTCCAAAGCTGGGGATCGTTGAGGATGGTTGGAGTGGGGTCTTCATCGCAGACGATATCGGAGATGACCGCTCGCCCGCCGCGCTTGAGCGCCCGATAAATTTCTCGGAACAGTTGGGGTTTATCCGCCGATCGCACCAAGTTCAGGACGCAGTTCGACACCACGACATCCGCGCTGTTGCTGGCAATTAGGGGTTCTTCTCGGCGCAGGCGATCGCGCTCTGCTTCCACCGCGGCCAACTGCTCTAGATTGGTGGGGGGATGGGCTGCTAGCCAGGTCTCAAATTTTGCCAAATCCAAGCGCAGGTCTTGAATTTTGCCTTTAACGAAGCGCACGTTGGCATACCCTAGCCGCCTCGCAACTTCACTGCGATGTTTACCTGCCAGAGCCAGCATTTCGTCATTGAAATCTACGCCGATTACCTGTCCGGTAGCCCCCACTTTTTGGGCGAGGATGTAGCAGTGTTTGCCCGCCCCCGAGCCCAGATCGATAACTGTTTCTCCAGCTCGGGCGTAGCGGGTCGGATCGCCGCAGCCGTAGTCTTTTTCGATGATTTCCTGGGGCAAGCAAGCAAGATAGTCCGCCTCATAAGTGGAGGGGCAGCAAAGGGAGGCCTCTGCCTGCTTCGCCCCTGCCTCGTAGCGCTGCAACACAGTTTGTTCTACGTCATAACCAACCGCAGATTGGGCAACCGATTTAGGCATAGTAGAAATCCTCAGTAAACGGATCGTGTCGGCCCAGCCATCTCATCGGGGGTTAGGTGTCAAGCGTATTAGAACTCCAGCAAGCAGCAGCCAATGTCAATTGCATTGCTGTCTTTGCGAGCGACACCCGGCGCTAGCCGATAGCGCATGCCCTTGCCATCCCGCTCGGCGACAACTAGCCGTTCGTCGCGCAGAATCTTGAGATGGTGGGAGAGTAGGCTCTGCTCCAAACCCAGGCTGGCATTGATTTCTCCGACTCGCTTGGGTTCCCAGAGCAGCATGCGTAACACTGCCAACCGAGTAGGATCTGCTAGGACTTTCAGCCGACGGGCGCAAAACACCGCCGACGATGGATCTTCCATTGAGCTTGTCATTTGACCAGCCTGAATGGAGCTTCATATGAAAGATATTTCAAGACACGATCCTCCGAACGGTAATTTCAAACCTCGCAGCGAAACTTTACGAGAGGCAACTTAAAAAAATCTCCTGCAATAATGCAGGGCCTCGCCGCCTTTCAAAAATCCGTTGCAGCGCGCCAGCAAGCAATCTTTGCCGCAGGGCCACTCAGGCCTTCGATTCCGCTGGGGCCGCCGCTGTGAAGCGAATTTTCAGGTAGTCATCCTCCATCTTGGCTCCCGCTGGCTGCATGGCAGCTAGGGTTTGGGGCAGCACCATATTGCGACGGTGGTTGCCAATGCGAATGTTGAGTTCGTCGCCGGTCTTGTTGAGTTGGATTTTGTCTTTTGCCATCCCCGGCAGGTAAAGTTCCAGGTTGTAGCCGCGATCGCCAGCCACGATCCGAATGGTCGTTTCTTGGTGGTAGACCTGGGTCGGATCCTCGCTATCGCTGTAGAGGGTTGCCTTGAGGCGCTCGAGGGCAGCAAAGCCACAAACCTCTTCCGAAAATAAGGGCACTTCTTTGACGGGTAGGGGCTTGAAACTCTCGTGGATTTCTTGGCGATAGACTTGCTGGCTGTCTTTCCAGCGCTGGAAAAATGGGTCGCTCACCTCGTCAGGAATGATGCGATTGGCCACCACCAGATCTGTTGCCACGTTGTACAAGCTCAGATATGCGTGGGCTCGTAACGATTCTTTAATCACCATGCGCTCGGGGTTGGTTACCAAGCGCACGGAGGTTTTCGTGCTGTCAGTCAGGACCTTTTCGAGGGCTTCGATTTGCTCGTAAAACTCGTAGGGAGCATCCATGACCTCCTGGTTCGGGAGCGAGAACCCGGCCAGGGGCTTAAAAATCGGTTCGACAATCGGGCGCAGGGCCGCCGACATTCCTTGTAGGGGTTTATAGAAGCGGCGCATATACCAGCCCCCCACTTCCGGAATGCTCAGTAGGCGCAGGGCCGTGCCGGTAGGGGCCGAATCAATGATGAGAACCTCAAAATCTCCCTCGTCATAGTGGCGCTTCATGCGCACCAGGCCAAAAATCTCGTCCATCCCCGGCAAGATGGCAAGCTCCTCGGCTTGGACGCCTTGGAGACCGCGGGCTTGGAGTACCTCGGTGATGTAGCGCTTGACGGCACCCCAGTTGGCCTCTAGTTCCATGAGGGCATCGAGTTCGGCTCCCCACAGATTGGGCCGCACCTGCTGGGGATCGTGGCTCATCTCGCGGTCGAAGCTATCGGCGAGAGAGTGGGCCGGGTCGGTGCTGAGCACTAGGGTGCGATAGCCAAGTTCGGCACAACGCAGTCCGGTGGCTGCGGCAACGGAAGTTTTACCGACTCCGCCTTTGCCGGTCATCAAAATTACGCGCATGGAGGAGATCTCGTCTTAACGGTCGTTTACATTATCTCTAATCTTATGGGGCTACTGCAGGGTGCGACCGGGCCAGTGCTGGGCGACGACATCCCAGCGGGAGCAGTGCCAGCGATCGATGTGGGCGATGATTTTTCTGCCTGCCGGATCTACCGTCAGCTCGCTGCGACCGGGAATGGCAATGCGAGGTTGCCAAGGCAGGGGCGTGGTCCAATGGAGCGTCCAATCGGTGTGAATGAGCCGGTCTTCTTGGCGGATGGCATGCAGGTCCATGCGAATGTGGCGAAACCACTTTTGCATGAACTCGATGGTGTTACGAAAGCGCGAGACGCCGTGAAATTCATTGAGAGGGTCTTTGAAATAGACATCCTCTGCGTAAATCTCAAAGGTTTGATCGTGGGGAAAGCGCGCGTAATCGGCTCGCAAAATTTCAAGCAACCCAGAAAAACTCACAACTGACTTTCGTTTCCTCCTAAGCCTCTTCTTCGGTCCAGAGCCTCTCGAGACGAGCGCGCCAGGCCTCTAGGGTTTGCTCCCGCCGAGCGGGGGTTTGGTCGCTGCTGCCGAGCACGCCCTCTGAATAGAAGCGATCGATATTCTGCAGCGTTGATTCTAGGCTTTGGCCCTGCTGTTTGGCAGCCCGCACGATTTGGCGCATGTTGTTCTCGACGTAGGCATCGAAGGCTGCGTCGAGCCCGTCGCGCTTGAGGGCCACCAGGCGCGCGATCGCCTCTCGAAGATCTTCGGTACTTAGGCTGGCGACTGCGTGGTGGTAGACTCCCCAGAGCGTGTCTTGAGACAGGGCGTACCGAACGGATTGGGTATAGTCGAAATTGGCTTCGAGCAGTTGCTCGCGAAACGGTTCGGCCTCTCGAGCCGGCGCGATCGGCAACAGCAGCCGCAGCCACGAGCCATCAGCCGAGAGCAGCACCAGCAACCGTAATTCGGGCGTATCGACCTGCCAAACTTCCGGGCTCGGGCGCGTAACGGCATCGGGGAAACATTCGGCAAGAATGGTGGCAATATCGGTCGGCTGCATGAAATGCTTCTGTGGGGGTATCGATAGCTCGAACCTGCCCGCGCGATCGCGAGTTGGCATCTGGAGATTCCCTACATTACCGCATGGCGACTGCCCCGGGACAAGCTCGAGGTGCGATCGCAGTCTTGAAACTCAGTCAGGCAAAAGTCGCCCGTTGCACTGCAGGCTCGAACTAGCATCTCAACCGCGCTCTGGTCGACTGCAATTGATGCTCTAGGGCTGGGTAGGACGATCGTCGCGGTCGGTCGCATCAGATGATGCTTCCCGGGCAGGGCGTATTTCCGTTGGCGCGTTGCCAGCTGCGGGTGCCGGGTGTGCGGGGAGTATTTCCGTTGGAGCATTGACGGCAGCGGGTGACGGATGGGCGGGGGGTTTTTCCGTGGGGGCGTTGACGGCTGAGGGT
>CAYTBI010000012.1:0-84842 GCA_964435975.1 uncultured bacterium
GGCAGATTCAGGCTGTGCCTCGTTCTCAGAGCCTGGTGTTGCTTGGGTTACGGAGTTCGGACGATTTGTAGCGGAGACTAAGAGAATTGGCATCAGCGGATCTTCATTCCCAAAAACAAGCCAACTGCAAACATCAGCAGGCCATAGATCGCCAGCGCCCCGTGCAGATTGACTCGAATGTAGGATGCCTTACCTCGGGCGGGACGGATGAGCGTCAGTCGGGTGTAGCCCTCGATTGCTGGGGTAGGGTCTTCAGGGGGCGGACAGCGGCTCGCACACTCGCAATACCAACCTGCAATGGTCAGTCGAACGTAGCTTGCCTCAAACCCTGGAACTATCCCGAACCGGATGAGTGGTCCTCTCATTACGCGCCTCTGCCTTTGCTAGTTTGCCTCGCACCCCGATGGCAAACACCACCGCACGCCAGTAACGCTGTCTGAGATTTGGCCAAAAAGTTTCCCAGTAGCCAGAGTTGGCTGCGTCCCCGCGCGATCGTACAATGGCCGGGTCGCTCGGCCTTGTCGCTTATGTCTCGACCCAAGATTGTCGTCATCGACGACGACCCCACCGGCTCTCAAACCGTCCACAGTTGTTTGCTACTGATGCGCTGGGATGTCGCCACCTTGCGCTTGGGCTTAGCCGATGCAGCGCCGATTTTTTTTATTCTGGCCAACACCCGCGCCCTCACGCCCGAGCAAGCCGAAGCCCGCACGCGGGAAGTGTGCCAAAATCTCCAAGCGGCGATCGCCGCCGAAGGCATTCAAGATTTTCTGGTTGTCAGTCGCTCGGACTCGACGCTGCGGGGCCACTACCCCATCGAAACCGACGCGATCGCCGCAGAGCTAGGCCCCTTCGATGCCCACTTTCTGACCCCCGCCTTCTTTGAAGGCGGCCGCTTCACCCGCCAGAGCGTGCATTACCTGCTCGCGGACGGCCAGCCCGTGCCTACCCACGAGACAGAATTTGCCCGCGACTCGGTCTTTGGCTACAGCACGGCTTATTTGCCCGACTACGTCGCCGAAAAAACCCAGGGCAAGATTCCGGCCGAGGCCGTGGCCCGCTTTCTGCTGGCAGACATTCGCGAGGGCTGCCGAGCGCGCCTAGAAGCCCTCACGGACAATCAATGTGCGGCCGTCGATGCCGAAACCCAGGCCGACCTGGACCGCTTCGCAGACGACTTGCTCGCCGTCGCTGCTCGGGGCAAGCGCTTTTTGTTTCGTAGTGCAGCGAGCCTGCTGACCTCCCTCGCTCAGTTGGGCCCCCAGCCCGTCCCCGCCGAAGCAATGGCCCGGTACGCCCGCTCGTCCGGGCGCGGCGTTGTGGTAGTCGGCTCCCACGTCCGCAAGTCTACCCAGCAGTTGCAGGCACTGCTCGCCGAGCCAACTGTGACGGGCATCGAAGTCGAAGTTGCCCGCTTGCGCGACTTTCCCGAGCAGCGCGCGGCGATGCTGGCCGAGGCGATCGCCGCCGTCCGTGCCAGCCACGCAGGCGGCCAAACGCCGGTAGTCTACACCAGCCGCCAAGAGCTGCAGTTCGAGAGTGTCCGCGAGCGCCTGGACTTTGGTGCGGCAGTTTCGAGCTTTCTGATGGCTGTCATTCGTGGTTTGCCTGCCGATCTGGGCTTTTTGGTGAGCAAGGGCGGCATCACCTCCAACGACACCTTGAGCGACGGCCTCAATTTGCGCGCCGCGCGCCTACTCGGCCAAGTGCTGCCTGGGGTTTCGCTGGTGCGCGCGCCTGCCGACCACCCCCAGTTTCCCGACCTGCCGGTGGTGTTGTTCCCGGGCAATGTCGGGGACGAGCGGGGCTTGGTGACGGTGGTGTCTCGCCTGAGTGGGTCTTAAATTAAGGCAAGCGCAGGGCATTCCGAAACCGGGCAGAGCTGGTATGTTATGTGGAGGCCATTCAACCCAGGGTGCGGCTAGGGATGAGCAGCAGTTATCGGCGGATCCTACTCAAGCTCAGCGGTGAGGCGCTGATGGGAGATCTCGGCTACGGTATCGACCCGCAAGTGGTCGATTCGATCGCCGAAGAAGTCAGAGAAGTGGCCCAAATGGGCGTGCAGACGGCCATCGTCGTCGGCGGCGGCAATATTTTTCGCGGCGTCAAGGCCGCCGCCGGTGGCATGGAGCGGGCCACGGCTGACTATGTGGGCATGATTGCAACGGTGATGAATGCCGTCACGCTGCAAGATGCTCTCGAGCGCAAAGAGGTCCCGACGCGGGTGCAAACGGCGATCGCCATGCAGCAGGTGGCCGAGCCTTACATCCGCCGCCGCGCCATTCGCCATCTCGAAAAAAATCGCGTCGTCATTTTCGGGGCCGGTTCGGGCAATCCCTTTTTCACAACCGACACCACAGCAGCCCTGCGCGCGGCAGAAATCGACGCCAATGTCGTCTTTAAAGCCACCCAGGTCGACGGCGTCTACGACAGCGACCCCCGCACCAATCCCGACGCCAAGCGCTACGAGCACCTCAACTATAGCAGCGTTCTGAGTCAGGATTTGCGCTTCATGGACGGGGCTGCCATTGCTTTGTGCAAAGAGAACCGCATCCCCATCATCGTGTTCGATCTCTCGGTGCGCGGTAACATAATTCGTGCTGTAAAAGGCGAAACAGTCGGCACTTTAGTGGGAGACATGCCATGAACGCATCCGAGCTCGAAGCGCAAATGCAAAAGTCCATCGAGGCAACGCAGCGCGCCTTCAATACGATCCGCACCGGTCGGGCGAGCACCTCGCTGCTCGATCGCATCGTTGTCGATTACTACGGCTCGCCCACGCCTCTGAAGTCCCTAGCAGGCATCAGCACTCCCGATTCCTCCACGATTACGATTGCCCCCTACGACGCCAGCGCGCTCCAGGCCATCGAGCGGGCCATTTCGCTCTCAGATTTGGGCTTGAATCCTAATAACGACGGCAAGGTCGTGCGCCTCAACATCCCGCCGCTGACGGCCGAGCGCCGCCAAGAACTCGTCAAAATGGCAGGTAAGCTCGCCGAAGAAGGCAAAGTCGCGATTCGCAACATCCGCCGCGATGCGATCGACGATGTCCGCAAGCAAGAGAAAAATAACGACATCTCCGAAGACGAAGCGCGCGACCTCCAAGACGAGGTTCAAAAAATCACCGATAAGTTTGTGGCCAAAATTGATGACATTCTCGCCGTTAAAGAGAAAGACATCACCACAATCTAGCTCGTCGTTACAAGTACTCGCCGAAAAAAACCAATGCACGATTGCCTGATAGTGGGAATGGGTCCGGCCGGTCTGGCTGCTGCATATCACCTCGCCCGTCGCGGTCGCCGGGTTATTGCGGTCGATCGCACGGTTCCGGGGCGCTACAAACCCTGCGGCGGTGGGATTTCTCCAGCAGTTGCCGCTTGGTTCGAGTTTGATTTTGCCCCAGTGGTGTCTCACAAGATCGCCACAGTTCGCTACACTTGGCAGCTCGGTACCCCAGTCGAGGCCCAACTAGAAGTTGCCGAGCCCATGTGGATGGTGCAGCGGGGAGAATTCGACGAATTCCTGGCCGCTCGCGCCCGCGAGGCCGGTGCCGAGTTGCAAAGTGGGGTTACGGCAACGGGCCTCGTTAAGGGCGATCGCGACGCCGTGACGCTGCAGACCTCCACTGGCAATCTGCAGGCTCGCTACGCCGTCATCGCCGACGGTGCCACTGGCAGTGGCGCCAAGTGGGCCGGCTTCAAAGAGCGCCAGCGGTTTTTATCGGCCGTTTTGGAGATCCCGACTGACGAGGCCCCAGCCGCAAACGCCCATTTTGAATTTGGCTTGCTGAAGAATGGCTTTTTATGGAGCTTTCCCAAACAAGGCAGCTACGCCATTAGTGGTGGCGTCTTCCGGGCAAATAAGGGCAAAACCACCGAAATAACCGAGAAATTGCACGAGTTCGCCACTAGTTTGGGCCTCGATTCGGCTCGCGGCACCCTCTACGAGCACCCTATGTGTCTGTGGCACGATGCCAAGCCCCTACACCGAGAGCGAGTTTTGCTGGCTGGCGATGCGGCGGGCTTGGCCGATCCCCTGGTGGTTGAAGGCATTCGTCCGGCCCTACTCAGCGGCGTGCGGGCCGCAGAAGCAATCGACCGGGCCCTCACGGAGAATGCGCCGAAAGCTCTGACGACCTACAGCGATCGCCTGCAGGCAGAATGGGGAAACAACATGAAACTCGCGCGCGATCTATCCGGGTGGTTTTATCGCTTTCCCGGCACGATTTACAAAGTTGCCCTCACGCGGCCCCGTGCGGCTGCCATCATGAGCCGCATTCTCTGCGGCGAGCTGAGCTATTCGGATGTCACCGAAGAAGTGGTCGGTCGCCTGAAGCAAAAGTTTTTACCCGGCGGCAGGGGCTGAGATAGTTTCCACTTTTGCAATCAGAAAGTTCGTGGTACATTATCTGCAGTTATCGCTTCAATAACTACAGATTATGGCTTTTGGCATTTTTGGCACGATAGGTGGGGCAATTTATTTGGGAATTTGTCAGGCACGCCGCCCGCGCAAGAAGCCCCACCGCCCCGAAGAGAATGGTGGCAGCACCTGCGCGGCCGGTTAGGGTCTAGCGCTCATTCGACGCGCGGTCGAGTCGCTGCTGCCGCTTGGGGATGCCCCCACAAGACAGTCGCGCGTTGATAGATGACCATGCCCGGCTTGGCCCCTTTGGGTTTGTAGAGGTCTTTGGGTCGAACAGAGACCACTGGTACGGCACTGCTTTGGCGGGCTTTGCTGTGGAGCGCGGCGACATCCGCAGCAAATTGTAGGTCCCGTTCGTCCGGGACCGTGCCGGGTTCTAGGCGCATGAGCACGTGAGCGCCGGGAATCTCCTGGGCGTGAAACCACAGGTCGTGCTCCACAGCAACCCGGAAACTCAAGCGGTCATTTTGCCGGTTGTGGCGTCCGACGAGCAGCTCGTGCCCACCAGGGCTGCAATAGCGAATGGGCGGTGTCTCGATTGCAGCCGACTGGCCTGGGTCTCGGGGAGCTAGCATGTAGCCTTGCTGGATCAGCTCCTCGCGAATTTCTGTGAGCGCCGCGAGGTCGTCGGGTCGCTCGTAGGCCTCGAGGCGCTCGAGTGCCAGGCGCACGTTGTCGAGATAGTCAATTTCTGCTGTGACACCCGCCAGTAGAGGCTCGACCGCCGTGCGGGCGCGCTTGAGCTTTTGGTGTTTTTTGTAGAGTGCCTGGGCGTTTTGAACCGCATTTTTCTCGGGGTTAAGGCCAATTTTGACGGGCTCTCCGGTGTCAAAATCGGGCAAGACTATTGTTTGAGAGCCCGGTTTCCACAGGTGCAGGTGGGCCATCAGCAAGTCGGCTCGCTGGCGGTGGACCTCAGCACCGTCTGACTGTTGCAGTCGCTCGCGAAAGTCCCGGGCTTTGCGATCTAGCTTGCCAGTTGCGGCTGCCAGTTTCTGTTGGAGTTGCTGGCGCAACTGGGTAAAGCGTCCCTCAGCAAGGCGGCTGCTGTAATACCGAGCCAGCAGCTCCAAAACACTCTCGAGTGGCTCGGCAGCATCGTCCCAGCCCAGAACGCTAAAGCCGCCCCCCGCTTGCCGAGCGGGACGAAATTCCTCGGTCTCCAGAACCTGGAGCCAGCGCTGCCACGCGGCAAAAAGAGCCTGCCATTGCTCGGTCTCGATCCGGTCGGTCGGCGCATTTGGCGCGATGCCGGCAGCGGCGGCCAATTCTTCGGCCAGACGGGGGCTCACACCGCGATAGGTGGTAAAGAGTTGTCGCTTGAGTTTGCCGGGCACCACCGTCAGACGCTCTTGCCAGCGGTCTGGGGGCTCTTCCGGGTGCGGAGCGGCGTTGGTGAGCGCGGGCGGTGGCGTGTAGGCTCGACCGGTCTGGACCGTACGCGCGCTCGACTGCTGGGAGCCGACCTGGTAGGCGACCGTCACGATTTGACCGCGCGCGTCGGTCAAGATGACGTTGCTGTACTTGCCCATAATCTCAACGTAGAGATGCCACAGCGGGGCCTCGCCGGGACGACGGGCAAAGTGCAAATCCAGCACGCGCTCCCAAGGATCGAGCATCTCGACCGCCGAGAGAGCTAGGCCCCCTAATTGATGGCGCAGTTGGTCGCTGAAACTGTAGCCGTCGGGGCCGCGCGGCGGCGGTTCGGCGCGGGCAATTCGGGCGGCTTCTGGGTGCCAGGCCAGCTCCAGCCAGCGCCGCCCGGCAAGGGTCCGCAACGCGATCGCCAGCGTGTAGCGATCGCGCTGGTGGGCTTGCTCGAAGCGAGCGGGCAGCCAAGTCGCCCGCAGCTCGGCGGCGATCGCGCGGAGGGTGGTGAGATCTACAGGTTGCACTTTTTAAAACGAGCCCTCCCCCAGTGTGGCGCTCGGTAGAGCCCGGTAGAACCCGGTAGAACCCGGCAGAACCCAAAAAAGGCGCAATATCGCGCGAAACTCTTCAGATTGTAGCCTGCTTGATTGTGGGATCCAGTTTTCGTCTCTAATATGGGTCGTAACTGCCGTTTTTCAGAGCCCCTCACCCTTTTCTACCCATGGACATCCAGCTGATTAACATTGGGTTCGGTAATATCGTGTCGGCAAATCGGGTGGTGGCCATCGTCTCACCCGAATCGGCTCCGATCAAGCGCATCGTGGCAGAAGCTCGCGAACGCGGCCAACTAATAGATGCGACTTACGGTCGTCGGACGCGCGCGGTCATTGTGACAGACTCGAGTCACGTGGTTCTCTCGGCAATCCAGCCCGAAACCGTTGCCAACCGATTCCTGCCCGGCAAAGAAGTTTCCTAGACCAGAGGCCTCCCATTGAGGAGCGCTCGCCGACAAAAATGGGCGTTACTGGATTTGAACCAGTGACTCGCTGCTTGTAAGGCAGCTACTCTACCGCTGAGTTAAACGCCCGAGGCACTCCTGCGAGTATAGCTCAATGCTCTCGGGGGGTGCAAGCGCACCAGTCTCCGGGCCACGTTCGGTGGGCCCCATTGCTACTAAATTGTTAGAGGGCCTGAGCGCGCAGCCACGAAACTGGTAGGTATAGAAATTTTGCCAACTTGGGCACGAAGGCGCGCTGCTGGAAAACGTCGTACTGATTTCGCGTCACGATCGCATCGAGAATGCCCTGATAGAGCATCAGCGCAGTCCAGACGGTCCAGCGGGCGTCGGGACTGAGGGCGCGGATGCCAGACTCGGCCTGCCGGTAGTAGCCGCGGGCGCGCTGAATTTGGAAATCCATCAGGGCGCGCCAGCGATCGTCAACGACACCGGCCATCAGATCGGCTTCGCTGTAGCTAAAGCGCTCTAGATCTTCGAGAGGCAAGTATATGCGGCCGCGTCGGGCGTCTTCGCCCACATCTCGCAGGATATTGGTGAGCTGGTTGGCAATGCCGAGAGCGACGGCCTCTTCATGAGGGATATAGAGTTCCTCGGCTTGCCGAGCCCAGGGAGCCGTATCGCTCGCGGGAGCCATACCCAAGATGGCATTGGACATCAATCCAACCGTCCCCGCAACCCGGTAACAATACAGGTGCAGCTCTTCGAACGTGGCATAGCGGCTACGATCGAGGTCCATGTGCTGACCGGCGATCATGTCCCGGAAGGGTTGAATCTCCAGCGAAGGGAACCGCTCTAGCGTGTCGATCAGTGCCAAGTCGTATTCATCTTGGGCCTGGCCGGCAAAAACTGCTTCGAGGTGCTTCTCCCAACGCTCCAGGGTGTCGTGGGTCGTGTAGGCCGCTTGGGGACCGTCCACCAGCTCGTCCGTGCGCCGACACCAAACATAGATGGCCCAGATACCCCGCCGCTTGGCTCCGGGCATCAGCATCGTCCCCATGTAAAAGGTCTTGGAGTACTTGGCCGTAATTTGACGGCAAAGCTCGTAGGCCTGGCCAACGGAGGGCTGGGGCGTTGTCGATCGCGGTTCAGTCAATTGAAGCATTCAATGAAGCCAGAGAAAATCTCCCGGGTTGCGGGTAAGACTTCTTAAGATTGTCTCATCCACGCACCCTTTCGCAAGCAACACACCAGAAATCATGCGGCCAGGGACGCAGTTGCGGGAGCTTGGGGCTGGCGATCTCGCCGCTCGAGGTCGGCAGTAATGGCACTTGCCGCTTGCTTGCCCGAGAGTATGGCACCTTCCATACTCGCCAGGTAGCGCTGCATGGTGTAGTCCCCAGCGAGATAAAAGTTGGGGATGGGCGTACGCTGGTCGGGGCGCAACTGCTGGCAGCCGGGGACGGTTTTATAGACCGAGCGGGGGGTTTTAACGACTTTGTATTTGCGCAATTTGGCCGGGTCGTCGCCACTGAAGTGAGCGGGGAAGAGCTTCTCAATCTCGACCATTGTCGCGGCGACGATATCTTCGTCGGAGCGCGCGATCCAGTCTTTGGCCGGGGCCAAGACCAGCTCGAGCATGGAGCGGTCGGGGTCGGCATATTCTTTGCAGGTGTTGCTCATGTCGGCGTAGACGCTCAGCAGGTTCGAGCGGGAGAAGAGCAGGTGGTCGATGTCGGTGAGCTTGCGATCGAACCACAGGTGCAAGTTGATCACCGGCACGCCGTTGAGGCCCTCGAGCTTGCGGAAGTACTCGTAGGTTTGCCAGGGCGCGGGGAGCAAGAGCTTGAATGGATCGACGGGGATGGCCGAAACATAAATGTCGGCGGTGAGGGTTTCGGCGCCGTCGCGGCCGCGAATCTCGAAGCCCCGGACGCTACCGTCCTCGTTGAGGAGAATTTCCTTGAGGGGGGCTGCCAGACGGACCTCGCCACCGCCGGCTGTGATGCGATCGACAATCGGCTGGCACAGCCGCTCGGTCGGAGAGCCATCGAGGAAGGCCATCTTCGAGCCGCTTTTCTCCTGCAAGAAGCGGTTGAGGGCCGTCAGCAGCACCGTAGCGGAGATTTCGTCCGGATTGATGAAGTTCAGGGCCTTGGACATGGCAATGAAGACTTCTTCTTCGATGCGCTTGGGGATACCCAGCTCTGCCATCCACTCAGACCAAGTGCAGCGGTCCATGGCTTCGACAAATTCTTGGCCGCGAACCATCGCTGGGAGCAGCCCCAGGCCGAAGCGGATCTTCTCGGGCCAGGTGAGCATGTCATTGTTGCGCAGGATGGCGACGATGCCGTTGAGGGGGGCAGGAATATCGGGGAAATCGAAGCGAGAGTAAGTGCCCGGCGCGCTCGGCTGGTTGAAGATCATCGTATGCTCTTTCCACTGCAGCCGATCTTCGATGTCTAGCTCTTTGAAGAGCTGCAACATGTTGGGGTAGGCCCCAAAAATGATGTGCAGGCCGGTTTCGTACCAGTCGCCGTCTTCGTCTTTCCAGGCCGCGACCTTGCCACCCAGGACGTCGCGGCTCTCAATGACGATGGGGGTGTGTCCCGCATCTACTAAATACTTGGCACAAGATAATCCAGCCAGTCCCGCTCCAGCGATCGCCACGCGCATGCTCTGTCTTTCCTGAAATTGCTTGGGTCTCATTATAGTTTGCAATCCTTTACATTAACCTTCAATAGCGAATGCGCGGGTCGATCCAAGCATTGATGATGTCGATCGCGATACTGGCCGTCACGACGATCGCCCCAAAAAAGACCATGATCCCCTGCACGGTCGGGTAGTCCCGCAGGGCGATCGCCTCATACAACCGGTTGCCCAGACCCGGCCAAGAAAACGTCACCTCCGTCAAAACCGCGCCACCGAGGAGGGCCGAGAACGTCAATCCCATCACCGTTACCACCGGAATCAGAGCATTTTTCAAAGCGTGAGCCACCAAGATGCGCCCCTCCTGAATGCCGCGCGCGCGCGCGGCCTCAACGTAGTCGGCCTGCAGCGTCTGCTGGAGATTGACCCGCACGATGCGCTCGAAAATCCCACTCAAGAGCAAGCCCAACGTCAAGCAAGGCAGCACCAGGTGATGGAGCGAGGTAGCAAACTGCCCCAGATTGCCCGCCAGCAGACTATCAAGGGAATATAAGCCCGTGATGCGACCGGGGACGTCTTGTCCGACCGGAAACCTGGTCCCCAAGGGAAACCACCCGAGCTGCACTGCAAACACCAATTGCACCACCATCCCCGCCCAAAACATCGGCAGCGCGTAGGTTATCGTCCCGAATAAGCGCCCCCCCACCTCAATGGCCGTTCCGGAGCGCACGGCCGCAACCGCGCCGAGAATGCCACCCACGGCGATCGCCACCAGAATGGCCCCAAGCGCCAGCTCGGCGGTGGCTGGAAAATGCTCGACAATCACCTCGGTAACCGACAAACCCCGACTGGCCAAAGACGATCCCAAATCGAAATGCAGCAGATCGCCCAGGTAGCGTCCGTATTGGACCCACAGGGGCGCATCGAGGCCCAACTGCTCGCGCAGGGCAGCCTTGGCCGCTTCGGGGGCGCGCCCGCCCAAGATGGCATCGGCCGGGTCGCCGGGGGTCGCGCGCAGCAGCAAGAACACAAAAGTCACGATCGTCCAGATTGTCAGCGGGGCCAGCAGCAGCCGGATGAGAATGTAGTCGCGGAGGGCTTGGGAGCGAGACATGGTGGAATTCTTTGATAAATTTTCCGAGGGAAAAAGGCGACGCGATACCGTAAACGGTACCGATCCTACAGGCCCGCATGAGTACCACGCGCACGATCGCCGAAATTAACGACAAAATCGCCCGCCAAAAGGTTACCGTCTGGACCGTTGCCGAACTCAAAGCGCGCGTTGCCGCTACCAGCGTTGCCGAGGCTTGCGCGGCCGTAGATGTCATTACCACCGGCACCTTCGAGCCCGTGGAATCTGCCGGTGCGGTTCTCAACCTCGGCCACACCGACCCGCCCATCAAAATCCGCCAATGCTGGATCGACGGCGTGCCAGCCTATGCTGGGCTCGGTGCCGTCGATTTGTACTTGGGGGCTACAGCCGTCGCGGAGGGGAGCGAGCCGAGCGATCGCGACTCGCCTGCGGCTGCAGCCGCCCTGCGAGGTGGCGGCCATGCGATCGAAGATCTCATCGCCGGCAGAGCCCTACAGTTGCGCGCGACAGGCCATGCCACCCACTGCTACCCGCGGGCTTCCTTTGAGACGACGATCTCGCGCGGGACGATCAATCAGTTTTTGCTATTTAATCCGCGCAACCTTTACCAAAACTTCATCGTGGGGGGCAACGCCGGCGACTGCCCGCTCTACACCTACCTCGGGCCGCTGCAGCCCAACTTATTCAACGCTGTCTACTCCAACCCAGGGGCCATCTCGCCGCTGTTTAACGACCCAAATCTAGAGCTAATTGGCCTCGGCACGCGCATTTTCCTCGGGGGGGGGATTGGTTACATCACCGGCGAAGGCACGCAGCACTTCCCCAATCAAAAACGCCTGCCTAACGGCACGCCCGTCGGCCCGGCCGCGACCTTAGGTGCGATGGGAGATGCCAAGCAAATGGATCCTCGCTGGGTGCGGGGTTGCTATTTTCGAGACTACGGTCCGGCCTTGATGCTCGGCATTGGCATCGCCCTCCCCGCTCTCAATGAAGATGTCATCGCGCGCGCGGCAGTCCGCGACGAAGACGTCGTCGCGCCCATCGTCGATTTTTCGATTCCTCGGCGCGTGCGGCCGACCTTTGGTTTGGTGACCTACGCACAACTCAAGAGCGGCAAGATTTCTATTGAAGGTAAAACGGTGCGAGCGGCTCCGCTGGCGAGCATTCCGCTCTCTTTGCGAGTGGCAGAAGAACTCAGGGAGTGGATTCTCGCCGGTAAGTTCGAACTCAGCGAGCCCGTTGCTCCGATTGCAAGAAAGCGAGCCTTCTTGCCACAAGATCGCCAAGGCTCTCAGATCGCCCTCGAATAAGTTCGACCCTGCATTTTGCCCTAGCAACAGGCAAATTCCAATTGTTCTCAAATACCGCGACAGGACAGAGATGAAGTTTTAAGTGCGATCGTCTAAGAAAGGTTAACACCTCGTAGAAGCACGACAATTGCCATTATTTCTCGTGGCAAGCTAATACATATAGAGGTTGCAATTAGGGAGGACTGGTCCTATGACCGCTCGACAAACCAAACCCGCGCAGACTCCTAAGGTTGAAGCTGTTGCTGCCCCCTATCGCAAAATACTTGTTGCCTTAGATAGAGTCGGCGGCGCGCCAGAAATTTTTACCCGTGCCCTCAGCCTCGCGCGCACTTATCAGAGCCAATTACTCGCCTTCCACTGCCTTTCTTACATGACCGATTCGCGCGAGCTAATGGCAACGGGTGGGATGGGATTCTACGTTCCGGAATCAATTTATTATCCCGGGCGCATCGCTCAAGATACCGTAGACGACTTGACCCAGTGGCTAAAAGAGTGGCAAAAACGTGCCAACTCCTGCGAGATCGCCTGCGAATTTGACTACCATATCGGCGATCCGGGCCAGGAAATTTGCGCTGCAGCGCGGCGATGGCAAGCGGATCTAATTGTTGTGGGCCGGCGCGACCGCTCGGGCATAGAAGAGCTTTTACTCGGCAGCACGAGCAATTACGTGATGCATCATGCCCCATGCAGCGTGCTGATCGTTCATGATGAAGTAGCCAGCACGACAAAGAACGGCGCTAGCGATTGAGAAGAACTAGCAATTTCCTACTTTAAACTTTTCAGAAGGCAAAAAATAGCTGCCAAGCTATTCTCGAGCCCCCACGTCAGTCAAAATTGAGTCTCGATAATATCTAAGGCAACTCGGAAGAGGGCTGTGGAGCTACGATCGCCAAATCTCCATTCAAGCTCCAATAAGGCTGTAAAGACAGCCATACCCCCCCAGATGCTTTGGCATTGCGGAAATCAATCGCAGCAGAGGCGTAGGCAAAGGGCCCGATCGCCTCTTTGCAATCTGGGCTAGTCAGGTACCACATAAACACCATTTCTATATTTGGGTAGGGTTTTAAGAGTGCGTTCTTCGAGACTCTCTTCGGCACGCCTAAGAAGAATGTAGGGTTTTTGTAGGGAGAATGCAACCGCGCGACTCCCGAGTGCTGAGGTGCTAAATCCTACTCGGAGTGGATACCTTTGCAAGAACGACTGCACCTCCTACAAACGCAGAAGCCAGAGATGTCAGGAGTTTTAGCGGGTTTCCCCTACCGAACTCGCGTCCCATCGGGTCTACAGAGTTGCTTCGATCTCCGCTTCAGCGTGCAGCGCGATCTCGCGCAGTCTCTCTAGGCGGTCTGGGTTTGGCTGCTGCCACAAGCCCCTCTGAGCGGCCTCGAGCAGGCGCTCGGCCATATCGCGCAACGCCCACGGATTGTGCCGCTCCACGAAGTCACGCACTTGGCGATCGCCTAGATAGGCCTCGGCAATGCCGTCGTACATGAAATCTGGAACGCAGTGCGTGGTTGCCGAATAGGCAAACAAATAATCTACCGTGGCGGCCAACTCGAAAGCGCCCTTGTAGCCGTGGCGCATGGCTCCGGCAATCCACTTGGGGTTGATCGCGCGGGAGCGGTAGACGCGGGCAATTTCGGCTGCGAGGGGGCGCACGCGCGGGCGCTCGGGGCGCGAATTATCGCCAAAGTAAAGCGCCGGGTTCTTGCCTTGGAGGTTGCGAGCGGCGGCGGCCATACCCCCCTGAAACTGGTAATAATCGTCAGAGTCAAGCAAGTCGTGCTCGCGATTGTCTTGGTTGTGCAGCACGACTTGCACTTGCTCGAGGCGGCGCTCGAAGGCGTCTGTTGCGGCCGTACCGCCCGCTTTGCCGCCGTAGGCCCAGCCGCTCCAATTTAAGTAGGCACGCGCCAGGTCGCCATCATCTTGCCAGTTTTGCGCTTCGATGATGCCCTGCAACCCAGCTCCGTAGGCACCGGGCTTCGAGCCAAATACCCGATAGCTGGCGCGCTCGCGAGCGGTTCGGGCCTCAATGCCATTGGCTTGCCAGCGCTCGGCATCGGCACGCACGTTGGCAGCTAGGGGATTGATTTCGGGATCTTCGTCAAGATTGGCAACGGCACGGGCTGCAGTATCGAATAAATCGATGAGATTTGGGAACGCATCCCGAAAAAAGCCCGAAACTCGCAAAGTCACGTCCACGCGCGGGCGTCCCAAGACGCTCGCAGGCAAGATCTCAAAGTCAATTGTCCGGCGCGAAGGACCGTCCCACACCGGCCGCACGCCCATGAGGGCCAGGGCCTCGGCAATATCATCGCCACCGGTGCGCATCGTCGAGGTGCCCCACACCGACAGGCCCAGGGTTTGCGGATACTCGCCGCGCTCTTGGGCGTACTGCTCGATGGCGGTTTCGGCTGCCTTGCGCCCCACATCCCAGGCGCTCTCGGTCGGGAGGCCGCGCGGATCGACAGCATAAAAATTTCGGCCCGTCGGCAACACATCCGGTCGGCCCCGCGTCGGGGCTCCTGAGGGGCCGCTGGGGACGTACTCGCCGTTGAGGCCGTTGAGGAGATGATTGAGCTCGTTAGGAGTGCGCTGCAGATTGGGGAGCAAGCACTCTCGAATCCAGTCGAGTTCTGTTTGGGTGGCCGGGCCAACTTCGAGAATGGGCGAGGATCCTAAAACCGACTCGACAAGAGTCGCCGCCCGCGCCTCGAGCACTTCGATTGCTTGACCACAGGTCCGCAGGTCTCCTTCGCCTGGAAAAGGCGCTGCCGGCTCGACCGTTAGCGGGTCGAACTCCCAACCCCAGTCTCGGGCGATCGCCCGCGTCAGGCCCAGTCGCTCCGAGTCGGGGTGGCGCGCGATCGCTACTATCAGGTCTCGGAGCAGGCGGCCTTCTGGGACGTGCCCCAGAACGTGCAGGCCATCTCGGATTTGGGCTTCTTTGAGATCGCAGAGGTAGCCGTCGGCGCGGGTAAGAAACTGAGAAAACTCCGCTTCCGGGCGGCCGAAGTCTGCGCTCAAGCGCTCGGCTCGTACCAGCGCGGCAATGCGATTGCGGATGACGGGCAAGCGCGTCGGATCGAGGCTGTCGGCCTCGTAGTATTCATCAATGAGGCCCTCAAGCTGCAGCAGCGGACCGTAAAGCTCGGCGCGCGTCAAAGGCGGCGTCAGATGATCGAGAATGACGGCCTGGGCGCGGCGCTTGGCCTGGGTGCCTTCGCCAGGGTCGTTGACAATAAACGGGTACAGGTGCGGCAGCGGCCCGAGGGCAACTTCTGGAAAACAACTGCTCGAGAGGGCAACACTCTTGCCCGGGAGCCACTCCAAGTTGCCATGCTTGCCGAGGTGGACGATCGCGCGGGCACCAAAAGCAACGCGCAGCCACTGGTAGAAGGCCAAATAATCGTGGGTGGGCTCGAGATCGGGGGCGTGATAGTTCAGGGTCGGGTCGATGTCGTAGCCGCGCGCGGGCTGAATGCCGACGAAAATATTCCCCAGGGCGATCCCTGCCACCGGCCAATCTCGAGCGGG
This sequence comes from uncultured bacterium, assembly GCA_964435975.1. GTDB lineage: Bacteria > Cyanobacteriota > Cyanobacteriia > Cyanobacteriales > Rubidibacteraceae > CAYTBI01. The sequence goes on from CAYTBI010000012.1 coordinate 15,341, forward strand.
GTCGGGCTCGCCCCAGCGCGCGCGCAAGGCATCTCGCACGTCCTTTTGCAGAGCTTGCCAATATTGCCAGTAGGCTTGCCCGGCGAGCGCTTGCCGCACTGGGCGCAGCTGCGCGCCCTCTGGGTCGTTAGTGCGGCTGGCTGTCAGCCAGGCAATGAGTTCCTCGCCATCACTAGGCAGGCGGTCGCAGTGGTAGCCCGCAGTCTGCAGCGCTCGCAAAACCGCCACACAACTCGCCGGCACATCCAGCCCGACGCCGTTGGCCAGGCGACCATCGCGGGTGGGGTAATTGGCCAGAATCACGGCAATTTTGCGCTGGGGCGGCGGGGTCTGCTGCAAGCGCAGCCAATTGGCAGCCAGATCGGCCACAAATTCAACGCGATCGGGCTCTGGCACGTAGCTCACGAGGTCGGTCTCGAGTTGCGGATGGCGGCGGCAAGTGGCCTTAAAAGAGATAGCTCGCGCGATGATGCGCCCGTCTACTTCCGGCAGGGCAACATTCATGGCCGTGTCTCGGGGCGAGAGGCCGCGCCACCCAGCCAACCACTGCTCGCGGGTGCCGCCACTCGGGATTGCCTGCAGCACAGGGACCCCCAGAGTCTCCCAAAAGCTAACATCTGGCGAGGCCCCGTCAAGCTTGGCTAGGGAAAATCCCGTCGTGTTGATAACAGCCCGGACGCCCTGCAAAAGTGCGAGGGCTTCGGCTCGCGCCTCAGCATCCCGCAAGGAAAGCACGTAAACCGCCACGACGCTCAACCCTCGAGCGACCAGGGCCGCGCGCAGCGCGTCGATCGCAGCGGTGTTGCCAGCCAGATAATGGGCCCGATAAAACAAAATGCCAACCTTAGGGGAGCCCTCATCGGCCTTGCTGGCGCAAGCACCCACGCGGGGCACGGGCCGAGGCGGTGGCGGTTGGTAAGGGGACTCCAGACAAGTCGCCGCCAAAAAAAGCAACCCATGAGCTAAATTTTCGGCCCCCCCCTCGGTGCAATACTGCCGCGTGCGTTCGACGGCGGCCAGAGAAAGGGTCGAGAGCCCCATCAGGCCCGGATCGGGGCGATCGTCCCCTGGCAACACGACTAGCTGCGCGCCAGTTTGCGCGACGGTCTCCAGGCAAACTTCCAAACCGTAGGGCCAGTAGGCGCGCCCGCCCAAGAGCCGTAGCACGATAATTTTTGCCCGTGCCAGTACGCTCTCGGCATAGAGATCGACGCTCAGCTCCTGCTGCAGTTGCAGGAGATTGGTGCCGCGTACCGCCGGAAATTCTGCCGGGAGAGACTCCAGGGCCGCAGCGAGGGTCTGGAGGTCGGTATCGGCGGCCGTGAGAAAAATAATTGGCGCGGGGGTTTGCTCGACGACGATAAATCCGTCAGTATCGGGGCTCCAGCCGCCGGGGGTCGCTGCAATTCGGTGCATGGAAAAATCAAAATCGCAATCGCCATTGTGCGCCCGAGACTGCCACAACCGCCGCGAAGCGATCGGTTTATTTCCATTTCTCGTTTCCATTCGCCCTACTCAGAAATCTGTTACGGTGAGAGCCGGATTTCTTTTGTCAGGAATATGCCCTTCGACCGGCGCAACGCCAACCTGCTCTGGAGTTCGATTCTCGTCGAAACCTGCCACCGGGCAGGTGCGCGCGTGGCGGTCGTTTGTCCTGGCTCTCGCTCGGGGCCTTTAGCGATCGCCTTTGCCAGCAGCCACGCGCGCGGCGAGATTGAGACCATCTCCGTACTCGACGAGCGCTCGGCGGCCTTTCTGGCCCTGGGAATGGCCAAAAAATCCGGACGGCCCGTCATTGTCGTGTGCTCGTCTGGAACCGCCGGGGCAAACTTCTTGCCAGCGGCAATTGAAGCCCAGCACGCCCGAGTGCCGCTGCTACTGCTGAGTGCCGACCGCCCGCCCGAGCTGCGAGACTGCCATGCCGGACAAGCGATCGACCAGGCCAAGCTGTTCGGGAGTGCCGTCAATGGGTACGCCGAGCTGGCCCTACCGGAAGCTCGCTTAGAAATGCTGCAGTACCTGCGCCAGAGCGTTCTGCAGGCAATTGCCAAGACTCAGCTACCGGTACCGGGGCCGGTGCATCTTAATGTGCCCTTTCGGGAGCCTCTGGCACCGCTGCCCGAAGATCTGCCGCCTCTGGCGCTAGACGAGGGTTTTTGGGCTGGCGTCGCACCGCCCGTTCTGCCCCGACAGCATGCTGTCATTCCCTGGCAAACCTGGCAAGCCTGCCCGCGCGGGGTGATTGTGGCGGGTCCGGCCGCGCCAACCGACCCCAATACTTACTGCCGAGCGGTAGCTCGCCTTGCTGCCTGTTTGGGTTGGCCCGTCCTAGCCGATGGCCTCTCGCCGCTGCGCAACTGGGCCGATTTCAACCCCCATCTGATTGCCACTTACGATCTCGCGTTGCGCGATCTCAAATTAGCTGACACTCTAGCTTGCGATCTCGTATTGCAGATCGGGCCGCTGCCTACGAGCAAGGCCTTGCGTGCCTGCCTGGCACGCTGGCAACCCCAACGCTGGACCGTCGCCCCTGCTGCCGATAACTTCGACCCACTCCACGGCCACACCCAGCACCTGACAACCACGGCGATCGACCTCGCCACCAGCCTGCTACCTGCGCCTATCGCGCGGCCTTCGGATTATCTGAGAACCTGGCTGCAGCTAGAGGCCAAGCTCCAGCGTGCAATCGACGCGACTTTTGCCGCCAGCACGTTCGCACCGAGCCCATTGGAAGCCAAAATCGCTCGCGTTCTGGGCCGCAGCCTGCCACCTAGAACGCCTCTGATTGTTGCCAACAGCATGCCCGTGCGGGATATCGAGAGCTTCTGGCCCCCCAACGTTCGTCGCATCCCGGTTTATTGCAACCGGGGTGCCAATGGCATCGACGGCACGCTTTCGACTGCCCTGGGCGTAGCGTGGGGATCTCGCGCCGTTCTGGTGACCGGGGACCTCGCGCTGCTGCACGATACCAATGGCTTCTTGGTCGCCCGGCAACTGCGCGGCCACCTGACAATCGTGCTCATCGACAATAACGGCGGCGGTATTTTCAATCAGCTGCCCATTGCGGCCTACGACCCACCTTTCGAAGCGCTTTTTGCGACGCCCCAAAACATTGATTTCGCGCACCTCACCCAAACCTACGGCATCCCTACCACATGCGTTGCCAGTTGGGAGCACTTGGCTGCTTGTCTGCAAAAGCTACCCACAACGGGCATGCGTCTGCTAAAGCTAGCCTGCGATCGCCAGGCCGATGCCCGCTGGCGGCAGGAGATACTGCCAAAGCTGGCAGCGACCTGACGGTCTGTTATTTGGTGTCATTTTTACGAGCCGGGTGCCCCCGAAGAAGGCGCGACGCCACCGTCCCCACCACCCAGCCAGCCTTTAATAATTTCGATGGCGGCCTCGATGGCTTCTTTGCCCACGAACAGTATCAGTGTCGTTAGGGTCGCTCCCATCAAGCAAATGACCAAGCCCAGCAGTGCCAGGATGCCATCATCTTCGACCAAGCCCAGGCCCGTAACAAAGATGCCAATTGCCGGGAGGGTATTGGTGCCGGGGATGGGAATCATCATCGACACGGCCATGAGGGCCACGGCCAGGCCGATGACTCGCTGGCCGATGCCGCTGGCACACACGTAGCTCAGGCGCGGGCGAGCAAAGGACTCAAAGCGCTGCAGCCAGGGAAGGCCGCCCTTGGCAAAGCCTTGGACGGTTTCTAGTTGTAGAGAGGCATTGAGCAGGCGAGGCGGCAGCCAGGGGCGCGTCGAGCCCGCCACCAGCTGAGCGGCCAGCAAAAAAATTACCACGGCAAAAGGGATAGAGTAGCCGGTCGCAGGCACCGGCAGTGCCGAGGGCAGGGCAATTAAGACGAAGAGAAATCCAAAAATGCGCTCCTGGGCCAAAGCCAGAATGTCGCTAAGTTTGACGCGATCGGCGCGCTCTTCGGCAAAGAGGTAGCGCTGGAGTTCGACGGAGAGTTTGGCCACGGCTGGGGGTTGCTCGCACAAGTTTCAAGTCACGACATCCCTCAATCTAGAAGAATCCAAAAAAAAGAGGGCTAAATCGCCCTCTTCGCTCTGTATCGAGCGGGTCCGAACCCCCGGCCGGGGCGAGCTGCCCCGACTGGAGATGGGGTTTCTAGTATCTGTACTCGTCGGTTTTGAAGGGGCCGTTCATCGGCACGTTGATGTACTTGGCTTGGTCTTCGGTGAGCTTGGTGATGACACCGCCAAAGCCTTGAACCATATAGGCTGCGACCTCTTCGTCCAGGCGCTTCGGCAGAACCTCGACGGTGATGGCCTTGGCTTTTGCTTCGGGAGACTTGTCGGCGAATTTCTTCTCGAATAAGTGCATCTGTGCTAGCACCTGGTTGGCAAAGGAACCATCCATGATCCGAGAGGGGTGGCCGGTGGCATTGCCCAGGTTGACCAAGCGGCCTTCGGCAAGCAGCAGCAAGAAGTCGGCTTTATCGTCGCTGCGATAGACCTGGTGGACTTGGGGCTTCACTTCTTCCCAGCGCCACTCGCGGCGCATGTAGGCCGTGTCGATCTCGTTGTCGAAGTGGCCGATATTGCAGACAACCGCGCCTTGCTTGAGGGCAGCCAGCATATGGGCGTTGCAAACGTTGACGTTGCCGGTGGCGGTTACCAGCAGGTCGGTGTTGGCCAGGAGATCTTTATTGATGCTGTTGGCGGTGCCATCGTTAGCGCCGTCGATGTAGGGAGAAACGACCTCAAAGCCATCCATGCAAGCCTGCATGGCGCAGATGGGGTCGCACTCAGCAACTTTGACAATCATGCCCTCTTGGCGCAGGGATGCAGCCGAGCCCTTACCAACGTCGCCGTAGCCGATGACCAGGGCTTTCTTGCCGGACATCAGGTGGTCGGTGGCGCGCTTGACGGCATCGTTGAGGCTGTGGCGGCAGCCGTACTTGTTGTCGTTCTTGGCCTTGGTGACGGAGTCGTTGACATTGATGGCGGGGACCTTCAGTTCGCCATTCTCGAGCATCTCCAGCAGGCGGTGAACGCCAGTGGTGGTTTCTTCGGTGACACCGTGGATGCGCTCGAGCATGTCGGGATAGGTCTCGTGGATGTAACCGGTGAGGTCGCCACCGTCATCGAGGATCATGTTGGCGTTCCACAGCTCGCCTTCGGGGGTGCGGCAGGTCTGCTCGATGCACCACATGTATTCTTCTTCGGTTTCGCCTTTCCAAGCATAGACGGGGGTACCAGCAGCGGCGATCGCAGCGGCGGCGTGGTCTTGGGTGGAGAAGATGTTGCAGGAAGACCAGCGAACCTCAGCACCCAGGGCTTGCAGGGTTTCAATCAGTACTGCAGTTTGGATAGTCATGTGGATGCAGCCGATGATTTTTGCCCCTTGCAGTGGCTTCTCACCTTGGTACTTGTTGCGGATGGCCATTAGGGCTGGCATTTCGCTTTCGGCGATCGCAATTTCTCGACGACCCCAGTCCGCTAATGAGATGTCCGCTACTTTGTAGTCTTGCTTGAGAATTTGTGCAGTCATGAGGTTTATTTGCGTTGTAATTACTTGTCTGCCTACTTATGTATCCACGCGTTGTCGCGGTCTCGCGAGCACTGGTCGCTTTTTTTGCCGCGTGAGCTGGGGATACCTCCGGCCACTCTGGCCAATCCGGCCGCAAGTGTTTGCGGCGACGATGGTTGTTGTCGCTGCAAACCCAACATATTTTGATGTCCGCTCTCGCCGAGCTTGGGAGCGTGGGCTTCCGAAGACGGGTCAGGAGGGCGATCGCGCGGCGGTTTGGGCGGCGCGAGAGTACGAAGGCATTATACACCTGTGGGCTGGGGGGCTTTGGGGAGGGGGATTGGGGATGGCCGATCGTCGGGTTTGTTTGGAGTGTTCTACCTTTTGAAGAAACCGGAATGCCCGGAATGCGAGGGGGACCAGCCCCGCGAGTGCGTCTTACATCCTGAGGCAACCTCAGGACTACGCACTCTCTAGACCTCCCCCGAAAGTGATAATGCTATTCGTACGGTAGGCTCGGGTTGTGCCGCGTTCTCAGAGCCGGGTGCTGCATAGGGTGCGGCAATCTCCCATTCATCCTCGAAGTAGATGAGGGCGTCTGCGACAACCCCAGCGAAGATCGGCGCTCACTCAGGTGGCACAACTTTACTATCACCGATTGACAACGTCATGCTCGGTGAAAAAGAGAGGCAGCACCAACAAAGAGGCAGCATGCTGGAAAAGGAGCCTGAGGGGGGTCTGGGGGCAGCGTTGCCCCCAGATGGGGGGAGCTCGAGGGGGGCGAAGTCACCCTCGAATCCGGCTCTGCGACAACAAGACAACCCAGTTGAGTACAAACCCGCTCCACGCAACCCGAAACTCACTTGCGCCGCAACCATTGCCACACTCGCCCCAGGAGCTTGCCCGTTGCAGGGGGCTCGGGCAGCGATCGCGCGGCATCCAGATCCTGCTGCATAGCCTGTAAACCGCTCATCGAGCCCTGAGTGTCAGGATGCTCGTCGCCCAAGCGGGCTCGCCGAATCTCTACCGCTTGCTGCATGAGGGGTAGTGCTATTTCAAAATCTCCTCGGTTAGCATGGAAGACTGCTAAATTATTGAGGCTTTGGGCATAGTCGGGGTGCTCTGTGCCCAAAATTTTGCCAAACAGCTCCAAGGCTTGCTCGAGCAAGGGCTGCGCCGCTTCGTACTTCCCTTGCGCTTCGTACAAAAATCCGCGCCACGTGAGTGCCGTGGCATAGGCATCGTGTTGGGTACCCACTCGGTCCCGAACATTCTCTAGGCATAGCACCGCAAGCTCTTGCGCGATTTCGTACAGGCCTTGCCCGTTGTAGAAAAACATCAGCCGAGTGTGCGCGCCGAGCAAGTCTTCCTCGCTCGTCACGGCCAAGTGCTTGGCGACGACCTCACGGATGTGGGGGACTGCATCTCGGACTTCTGCAACGATCTCCAAAGTGACGGCCTGCGGAATCTGTCGGGCAACCTCTACTAACTTGCGTGCAAAGTCTGCGGTGATTTCTTCTTTTTCGGGCAGTTCGGCTATCTTCACCTGCAAATATTCCCGCAGGAGCGGGTGCAGCCGGTAGACCCCTCTGCTCGCGCGCTGCACCAAATACTGCGGCAGCAGCTCCGCATCTCGCCACTCGCCCTCTTCGTCTGCGCCAACCCACTCCCACCGAAAAGGAGCCCCCGCAAACAACCCCAGCCGCGCCAGCAGGAGCTGTCCCTCCTGCGAGAGCCGCTCCCAACTCAGCTCAAAGGCCGCCGCAACGCCCGGAGTCGCCTTCGCGCTACCCACAGCTGCCTGCAACGCCTTGGCCCTGACTCCAACGGCCCCTAGCTCCGCCAATACTTGCGCAATATCCCAGTCCGGTCGGCGCGCCAGGTACGAGCCCGCAAGTTCGAGCCCCAGCGGCAAATACCCCAGCTGCTCGCACAACCGTGCGGCCGCCTCCGGCTCGGCGGCGACGCGCTCGGCCCCAGCGAGCTTTGCTAAGAGCTGCAGCGCCGCTTCTGGCACCAACACGTCTAGATCTAGCCGCGTCAGGTTGACGTGCTCTTGCAGGCGGCTGGTCAAAATAACATCAAATTGCTTTTTTGGTGGCGGCAGCCACGCCTGCATGGCCGCGTAGTTGGCCACATCGTCGTAGACGACCAAGGTTTTTCCCGGCGGCCAGTTTTGCCAGCACCAGCGCGGTCGCTTTTGCTCCGGTAGCTCCTGGGGCACCTCTAGACCATGAAATTCCCGCGCCAGGCTCACAATCTCGCTGCTGACATCTCCCTGCGCCAGCACCCAGCAGATACCACCCGAATACTGCTGCAAATTCCGCAGAGCATACTGCAGCGCCAGCTCGGTTTTACCGATGCCTCCCATCCCCGCGATCGCCACGACAGCCACGCGGCCTTTGCTCGCGAGCAGTTCGCCTAGCTGCTGCAGTTGTGGCTCGCGCCCAAAAAAGCGATCTACCGGCGCGGCAAACTGCGGCAAATTGTGCGGCGGCGGCTCGTCTGGTGCCGGGAGCAGCTCCGTAAGAGCCGCCCGCAGCTCTGGGTGTGCGGCGATCGCTGCCTCTAGAGACGCCATTTGCGCCTCGGTCAGCTCTCCCGACGCTTCTACTGCTGCGGCCAATGCCCGTGCCGCTTCCGGAGACTGCCCCGCAAACAGTCCTTGGACTCTCTCTAGAAGAGCCTTGAGAGCTGCTTCTGTCGGCTGCTTCACCACAGAGCTAATTAATGCCGTCAGCGCTACCGTAACCGGATCCATCGCCCCACCCGGTCAGTTGACCTCATTTTGCCGCAAGCGGCCCCCTAGAGGTCGCAGCTTGATGGTTTGGGTAGCCAACACGCAAAAATTCAGTCAAACGAACAATTGGCACCGCCACATCGCGACTTGCCAAATGCTTGCTTCTTGCCAAGTGTAAAGTTTAGCAATAGCCGCTCGAGCGATCGGGATTTTTTGTTAGATTAAATCCACTGAGGTACAGCGGGCCGACAGGAAGGCTCGTCGGAAAAAACAAGAGTTGAAGCCCGTACCACCTGCTTTTAACTCGACGCAACGAGCACTGGCAAAAAAATTCGCCAAGCTGCGAGGCACTCGTAAATCTAGAGGCTTAAGGAGGCGTTTTGGCCGAGTTCGAGCCAAAACGACGATTGGGGGGACCTCAAGAGAAATCGACCCTCGAAACCAGAACCCGAGAAAGGTTAGGAAAGCGAACTTGAGACGCCAGAGGTTACTGCTGAAGCTCTCGAAGCGACCAAAGCTGTTACCAAAGCTACCGTTGCGTTACCTGCAAACCAAACTAGAACGCTGCTCAACTGACATTGCCAACAGACTCTAAGACTTAAGGTCCGGCTTACCCAAGCTGGACCTTAACTTCTTTACGAGGCTTCCTGGCAAGAAAGCAGCTCCTTATAACGTGAGTTCGGCGGAAGGGAGAGGATACAGAAAAAGCGCTGAAACCGCTGCTCTCATGGAGATAGCCGGTTTCAGCGACAAATGAAAATGCTTGACTTCATCCTACCCATCTCGAATGAAGAAGGCCCCACCGGCGATCGCTACGGACCGCCAATGAAGCCAATACTGATGAATATGAAGCCTAGATTTAGAGGTCGGCAGGTACCAAAACGCGATCGATAACGTGGATAACCCCGTTGTCGGCTTGGATGTCGGTAGCTACAACCGTCGCATCGTTGATGCGTACGGATTCGCCTAGAGTAACGGTCACGCTCTGGCCTTCCAAAGTCTCGGCAGTACCCGGTTTCAGGTCGGCAGCAAAGATTGCGCCAGGGATGACATGGTAGCTCAACACTTTTACCAGACTAGCTTTATTCTCAGGCTGAAGTAGGGTCTCAACAGTTCCTGCAGGTAGTTGAGCAAAGGCATCATTCGTCGGTGCGAACACAGTGAGCGATCCATCGCTAGCCAGAGCCTCCACCAAGTCAGCTGCTTCAACAGCTGCCACCAAGGTTGTAAAAGAGTCCTTGCTTGCAGCAATTTCGACGATATTCTCTGCAGCAGCGACGCGAGGAGCGCCCAGACTGAAGCATAGAATCAGAGCCAGCGCTAGTAGAGATTTGAGAAATTTCACGGTTGGTTTTCCTGTACGTGGGTTCGTTCCGTCAATTGGCTTGCGAAAACGGAACAGCTTCATGCTAGGACCTTGGCCCCAATTTGCCAGTCATACTGGCCCGGTCAGCGAACGATCGCAATCAGAATCCCACGGCAACCTAAAACAACAACGTACGTAGACAAGAGCTTTATGGCGAGTTATTCCCCTGCCGTGAGCTGAGTCAACCGGCGTTGTCAAGTTAGCGGTCGCGATCGGCAGGGCAAACGCACTAACTGTCAGGCCTGAGTACACGGATTTGCCATCCTCACGATAGAGAATTACTCTAGAGGGCAGTCACCGCTTACATCAGACCATGCGCTGCCCCCGCTGCCAGTCAGAACGCACCACCCAGCTCAAGCGCATGACAACTTTGGGCTACCTAATTTACCGGTGCCGGGACTGTGGGAAGACCTTCAACGAGCGGACGGGCACCCCCTGGCATTTTGTCGAGCTGCCCACCGATATCATTTTCCAGGTGGTCTACTTCCGGCACCGCTATCCCAGGCCAGGGAGCAGATTCAGAGCCGAGTAGCGCAGCTACGGGAGATGATGCAGACGGCGTAAGACCTGAAACGGGACAGGGAGATTATCTACTGAAATATTAGTGCCATTCCGACCCTTAGCGGGATCTGAGTGGTGACAACTAGCAGCTCGCCGCATAACGACGCGCCACCGCGATAAACGCCGCCACCTCCCGCTCCTGGGTCGCAAAGGACGTTACCAGCCGCACGACAACACCAGCGAGGCGCTTCTCCAACTGATAAAACCCAAACCCTTCTGCGAGCAACCCCGCAACCATCACCTCGGGCAAGCACGCAAAGACCTCATTCATCTCGACGGGATACAAAATTTCCACCTCCGGCAGCGCCGCCAAACCCGCCGCCAAACCCGCCGCCATTTGGTTAGCATGGCGAGCGTTGCGCGCCCAGAGGTCGCCTTCTAAGATAGCCTGCAGCTGCACCGCCAAAAACCGCAACTTCGACCACAAGTGGCCCCCGCGCTTGCAGCGATAGGCAAAATTCTCAGCCAACTCCACATCGAAAAAAATAACCGCCTCAGCGGCGATCGCACCATTTTTAGTCGCTCCGAAGCACAACACATCAACGCCCGCCTGCCAGGTGACAGCAGCTGGAGAGCAGCCGAGATGCACCAACGCATTGGCAAAGCGCGCGCCATCGACGTGCAAGCGCAAGTTGTAGCGACGGGCGACGGCAGCAATTTCGGCAATTTCGCCACAGCGGTAAACCGTCCCAGCCTCCGTGCCCTGAGTAATCGAAATGGCTGCTGGCTGAGCTACGTTAACCGCCCCAAGCCGCGCCCGCTGGAGCGTTGCTTCGAGATCGGCAGCCCGGAGCTTGCCAGCCTCGCCTGCCAGGGGCAAGAGCTTGGCACCCCCAGTGTAAAACTCGGGCGCGCCGCACTCGGCTGTATTGATGTGGGCGTCGGCGTGGCAGTAGATCGACCCGAATGGCGGCACCAAGGCAGCCAGAGCCAGAGCATTCGCCGCAGAACCCGTCACGACCGGAAAAATCCGCACTTCTCGCTCGAACCACTGGGAGTATTGCTGCTGTAGGGCCTGGGTGTATTCGTCTTGGCCGTAGGGCAGCGCTGGCCCGGAATTAGCCGCTGCCAGGGCCGCCAAGATTTCTGGGGCACAGCCGCTGAGGTTGTCGCTCGAGAAGTTTGCAGCCACAGTCTGCTAGCCGTTTTGCTTGTTGAGATATTGCTGATAGCCGAGTTCTTCGAGGCGGGTTTGCTTATCGAAGACCGCCTGGGTCAGCGAGCGTCGGTAGTGGCGAATCTTCTCAAGCCAGACGCGATTGGCAACGCCTAAGATTTGCACGGCCAGCAGAGCGGCATTTTGGGCATTGCCGATGGCAACGGTCGCGACCGGAATGCCTTTGGGCATCTGCACGATGGAATAGAGCGAATCGACGCCTTGCAGATCTTTGAGAGGGATGGGCACGCCAATCACTGGCAGCGGCGTTATTGAAGCTACCATCCCCGGCAAGTGAGCGGCACCGCCTGCACCCGCGATAATCACTTTGAGGCCCCGCTCGGAGGCATTTTCAGCGTAGGCAAGCATGCGCTCTGGAGTGCGATGGGCCGAAACAATGGCTACCTCAAACGGGACGGCAAGTTCCTCGCAAATTGCGATCGCATCCTGCATGGTGCCCAAGTCGGAATCGCTGCCCATGATGATGCCAACGAGGGGGGATCGTGCGTCGCTCATTAGTAAATAACCTTATTTGGAGGCTACCGATGCCAGTCGTTTACCCGCACATCATACTGGAGGGCAAGCACGGGCCGGGAGTTACAAAATGCTGAGAATTCTGAATGCGCGCCTGCCAGAGTGTGAAGGGCTCCATTGCTTGGAAATTGACGAAGACGGTCGTGTCGCGACTGTGTTGCCTGCGGCGGCTGCCACCGAGGGTCTCGATCTCGCGGGCGACTGGCTCTCCCTCGGCGGTATCGACCTGCAAATTAATGGCGCTCTGGGGCTGCAATTTACGGAGCTGACCGCAGCATCTCTGCCCCAATTAACCGAAGTTGGCGCGCTCTTGTGGGCCCAGGGCGTCGATGCCTATTTACCGACTCTAGTGACGTCGCCTGCAAGCCAAATTCACCAGGCTTTGGCTGCGATCGCAGCCTACATGCGAAGCGATACAGCACCAAACCACGCGCGGGTCCTCGGCGCGCATCTCGAAGGACCGTTTATTAACCCCCAAAAGCGCGGCGCCCACCCCCAGCAGTACATCCAGCCCCCCACGCCCGAGAACCTGGCGGCCCTGGTTGGCGAGTGGGGCGACTGCGTGCGCGTCATGACCCTTGCCGCCGAACTCGACCCCACAGGAGAAACCCTTGCGGCCCTGCGGTCGCGCGGGACGGTCGTTAGCTTGGGGCATTCTCTGGCTACGGCCGCCGAAGCCGAGCGGGCCTTTGCCGGCGGCGTCGCGATGGTGACCCATGCCTTTAATGCCATGCCCAGCTTGCACCATCGCGAGCCGGGGTTGCTGGGCGCGGCTCTGGCGCGGGCGGTTCGCTGCGGGTTCATTGCCGATGGCGAGCACATTTGCCCGACAATGCTGCGCTTGCTCTGGCGGGTGGCCGGGGCTTGTGGGTTGTTTCTCGTCAGCGACGCGATCGCGGCTTTAGGCCTGCCCGCAGGCGAGTATCCCTGGGGCGATCGCACGATCGCCGTTCGTGGCGGCACCGCACGCCTCGAAGATGGCACCCTGGCAGGCACGGCGCTGCCCCTACTTGCAGGGGTCCAAAACTTGGTGCGATGGGATATCTGCTCGCCTGCTGCGGCGATCGCCCTGGCAACCTCTGCTCCTCGCGCCGCCATCGGCCTAGATGCCCAACTCGTCGGCCGCACGGCCGCAGATCTCCTGCGTTGGACCTACCAAGCAGAAACGCGCGACCTGCGGTGGCAGCGTCTCGGTGCGGTTCTTGCTAGCTGAGTTGACGGCAGCGTGCGCTCTCATACTCAGGTTAGGGATCGGCCGAGTTAGGGATCGTGCAAAGGCAGGCACAGCAGTCGCTTTGGCGATCCGGCCGAAAAAAGGTTTGCAAAAGTTCAAAAATTTTGTTTTCCGGAACTTAAATTTTGTTAATATTCAACCATGCGATGTGAACCGAGTGCTGGTGCTCTGCAGTGTTGCCCTCAGGAGCTGGGAGTGGCGCTGCACTCCAAGTCGCAGGACTCTTACGGGAGGCGAGGAAGCTTGCTGCCAGTCGGGCTCATTCGCGCGCGGACGTTACCGGACTCCCTGTCGAAGCCTAATTTTTGTAAACACCCCTTCCCAGGACTAACTGACAATGAACGCAACTCTAACCAATCTGCTACCCGCAATGTTCCGCTCCACGATGGGCCCTGGCGTTGCGACCCAACTCGCTTGGACCGCCTTCCGCCTCATCATCAGCGTCATGATGATTCACAACGGCTTGGACAAGCTTGAAGATATCGAAGGCTTCGCTGAGGCCTACGTTGAAGTTATCGGCCTGCCTTTCCCCATCTTCTTTAGCTATGTTGCCGCTCTGACCGAGCTGGTTGGCGCTCCCTTGCTCGCTTTGGGTCTGTTCGCACGCCCTGCGGCTTTCGGTCTGTTTTCGACCATGTGCGTTGCGATGTACCACCACATTCTGGTTGCTGGCCTCAGCATTCCTTACCTCGAGCTGTCTGCGGTTTACGCTGGTGGCTTCCTTTTCTTCGCAGTTAATGGCCCTGGCATCTATTCCATCGACGCTTTCATCGGCGGCTGGCTGACCTCTGCCCTGCAGGGTCAAGACGACCGGCAGCGTCAGGCGCTTGAGAACTCCCTCAAGGCAGCCGAGGCTACGGCTAAGTAATCTTCAAATTCCTCGCCCCAGTCGCGAGCATTTGACATGAAAAAGAGTGACCTCTGCGCCTGGAGGTCACTCTTTTTTCGTTTTTAGTGCAACCCCCAACGGGGGTTTTGCTTATTGGGCTCCCACGGCCATGTCAGGGCAGGTCACGCCCGTACCGCCCAAGCCGCAGTAACCGCCAGGATTCTTGGCCAGATACTGCTGGTGGTAATCCTCGGCATAGTAAAACTCGGGAGCCCCAAGAATCTCCGTCGTAATTTCACCGCGATTTACGGCAGCGAGGGCTTCCTGGTAGGTTTGCTTCGAGGCAAGGGCTAGTTGGTGCTGCTCCTCAGAGTAGGTGTAGACACCAGAACGATATTGAGTGCCCGTGTCATTCCCCTGACGCATTCCTTGAGTCGGGTCGTGGCTCTCCCAAAAAACCTTCAATAGGGTCTGGTAGCTGACTTTCTGCGGGTCGTAGACCACCAACACGACTTCATTGTGGCCGGTCATCCCCGTGCAGACCTCTTGGTATGTCGGGTTGGGCGTGTGCCCGGCTGCATAGCCTACTGCTGTGGAGTAGACCCCTGCAGTCTGCCAAAACTTGCGCTCGGCTCCCCAGAAGCAGCCCAGTCCGAACAGGGCCCGTTGCATCCCCTCTGGAAATGGGGCCACTATCGGGTTGCCATTGACATAGTGCTTCTCGGGAACGGGCATTGCCGTCGATCGCCCGGGAAGGGCTTGCTCGGGAGAAGGCATCGTTGCTTTTTTTCCAAAACCAAATAAACCCATACCGTATCCCAACAATTAGACTCCTCATCTATTATGCGATCGCGCTGCTGCCTAGTCTGGGGCAGCTACTCCCAGACTCGAGTCAGCGCGATCGCGCTGCAGCTCGAACTAAATGAGCTTGATAGCCCGGAATCCAAAGTAGAGTGACAGGGCGATCGCAGTGTAGATGCCGAGAATGCCGAGGTAGATGAATACACCAGAAACGGACATATGAGTATCTCCTTATTTCTAAAGTTGGGGAAAACACGCGAAAGCCAACCCCAGTAAAGGGTTTATGAACTTTCGTAGCGTCATACTAGCGCAATCGTTAAAGAAAAAGGAGCATCGCCAGATCGGGTGGCTCCGGCGCGACGACACTCCCCCGAGCGAAGCATCGGTAGAGGTCTCTGGACGAATCGGTCGAACGATATCGATGGCAGTGGGATTATCAGCCTACTGACTTGCAAGATGCCCGCAGCGATCTCACGCGCGCGCAATTGGTATGAGTCTTCTTTAAACTGGGGCCGCTGCTGGGCCGAGCCCTCTGGGGACGGCTGCAAGCAGTTGGCGCGTGTAGGGGCTTTGGGGCTGCTCGCAGACTTCTGCAGCAGCTCCAATTTCTTCGATGCGTCCTTGGTTCATGACCATGATGCGATCGCTCATAAACCGTACGACCCCCAAGTCGTGAGAAATGAAAATATAAGTCAGGCCGAACTCGCGCTGGAGGTCGCCAAGCAGATTGAGCACCTGCGCCTGCACGGAAACATCGAGAGCAGAGACCGATTCATCGCAGATGATGAAATCGGGGTTGAGGGCCAGGGCGCGGGCGATGCAGACGCGCTGGCGCTGGCCGCCCGAGAACTCGTGAGGATAGCGATCGCCCCAGCTCGGATCGAGGCCGACCCGTTCGAGCAGGGTTGCCACCCGCTCGCGCGCCGCTCGCGCGCTGCGCCCGTGCAAGCGCAGCGGCTCGGCAATGGCTTGGCCCACACTCAAGCGCGGGTTGAGGGAGTTGTAAGGATTCTGAAACACAATTTGCAAGCGAGAGCGCAAGGCCCGCAACTGGCGCGCCCGCGCGTGCAGCAAGTCTTCGCCGTCGAAGACAATCGTGCCACCGAGAGGCTCGATCGTGCGCAGCAAGGCGCGGGCAAGGGTAGACTTGCCGCAACCAGACTCGCCCACCAAGCCCAGGGTCTCGCCACGATAGACCTCAAACGAGACATTATTGACCGCCATCAGGTAGCGGCGAGACCCGGGTTGCCGGAAGCCCACTTGCAAATTATTGACTTGGAGTAGCGGCGGCGCAGCAGACGGTGGCGGGGCTGGGGCTGCCGATGAAGTCGCAGGAGCTGCCGGGGCAGTTGCTTCGACTTCCCAGCTCCCATCGGCGTGGGTCGCAACGCGCATGAAGTCGTCAACGGTAGGAAGCACCCGGCGATCGGCTTCGGGACGGGGCGAGCAGGCCAGTAGCGCCCGCGTGTAGGGATGCTGGGGGCGCTCGAACAGCTCGGCAATCGATCCGGCCTCGACAATTTTGCCCCGGAACATCACGGCAACAGCATCGGCAAGCTCGGCCACGACGGCCAAATCGTGAGAGATGAAGATTGCAGCCATGCCCCGTTCGCGACAAAGCTGGCGCAGCAGCAGCAAAATTGCTTTCTGGACCGTGACATCGAGGGCTGTGGTGGGCTCGTCGGCGAGAAGGACGGTCGGGTTGCAGGCAATGGCTATCGCGATGCAAACCCGCTGTAGCTGGCCGCCAGACAGTTGGTGGGGGTAGCGCTCGAGCATCTCGCGCTTGCGGGCATTGAGCGCGCGATCGAGATCTCGAGAAGCGTCTGTCTCTGCTGCGAGGGTTGCCCGTAGCGCCTCATCGCTGGGGAGCAGGCGGACCTCTTGCAAGCAGGCGATCGCTTGGCGGCGGGCCTCGGCAGCGGAGACGGTCTGATGCTGGCGGATGGCCTCGACGAGCTGGAAGCCGATGGGATAAACCGGATTGAGCGCGCTCATCGGCTCCTGGAAAATCTGGGCCAGGCGGCGCCCGCGCAGTTGGCGGCGGCCCTCGGCATCGAGACCCAACAGCTCGATGGGCGAAGCCTCAGGCTCCGGGCGAAACCAGATCTCGCCGCGCGTGCGGGCAGTTTCTGGCAGTAAGCCCATCACGCTCAGGGCCGTTACGGACTTGCCCGAGCCCGACTCTCCTACCAATCCCAAAATCTGCCCTGGTTGCAGTTGTAAATCGATGCCGGCAATGGCCGGGGCAGCGGCGCGATCGCGACCGACAAACTCAACAACTAGATCGCGCAGTTCGAGAATTGGGGGAGCACTCATGAAGGAAGGATTTCTGGGGGTGGCGAAAAAATTTGCCAACTCTAAAGTGATGCCCATTGTAAAGGAACGGAGAGCCCCCAAAAATGCATTGGGGCAGCCCGGCACATTGCGAGCTGCCCCAGCACCACTGCTTTAGGCGTACGCCATTCTAGAAAAGGCTCCTAGAAGCTGAAGACAGTCCGAATCGTACCGATGAAAACGGCGTCGTTATCGCTGATGCCTTCAGGGTTGATGACGGCAATGCCACCGAAGGTGGTGGTGATGTTGTCGGTGAAGGGATAGCGATACTCGAGGTCGATGACGATTGGCAGGCCACCGTCAGAGCCGAAAAGATCGGCAACCTCGTCGTCGTCGAAGATAGGAGCGCCAGCAGAGTTGGTGCCATCAGCGCTCACGACCGTCGGCGCGATGGCTGCAGCCAGCACGAGGGCGTCGCCTTCTTTGCCCAAATCGGGGAAGTAGACGTTGGCTTGGGCCGTGAGCAGGTCGGCACTGCCGTCGCTGCCATCGCGGGTCGAAGCAAAGGCGTAACCTACATAGCCGCCGAAGCCAAACTTCGGACTAACGGCAAAGTTAAACTGCAAACCGAGGTTGTTGGAGACGGTGTTTACGTCGCCGAAAGGCTGCTGCGCGTTGCCCGTGCCGACAAAGCCCGAGACGTCAAAAAATACCCCTTCCTCAAAGAAGTTGTATAAGTAAGCCAAGGACACGGAGAACCGGTCGGAGACATCGTAGTTCAGGTGAGCGCCCGTCGAGAAGCTGCTGTTGAAAATACCAAACTCGGGATCGTTCCCCAAGCTATCCAACAGGAAGTAACCCAGGTCGAGCTGAATATTGTCACTCAACAGGATGTTGAGGCCCAAGCCCGCACCATCAGCATTCGAAACGTCGTAAATCAGGTTGTTGTAGGCAACGGTCAGGTTTAGCGAGTCGTAGGCGAAAGAAGCTGTCGGGACGAGATTGAAGACATCGTCAACCAGCAAGCCATCGGCAGCAATGATGACAGTGACGCGGTCGTTCAGGATCGGGAAGGAGTAAGACAGCTCGCCAATGGCGAAGGTGTTGTCTTGAGGCGCGATCGGGAAGAAGTTGAGGGAGGTCGCCGCAACACCCGTTCTCTCCTCGAAGAACTGCAGGTTATTGGCCTGGAGGCGAGTGCGCAGGCGATCTTTACCGGTGAAGCTCGTATCGAAGTTCAGGCGGACCCGATTGGCAACCGTCGTTTGCTCGTCAACGCTGAAGCTGCCAGGAGTCCCCGAAGCAGGAGCCACAACGCCTGGAGGGAGGTCGATTGGGTCGCCATCGAAGGGAAAGCCTACGCCCAGCACGGGATCGCCGCCAAACGCCGAATCGAGCTGGAAGATAGCTTCGCCATTGAGCTTGGTGGTCGTCGAGAACTGCTGGGCCTCGATAGTATCGACGCGGCCTTCGAGACCGTCAATGCGGCCGCTCAGGGCCGTCAGCTCGCCTTGGAACTCTTCGATCAGCGCGAATATGCGGCGTAGGTCATCGCGGGTGACCTCGTCGGGCGCTTCGCTAGGAACGCGGGTACCGGCAATTTGCTCGATCGCCCGCAAGCAGCTGTTGAGACCGGCAGCAAACTCAAAGCGGGTCAGGGTACGGTTGCCCCGGAAGGTTCCATCGGGAAAGCCCTCGATACAGTCGTAGCGCTCGACCAAGCTGCGCAGGGCGTTGTAGGCCCAGTGCCGGGGGGACACATCAGAAAACTCGGTGACGCTGTTGACCTGGTTCATCGACGGCGTGCCCTGGTAATTCTCGAGGCGATCGAGAATTCCTTCGGATGCTTGTGCCGAGACACCGCCTACCACAGACAATATCGACGCGCCGAGGGCACCCCCAACAGCACGCAGCAGATAGCTCTTCTTCATTTCGTTTTCGAACTCCACACACTTAAAATTTGAGCGGCTCGAGAGTAGCCCCAAGATTCGGAGCCTCCAGCGCCTCAGTCCGCACGAGCAACCCTTCCAGAAACGGGGCACAGCATCGGTCGAAACCACCGAAACACCGCGCTCCTCTCAAGTTGGCATCCTAATGCAGCCTTAATTTTCAAGTATGTATTGTGGAGTACAATCGCGCGCACATCAATGTTACAAAACGATGACAGTCTTGAGGCACCCTCGAACCCCCTCGACCGGCCTCAAGTCCCACCCGCGCCGGGCGTATTGCCCCGATGGCCCTCAGCCAGCATCGGTTTTGGGGGGCAAGCGCCGAATCTCAGAATAGAAGGCCAAGCACTCGCGATCGCCCGATGTGACCCGCACGGCTCGCAGCCGCAGATTTTCTCCTGCCAACCACAGGCGCTCTTCGCGATAGAGGTCCCCTGTCTGGGCGCTCAGCACGAGGGTCGCCGGGTTGACGCCCTGGGGCCGAAACTCGTAGCAGCCGCGAACTAGCAGCTCGGGCGCGTCGCTGCGGGTTTGCAGCAGCTCGCCGGCAGTTTGGGTTTCGCCCGCCACGAATAAGGCGATCGCCGTCCCACCATTGCTCTGCTGTTTCTGGCTGCCAAACCCGGCGTCAGCCGCCCACTGCGTGCGAGCGCCCGCCCAGACCCCGGCAGAGTCGATTGCCGCTTGCTGGCACAACTCGCAAACGGCCTCATGGGTTGCCGCTAGAATTTCAACCGCAAGCTCGCCGCGCAGATTCTGCTGCTCGCGGGCAGTTGCGTCATATTGCGTGCGCTGAGAAAACCATTTGCCGGCATTGGCGTCTAAAAATTCCCGAACATTCATCCTGGTAGTAAGTATCGATGCTTTACTAAATCGAGCTTTGAAACCTCTACCAGGATACGCGAGGCAGGCCACTGGCTAGGTGGCGGGCCCCTACTCTGCGCCCAAACGGCCTAAGGAGATCCGGGCCGCTTCGGCGACTTGGGGGTGAGCATCTTTTGCCAAAAAATTCAATGCTGCCTTGGTTTTCTCACCAGGCAAATTCCCCAAAGCCTCGGCTAGGCGCTGGCGCACCAACCAGTCTTCGGCACGTGCGAACTCGAGCATTTCTTCGAGGGCATCGGTGCAGCCAATTTCACCTAGAGCGGCGATCGCCGCTTGCTGCATGACCGTTTCTTCGCTTTGGAGTGCCTGCCGCAAGGCGCCTCCGGCACGGGGGTCTTTGAGGTTTCCGAGGGAGACCGCAGCCGAAAACCGGACCAGCCATTCTGTCTCCTCGTAGAAGGCCCGCGAGAGGGCCTCGAAGGCACGGGGATCCTCGAGATAGCCGAGGGCTCCGGCCGCATCAGCCCGAATGCCATAGTCTGAGTCGGTCTCGAGCAGCTTCACCAGAATGTCGTAGGACTGCTCTGTGGCTTTGATACCCAGGGCGAAGACGGCCATCGAACGGATTTGCAGAACCTTATCGTCGAGCACCTTCTGAATGAGCGGGAACGCCTCAGCCGCCGGAACCTCCCGCAAAGAGGCCAGCGCCACCATGCGATCGGCTGAGTTGGGGCTCTCCAAGCGCTCTGAAATTTGGTTTAAGTCGATTTGGCCCATCCGTGGAGGCTCCTTTTTACATAGCTAACAATTCCTTCATAAACTGTAACAATTGCCTTTACAAGTCAAAATCCTCCCAGCGGAAGAGGACCCTCGCGACATTAGATGCTCGCGGCTCGATCCGTGGATACTCAGTTGCTGGGCGGCTTCAGGTCGCACTCCATCCGTGAAAATCCCGGTAAATCGGTGGATTGCCACGCCGAGCTATCAGAGTAATGTTTTTAAATGACCGTATTTCCCGGGATCTAGCTGGGTTCCGATCCTGCGGACACCATGCTAAAGTCGTTACCAAGTCAATGAAACTTGTGATAGGGATCTGCGATGAGTACTGACAACAGTAAAGTTCTCCGATACGAAGGATTGGCTAGCACTGCTCGGCTGGTGGAGCCAGAGCCCGATGCTGGTGCCCGCCAGGGCAAGGTTCGCTCTTCTATGCAAGAAGGTTTGATCGAGTGGCTCGGGCGGTAGCGCTCTGACTCGCACGACGGAACCACCGTCAGATATTCACGCATCTACATAACTTAGTCCTTACCCATGCCCTCGGCACCAACTCTGTGCTGGGGGCAATTTTTTTCAGGGGACCTGCGACTTGCGCCGCCGGCAGCGCTCGGAGCAATATTTAACTTCATCCCAGCAGTCCGCCCACTTTTTGCGCCAAGCGAAGGGACGATTGCAAACGGGGCAGATTTTTGTGGGCAAATCGGATTTCGCGCGCTGTCGGGCCATCGGAGATACGGGGGGTCGATTGCTATATAGTTAGCAGTCTAAACACGATACGGTGCCATCCATGAGCGAGGCGGACTTGGCTGCAGTCGCGATCGTCTTGGTCGAGCCGGCGGGCGCGCTTAACGTCGGTGCCATTGCCCGGGCAATGAAGAATATGGGCCTGCAGCGGCTAATTCTGGTCGAGCCCCATTGCGACCCCCTAGGCGACGAGGCGCGACGCATGGCCGTTCATGCAGGCGATGTGCTCGCAGCCGCTCGCATTGTTGCCGATCTGCCTGCAGCCCTGGCAGGTTGCCAGCGCGCGGTGGCCACCACAGCGCGATCGCGATCGCTCCCGACGGCCCTGGAGCCGCCAGCAGCCGTCATGCCCTGGCTGCTAGCAAGTGGCGGCCCCTCGGCCCTGATTTTTGGCCCGGAAGATCGCGGTCTGAGCAATGCAGAACTCAACTATGCCCGGCGCTTTGTGGGCATTCCGACGAGCGCTGACTACCCTTCGATGAATCTGGCTATGGCCGTGGCGGTTTGTGCCTACGAGCTGCGGCAGGCTGCCGTGCTGGGACCCTCGGCGCCTGTAGAACCCGAATCCCTGGGCAACGAGGCGCCTCTCGATTTGCTCGAGGACTACTACCAGCACCTAGAGCGCGTGCTCCTACAGATTGGATTTTTGTATCCTCACACGGCAGCGGCTCGGCTGGAGAAGTTTCGCCGCCTCTACAGCCGGGCCGGCCTAACTTCTGAGGAGATTGCGATGCTGCGCGGGGTTCTGCGCCAGACAGAGTGGGCCATCAAGCGAGGCACGGAACTTTCTAGGGGCGATTTTCCATCGTAGGAACCGCAGCGCACCGCCGCGAGGCCATCCTTAAGATCGGCTTCGGGCTCGGTTGGGAGTCGCAGGTCTTATCATTAGCAGCACGATATTTTGGAGTTCTCGGGGTGGCCGGACAATTTTCTTCTCCACGCACTCGGAAGTTCGGTCGCAGGCAAGCCAGCGGCAGAAAAGTCAACCGCGCCCGCTCGAGTCGTTTGCCCGCCAACAATGTCGTCCGGTTTCCGATAGCGCCACCGCCAGTCGAGCCCGATCCCGTGCCGGCGCGCGCGCCTGGCAGATTTGAGTTTTTTTTGATTTGGTCGCTGCGCCTCTCGATTTTGGGTGTGGGTCTCGGCGCTATTTTAGGAACGACCCTTGCAGCGGTCTGGCCCCAGCGATACCTGAGCGCGACGCCACAAGCCCCGGTGCCGGTTGCGGCGCCGGCTCTGCCGCCAGCCCTGGCCGAGACTCAAGCAATCGCCAGCCTGCACGCAGAATTCCAAGCCCTTGCTGCCCCAAAGACTCAACTGACGCCGGGGGCCTATTTCATCGATTTAGATACCGGCGAATACGTTAATTTCCGGGGCAGTGAAGCATTTTCGGCTGCTAGCACCATTAAGGTTCCCGTCCTGGTTGCGTTGTTTGCCGCTATCGATGCTGGGGAGGTCTCCCTAGACGAGGAGCTGACCATGCGTCCCGACCTCATCGGCGGTGGCTCGGGAGCCCTGCAATATCAACCCCCCAACAGCAAATATTCCGTCGCCGAGATTGCCGAGAAAAACATCATCATCAGCGACAACACGGCAACCAACATGCTGATCGATCGCCTCGGTGGGGCGGCGGTCCTCAACGATCTGTTTCTCGAATGGGGCCTAGAAGAAACCGTCATTCGCAACCCGTTGCCAGATCTCGAGGGAACCAACACCACCTCGCCCCGGGAGCTAGTAAAGCTCATGGCGCTGCTGGAGCAGGGACGGTTGGTGAGCCCAAAATCGCGCGATCGCATACTCAGCATCATGTACCGCACTAAAACGCGGACGCTGCTACCTCAGGGCTTGGGCCAGGGGGCCACGATTGCCAACAAAACCGGCGATATTGGTTCGATGGTCGGCGATGTCGGCTTGATCGACATGCCATCGGGCAAGCGCTACCTGGCCTCGGTGCTAGTAGCCCGGCCCCATAACGATCGCAACGCCCAAGAGCTCATCCGCGCCTACTCGCGTGCGGCCTATCGCTACTTCGAGAGTCAGCCCGCGCGGGCCGAAGGATTCATCGCGCCCTAGTGCCTGGGGAGCTGCCCCCCAGTGCTTTAGCATAAGAAGCAACCAAAGCACGGGGACCTTGCGATGACGGGATTCAAGATTTACTCGCCCTTCGAGCCGGCCGGCGATCAACCCAGAGCAATCACCCAACTCACCCAATCCCTTCAAGCCGGGAATCGCTATCAAACCCTCCTAGGGGCCACCGGCACCGGCAAAACCCACACCATCGCCCGCACCATCGAGCGCCTCGGCCGCCCGGCGTTGGTCCTCGCCCACAATAAAACGCTTGCCGCCCAGCTCTGCAACGAGCTGCGAGAGTTTTTTCCCACCAATGCCGTCGAATACTTCATCAGCTACTACGACTACTACCAGCCCGAAGCCTACATCCCCGTCACCGACACCTACATCGAAAAAAGCGCTGCCATCAACGACGAGATCGACATGTTGCGCCACTCGGCCACACGATCGCTCTTCGAGCGCCGCGATGTCGTGGTGGTGGCTTCGATTAGCTGTATCTACGGCTTGGGGATGCCTGCCGAGTATATGAAAGCGGCCATTCCTTTTAAAGTGGGTGCCGAAATCGACCAGCGCCAGCTCCTGCGCGATCTGGCCAACGTGCAATATACCCGCAATGATATTGAGATGGGGCGCGGGCGCTTCCGGGTCAAAGGCGATGTTCTCGAAGTCGGCCCTGCCTACGAAGACCGCATTATCCGCATCGAATTTTTTGGCGACGAAATTGACGCCATTCGCTACGTTGACCCCACCACGGGCGAGATTCTCCAGAGCCTAGACGCCTTGAGCCTTTATCCCGCTCGGCACTTTGTCACCCCCGAAGACGAGATCGAGCGGGCCTGCGACGACATCGCAGCCGAACTCAAAGACCGCCTGGGGGCGCTCGAGGCCGAAGGCAAACTCCTCGAAGCCCAGCGCCTGGGCCAGCGCACCCGCTACGACCTAGAAATGCTCCAGGAAGTCGGCTACTGCAACGGCGTTGAGAACTATTCTCGCCATCTGGCCGGGCGCAATGCTGGCGATCCGCCCGAATGCTTAGTAGATTATTTCCCTAAAGATTGGCTCCTGGTCATCGATGAGTCCCACGTGACCGTGCCACAGATTCGCGGCATGTACAACGGCGATCGCGCGCGCAAGCAAGTCTTGATCGACCACGGCTTCCGGTTGCCCAGCGCCGCCGATAATCGCCCCCTCAAATCCGAAGAATTCTGGCAAAAAGTCTCCCAGTGCGTTTTTGTCTCGGCGACGCCAGGCGATTGGGAGCTAGAAATCTCGGAAGACCGCGTCGTCGAGCAAATCATTCGCCCCACCGGCGTGCTCGATCCGGAGATTTTCGTGCGCCCCACCACCGGCCAAGTGGACGACTTACTTGCCGAAATTCAAGATCGCATCGATCGCGGCGAGCGCACCCTGGTGACGACCCTGACTAAGCGCATGGCCGAAGACCTCACCGAATACTGCAGCGAGCGAGGGGTGCGGGTGCGTTATTTGCACTCCGAAATTCACTCCATCGACCGCATTGAAATCATTCAGGCGCTGCGCGCGGGGGAGTTTGACGTGCTCGTTGGCGTCAATCTGTTGCGTGAAGGCTTGGACTTGCCCGAGGTTTCTTTGGTGGCGATTCTCGACGCCGATAAAGAAGGCTTCCTCAGAGCAGAGCGATCGCTCATTCAAACCATCGGCCGCGCCGCCCGCCACGTTCGCGGCCAAGCTATCTTGTACGCCGATCGCGTGACCGATAGTATGGCTAAGGCCATTTCCGAAACCGAGCGCCGCCGCGCCCTCCAAGAAGAGTACAACCGCGAGCGCGGCATCACGCCTCAGCCCATCGTTAAAAAACAGCGCAATTCTATTCTGGAATATCTCGATATTTCTCGCCGCTTGAATGCCCAGCAGCTCGAAGAGATCTACGAAAAATCGGACGATCTCACCCTCGAAGACTTGCCCAACCTAATTGAAAAGCTCGAAGCCCAAATGAAAGAAGCAGCTAAAAGCCTAGAGTTTGAAGAGGCGGCCAAGCTTCGAGATCGCATCAAGCACCTGCGCGATCGGCTGGTGGGTCGCCACCAGAGCAAAAATTCCTCAGCCGATCTCAATTGATGAGGACGATTGACGGTAGCTCTGCAGCGAGGTGAGGTATTCAGCCCCATGAGGGTGGGTTTTCGCTCCGCACGAGCGACAGTGAGTTCTTAAAATGAAATTGTGCGAAGAGAAAGCCCGTAAGAGTCTTCATGCAACCCACTAACCCAAATCAGTTTACCGAAAAAGCCTGGGAGGCTTTGGTGCGCCTTCCAGATATTGCCAAAAAAAACCAGCATCAAAGTATCGAGACCGAACACTTGCTCCTCTCTTTGCTCGAGCAAGATGGCCTCGCTGCGAGCATTTTCAACCGCGCTAATGTCAGCGTTCAGCGCCTGCGCGATCGCGCCAATGAATTTATCGCGCGCCAGCCAAAAGTTGCTAACGTCGGTAGCTCTATTTATCTCGGCCAAAATTTAGATAGCCTCCTCGACCGCGCCGAAGCCGCGCGCCAGAGTTTTAGCGATGATTATATTTCCATCGAACATTTGGTTTTAGGTTTTGCGCGCGACAAGCGCTTCGGCGAGACCCTTTATCGCGAATTTGGCCTCAGCGAGCGCCAGCTCGAAGACATCATTCGCCAAGTTCGCGGCCGCCAAACCGTTGCCGATCGCGACCCCGAAGGCAAATACGAATCTTTAGAAAAATACGGCCGCGATCTCACCGCCGCCGCGCGCGAGGGCCTGCTCGACCCGGTTATCGGCCGCGACGAAGAAATCCGCCGCACGATTCAGATTCTGTCGCGGCGCACGAAAAATAATCCGGTGCTCATTGGCGAGCCGGGGGTGGGTAAAACGGCGATCGTCGAGGGCTTGGCCCAGCGCATTGTCAGCCGCGACGTGCCGGAATCTTTAAGAGATCGCACGCTCATTTCTCTCGATATGGGCAGCCTAATTGCTGGGGCAAAGTATCGCGGTGAATTTGAAGAGCGCCTCAAAGCCGTGCTCAAAGAAGTCACCGAATCCCAGGGGCAAATCATTCTATTTATTGATGAGATTCATACCGTCGTCGGCGCTGGGGCGACCCAGGGCGCGATGGATGCGGGGAACCTCCTCAAGCCCATGCTCGCCCGGGGCGAGCTGCGCTGTATTGGTGCGACGACCCTCGATGAGTACCGCAAGTACATCGAAAAAGATGCCGCCCTCGAGCGACGCTTCCAGGAAGTGTATGTCGGCGAGCCGAGCGTAGCAGATACAGTCTCGATTTTGCGGGGTCTCAAGGAGCGCTACGAAGTTCACCACGGCGTCAAGATTGCCGATCGCGCTTTGGTCGCTGCTGCAATGCTCTCCAACCGCTACATTAGCGACCGGTTTTTGCCCGATAAAGCCATTGACTTGGTCGATGAATCGGCAGCCAAGCTCAAGATGGAGATTACCTCCAAGCCCGAAGAACTCGACGAAGTCGACCGCAAAATTCTACAGCTTGAAATGGAGCGGCTTTCTCTCGAAAAAGAACTCGACAGCGCCTCTTTAGAGCGCTTGGGCAACATTGAAAAAGAACTCGGCAACCTCAAAGAAGAGCAGTCGCGCCTCAATGCCCAATGGCAATCAGAAAAAGGCATCATCGATCGCCTCAGAGAAATTGCCGAAGAAGTCGATCGCGTCAGCATCGAGATTCAGCAAGCCGAGCGCGACTACGACCTCAACCGGGCCGCTCAACTGCGCTACGGCCGCCTGACGGAGCTGCAACAGCAGCGCCAAGCCACCGACCGGCAACTCGAAGACATGCAAAGTGGCGGCCAGAGCCTGCTGCGCGAAGAAGTCACCGAAGCCGACATTGCCGAAATTATCTCTAAGTGGACCGGCATTCCCATCAGCAGGCTCATCGCCTCAGAAAAAGAAAAACTGCTGAATCTCGAAGCCGAGCTGCACCAGCGCGTAGTCGGCCAAGATGATGCGGTAGTCGCCGTGGCCGAGGCAATTCAGCGCGCGCGCGCGGGCCTGGCCGACCCCAATCGCCCGACGGCGAGCTTTATCTTCTTGGGGCCCACGGGAGTCGGTAAAACCGAGTTGGCCAAGGCCTTGGCGGCCAATCTCTTCGACACGGAGACAGCCCTGGTGCGCATTGACATGTCCGAATACATGGAAAAGCATGCTGTCTCGCGTTTGGTGGGTGCGCCTCCAGGGTATGTCGGCTACGACGAGGGGGGCCAGCTCACCGAAGCCATTCGTCGCCGCCCCTATGCAGTGATTTTGTTCGACGAAATTGAAAAAGCCCACCCGGATGTTTTCAATATTTTGCTGCAGTTGCTCGATGACGGCCGCATCACCGATTCGCAAGGCCGCACGGTCGATTTCAGCAACACGATTGCAATTATGACCAGCAATATCGGCTCGCAAACCATTCTGGAATTTGCAGGCGAAGACGCGCGCTACGAAGAAATGCAATCGCGGGTCATGGCCATCTTGAAAGAGCACTTCCGGCCGGAGTTTCTCAACCGCATCGACGAGACGATTGTTTTCCACGCCCTACGGCGCGACCAACTCCAGGAAATTGCCCGGCTCCAGGTCCGCCATTTAGAAAATCGCCTGGGCGAGCAAGGGATTGCCCTCAAGCTCTCTGAAGATGCCTTGGCTTACTTGGTTGAGTTGGGCTACGACCCAGTTTATGGGGCGCGGCCGCTGCGGCGGGCCGTGCAGCGGTACCTCGAGACCCAAATTGCCAAAGCGCTGCTGCGAGGCGAGTTTGGCGAGGGAGACACAATCGTTGCCGATGTCGAAGACGAGCGCTTGGCCTTCAAGCGGCTCTCTGCTGAGGCGATCGCCGGCTAGCGCCGCGGCTCCCGCTGGTACCATGGGCGCGGTGGTGTAGGGCCGCAGGTTGCTGCGGCAAAAGAGAATCGCTCCCATGCGTCAACTCTCAAACTGGCTCTCAACCCGGCCGATCGCCCATCGCGGCCTCCACGACGGCAACCGCAGCGTTCCAGAAAACTCCTTGGCAGCCTGCGCGGCGGCGGTGGCTGCCGGTCACCCTATCGAAATCGACCTGCACCGGCTCGCCGATGGTGGAGTGGCTGTTTTCCACGATGCGACCTTGGAGCGCATGACGGGCGCCTGCGGGCGCATCGGCGATCGCAAGCGCAAAGATCTCCCGTCATTACGATTGCTGGCGACCTCGGAAACCATTCCGACTCTAGACGAGGTTCTGAAGCTGGTGCGCGGTCGGGTGCCACTGCTTCTCGAGCTGAAAAACCCCGACGCGGTTGGGGCACTCGAGCGCGCCGTGCTGGCGGCCCTCGCTGGCTACACGGGCGATGTTGCCGTGCAATCTTTCAATCCTTTTTCGGTGGGCTATTTTCAGCAGCAGGCACCCTGGCTACTGCGCGGGCAGCTCGCTGGCGATTTTCGCGACGCCACACTGTCGCCGTTGCACAAATTGGCGCTGAGCAACCTACTGCTTAATAGTGTCAGTCAGCCGTATTTCATTGCCTACGACCTGCGCGCGCTTCCCCACTGGGCGACGACTGTGGCTCGCACCTTCGGCAAGCCCGTGTTGGCTTGGACCGTGCGCGATCGCGCGGGTCGCGAGGTGGCTCGCCAGCACGCCGACAATTTTATTTTTGAGACCTTGGACGACCTCAGTTGAGACCGCCCGGTCTTAAATGTCAGCACTCAGATCTCGTCATGAGTTCGAAAGAGCACTAATATTTCAGTAGACAACTTCCCCGACCTATTACTGGCCCTACGCCGCCTTCATCATCTCCTTCAGCTGCGCTACTCGGCTTTGAATCTGCTCCCTGACCTGGGATAGAGACACGAACTCCATTTCGGCAATGTCGCGATAGCTCAACTTGAAGCGGTGCCGGAAGTAGACCACCTGGAAAATGATATCGGTAGGCAGCTCAATAAAATTCCAGGGAGTGCCCGTCCGCTCGTTGAAAGTCTTCCCACAGCCCCAGCAACGGTAGATGGGGTAGTCCAAAATTGAGCTGAGTGGTGCGTTCGGACCGACAGTGGGGGCAGTGCATGCTCTGAAGTAGACGGTAACTGCCCTCCAGGGTAATTATCTATCTTGAGGATGGCAAGTCCGCGTACTTAGGCTTGACAGTTAGGTTATTCTCGACCTCCTGAGTGAGGGCCAATCCCCAAGCAGCAAAGCCAAACATCTAGAATACAGGAATCTGCGTTTCACCAAAAACCTGTCAAGGGCAACTACTGTATTTTTGAGGGACAGTATCGTGTACCTCCCTCATGGAGTTCCCCAAGCGCCTCGTCCACTTCCGCAAGCAGAATGGGCTCACCCAGCAGCTTCTATCTGAGATGGTCGATATCCACGTCAGCCAAATCAAGCGATACGAGGCAGGGACGGACTAGCCCACCTTGGATGCGCTAGTCCGGCTGGCTAGGGCATTGCATGTGAGACTGGACGAATTGGTTTTCGAGGCTGATGGGCGCGGTCCCAAGAACGAGCTGAAGTTGCTTTTTGAGACGGCTGAAGCAGAGCTTGGTGAGGAAGAGCTGTATGTTATCCGTGAAGTGGTGGAAGGAATGTTATTCAGAAGGGGGTACTCATATACAGTAATGGCAAACCTCTGACAGAAGCCCTGCCTGCTGGAGCCTTCAGCTCGCGCCCATCATTACACTGGAGGACTACCCAGAGTTGAAGCCCGGACAGGTCGTGGTAATGGACAATGCCAGCTTCCACAAATCCTCTAGAACCCAGCAATTGATTGAGCAAGCTAGTTGCCAATTGCTCTTTCTGCCGCCTTATTCACCAGATTTAAACAAAATTGAGAAGTATTGGGCCAGACTCAAGCAATTTCTGCGGAAAACTCTCACTCAGTTCGATGACCTTTGGAATGCTGTCGACAACGCATTCAGAGCACTGTCATGACCTACTCTAAATTTGCCATACCAGAAAAACTCAATTATGTTCGCAACAACCAGTTGCAGATTGCCAAGCGTCTTGAAGTGGTAGACCGGCAAATGCGAGCGCGAGGAAAGGCACTACAGACGGCGATGTGGGAAGCCCTAGAAAGGCAGAATCAACGCGTGCCGAGCGTGTCAGGTCGGGAAGGAATGGTTCGCAGGGGCATCGACTGGTTGCGTCGCCGCTTGTAGTATTCGAAGATACAGTTGTCAAACATCCGGTGATAGCTTGCGACCCCACGAGACCTCGTCATAATCATAGGCTGCGAGCTGAGAAGGCCTCCTGCGAAGCCAGCCTGCCGGATTATCCTTGCAGCGACCTCAGTCGCAGTCATAACCGCCATCTGCAAATACTGACTGCTGCTACTTTACTGGTGCTTGTCGCAGCTCGTAGCGATAGTCGGTATCGTAGGCCCGCACGAACAACTGCCCATCCCGCAGAGCCAGGTAGCTGACCGCTGTTTTTGTCGGCACGCGGCTGACGACGCGGCCGTCACCCTTGTTCAAGATGTAGATGTAGTCTGCTTCAGCTGTAAACCCATAGCCCGAGACGATCGCATCGCCAACGACAAGAAAATTACGGGCGTTGCTGACCAGCGGCTCCGAGTGCCACAGCAGCTTGCCCGAGACCGCGTCGATCGCAGCCAGATAGGCATTTAGCCCCTGCGAAGATGCAGCATAAGTGCGATGGCCGTAGGAGACATAAAGCGTACCATCAACGACCTGCGCCCAATTTACAGACATCGCCACAGACTCTCGCTCGCCCGGCGCAAAAGACTGAGGCCAGCGATAGCGGGCGAAATCAAAGGCGCGCTCGGGCTGTCCTGTAACTGGGTCGAGCAGCACTAGATAGCGACTGCGATCGTAAAGAGCAATGGTGGAATTGGCGCGAATGACGCCGGTGAGGGCGGTGCCGGCAAACGTTGGAGGAATGTATGCTGCGACCCGATCCCGCACTAACCGATAATCGTCGGCATCGAAGCGATTCTCAGACCACCACCGTTCGTCGTCGGTGATGTTATTGGGCCTTTCGTAGGTTTTGACGAGCTGAAGGGCAGTATTGGGCTGCGGCCTTACTGTCGGGGAGAGAAAATAATTGCTCGGCGGCGCTTCCACGACGAGCAGCCCGGCACTCGCGAGCTGGGCGAGTGTGGCGGGCTGCTGCTCGGCGCCAACGCGGTGGGCAAAGGTGCCAACGCTACCGGCCAGGAGTGCTAACACGCTGGCGGACAGGAGGCGGTTAAGGAGTTTTTTGTGGGTTCTGGGCTCGCGCATGGGTTTTTCTAGTAGCAAGGCCGCTTTATCCTAGGTTCTTGGAGGCTGCGTGCGACTGAAGTTACCTCCTGCGGGTGAAGCCCCCAAGAGGTAACGCGATCGCCGGCCCAACTTATTAGGTGCTGAAGTAACGGGCTTTCGGGTGGTGTGCCACGATTGCTGTGGTCGATTGCTCGGGGTAAATTTGCTCGCTCTCGTCCATGAGAATGTCGATGCGCTTGGCCTCGAGCAGATCCAGGAGGGCGTATTGGTCTTGCATGCTCGGGCAAGCCGGGTACCCGAAGCTAAAGCGCGAGCCGTGATAGCGCTGGGCCAAGACATCGCGAATATTATCGGGCTCTTCGCTGGCAAACCCCAGCTCGCGGCGGATGCGCGCGTGGGACCACTCTGCTAGGGCTTCGGCCATCTGCACCCCGAGGCCGTGGAAGTAGAGGTAATCGGTGTACTTGTTATCGGCAAAGAGTGTCTGGGCGTATTCGGTGGCAATGTTGCCAGCAGTTACGGCCTGCATGGGGAAGACATCGACAATACCTGAGGCTTTGGTGGCGTAGAAGTCGGCGATGCAGAGGCGCTGCTGCGATCGTTGGCGCGGAAACTCAAAGCTGCAAATCGGCTGGGCATCGCTCGGCAGCGCGCCAGCATCGCTGACGAGTTCGGGGTCGTACAGGTGAACCGTGTTGCCCTCGGCATTACAGGGAAAGTAGCCATAGACCATCTGCAACTCCAAGAGGTTCTCCTGGCGGATGCGCTGCTTCCAGCTCTCGAGGATTGGATAGACTTTCTCCTGTAAAAACGCCTCGTAATCCTCGCGGGATTGCGCTTTGGGCTTGCGGAACTGCCACTGACCGGCCACCGTTGCTTGCAGGTCCAAATACCAGAAGACCTCCTCAAAGGGAAGCTGGTCGGGCATCAGAATCTTCGTGCCCCAAAACGGTGGCGTGGGGCGCTCGACCTCGAGGCTAACAGCCTCCGAGCGGCGCGTATCCACGACTACAGGTGCGGCGGCCGATTTTTCGGCCTTGCCATTGGTGTCGGCGGCAGCTTCCTCGGTTTTGTACTGGCGGCCGTTGGCATTGGCTTCGACAAACTCGCCTTGGAACCCTTGGAGATCGTCCCACTGGCCGGCGGCCTTAGCGGGCATGAGCTTGTCCATGAAGTTGAGATCCGCAAAGGCATCCTTGCCGTAGATGACCCGGCCTTTGTAGACCGCCTGGCAATCCTCGTAGACAAATTTGGGCGTCAGGGCCGCACCCCCAAGGATCACCGGCACGGCGATGCCTTCTTGGTTGAAGACCTCCAGGTTATCTTTCATAAAGGCGGTCGATTTCACCAGGAGGCCGCTCATGGCGATGCAGTCGGCACTCGACTCGCGGTAGGCATTGATGA
This sequence comes from uncultured bacterium, assembly GCA_964435975.1. Classification (GTDB taxonomy): domain Bacteria; phylum Cyanobacteriota; class Cyanobacteriia; order Cyanobacteriales; family Rubidibacteraceae; genus CAYTBI01. The sequence continues at coordinate 48,311 of CAYTBI010000012.1, forward strand.
TGCTCTCCACGGGTTGCTTGATGCCGAGGTTGACGACCTTGTAGCCATTGTTGGTGAGGATGATATCGACGAGGTTTTTGCCAATGTCGTGGACGTCGCCTTTAACGGTGGCAATGAGGAACGTGCCTTTGCCGCGATCGCTTTCGGCTTCGCTTTTTTCCATGTGGGGCTCGAGGAACGCCACGGCCGCTTTCATGGTCTCTGCCGACTGCAGCACGAAAGGCAGCTGCATCTGGCCGGTAGCAAATAGCTCGCCGACCACTTTCATGCCGTCAAGTAAGTAGGTGTTGATAATCTCCAGGGGCGGGTATTTTTCCATGGCCCCGTTGAGGGCATCTTCAAGGCCGATGCGCTCGCCATCGATAATGTGGCGCTTGAGGCGCTCTTCGAGAGGCAGATTCTCGACGCTCTCGCTCATGCCTTTGGCGCTCTGGCCGGCAAAAATCTCTGTGAGCTTGGTCAGCGGGTCGTAGGTGCAGATGCCGTCCTCGAAGCGGCGGCGATCGTAAATCAGATCGCGGCAAAGCTCTTGGTGCTCCGGCTCGATTTTGGCTATGGGCAAAATCTTGCTGGCGCTGACAATGGCCGAATCCATACCAACAGCCATGGCCTCGTGTAGGAACATGGAATTAAGCACCACGCGGGCGGCGGAGTTCAAGCCAAAGGAGACGTTCGAGACCCCCAAAATGACGTGGCACCCCGGCAGCTCCGCGCGGATGCGCTGGGTCGCCTCGATGGTGGCTTTAGCATTCTCGCGGTCTTCTTCGATGCCTGTAGAAATCGGCAGTGCCAGCGGATCGTAGAAAATTTCGCGCGCTGGTATGCCAAACTCGACAGCTTGGCGATAGGCGCGTTGGGCGATCGCAAACTTTTGCTCGGCGGTGCGGGCCATGCCATCTTCGTCGATGGTGCCGACGACGACCCCAGCCCCGTAAGTCTTGGCCAGCTCCAGAACTTTCAGGAAGCGCTCTTCACCGTCTTCGTAGTTTGTCGAATTCAAAATGCACTTGCCGCCTGCGACTTTCAGGCCCGCTTCCATCTTTTGCCACTCGGTAGAGTCGAGCATCAGAGGCAGGGTCACATTGTTGACCAGGCGCGATACCAGCTCGTGCATGTCGCGCTCGCCATCGCGGCCGACATAATCGACATTGACATCGAGCACCTGCGCCCCTTCTTTAACTTGGGATCGCGCCAGCGATACCAGGCCATCCCAATCCTCGGCGTTGAGAAGATTGCGCATCTTCTTCGAGCCGCTGGCGTTGAGGCGCTCGCCAACGATCAAAAACGAGTTCTCTTGCTGGTAGGTTTGGGTGCTATACAAAGAGGCGGCCGCAGGCTCGTAAGCAGGCTGGCGCTCTTTGGGACTTAGATCTGCGGCCATCTGGGCGAGCTGCTCGATGTGCGCGGGGCGCGTGCCGCAGCAGCCGCCAATGACCTGCACGCCGAGGTCTTCGACGAAGTGCATCAGGGCCATGCGCAGCTCCATCGGCGTGAGGCGGTAGTGGGCCTGGCCGCCAACGTTCTCGGGCAGGCCAGCATTGGGAATGCAAGAAATGGCAAAGGGCGACTGCTCCGAGAGCTGCCGGACGTGCTCTTTCATCAGGTCCGGGCCAGTGGCGCAGTTTAAGCCCAGCACGTCGAGGGGGTAGCGCTCCAAAATAGCCAGGGCCGTCGCCATGTCGGTGCCCGCGAGCATGGTGCCCTGTTTTTCCATCGTTACCGACACCATCAGAGGCAGGCGATCGCCTTTCTTGGCAAAGACCGCTTCGATGGCATTTAGGGCCGTCTTAATCTGCAGCACGTCCATGCAGGTCTCCACCAGCATGAGATCGACCCCGCCGTCGTAGAGGCCCTCGGCCTGCTCGGTGTAGGCAGCAAGTAGCTCGTCGTAGGTAATGTGGCCGATGGACGGCAGTTTTGTGCCCGGTCCCATCGAGCCCGCCACGAAGCGGGGTTTTTCGGGGGTCGAAAATTCTGCTGCGACCTGCTTGGCAATTTCGGCAGCCGTTTTGTTGATTTCGTAGGCCCGATCGGCGAGATCGTATTCGGCAAGGACTACCGAAGCGCCGCCGAAGGTGTCGGTTTCGATGACGTCGGCACCAGCGGCGAGGAAGTCGCGGTGGACTTTTTCAATTGCTTCGGGCTTGGAGATAACGAGATATTCGTTGCAGCCTTCTAGGTGTGCCCCTCCGAAGTCCTCCGCCGTCAGGTCCTGCATTTGCAGCGAGGTACCCATGCCGCCGTCAAAGACGAGGACTGGGCGCTCTGGTGCGTGAAGTCGTTCGAGAAAAGCACTCTTCATGTTCTTCTACGGTTCTAGATTTAGGTATCTAGTTTTACAGTGTAGAAGACCGTGGGCCCGAGCCCAAAATGAGGCGCAGTCGTGCTAGCCGACCTCTCGGTGGCAAGAGGCAGGTGGAAATTCAATTGCATCGGAGCGAGGCTGCCGCCAAAGAAACCAAAGGTAACCCGCGACAAAAGGCAGCCACAGCAAGCCTCGTAGCGGCTCGCTCAAGAACCACCCTTGCTCGAGCGTTTCGCGATGGGGCAGCACGAAGTAAACAAATATCGAGATACTCCCCAAGCGCGTTCCTAGATTGCCACTTGCCGCACTAAAGGGCACCAGCCAGCTGAAGTACCAGGCATGGACGATGGGAGAGAACACCAGCAAGCTGGCAAAAAAGTGCTCGGCAAAGGCAACCAGACGTTTGCTCGCAAGGAGCAAGACGAGCGCAACGGCCCCAAAGCTGCCGACAAAAAGCCAATTCCAGCCTGCCTCGGCCGTCACGGGCCAGATTTGGCTAACGAGGTAGGGAACCAGCTCGGCACTGCGTCCTTTGGAGACAAAATCCGATTCTGTCGGAATCAACGGACAGGCATTCCAACGGCAAAAAACCGGCACCGTCACCAGCATCGGTAGCGCGCCGAGGGCAATGAGCCCTAAGGCTCGCCACCAGGGCGATCGCCACACCACAAAAGCCAGCAGTGGCAAAGACACCCATTTCACGCCAATGCTGAGGCCCAAGCACAGGGCACTCCAGTACCAGTGCTTGCGATCCCACAGCACCCAAGCGGCCACCATCGGCAGAATAAACCAGCTATCGTAGTGACCTCCAGCGGCAAAAGCGTACAAAACTAGGGGGTTCCAGGCATAAAATAGGGCGCGCTGGTGCCCCAGTCGTCGCGCCAGCAGCCAGCAAACCAATAAATCGGCCAGCACGAAGCCGAGCTTGAACGCCAGCACGGTTGGCGATATCGCGGCGATCGCCCGAAAGCCGAGCTGCACTACCGGTGGATAAATCGCACTCACATCGAGATGGTTGATGAGATGCCACCAATCCGTTCGCAGCGGCGTCAGCTCCGGCGCGCTCGGTGGCTGGGCGTAGGGGCTAAAACCGAAATTTTGCAAGCGCCCTTCCCAGACATAGCGCCAGATGTCGTTACCGGGCGGCGCGCCCAGCAAAATCAGTCGCAGCAGCACCGATGTAGCCCAGAACCACCCAGCCGAGAGCCGCGCGATCGCACCGGTGCCCCAAAAGCCAGCCCCCAACAAGCCCACCCCAACGACAAATGTCGGCCACAGGGGTTTGCCGCTATGGATGTCGCCGTAGGCCAGCAGCAGCAAGCAACCAGCGACCGACAGAACCGTACTGGCTGCCAACGGCAACTGCGTTCGCAGAAACTGCTTGCCGATAGTCGAGAGAATGCCCGCGCCCGCCTTGAAGACCCCGGCAAGCGTCCCCGAAATTTTCGAGCGGCCACCTTGGCGATCGCGCCAGACGACGGGCACCTCGCGCACGCGCAAGCCCAACTCGACCGCCCGCACCTGCATCTCCACCGTCCAGCCAAAGCCTCTGTCTTTCAGTTGCAGGGCCTCTAGAGCTGGGCGTCGGATCAGCCGCAATGGCCCCAAATCCCGATAGCGGTGCCCCCATCCGAGCCAGATTAAGGTTGTTGCCAAAGCATTGCCGAAGCGTTGCACGGGGGTTAGGTTCTGGCGACTCTCGGCGGTGGCACGCCGATCGCCCAGGATGAGATCGGCCGCCGCCATTGCCGACCAGAAGCGAGGGAGCCCAGCGAGATCGCTGCTGCCATCGCCATCACAAAATAAAATCCAGTCAATGCCAGCCGGTATATCCTGCAGGCCGCGCCAGCAGGCCCAGCCATAGCTCTGGCGCGCCTCCGTAACGACTTCTGCTCCGGCCGCACGAGCCAGGGTGGCGCTGCGGTCGCGGCTGCCATTGTCGACAACCCGGACGCGATCGACGCCCCGAGCTTGCAGATCGCGCACGACCGCTGCGATCGTGGCCTCTTCGTCGAGAACGGGAATGATTGCCAAGACTCGCTCTAGCACCGCGCGATCGCCACCCATAAACCCGCTGTGAAATTTACACTTGCTTTACATTATGTGCCGTACCAAGCTGAGGGTTTCCTGAGGTCATCCCTCAGTACTGCGCGCGTTTGCGCAGCAGCTCGGCAATGGTCAGATCGAATTGCGGTCGGCCATCGAAGACCGTGCCGGCTTCGCCAGTCGTGAAGGTCACCCTGGCGATATGGTAGGCCTCCTCAGGCAGAGGAATGTAACCCACCTCGCCAGCAGTTGCCGCTGCTCGAGCGAGGTAGAAATTGACAAACTCTCGCAGAGCGGGATTTTCCTGAGCGCGCTCGGCATTGACGTAGATAAACAACGGCCGTGCCAGCGGCTGATACTTAGCTGCCTCGACTGTCGCCCGCGAGGGAACCACAGGGCCCTTGCCGCTGTCGATCGCCACGGGGCGCAGGTCTGTGGGATTAGATTCGTAGTAAGCCAAGCCAAAATAGCCCAGCGCGTTCGGGTCCTGGCTGACTCCCCGCACCAGGGTTTCGTCATCTTCGCTGGGCACGTAATCGCGGCGGCTGTCACCAGAATCTCCAACGATGGCTTCGGTGAAGTAGTCATAGGTGCCCGAATCTGTGCCCGGCCCGAAGAGATTCAAGGGGCGATCGGGGAATTCGGCGCGTACTTGGTTCCAGCTTTCGATTTGACCTTCGGCTGCAGGCCCCCACATGCGCTTGAGTTCTTCGGTCGTGAGGCTCTTGGCCCAATCATTTTCTGAATTGACCACGACAACCAAGCCGTCAAAGGCGACCGGCAGCTCGATATAGGGCACCCCTGCCTCTCGGCAGATGGCCATCTCCGCCAGGGAAATCGGCCGCGAAGCATTGTTAATATCGGTCTCGCCGGTGCAGAATTTTTTGAAACCACCGCCGGTACCAGAGAAACTAACGTTAACCGGAACCGCCGCGCCCCCTTCTATGGCAAAGGCTGAGGCGATCGCCTGGGTAATGGGAAAAACCGTACTCGAACCATCAATAAAGATTTCTTTGGCCTCTGGGGTCGGATCGCTGCAGGCAGTCGCGATTCCTAGGGCCATCGCTCCGACCAAAACCGCGTTTCCCAGCCTGCCAACTCGACCTGCTCTACGGCCGCTCTCAGTCCGACCCGATGCGTGCGCTCTCATGTTGACAACCCTCTTTACACTGCAACCCGTTGGGGGCTGCTCGGTATCATTACAAGGAAATTCTCCTACCAACGTTAAGATTTCATGGCAACAGGCGGGAAAATTTGAAGAATCTTTGTGCTAACTGCAACTCGGTTGGCTACAATCGCGACCCCAAAAAACTGACCTTCTCTGCAGGAGTGAGGGATGACGACCGGAAACTCTAACCCAACCCCCGAACGCGCGATCTACGATCGCTTCCGAGCTTTGGCAACGTGGCTGGCGACCCTTGCTTTCGGCAGTGCCGTTCTACTGCTGCTGCTACTCGTCGGAGTCGATTGGCGCTCGGGCGAGATTCCCGACCGGGTCCTGGCCGTGCTGGCGTTTGTCGAATTGGCGCTCTCGGTGGTCCTGGGTACGGTCGTCCGCCTGCGGATCGATGTGGCAAGAGTGAGTCCGGGGATCGCCCGCTTTATCGTGCCTTTTGAGGCATTGTTTGCCCGGGCGGCGCTCGGGCGCGTCGGCGAGCCTCGCACCTTGGCAAAAACTCTTGAATTCCAGTTTTACACCCTGGTCCTTGGGAGTCTTGCCACGCTTGCCTATATTCTGTTTGTCACTCTCGAGATTGGCTGGTTGGTCCTCACCGTACTCAGTTTCACCGTCGGCTCGGCAGCCATCTCCCTAGGCGGCTTCGGACTCGCCCGCGATTGGCTCTGGCAGCGCGTGCGGCGCAATGCCGCCGGCAGACAAGACGCCTGAGCGAATCTAGATCGCCGCTGGTAACTGCGACCTGACGGCACTCGCGCTGTTACACCTTCACAACGTTGGAGTGAGCGATCGCTATCACCTGAGTTATTCCGAACTAATCCTTATTTGCTCTGGTTCAAACTGTTGCGTGTAAAGACTTGCGATCGAAATCGCAATACACGGAAACCCGAGCTGGCTATGGAACGGATTTACAGCAGCGCTCCCGTTGTGGGGACGTGGCGGCTGCTCTCCCACTTTGTGCGCGATGCCAGCGGTCGCATCAGCTACCCACTCGGGCCAGAGACGACTGGGTGCGCTACGTTCACGCCCGATGGCTACGTGTCGGTTCAGTTTGCCCGAGCCCAGCGTCAGGCATTTGCCTCGGGGGACTTGGCAGCGGCTGACATCGGAGAGCTGGTCGCTGCGATCAAGACCTATGGAGGCTACTCCGGCCGCTACGAGGTTGACGAGCGCCAATGCATTCTGATTTTAAGCATAGAAGTCAGTCTTTTCCCCAATTGGGCGGGAACCCAGCAGGAGCGCTACTACGAGATAGATGGCGATCGCCTGCTGCTGAGTTCGCCGCCGAGGCCGTTTGAGGGCAAGTTGCAAGTCTCTTATCTGAGTTGGCAGCGGGCCTCCCGCTCCCCAGAAAAACCGCTGTAGCTGCGGGCTTCTGCTCAGTCTTTGCTGCCGCGCTCCGAAGCATTTTTGGGGGCCATTTCGCCGCGCAGGCTCTCGAGCAAAATGAGCCCGATGCCGATGTTGATGCAGATGTCAGCGACATTGAAAACGGGGAAGCGAATGGCTCGGAAATCGAGAAAATCGACCACATAGCCAAAGAGCAGGCGATCGAGACCATTGCCAACTGCGCCAGCCAAAATGAGCCCATACCCCCACTGCTCGAGGGCAGAGAATCTCGGCCCGAGCCAAGCAAAACCCATCAGGCCCAGGCTGACCGCCAGCGAGAGCCAGCGCAACCAGGTCCCGGTGCCCTGAAATAAACTGAAGGCTGCCCCAGTGTTGAGAACGTAGGTCAGATGAAATACGCCCTCCCAGAGCGGACGGGTTTGGCCGACTTCGGTAAAGCTGAGGATAGTCCAGTATTTGGTGAGCTGATCGATAGCAATCCCGACTAGGGCCACTATCCAAAACCAGCGATTTTTCGCCATTATCTTTCGCCGTTACAGGACCTAGCCCCAAAGACTCAGTAGAACAGCAGTCGCCGCAGCCCGAAGGCAATGGCTGCAGTCGCGCAGATCGCGATCGCCTGGGCGGGGATAGGTTCGATCGAGTAGATGGCAGCAGCAGGCTCGAACGCGATGGGTTCCAAGCCCAGCCGGGTGCCGAGAGTCGAGTAGCCGAGCAAATAAGTCAGACCGACGCCGTGGATGACCAGCAGCCCTGCCGCCGCACTTGCTGCTAGGTATTCCAACTTGGCCGGACGCGAGCGCAGGGCCAGCCAGCCACAGACCCAAGCCCCAGGCACGAATCCTAAGATATAGCCGAAGCTGGGCTGCTGCCAATAGCCCCAGCCACCGCCTTGGCCGAAAATTGGAATCAGGGCAAGGCCCAAGCTCACGTAAGCCAGTTGCGAGAGCAAGCCGGCCGTCTTGCCACCCAGGCACCCAGCGAGAAGCACCGCACCGACCTGCCAGGCAATCCCTAGGGGCCGCACGTCGAGCCCGGCGTCTGCCCAGAACCAGGGGAAATTCGTCACGTAAGCCTGAACGAACGTCCCAAAGACCGTCAAAATGAAGCCGATAAGAGTCCAGAGGAACGTCTGAGGCGCTGACACGATGGAGTTGCGGCGATAGTTGAAGACACATACAAGATACACCGGGCCCCGCCTGCTGTGCTCGCCCCCAATCGCGGTAGGATATGGGTTGAATTTGGATTTGTTTTAGTTTGTTGGCAAAAAGGTGTATATGAAAGCAACCCTTAAATCTCTGCTAGTTCTAGTTTTAGTCGCCGCGATCGGCCTCGTCGGCTGCTCCGATTCCCCAACCGGTCTGACGGGCAACTACACGCAAGACACGCGGCTCGTTGTCGAGAGCATGCGCGCGGCTGTCGATCTCCCTCAGGGCGCGCCCAGCCAGGCTGAAGTCCGAGAACTCGCTCGCCGCCGCATTAACGACTACACGGGCCTTTACCGCCGCGACACCAAAGTGGCAGGCTCCCGCTCCTTTACAACGATGGTGACGGCCATGAACGCGCTCGCTGGCTACTACACATCGGCTGCTGCGACCCGTCCCCTCCCAGAAAAACTTAAGAATCGCCTGCGAGAAGAGTTCGAGCAAGTCGATCTCGCCCTCAAACGCGGGGCCTAGGACCGACTGTCTCAATTGGTCTCGAGGCAAGCCCGCCGCTGTGGCGGGTTTTTTGTATTTACACTACCCTAAAAGACTGGTTGGCTCGCCCAACTTATAAACTGCGGACGTGGCGGAATTGGTAGACGCGCTAGATTTAGGTTCTAGTGTCTTTGGCGTGAGAGTTCGAGTCTCTCCGTCCGCATCAAGAAGACTTCTTTTGCCCGGTCTGGCGGCGGCGGTCGATCTCCCGGTAAACCTCGCGCAGCCCGACGTCGTGATGTGCGAGGGCAACCAGGGCGTGGTAGAACAAATCGGCAACTTCTCCAGCGATTTCAGCGGGGCGATCGTCTTTGCAGGCCATCACGACTTCAGCGGCCTCTTCACCAATTTTCTTGAGAATTTTGTTGTCACCGCCAGCAAACAATTTGCAGGTATAGGAGCCGTCGGTGGGGTTGTCGCGCCGGTCGCAGATGGTAGCAAACAGCTCGCTGAGTGCATCGGCCGGCGGTGGCTCGATTTGACCCGCACCAACCTGGTGGAAGCAACTGCGCTCTCCCGTGTGGCAAGCGATATCGCCAACTTGCTCGACGGCAACCAGGAGCGTGTCGCTATCGCAGTCGTAGCGTAGCGCGCGGACTTTCTGGAGGTGTCCGGAGGTTTCGCCTTTGTGCCAGAGCTGCTGGCGGGAGCGGCTCCAAAACCAGGTTTCGCCGGTTTCTAGCGTTTTGGCGAGGGACTCGCGATTCATCCAGGCCATCATCAGTACCGTGCCGTCGAGGCAGTCTTGCACGATCGCCGGGACTAAGCCGCGATCGTCGTAGCGGATGCGATCGAGGGGAACTGTCGCGATATTGGCGCTTGGAGGCTCGGCCATGACTGGGGATGCAAGCTACTACTGCAAAAGTTGCAGACTGTAGTCTAGCGAGCGCCAAGGGTGTACCGCCAGAAATCACTGACGGGCTCCGCGAGTTGGCAGGGTTCTGCCCCCAATAGCGTAAAGATTTTTTACAGCTGGCGCCCGCGCGATCGCGCAAGCCCAAAAGGCCATTAAAGATCGATCCAATACGCCGATCCGTTTCGATCGCCAATTGTCTCGATAACCAACCGTCGCATTCATTCGAGGAAAGAGCCTTGACTGCAGCACTCCCCAAGTTCGACACCACAAAATCGGAGGAAATCTTTACCGCCGCTCGGGAGCTGATGCCTGGAGGCGTCAGCTCCCCCGTGCGAGCCTTTAAGTCTGTTGGCGGCCAGCCGATTGTCTTCGATCGCGTCAAGGGCTCTCGCGTTTGGGATGTCGATGGCAACGAGTACATCGATTACGTGGGCACCTGGGGACCGGCTATCTGCGGCCACGCCAACGACGAAGTCTTAGCAGCCCTGCGCGACGCCCTCGAGAAAGGCACGAGCTTCGGGGCTCCTTGCCAGCTCGAGAACGTGCTCGCCAAGATGACCATCGACGCCGTGCCCAGTGTCGAGATGGTGCGTTTCACGAACTCTGGCACCGAAGCCTGCATGTCGGTGCTGCGCTTAGCACGAGCCTTCACCGGCCGCGACAAACTCATCAAGTTCCAGGGCTGCTACCACGGTCACGCCGACATGATGCTTGTCAAGGCAGGCTCGGGCGTTTTGACCCTGGGCCTGCCCGATTCTCCGGGAGTTCCCAAGACCGCCACCAACGCCACCCTGACGGCCCCCTACAACAACCTCGAAGCTGTCAAAGAGCTATTTGCTGCCAACAAAAATGAAATTGCTGCCATCATTCTCGAGCCAGTAGTTGGCAATTCGGGCTTCATTCCGCCCGATGCCGGTTTCTTGGAGGGGCTGCGGGAGCTAAGTTCTGACAATGGTGCCCTCCTGATTTTTGATGAAGTGATGACGGGCTTTCGCATTGCCTATGGCGGCGCTCAGGCAAAGTTTGGCGTCACGCCCGACCTGACTACCCTAGGCAAGGTAATTGGGGGCGGCCTACCGGTCGGAGCCTACGGCGGTCGCCGGGACATCATGGAAATGGTCGCTCCAGCCGGGCCGATGTACCAGGCTGGGACCCTCTCGGGCAACCCCTTGGCAATGACCGCAGGCATTAAAACGCTGGAGCTGCTGCAGCGTCCGGGCGTCTACGATCGCCTCGAGACCGCCACCAAAAAGCTTGCCGACGGCCTCAAACAAGCCGCCGCCGCCACCGGCCACGCCCTGCAAGCAGGCAACATCAGCGGCATGTTTGGGTTCTTCTTCACCGACCGCGACGTTCATCGCTTCGAGGATGCCAAAACCTCCGACCTAGAGAAGTTCGCGCGCTTCCATCGGGGCATGCTCGAGCGCGGCGTTTACCTGGCACCCTCGCAATTCGAAGCGGGCTTTACCTCGATTGCCCACACCGACGCGGATATCGACCGGACCCTGGAGGCCGCTCGCGACGTGATGGCAAACGTTCTCTGATACTACGCGATGCCGAACGACGCTCTAGAAAAGCGCGATCGCCAATCAGAATCGCCGCTCGCGCCGAGATTCGATCCCAATACCGCGCCGGTTAAAGCGACATTGCTGCTGTGCAGCATCCTAGTCATCATGGCTGGAGTCCCGATCGCGCCCTCGCTACCGGCCATGCGCGCTCATTTCGCTGCGGTGGCCCATGCCGAATATTGGGTGCGCCTCGTGCTAGCCATGCCGGCGCTGACAATTGTGGTGGGCAGTCCCTTGGCGGGGCAGCTCGCCGATCGACTCGGTCGTAAATGGTTGCTATTTTTTGCAGCTTTGGGGTTTGCAATTGCTGGGACGTCTGGGTACTACCTCGATTCTCTGTTTGCAATTCTGATCGGTCGCGCGATTCTGGGTCTGGCCGTTGGTGCGGCGATTGTGAGTGTGACCGCTCTGATTGCTGACTATTACCAAGGACCGGCGCGCTCGACCCTCATTGGCTTGCAATCGACGGCCATTTCTTTGGGTGGCTTTGCTGCTATCGCTCTGGGCGGCGTGCTAGCCGACATCGACTGGCGCTTGCCTTTTTTAATTTATGCCTTTGGCTTTTTGCTCGCACCGGCGGTTGCAACTTTACTATCCGAGCCAGCAGAACGAGAACCCGAAAAGAATTCCCCGGAAAATTCTGCCGCGCCCTTACCCTGGCGACTCTTGGGCGCAATCTACAGCATCGAATTCTTGCACATGCTTTTCTTCTATATCACCCCCATCCAACTGCCTTTCTATCTCAAAGAGCAGTTCGATCTGGGGGCCACTCGCAGTGGGTTTGCCATCGCCAGCATCACCTTGTCGCAAGCAGTCGTTGCTTCGCTCTACAGCCGGTTTGAGGCTCGCATATCGTTCGCTGCGATCGCCGCTGTGGCGTTTCTGTGCGCGGGCATCGGCTACGGCTGCGTGGGGCTAGCGGAGAATTACCCGCAGATCGTTGCAAGTATGGCTATTGCGGGGCTAGGGTTCGGTTTGCTGATGCCCAATTCGAAGTTTTGGCTCGCGCAGACGACAGCGGCCGCCACGCGCGGCCGCGCCTTGGGAGGTTTGATAACGGCATTCTATCTCGGTGAGTTTTTCTCCCCTGTGGCCAGCCAGCTAGCAGTCGATCGCCTCGGTTTGCGGGGCGCCTATGGGGTATTTGGCCTCGGTTTGTGCGGCTTGGCTGCCATATTTTTGCGCCTCGGTCGCACCACCTTGCTGAGAGTGCCGGCAATCTCGGTCGAGCGGTCTTGATAGCACTACGCCTTTTTCAGCTCGAGGCACTCGTATAGAAGCGCAGGGCAAAGCGCCAAAAGAGCATCGACCCAACGGGCAAAGCAAGCGCCAGCCCGCCCGATCCGAGCAACCACAGGGCATTGCCGCGCCCGAGGAGGACTTGGGCTGGCACGGTCGTCAAAAATGTCACGGGCACGACAAAGGTGAAAAATGCCCGCAGAGCGGCCGGGTAGGCCGCAATTGGAAAGCGCCCGGCATCGAGGAGACCCCGCAAAACCTCCGTGACATTGTAAATCTTGACAAACCAGATGCTCGTCGCACCGAGCATGAACCACAGGCTATACAAAATTGCAGTGCCCATCAAGATAGCCGCACCCCCGAGCAGATAAGCTGTCGGGGCGAGCCCCAGGCGGTTGCCTGCATAGCCCGCTAGCCCCAGCCCCAAGAGGAGATCGGGCAGACCCCACGGAGAAACAGCCCGTAGCGACAGCCAAAACTGGGAGCTAATCGGTTTGAGCAGCACGAAATCGAGCGTGCCCTGCTGTACCTGCTCGACGATGCGATTGAGATTGGGAATTAAAATCGTGGTCGAGACCCCCTGGAGCAGGGTGAAAGCTGACAGCACCAAGAGTGCTTCTTCCCAAGACCAATCTTGAAACTGGTAGCCGGTGCGATAGAACAAAAATACCCCGAACAAGCTGCCCGCCATACTCAGCACCGCAGCAATCGCCGCTAAGACAAAGTTGAGGCGGTATTCGAGTTCGGCGGCGATCGCGCTCTGCCAAAATAACCCGAGCACCCGTAAATACTGCCGTACTGCCTTCATGGCCCTAAATTCTCGTAGACCGAGCGCGCTACGTCGCGACCCGATGTGTCCCGGTGGCCTTTTGCCCGGAGTTGCGATCGAGTTTCTTTGCAGACGCTGACAAAATCTTAACGCGGGCGTCATACTAATTTAAAACACTATTACTAGCAGATCGCCCTCACCCGATCGGCTCGGCTAGATCTCAATACCGATCATGGAAACATTAAAGCTTCTACGGACGCCGCGCGGCCTCATCTACGCGAATGCGATTTGTATCGCTGCGATGCACCTTGCCTACCTGTGGCGCGCGGAGAGTACAGAACTCTTCGGCACCAGCGTGCTGCTTTGGGCGGGTATCGGCACCCTACTTTGGGAAAGACGCGATCGCCTGCCACTTGAGAGCGATTTTTTATCCGGGGCTCTGGGCGTCGCGCTCGTGGTGCTGACCGTCCTGCGCAGTCTTTCGGTAGCGGGCTACCACATGCGCGTTTCTCCTGCCATAGCCTTCCTAGGGCTGTGCTTGCTGGCCACGCGCGCGCGTAACCTGAGCTTCTACTGGCGCGAGTTCGTACTTTTAGGCTTGCTGGTTCTCGGTCCGGCCTTCACGCTGGCACTCACGGCTATCGACCTGCCAACCCTGACGACAAAATTTTCCACGTTTCTGCTGTGGTACGGCGGGCTTGATGTGGCTCGCGAGGGCACCTTCATCCTGCTACCTAACGGTAGCGTAGAGGTCTATGGAGAATGTTCTGGTATTGGTAGTGTCATTCAGATGTTCAACATTGCCGTGCTTTTTGGCTTCATCGTTCCGACGACGTGGTTGCTGCGCGGCATTGCCACGGTTGTTGCCCTTGCCATCGGCTTTATTATTAATGCCGGCCGGGTCGGCCTGCTGGCAATTCTCTTTGCGGCCGACAAGCCTGAGGCTTTCGACTTCTGGCACGAAGGGGAGGGCTCGCTAATTTTCTTTGCTATCAGCGTCCTTCTCTTCTCTGGGTTTAGTTGGGTATTTCTGCTGCGCGAACCGCAAGAGGCCCCTGCAGTTGACGGAGATACAGTTGGCGATGATGTCTGAGCCCGATCGACAAAATACAACCCCCCCTGACGCCGGTCGCCCCCACCAGCTACGGCGCGTTGGCGTGCTGGCTGTCGTTCTTGGGACAATGGCTTTGCTAACCGTTCGGGCGATCGTTCGTCCGCAGAGCGCCAAAGCGCCAGGTATAACGTTTGACTTGCCGGAGGCGATCGCCCTGGAGGGATGGCAATTGCAGGCATCTCAGCCGTGGTCGCGCGCGACGGGCCGGCCAGCGCCCTCAGAGTCCGCCCGCGAGTATCGCTACCTTGGCTCCGATGGCGAGAATCTGCGGATACGAACGCTTTTTATCGGCCGAGCTGGCGACGGCAACACCAGCCGCTTGCTGCAGGTTTACACCGCCGCACAACCAGCATCCGTTCGCATCGAGATTGTCGATCGCGAAGGAATTGGCTCCTACGGCTTTTTTACCTTTGCAGGAGAAGCGAGTATTCTGGCCTGCATCACCGGGAGCGGCAATACAACAGTTACAAGCCAGCAATTCTCCCAAAGCGTCTCTCTCGAGATGGGGCGGATCCTGCCTTGGCTATTGGGCCAGCAAGACCTCTTCGACCGCAGCTGTTTGTTTGGGATCGTCTCCGTTCCTGCCCGCCCGCAGGATCTCAGCCTCGACCGGTACCCGGAGCTGGAGATGGCTTGGCTGGCCTGGGCCGCCCATTGGCAGCAGTCGAATCGGCCCTAGAGGCCGCTTGAGAAAGTACTTACAATTTCTGATAGCGTCCGCAGCCTCCCTCTCGAAATAACATAAGACAGACTCTAATAAGGAGATATTTAATGACAGACGCACGTCAGCCGCGACTCAACTCCGGCACTGCTAACATTCTGCGCTGGCTCGGCTTTGGCTTGATCTTTTTTGCCGTGGCCGACGTACTGACCCTTTTATATCCCCCTAACTTTACCAATCCCGAGTGGGAGTTCCGGCTCATTGGCAACTTGGTCGAGCGCTCGCCAGTGCCTTTAATTGGTTTTGCGCTAGTTTTCTTGAGCTCCGCTCTGAAGCAGAAGCCAGAGCGCCCGCTCGAAGCGCTCTCCCTCAAGATATCAAGCTATGCCTGCTTGGTTGCGGCGCTGTTGTTTGTGCTGTTGGTGCCTTTGGGTATCTCCGACACGTTTCGCTTGTCCGCGCGCAATACCGAGCGCCTAGACGAGCAACTGCAACAATCTATCGAGCAAATCGATCGGTTCTACGGCACCTTCAGCGAACAAGTCACCCAGGCTGCTCCCGACAACGTTCTGCGCCGCGTCCAGCAGTTCCAAGCAACCGTAGCCGCCGCCCAGCAGCAGAATCCACAGCAAAATATCGACCCACAGGTTATTACTGTCTTGCAGTTGATGCAAGATTTGCCTGAGGATCCTGCAGCCGCCAAGACCGAGTTGCTCAGTCGCATGGAAACCGAGAGTACGAGTCAGAAAGCAAGCATTACGACCCGAGTAAACGACGAGCGATCGCGTGCCAGAAGAGACTTGCTGGAAAACTCGGTGAAATGGAACTTGGAGGCCCTGCTCGCAGCAGTGCTTTTCTTGATGATGTATTTCCAGACCGATGCCATCCGCAAGTTGCCATTGCGCAAAAAAGCACCACCGGTTGCCGACCTGTAGGGCCCCCCAATTAAAAAATCCCCAGTTCCGGGTCGCGCGCCTGCAAGCGCGTGGCAACGGCCCGCACCCGAGGATCGAGCCAGTCTAAAAACTGCGGGTAAACCGGCAGCCGAGCGGCAAGTTGCCAACCCAGCCCGCTCAGTTGCGCTCGCAATCGTGTCGGTGTGGGATGAGGATAATCGGGATTGACCTCATCCCACGGACCGAGACCGCCCAAATCGCGCGCGCCGGCCGCCAGAGCGGCGGGTAGCATTGCCGGGTTCCCCAGAAGGTTGGGGGGCACCTGCAAGGCAATCTCGGCAGGTAGAATTTCCCGAGCCAGCGTAATTGCTGCTAGCAGATGCTCGTCGGTGCAAGCCGGGGCGACGAGATGCTCTCTGCTGCCAGGGCTGTAGGGCTGCAAGATGACCTCTTGAATGTGGCCCCAGCGGCGATGGGCGGTGGCGATCGCCTCTAGGCCGGCCAGCCAGTCTTGCTGGGTGTCACCGAGCCCGAGGAGCAAGCCAGTGGTGAAGGGAATTTTTAGCGCGCCAGCTTGGTGCAGCTGCTCCAATCGCAACTGTGGGTCTTTGCTGGGGGCGTGGCGATGGGCGGTTGGGTCGACCCAATCGAGCATTAGGCCCATGGAGGCGTTGGTGGCTCCCAGAGCTTGCATTTCACCGACACTGAGCGGGCCAACATTGGCGTGCGGGAGAAACCCCATCGCCAAAGCGAGTTCGGCGAGTTGGTAAATGCGCTCGAACCAGGCCGCGCGGCGCACCGAACCTGGGGCAACCTCGCCAGAGAGAATTAAGATTTCACAGACGCCTCGGTCGTGCAAGGGGGCGAGCAGATCGCGGGCGCGCTCCAGGCTCAGCCAAGGGCTCTGGCCGGGCTCGGCACGGAAATTGCAGTAGCTGCAGCGGTTGAAGCACTCATAGGTGGGAACCAGCGTGTACGCTGGGCTGTAGGTAACAAGGTCAGACATAGGGAGTGAGATGGAACGCGGTCTGCTATGGCTTCCGTTATTGATTGTATTTTTTGGCTTGGCCTGGGCAGGCTGGTACGAATACCAGCGTGTCGAGGCCTACCGTCGCTGGGCGACTGCTTTCGAGCGGGCTAAGTATGACGTTCGTGCCGTTCTCGGCCAGCAAGGTCCGCAGGTGACCTGGGGCCGGCCGACACGCGGAGAGCCTGCCCATCTTGAGACATTTTCCCTTCAGGACGTGCGAGCGATTGGCCTGCGCGCGGGCGATCCGACCGCTACCGAACCCATCGCCATTCTTTTCGAGTTGCCCGACCGTACCCTGGAAATTCCCTTCACCGATGCTCGCCTTGCTACCCGCTGGCAAGAGGCTCTAGAAGCCCAGCGGCAGCAGTGGCAGCAGCCCGCTGGACCCTAGCCACCGATGATGCGATCGCGCCCTTCTCGCTTGGCGCTGTAGAGCCGCTCGTCAGCCATGCGCGCGAGCCTGTCTATGGCGTCGTCCGCTCCAGGAACCAGGCTGGCAACTCCCATGCTAACGGTAACCGTTCGACCGACTGGCGAGCTTTCGTGCAAAATGTTTAGGCTGCGAATGGCCGCTTGGATGCGCAGAGCTACCCGCATCGCCCCCTCTAAATCGGTGTGAGGCAGCAGAACGGCAAACTCTTCGCCGCCGTAGCGGGCGGCTAGGTCGGTGGGGTGCTGCAAGCACCCGGCCAGCATGGCTGCTATCTGTTTCAAACAAGCATCGCCGACGGGGTGGCCATAGGTGTCGTTGTAGGCTTTGAAGGCATCGACATCGCACATGATGAGCGAGAGTGGCGTGCTTTCTCGGGCCATCTGCTGCCACTGCTGGTCGAAGTAGCGGTCGAATCGGCGGCGGTTGGGGATTTGCGTCAGGCCGTCGATGCCAGCGAGCTCCGTTGCTTCGCTAAACTTTCCGAACCACTGGCGATCGAGAGCATCGCCATGATCCGTAAGCATTTGAATGATAATTTCTAAATCGGTGTTTTGGACGACAATCGTGCCGATTAGGTTGCGCAAGGCTCGCTCGGCCCGCTCGCGCTCGCGCGCCTCAGCCCGAAGCTTGAGATTGGCATCGTGCAGCTCTGCTTCGATGGCATCTCCATGTTCGGTAATGTTGGCAAGAGAATCTTTCAAATCGCGATTCTCTTGACGCAAGCGCTGGTTTTCGATGCGCAACCGTGCAACGAGCATTGGCAGATCGGCATTTGTTTCAATATTCTCTTGGTTATTTGTCATATCACCCTGACAATCTCGACTCAGTCAGAGTCGGGCCTCTAGAGTATGCAAAAAATGATACCGCCCCTAGGCTAGGCCAGTTTTTCTAGAAACTGCTAAACTTAGTGATAAATTAGGCTGTCAGGCGGATTCAGGGCTCGCTACTCCCTCAGGCCCGCGCGCGGACATCATCACCCGGAGATCAAATGCCGGAGCCCTGGGGCGATTGCGGCCAGGCGCCGCGCTGTCTCTGAGGTGGGTTCGATTAGCTCGAAATCGGCAAAGTCGAAGCCGGGAGCGACGGAGCAGCCGACTAAAACGTCATCGGCAATCTTGCCAGCGATCTGGCCAGTCATGGGCTCGGCTGCTTGCCAGTGCCCGGAGGGCACCACGTGACAAAAGCAATTCGTCTCCGCTGAGAGTGCGATCCGCACGGGCGGGCGCTCGGATCCATCCCAGACATAGAGATACAGACCGCTGCCTCGGTAGAGGTTCCAAATCTCGTCGCCGATGACCTTGTGAAAGCGGCTTTTTTCGCCGCGAGCGAGGGAGAAGTAAATGTGGGTCAGGGCAGTTTTGGTCGCGCCATCGCCTCGCGTGATGCGAAGCGGCGATCTGTATACTTCTCGGAAGCGCCCCCCCTCGGGATGCTCGGTCAAATCGGTCGGCTTCAGCATGGGAGCTAGGAGAAGAGCTGGTTGGCAGCATCATAGTAGCTGTCTCATACCAAATTCCCAAAAAATTGGGGCTGCACGTGCAATTTGTGGTGCTAGCTTTGCTTTTTCGAGCCGCGCCGAGCGCGCGGCTGCCTTGCTGTTGCTGCTGCTGGTTTTGAGGGTTGCCCCGCGAGGCGATCTGGCCTCCAGAGGAACCGTAGGGGTTTGTCTCGCCACACTGGCTCGACCGAATCGATGCCGATGCGGGGCGTGCGCGCGATCTCGCTGGGGTCGACTTTGAGCTGCGATTCGGCAAAATACAAGCTCGCCTGAGGCGATGCGAGTTGGCGGTCGAAGGTGCGATCTATTTTCAGGTCGCGCGTGAGGCGCCCCGGCCCAGCAATCTCCCCGGCACCCCGAATCAAGATGGCCGATGGGTACGCATCGGTGCCGCAGACAATATTGAGCATCCAATACATGCCGTAGCAAAGATAAACATAGAAAAAGCCCCCTGCAAAAAACATCACTTCGTTGCGGGGCGTGCGGCGACGGCTGGCATGGGAAGCTTTATCTTCGGTGCCTTCGTAGATTTCAATTTCGGTCACGGGCAAGTACGCCGGCGGCGCGTCCGGAAAGCAGCGCACGAGGTATTTGCCTAGCAGTTCTGGGGCAACTTCAAAAGCAGAGCGCTGGAAAAATTCAATTGCGATCGCAGCTTTATCATCAGCCATTAGTACAACTCGTAGCGCATCAACGTACAGGGCAGAGCGCCGTTAGAAATTGGCGTGCGGCGCGAGCAACGCAGGCCCACGCACTTACCCAGTTCTTTACTTCCAGTCAAAATGTAGGCCGTCCAACCCTTGAATTTTTGCTTGAAAATATCGCCGAGTTGCTTGTAGAGGGCGCCGAGTTCTCGGGCATTTCCCAGACGCTTGCCGTAGGGTGGATTGCAAATCAAAACCCCCCGATCGGCAGGGGCCTCGACTTCGGCAAGCTCCTGACAGGTAAAGCGCACTCGACCGTCTAGATTGCAGTCTTTGGCATTATCGCGAGCTTGGGCGATAACGTCCGGATTGCGATCGCTCCCAGCAATTGGCGCGCTTGCCTCCGATTGTGGTGACGAGGTCTGTTGCGAGGCGCGCGCGCGCGCGATGGTTTGTTGCCAAAGTTCGGCATCAAAATCCGGCCAGCGCTCGAAACCAAAACTATCGCGATAGAGCCCTGGTGCGATGTTAAATGCCCGCAACCCAGCTTCTAAAACCAGCGTCCCCGAACCGCAAAGGGGATCGTAAAAGGCCAGGCCGGGCTCCCATTCGGTCATAGCCACCAAAGCAGCCGCTAGGGTTTCTTTGAGCGGGGCCGCCCCGACTGCCGGACGGTAGCCCCGGCGGTGCAGGCTCCCACCCGAGCTATCCAGGCTAATCGTGGCCCGATCGCGCCAGATGTACAGGTCGAGGGCGATATCTGGCTGTTTGGGATCCACCGAAGATCGCTCGCCGCAAACCTCCAGTTGCCGGTCGACGATGGCATTTTTGACCTGGAGGGCGCTGTAGTGGGTGTGGTTCAAGCGGGCGTTACTTCCGGTGCAACGCACGGCCAGAGTTTGGGCGGGGCTCAGGTAGTTTTCCCACTCAACAGCATAAATTTGCTGATACAATTGGGCGGCATCGCGGCAGGGGAACTCGCGCAGGGGCAACAAAACTCGAAACAGCGTCCGCCCGCAGAGATTGGTGCGATACAGCAGCGCGCGATCGCCGGCAAAGCGCACGCCAGCCGATTCTGGCCGCACGTCCCGCGCGCCCAACGCCTCTAGCTCGCCGGCAGCAATCTGCTCCAAACCCGGTGCAACAGTTGCAAAATATTCGGTCATCCATCAGCGCGCATGCAGAACTCCCCCACCTTACCTCAAAAAATAAGGCGCCTTGGTAACGGAGAACCCGGTAAGGAACGTGTTATTGCGACTTGGCAGTCGAGCCACACCATAAAAAAGGCCATTGCAGCCAATTTAGCCCGTAAAAAAGCCACCAAAACCCAGGTTTTAGCCTCATGAGTGCCGGTATTTGGATATTAGGCGACCGCCTCTCGGCGCAGAATGCCGCGCTCGAAAAGTTTGCGACCTCAAAAGACACGCCCATCATTCTTATCGAATCATGCGAGTTCGCTCGCCAGCGTCGTTACCACGCCCAAAAGCTCGTTTTGGTTTGGTCGGCCATGCGCCATTTTGCGCGCGAACTGACCGAGTCTGGCAGGACGGCCGTAACCTACGCGATTGCCGAGGATTTTCTTGCACCCCTCAAAAAGTGGATTGCCGATAACAATATCGAGCGCCTCTATGTCATGCGCCCGAGCGATCGCGCCTTTGCTACTTGGCTCGACACCCTCGACTTGGGGTGCGCGCTCGAGATTTTGGCAGAGAGCTTATTTTTGTGGTCGCCCGCAGAATTCCATGACTGGGCCGAAGGGCGCAAGCGGCTCGTCCTGGAAGATTTTTACCGGGAGGGGCGCAAGCGATTTGACGTGCTGATGGATGGCGACGAACCTGCAGGCGGCACTTGGAACTTCGATAAAGAAAATCGCAAACCACCCAAAAGCGGGCTCAACCCGCCGCAGCCGCTGCAGTTCGAGCCCGACGAAATTACCCGCGAGGTCATGGCACGGGTGCAAGCGCTAGACATGCAAACCTATGGACGGCTCGAGCCCTTTAGGTGGGGCGTGACGAGATCGCAGGCTCTGCAAGTTTTAGAAAATTTTATTGAAACGCGCTTGCCAACCTTTGGGCCTTACCAAGATGCGATGGTCACTGGCGAATACACCCTCTGGCATGCTTTACTATCTCCCTATCTCAATCTCGGCCTGCTGCAGCCACTGGAGGTCGTTCGGGCCGCCGAGAAGGCCTACGGCGATCGCGATTTGCCCCTCAATAGTGTCGAAGGCTTTATCCGCCAGGTTTTGGGATGGCGCGAGTATATGCACGGCTTGTATTGGTGGGTCGAGCCAGACTATAAAGAACTCAACTGGTTCGAGCACGATCGCCCTCTGCCCGAATTTTTTTGGGACTGCCAGCAAACCGACATGAACTGCTTGCATCAAAGTCTCAAACAAGTCGAAGCAACCGGCTACGGCCATCACATTCAGCGGCTGATGATCCTGGGCAATTTTGCACTTATTTCTGGCGTTTCGCCCCAGGCAGTCGAGGCCTGGTTTCACGCCGCATTTATCGATGCTTACGACTGGGTGATGGCCACGAATGTCATTGGCATGGGGCAATTTGCCGATGGCGGGCTGCTGGCGACCAAGCCCTATGCCGCCTCGGCCAATTACATCCACAAAATGAGCGACTATTGCAAGCAATGCACCTACGATCGCGGCGATCGCACCGGGGAAAAGGCCTGCCCGTTCAACACATTTTATTGGGACTTTCTCATTCGCCACAAAGAGCGCCTCTACGAACTCGGGCGCATGAATTTGGTGCTGGCAAATTTAAAGAAGATGGACTCTGAAGAAGTGGCCGCCATTCAGGCACGAGCCCGGGCTTGGTGGGATGGGGTTTTGCCCTAGCTCGCATCTTGCAGTAGGGGCACGACGCACGCCCTGGTGGGAGTGAGTCGCAAGCGCTGCATTCACGACGGCCGCCATCTCTCCCGGTGCGTTTCAGCTCTCAAGTCCGGCCACGAGGATGGGACCGGCCGGTTTGGGTGGGTTGGTACTGGCTGCAACGCGGGATTAGATAGCCTATCTTTACTGAGACGTAGAACTCGAGAGCTAAGCGTCGCTGTTGCGGCGCAGCTCCATGCGTTCTTTCATATAAGGCACAAAGGCCTCCTCCCCGATTGCATCATTTAATGCCTCGGCCTGCTCTGGCATAAGGGGAGCGAATGCGCGAAGTCCCCGATCGCAAACATAAACTGTTTCATCAGTTCGCGCATGATATAACCCGAAGATTATATTGATGAGCTTGGGATCGAGATTTCCTAGTGTAGATTTGCTGCCCACTGCAAACGGCGAGCCGTCTTCGAGGGTCATTTTTAATCCTTCGCGTCTGTATTCGACGTCAGTTGGATCGAACTTCCCATTCGAGTAGGACGCAAAGGCTTCGATCAATCGCGGTATTTGTCGCGGGCCCACACCGTCAGGCTTCAAGCTTACCGTATTCGGAACTCGCTTAATCGGACGATCTCTGTCTTCGACAACGACATACATCCGCTCTGCAATCGTATCGAGCGGCTTTTTTAAGATGTCATCGTAACTATCATCGGCGGTGTAGAGAAGCGAGCTCAAAACGCTGGAAAAATACCGACCCGTCACTTTCTGTACTTGCAACCGCCCCATGATGCGCGCTTTTTCGGAGTCTGAAATGAGACCGTGCTCGGTAAGCGCGTTCAAAACAGGTTCGTAATACGTCCGCATCGCCATTTTATGTTCGGCGTTGCGGGCTTTATCCCGAGCCCATGCCGACATCATGCTACGTGCGAACTTATAGAGGCCAAATAAGATGGCCGCAGCGATCGCGAAGTAAATATATCCGCCTTTTCCGCGACTGTACTCCTGTAAGCCAGTACTAATCAGCGCGAAAAGAAGTCCAGCAATCGCCACCACCACAAATAAGCCGGAAACGACTAAGAAGATCTTCCAGAATGCGTTTACCATGTGCCCTCTCCCGTACTTGAGATTTTCATACGCACTTACGCCCCCCAGAACGAATTGTCATAAAACTCTCACAAAACTGGTCTAGCGTGCTGGTATGCGGGTGAGTTCGCAACACTTCAAGACACTATTTTTTTCGGGTATCTATCTTAGTGCAAGAGAATGCCAGGCCGAACGTCTGCTTGCATTTCTGGATCGCGCCAGCGCAAATCGAGTTTACCATGTAGGCGATATCATTGATGGCTCTACCAAACGAGGAAGCTGACATCCATTTCATGGGAGCGTATCAACTTAATCTTTGTGCGCCAACCCCCAGGAAGAGCCAAGGAAGAAAACGTGTCAGGGCTCGGATCTCAAATCAAATGAATTTTCAATAGATAACTTCCCTGCTCTGAGTTTTTCTTTACGCTGCTTGGTGGTGCTGTTGAGTGATGATAGAGGGAGGAAACTATGGGATGAGCCCATGAGTTGCCCGGCGTGCGATCGCAGTAAATACGTCAAGAATGGACATGCCCACTATGGCAGGCCTAGATTCAATTAACCTATCGATCGAAGCCTTGGAATCCCTGCGTCGGCGGGCAATTGTCGAGAGGGCAATCTCTTTTCTGGCCAGCCGTTGTTTTCGGAGTATTTTTCGCAGCTTTTGCAATCTAATAAGGCCTGCGATGAGCTCCCAGCTAAAGCACTGGTTGCATCGCAGGCCATCGAATGGGTGCCGACCATCCATTAGCCAGCCGGTGATACCGTGTCGAGACTGCTCCCGAGCGTCTCAACTCAAGAGGCACCTCACGAAAGCGAAAAGCACTCCGAGAGCGCGTCAGGTGCGACTAGCTTTCGGCTTCGCGACCCTCTGGCAAGACAGCAAAGGCGCGCTTCACCAAAGCCCGCACGCCCGTATCGACTTCTGCAATTTCTTGCTGGGCATCGGCGATTGCCTCGGCCCACGCCGGCCCGAAGGCCGGCCACTTACCGTTCATTGAGCCAATAGCCGTATCCCAAATGTGCAGCTTCTTGAGTTCGGCCCGTCCGGGCTTGCTCGAGAGGGTCGCAATGGAAATCCGCAGATTTTCGTTTTCTTTTTTGAGTTGCTCGAGTTCTTTGGCTAGCTCGGTATTGCCGCGAGCGGTGATCTGCATCTGCGTGTTCAGGGATTCTTTGAGGGTTTCTGATTGGCGCTTGAGGCCCCAGCGCGCCACCGCTCCGTTGACCCAGGTGAAGAGGGTCACGAGCATGCCGATTCCTAACCCGATGCCAAAGTGACTAAAATTAAAATCTGTAAAGCTCGCCAGCTCGTTTGCAATATCAGCAGCATTTTCCATTTTTTTTCTCTCCTCCGCGCCAGCAAAGGCGGCCTGCAACGAGGGCCAACCGCTGTCGTAATTAACTCGATAACTCACAGCCCTCATTTTATTAGCCGCGGGTGGGCGCGCGCTCCGCTGACGGCTGCGCAATAATAAAAAATATTGCGAAGAATTATCCTGCCAGCAACGGGACTGCCGCAGCCGAGTGGGTTCGAGGCTGGCTCGGCCTAAAATGCCTAAGTAGCGCCCCCCGCAACGAGTCACCCGCGGGTCGCCCAGGAATCACTCATGACTGGAGAGACCATCACGATTCTAAGCGCCGACGAAATTCGCCGGACCCTCAATCGACTGGCCTCGGAAGTTGTTGAGAAAATTGACCGGCTCGACGAGCTGGTTCTCTTGGGTATCCACACACGCGGCGTTCCTCTGGCTCGGCAGCTCTCCCGGCAAATTGCCAGCCTCGAAGGCAGCGACGTCGCTGTTGGCGATCTCGACATCACCCACTACCGCGACGACCTCGATCGCATCGGCGTGCGCGTGCCGGAAAGAACCCGAGTTCCCTGCGACCTCAGCCGCAAGATTGTGGTTCTCGTTGACGATGTCATCTACAGCGGCCGAACGATCCGAGCGGCCCTCAACGCCACCCTCGAATACGGTCGCCCGGAAGCAATTTACCTCCTGGTCTTGGTCGATCGCGGCCACCGCCAGCTGCCCATTCACCCTGATTTCACCGGCAAGCGTCTGCCTACCGCCCGCGAAGAGCAGATCAAAGTTTACCTGCAACCAATCGACGCGGCCGATCGCGTCGAGCTGGTCCGGCCGCGCTAGTGTAGTCCGCCTCACATCATGTTTGCGATTTAACATGATTCTTCAGCAAGAGAGACTTTGCCGGGATGGCATTCCCTTACACTAGGACTACCCCCCCCACCCAGCGCATCCATGACTGCGATCGAATTATTCGTCGTTCTGCGCGACCCAGCTCCGAGCGGTGAGAGCATTGAAGTCGCTCGCGATCGCCTCTGTCGCGAGGTGGCTACCCTGCCGCAGGTGCGCGCGAGTTCTCGCCCCGAGCGCCGCCTGCCTCGAGATTTGGTGGCGGCTGATTTCCGCTCGAACGGTTTTATGGCGACGGCCACTCCCGACGCGCTACAAGGCGTTCTCGAGACGCTCGCTCGCCAGCTTTCGGGCCAGAAAACCCTGGCAGTCAAAGCTAAAGGCTCTGGTAAAGAGCTGCACCTAAAGCTGACCGGCCCCGAGGATGCTGCCACGCTCTCGCCTTACGTTCGCGATTTTATCAATTGCTAAGAAAGTTTTACTTTTATTAAAAATCTCAAGGAGACGTGCGGAAACGATTGCCCGGCTCTTGCGAAAGATTAAGCAAGCGATCTCCTGAGAGTCAGCCCAACAATCATAAAGGGATATTTCGGTTCGTTTGGAGACGTTGATTTATGAACTCGCCGCAGTATCGCTTTAAATGCACTCTGACATTTGGAGACATTTACGGTCAGGTCGTTGCCTGGTTGG
Source organism: uncultured bacterium (assembly GCA_964435975.1). Lineage (GTDB taxonomy): Bacteria > Cyanobacteriota > Cyanobacteriia > Cyanobacteriales > Rubidibacteraceae > CAYTBI01. The sequence continues at coordinate 74,362 of CAYTBI010000012.1, forward strand.
GCGTTATCTTTGCCAGTCTGGCGATCGCGCTGGCCCTCTGGAGCAGCGCCAATCAGATTTATGCTCTCGTGATGGTGGGGTTGATTTTGGTGCTGTCTTTACCGTTTCTCTTGTTTGCCTTCGTGACGACGCTGCTCAATCACATCGAGGTCGCTCCCGTCGAAGCAACTGCTTCTAAGGCAGACCGGAAAGCGTTTGTTGGCGCTGACGCTCAGTTCGTGCGGGCTCCCCAGCAGTAGCAGCAGGTCTTATGAGGTGTTGGGGTGGGCCCACCCCAACATTACGGCTAGGCAGGGAGCCGCTTGCGAAGCTCGCGTTGCAAGAGCCCGCGCTGCTGGTACCAGCGAATGGCATCTATTAGCGACTCTCGCACCGGCCGACATTGCAGGCCCAGTTCCGTTCGAGCTTTCTGAGAGCTAAAGCGCATCGGGCTGCGCGCCAGGCGTACCCCTGTAAAAGGGGCTGCCGGCGGCGAATGGGTCAGCCAATCGGCGACAAACTCCTGCAAGGCACTCACGCCATAGGCTAGCCAGTAGGGGATCTGGCGCTGCGGCAGGGGCAGCCCGGTTAGCTCTTCGAGTAGCCTCAGGAGGGCTCCTAGCTCCAGGTTGACATTCCCGAGGATGTAGCGCTCTCCGACTCGACCTTTACGTGCCGCTAGCAGGTGCCCCATCGCCACATCGCGGGCATCGACGACATTGAGGGTGCTGTTGAGAAAGGCCGGATAGTCGCCATTGAGAAACCCCAAGATCATTCGCGACGGGGGGGTAATGCGGCGATCGCCAGGTCCGATGGGAATGGTGGGGTTCGCGACGACTACCGGCAGCCCGCCTTTAGCGGCGCTCAGGGCCTCTTGCTCGGCCAAAAATTTGCCCTGACAGTAGGGGCCGACCATATCTTCAAGGGTCAGCTCTACGGATTCGTCGGTATCGCCGTCACCAGAGCCAACTTTGCGCTTGTCGGTTTTCAAAATCGACTCTGTGGAGGTGTGTACCACCCGCTCGACCCCAGCATTGCGGGCAGCAACCATGACATTGCGCGTCCCAGTTTGGTTGATGCTTAAAAAATCTTGCTTGCGCGGCGACCACAAGCCCGCATTGGCCGCTAAGTGAAAGACCCAATCGACATCCTGCATGGCTCGGTCGACCAGGGCAGCATCGACAATCGACCCTCGCACATACTCGACCTCTGGAATGGGCACTTCGGGGACGGCCAGATCGAGAATGCGAACCCGATGCCCTTCACTCAGGAGCAAATCCGTCAGGTGCTGGCCGATAAATCCCAGGCCTCCGGTCACTAGGCACTGCTTGCTCATCGATACTTTTCCGGCAGAATCTTCTTCGGCAGATAGAATGACACGGCAGACAGAGATAACGCAACCCGGTCGTCTTCTCGTATCTTGATAAGGTTGCGGCTCGTAGCCTATGCTGTAACTTGCAGGTTACATTCGACGATCTTTGAAGTCCGCCAGACCGATACCTTCTCCCGGTATCTGGATAACCTTAGGGACCGCACGGCTCGTAACCGAATTCTGTCGCGCATCAAGCGCTTGAGTGGAGGGCTCGCCGGGGATATTAAACCCGTGGGGGAAGGAGTATCGGAACTTCGCATCGACTACGGCCCTGGCTATCGCGTTTACTATCAGCAGCGCGGCCCTAAGCTAGTGCTGCTACTTGTTGCAGGCACCAAGAAAACCCAGGACAAAGACATCAAGCTCGCTCTGAAGCTGGCAAAGGAAGAGCTCTAGCCCTCAACCGCAACTATGCCTACCAAACCATTCGATCCGTCCATTTACCTTGAAACCCCACAAGATATCGCCGAGTACGTTCGGGGCTGTCTGGAAGCAGATGACTACGATGCCCAGTTTCTTGCGTCTGTGCTGGGCGACGTGGCGCGCTCCAAGGGGATGACTGAGATTGCCGATCGAACGGGACTGGCCCGCGAGGCTCTCTACCGCTCGCTATCCGACACCGGGAACCCCAGCCTCGACACCCTCCTCAAGGTCCTGAAAGCATTGGGGCTAAAATTCACCGTGGAGCCCGTCGCAGGCAAAGATCGATCTGAGGGTAGTCTTGCGCCGTGAAACCACAAAACGAAGAAGCGAAGCGCTTAGCAGAGATAAAAGCAGACAAACGGCGACTGAGAAATTTTTATATCGCCTTGGTGGGCGTTAGCCTTGCCGTTGGCGGAGGGCTCGCCGCCCTCGTGATTTCTCAGTTAGACCGCTTTGGTCTGGATGAAACCCCCAATTCGCGGCCCGAGCGATCGCTCGATCGCTAAAGCTCGCCCGGGCAGCAACTGCTGCGAGCGTGTCAGCCCAGGCGGGGCCCTTACTGCTGGCGCCGCCGCCCGTTGCCTTTGCCAAGGCCCGCACTGATCCGGCCGCTCAGGCGCGGGTCTTCAAGCAGAGCGGGATGGTCCTTGCCGAGACAGACCGATCGGACTTTCTTTTTGCCATCTTCAAGGTAATTCCACTTCAGGTAATAGTAGGTAATGCCAGAGACCTTACCGGCTGCAATCCGCCCTTCGGCAAGGGATTCGATGAGTTCGGCGGCTTCTAGTTGTCGGTAGGTCTCTGCAGCCGTTGCGGGAGGCTGCTGGCGAACGACTTGATAGAAAATCTCGTGGCGAGCGGCCGCATCGAGTCGGGCAAGCTCCCGAACGAAGGCATCTTCGCGATCGCGATCGGCAATCGCGATTTGGGGCCGCAGCCAGCGCGAAGCCAACAGGGCGAGGCTCTTGAGATTGCAAGGCTTGGGGAAGAAGGCAGCGCCGTAGCGAGCGGCTCTGGCGACTTGCTCGCGCGTGAATCCGCCCGAAACGACGGCACGGCGAATGGAAGGGTACGCCCTCAGGCGCTCTAAAACTTGCCAGCCATCGGTGCCCGGCATATCTAGATCGAGCAGGGCGATCTGAATGTTGGGGTTTAGCTTCAGTGCCTCGAGAGCCTCGAGGCCATCACTGGCATAGATAATTTCACTCGGGAGGGGCGAGCACTTTTCTAGGAGCATCCGCATCTGAAAGAAAAGGCTCAGATCGCCGATGCGATCGTCGGCGCACAAAATGCGCGCCGGCTGCGAGTCGCCTGCTTGGGGAGGCACGGGTGGCTCGGGCTCGGGTAGCCCGGCTTGCAAAACGCGCGGATCTTCATCGCCTAAAGGGCTAGAACGGCGCCTTTTGATTCCGTCTTCTACCTCGGAAATTTTCAAAAAATATCGCGTGCCGGCGCCACTTTTGCTCGCACTGATTGTCGAGGAATAGGTTGCAATCTCGCACGCGCGCTCGAGCAGAGCTAGCATCGCTTCAGTCTCGAGGGCAGGGAGATCGCGCAGGACGCGATTGAGTATCCTGCGCTGCGACGCGATTTCCAAGCTGCCGATCTGACGAATCGAGCCTTCCGTCGGGCTCGGGGGCGCGCTCTGTGCCGGCGGCGCCAGGAGATCGGCAACAAGTTTTACAACCGCTTCCTGAGGTTGGGGGATAGGGAAATAGCCCGCCCCGTGGTGGGCGAGCCGAGAAACCGTCTCGCGATCGCAGCTCGTCCCCAAGGCGATCGTCCGGATTTGCACGCAGGCGTACAGGCGGTCCAGAATGGACCAGATTCGAGCGCTCTCGGAGCTAAAATTGAGAAAAACAGCGCTCCGATCGAGGCAAGCTGTGGCTGCAGAGATCGCGGCATCGGCAGCGGCCGTCTCAAAAATCTCAATCGAGTCGCCGAAGCACTCGCCCAGATGGCGCGCTAGCCTCCCCAGGTCGTCGTCGTCCTCGGCAGGGTTAAAAAAGATACAAGTCAGCTTTTCTGGAGCTTCTGAAGCCATCTAAAAGATTGCGGTAGCCGAGATTGGCGCTCCGATCTTAACCTACTCAAAATCATCCATCGAAACTGGCAAGCCTCTCGCGCCGAGATAATCTTTCGGTCGGCTTGGCAAATCCTCGAACCCCACGATACGAGACCCCTTTTAGTACGGTCTCGTATCGTGGGGTGCCCCCTTCTGGCATTTTGAGCCGAGCTACGGCCACCTAGTCACATCATCCGAGCTAGCGTTATCGCATCTTGTCATGTTTGGTTTTTTACGCTCTAGTCGTGCGAGCGACATCTTAAGCTATGAAAAGAGATAAGGCGCTAATTCAGAAAATCCTCAAGGCAATTGAGGTTTCGCCCCGGAGGTTACAGTCTCAGGATTTCGCCCAGCTTGCAGGGCGATATACGAGCGAGGTCTTGAATTTTCACCTCGGGCTGCTCTGCGAAGCGAATCTAATCAAAGGAATTGAAGTTACTTCCGAGCCTGACGGTAGCGTCGCGATCGATTGGACGGGTGGGGTGCAGCTAACCTGGCAAGGCTTTGAATTTCTAGATGCTCTGGAGGCAAGAACAACTGCACCGACTCGCGGAGAAGCGGCCTTAGACAGGCATGCAAACGAGCCCGAGCGAGTTCTCTGGGAGGGGCGGCCCGACTGGGGATACTATACAGGCACCTGGGTCGGGGCAATACTTTTTATCTGGACTGTCGTTATCCCAATTGCCGCGCTTATCGGGGTTCCTATCGATCGAAGCACCCGGAGATTTACCCTTACGAATCGGCGGGTTAAATCAAAATTCGGTCTCTTCAATCAGAAAACTAATGAAGTTCTCCTACAAGACATCCGTCTTTTGAACTTAAATCAAGGCTTTTTCGAAAGAATATCTAACCTTGGCACTATCGAAATTGGCTCCGCTGGAACGGGTGCAATCGAAGTGCAATTAATCGGCATCAAGGAGGCAAAGCGCGTCAGAGACCTCATCGATCGCCATAGAAACCCATCTGAGAGTGATGGGCGCGCCCTGTAGCCCCTGACAGGCTCGGGCACCCGAGCTTACTTCCTATGTCCGCATCGACTTTTCCTCGGATTCCCGAGCGGTGGCACGCTCGCCTCGGCTCCCAGCGCGACTGGATCTGGCGCGGCTGGCAAATTCGCTACTGCTTTTTGCGGCCGCGCCGCGACCCCATCGGCGCGCCGCTACTCTTCGTGCATGGCTTTGGGGCTGCCCTGGAGCATTGGCGGCATAATTTAGCCGTTTTTGCCGAAGATCGCCCGGTCTACGCTATCGATCTCCTCGGATTCGGGGCCTCGCGCAAAGCCTTCACCAACTACAGCGCGGCGCTCTGGGCCGCGCAGATCCGCGACTTTTGGGCTACATTTATCGGCGAGCCTGCTGTTTTGGTCGGTAACTCCCTTGGCTCGCTGGTGAGCCTGACGGCAGCGACAACTTACCCAGAAATTGCGCGCGGACTGGCGCTAGCGAATGTCCCTGACATTCCCCCCCGATCGCAACTGCTGCCTCGGCCCCTGAGACCGATCGTCTTTGGCCTCGAGAGCGCGATCGCCAACCCGATCGTGCTAGCCGCACTCTTCGAGATCGTGCGTCGGCCGGGATTTTTGCGCGGCGTCCTCGAGCGCGCCGCCTACCGCCGTCTGGGAAGTGTCGATGCCGATTTAGTGCAGATGGTGAGCGCGCCCCCCCGCGATCGCGGGGCCTTTGGCGCTTTTGTGGCCCTGAGCCGCTCGGCACGCGCGGTCGACTATGCCCCGGCCGCTCGGCAATTGTTGCCCCGCCTTGCGGTGCCCGTTCTGCTGGTTTGGGGTACCCGCGACGGTATCATCCCCATTAGCACTGCCGAGCGCTTGCTCGACCTCAATCCCAATCTGACCTTCGTTCCCCTCGAAGGCCTCGGTCATTGCCCGCACGACGAAGCCCCAGAAGTTTTTAATCCCGTCCTTGGTAAGTGGCTGGCAACCCACACAGCAGGCACTCGGGAAAAATAGGCGTTGGTTCGCGTTATGGTAGTCTATGGGTTCTACCGAGCGGGCGATCGCGCCACCGCTCCAGATTTGACATGAAACACACACTTTCTGTCCTAGTCGAAGACGAAGCCGGCGTTTTGACGCGCATCGCTGGCTTGTTTGCCCGTCGCGGCTTCAACATCGAGAGCCTCGCGGTGGGCCCGGCCGAGCGCGAAGGCATCTCCCGCATCACGATGGTCGTCCCCGGGGACGACCGCAGCATCGAGCAGCTCGCCAACCAACTCTATAAGTTGGTAAATGTTCTCAAGGTCGAAGATGTGACCCAAACTCCCTGCGTCGAGCGCGAATTGATGCTGATTAAAGTTGGCGTTAGTGCCGAGGCTCGGGGTGAGGTCATCGAAATCGCCCAGGTTTTCCGGGCGCGGGTGGTAGATATTTCCGAGGAGACCCTAACTCTCGAGGTCGTCGGCGACCCGGGTAAGATGGTCGCCATCGTCAAGATGCTCGAAAAGTTCGGCGTCCGTGAAATTGCCCGTACTGGCAAAATCTCCCTGGTGCGAGATCTCGGTGTCAATACCGAACTGTTAAAAGTTGTCGATCTCAAGTCCGCTTCCTAGGCTGACTGCCGGCAACCGACGGAGGGTAAAATTTCAAAGGCTGTCCCATGGGGCAAGCAGCCCGCAACTCTCTCGCCGACGCGATCGCGTCCGGAAGATACTTGAAGAAGATCGAAGCCATCATCCGACCGACCAGGCTCGATGCCGTCAAAATTGCCCTGGTTGACGCGGGCATCGTCGGCATGACGGTCACGCCCATTCGCGGTTACGGCCGCCAGCGAGGCCACGTCGAAACCTACCGAGGCGCGACCAAGGCCGTCGAGTTTCAGCAGAAAATAAAAATCGAGGTCATCATCCCCGACGAGCGGGCCGGAGCGATCGCTGCAGCTATTTTGGGAAGCGCTAAGACCGGCCAAATTGGCGATGGCAAAGTCTTCTTTATGGAAGCCGACCGGAGCGTGCGCATCCGCACCGGCGAAGACGACGCCTCAGAACTCGACGAGGAATGACTCGGGCTCCAGCCATTGGGTAACCCCAAAGCCCACCGCTCGCCCCGGCGAGCCCAGATCGGCCGCCAAGCGCAACGCTGCCCGACGGCCGATCTCGCCCTCAAACGCGGAGGAGAACACTGCATCAATCGACCGGGCACCAAAGAACTGGCGCAACCGGCGCGGCGACCCTACAATTGCTGGCTTGATGACATAAATTCCTTGCCAACCGCGCGCGTGGCACGCCTGCAACTGAGCCAGTGTCGCGACCGATTCGTCCAGAGCCAAAGGCGTCTGGTAGGCCGCAGCCAGTGCCTGCAGCTCGCCAAACCGCTCGGGGGGCAGCAGCTGCTCGCAAAACTCCACGCGACCCGATGCGCCGTCGGCTGCGGCCAGCCAAGCCTCCGCGCGGGAGCGGTCTAGCCCGCCGTTGGCGTCGAGGCGCAGCTGCGCTCGAGCAGGCAGCACGCGCAGCAACTCGGCAAACCAGCGCCGCTCGGCAAGAGGAGCCGCCACACCAATTTTCCACTTGAACGTCCGCGCCCCCAAGGCCCACCCGACGGACCAGTTATCAATTGCCGCCGCTCCGGTCGGGAGCAGATAGCAAAAGCTCGGGCAGGCAGTCTTGGGGCGGGGGTCTTCGAGTTCTGCTAGGGCAGATTCAAACGCAAACTGACAGGCGGGTAAGTCATCGGGAATCGCAAAGATCCGATCGCGCGGGAGGGTCTCACCCAGAGCCTGGCAGAATTCCAGCGCGGCCGCCAGGCTCTCCGAGCCAAACTCAGGCAGCGGGGCAATTTCTCCCCACCCCACGCGCGCTTCGTCGCCCAGGCGCACGATCGCCCCCGCGCGCGCGCGCCAGACCCCGCGACTGGTGGGTAACGGCCGTCGGAACGGGCGGTTGTAGGGGCGCACCCGGACTCTCAGCGAGGCACTCACCCGAGCCAGACGGGCAGCGCGAGCCCCGCAGCAAGAAGAACGCCACTCCAAAAGTGCAACTTCACCGCGACAAACTTACTGCGGCTAATCCGCTCGGGGATAGCATGGAACTCCCCAACGAACTCGACGAGACCCTTGCCAAGGGGAACGCTCAGAAAAGTTACCGCCGCCCAAAGGGGCAGCGCCCCAACAACCAGCGCGATGCCTAAAAGAGCAAATGCGGCAATTGCCCCGCCTTGCAGCACGGCAGCACCTCGGGCTGTCCCTAGGCGCACGATGGGCGATCGCTTGCCGGCAGCCCGATCGTCTTCTACCTGATGAAAATGAGAACAGAACAGCACGATCGCCGTGGTCAGGCCAATGAAAGCTGCCGGTGCTAGTGCCAGTCCTGAGAAAGCCTGGGCTTGAGAGTAGTAAGCTGCCTCGACTGCGATGGGACCGAAGCTAAAAAAGCAAATGATTTCTCCTAGCCCCTGGTAGCCCAGTCGAAGGGGTGGCCCTTGGTAGCTATATCCAAGCAAGCAGGCCAGCGCGACCGCGATCGCGACTGTAGGATCTCGCTGCCACCAAGCAATGGCAGCAATCCCAACAAATGCTAGGGCCAAAAACCCGTTTGCAATCCAAAATACGAGCGGTTTGTTGCCGGTTAAATTAACAACGGAATGGGCTTTATTTGCATCGATGCCAGTTTCCGAGTCGAAGACATCATTGCTGATATTTAGCCAGGCAATTGTAAAGATAGCCGCCAGCAAAAAGGCGATAAAAATAGGCCAGCAGAAGCGAGCGGTTTGCCAATAAGCCGCAGCCGATCCCACGGCAACCGGGATGACGGCAACGCTGTAGATGGGCAGTTTAATGGCGGCCAACCAGAGATTTCGAGTGTATCGGTGCTGTAAACTTGTTGCTGACATTGCCCGAGCGTGCGAGAAATTTGATATTAAATTTTGTTATGGATGTCCGTGCCTCTCGGCAGACTATTGCAAACGTTACTATAGTTTAAGTGCTTTTGCAGAATCTAAGGTATGCGGGCACTGGTGAACGCTGCCCCTTGCGGACAACGACTGTCGGGGCGATCTCGCAGCACGAGCCGATCGTTCATTTTCTAAACACTTCTTCGTAGATCTGCGATAAAAATCGTTACGTTTGGCCCCCATGTCAGCGATTTCTTGTCCGCCGCTCCTACAGCTAGACCGACTGCAACTCCTAGCGCTACTGAAGAATTGCCAGCGGCTCGCCCGGGCGAGCGGGCACGAGCAAATTGCAAGTTTCACCATTCCCCTTGAAGATATCGATCCGTTGGCGGCCCTGCTACCAGTTCTCGGTGCTACCACATCCGAGCCCTATTTCTACTGGGAGCATCCCCACGCGCGGGACGCAGAAGCGGCAATCGGCACGGCCCGCGCCCTACAGCTCGCCACCGGCGGCGACCGCTTCGCGCGCGCGCGCGCTTTCGTTGCAGCAACCCGTGCGTGCTGCCCTGGCGAAGCAACAACACAGATGCGCTTCTACCAGGGATTTTCTTTTTTTGAGACCTCTGCGTGCTTCCCGAGCGCGTGGGTCGCGCTCCCCCGCTGGCAGATCGCGCGGCGGCAGGGGCGTTGCTCGCTGACGGCCAATATCCCTATCGGTCCGACCGACGACCTTGAGACCTGCTGGCAAGAGGTTGCTACCTGCTTGGGGGCAATTGCCCGCAGCAGCAGCCTGGTTTTGCCAGGCGATAAGGCAGCATTGGTGCGGTATCGCCTGGAGGCCGATGCAACGCTCGATCGCACCTATACAAAGGCCGTTTCGGCAGCGTTGCAGGCGATCGCCGATGGGCCCCTACAGAAGATTGTCTTGGCCTATAGTCTTATGGTGCGATCGCCCCAGCGCTTCGACCCGGTCGAGGCCCTCGCTTACCTACGGCAGCAACATCCCCATTGCCGGACCTTTGCCGTGAGTCTCGGCACAGAGGCACAAACCTTCGTCGGCGCGAGTCCCGAGCGCCTGGTGGCGCTGCAAGACGGGCAGATCGAGTGCGACGCCCTGGCCGGTTCGGTGGGGCGCGGGAGGACCCCAGCCGAAGATGCCGAACTCGCCAGGCAACTCCTAGCAAATGCCAAAGAGCGCCGCGAGCACCAGGCCGTGCGAGGATTTCTGCACGATCGCCTGTGCCAGCTCGGACTGCAGCCCCAGATGGCCGAGATGCGCCTGTTGAAGCTGCCTAACATCCAGCATCTCTGGACGCCGATTCGAGCCGACGCTCCGGCAACGCTGCACTTACTGGACTTGGTTGCGGGCCTGCACCCCACACCGGCGGTAGCCGGCCTGCCGACTCCCGATGCCTGCGAGGGCATCCGCCGGTGGGAAGCGTTCGATCGCGGGCCTTATGCGGCTCCGCTCGGCTGGCTCGATGGCCGAGGCAATGGTGAGTTTGTTGTCGGCATCCGCTCGGCGCTGCTGTCGGGACAGCAAGCGCGGCTGTACGCCGGTGCGGGAATTGTGGCGGGCTCGACCCCGGAGCGCGAGCGCGCGGAAGTGGCGCTGAAATTACAAGCAATGCTGGCTGCTTTGGGCTGCTCTGGGCTTGAGGGGAGTTGAAGCCACCTTCTGGCATTGACAATCCTCGGAGACAGTTGCTACCATCACATACGCGAGTGCAGGCCCCCATCGTCTAGTGGCCTAGGACACCTCCCTTTCACGGAGGCGACAGGGATTCGAATTCCCTTGGGGG
>CAYTBI010000013.1:0-82886 GCA_964435975.1 uncultured bacterium
CGACCGCCCTCGCCCGGAAAGTGCTACCCCCACAAACGGCCGCCATCAGGGGTTTGAGGTACCTGCTGGTGTCGCGCGCGCGCTCGAGCGCCTCACCCGAGCGGCAGGAGCGACGCTCTACATGACACTGCTCGCCGCGCTCCAACTGCTGCTGCAGCGCTACAGCGGCCAAGATCGCATTGCTGTCGGCTCGCCCGTTGCCAACCGCACTCATCCAGAACTCAAAGGCGTCATTGGCTTTTTTGTCAATCTCCTGGTGCTCGACGGCGATCTCTCGGGCAATCCGACTTTCCAGGAGCTGCTGCAGCGCACCAAAGACCGGTCTTTAGCGGCCTACGATCGCCAAGAGGTGCCCTTCGAAAAAATCGTCGCGGCCCTCGCGCCCCAGCGCGCCGCCAATCCTTTTTTTCAGGTGGCCTTCGCCCTCCAGCCGCCTCTGAGCATGCTAGAGGCGTTTGCCCTGGGCCCGGAGCTACAAGCCGAGCTACTGCTCGAGCGAGCCAGCACGGTGCGCCTCGATATCGAGCTGCATGTATGGAAAGCCGGCGACGGCGGCCTGCAGGGCCATTGCTTCTACAATGCTGACTTGTTTGCGGGCGAGACCATCACCGCCATGATGGCAGCCTACACTTGCCTCCTCGGAGAAATTGCTGCCGATCCGACTCGGCCCATCGACGATTACGACCCGCTCGATGCGACCGCACGCGCGCAGCTACTTGCCTGGGGCCAAGGCGCGCGGCGGCCCTACCCTCGCGATACGGGCTTGGCGCAGCTTTTTGCTCGACGCGTTGCCACCGCCCCCGAGGCGACTGCTCTAGTTGAGGGCGATCGCCGCCTCAGCTATGGCGACCTGGATGCCCGCGCCAGTCGTTTGGCGCAGTTTTTGCAAACCAAGGGGGTTGCCCGAGGCAGCATCGTCGGCTTCTGTCTGGAGCGATCTATCGAGGCTATTGTCGCTATTCTGGCCATTCTCAAAGCTGGAGGGGCTTATTTGCCTCTCGATCCGCATCACCCGCCCGAGCGCCTGCATCTGACGATCGCCGATGCCCGCCCGCAACTCGTGCTGACGCTGGGTCGATGGCTCGAGCGCCTGCCCTCCGAAACGGACGTTGAAATAGTCCCTTTAGACGTAGTTGCCGAGACCGTTGCCCGTCAACCCGCAACCAACCCAGAAATTGCCAGTCACGGTGAAGATCTGGCTTATATTCTCTACACGTCGGGCTCTACTGGGCGACCCAAGGGCGTCTGCGTACCCCAGCGAGCGGTCGCGCGCTTGTTCGAGAATGCCGACTACATGGCGTTTGGTGCCCGCGAGATTTGGCTGCATTCGGCCCCGCTCACCTTCGATGCTTCTGCTTTTGAGATTTGGGGCAGCTTGCTCGGTGGTGCTGCTTTAGTGGTGCTGCCCGGACCCACCGACCCAACGGTTATCGGGCGCGCGATCGCCCAGTACGAAGTGACGACCCTGGTCCTGATGGCGGGCCTGCTGCACTTTGTCGTGGATGAATTTCTCGAGAGCCTGCAATCGGTGCGGCAGTTGGTCTCGGGGGGCGAGGCCCTATCAGCAGCCCATGCCTGCAGGGTCTTACAACGATTCCCCCACTGCCGCATCATTAACGGGTACGGCCCGACAGAAAATACGGCCATCAGTACGGCCTACACCCTCATTGCAGCCGAGGTGGCAGACACAGTTCCCATTGGTAAGCCCATTGCCAACTCGCAAGCCTACGTATTGAACGACCGGCAGCAGTTGGTGCCGGTGGGCGTTGCCGGGGAGCTTTACGTCGGTGGCGATGGCGTGGCCGTAGGCTACCTCAACCGGCCCGAGCTGACTCGCGAGCGTTTTATTACCAATCCTTTTGGCCCCGGTCGCCTCTACAAAACAGGCGATTGGGCGCGCTGGCGCTCGGATGGCAACCTTGAGTATCTCGGTCGCCGCGATAGCCAGGTAAAAGTCCGGGGTTTCCGCATCGAGCTAGGCGAAATCGAAGCCTGCCTGCGAGCGCACCCGACCGTTCGCAACGCGGCAGTGACCGTCTGGCAGGAGCGCTTGGCCGCCTATATCGTGCCAATTGACGAAAAACACGCAAAAAATATAGATGCCTGGCTCGATCGCGCCCGGTCGCGACTGCCCGCCCATCTGGTCCCAGCCAGTATTACTGTCATGGCGGCTCTGCCCCTCACGGCTAATGGCAAATGCGATCGCCGCGCGCTGCCCGCGCCATCCGTCAGTGGCGAGCCGGTTGCCAGTGAAGAACCCCTATCGCCGCAAGAACGAGAGATTGCCACGCTGTTTGCCAAACTCCTGGGCGTAGAGCGCGTCGGCCGCCACGACGATTTTTTCGAGTTAGGCGGACACTCGCTCCTAGCTGCCCGGCTGGCTACGCGCCTGCAAGCAACGCTCGGCAAGGCCGTCCCGTTGCAGAAGATCTTCGAGCTGCCAACGGTTGCTCGGCTCGCGGCGTGGAGCGCGCGCGCGACCGAGGCTGCCTTACCCCCTTGTCTGTTGCCCCTCAAGCTCGAGGGTACTGGGTTGCCCCTATTCTTTTTGCCCCCGGCGGGGGGCAGCTCGTTGTGCTACCGAGACACGGCGCGTGCGATCGCGCGGCGACCTGTCTACGGCTTCCAAATGCCGGGGTTGCAGCCTGGCGAAGCGAGCCACCGCAGCGTAGAGGCCGCAGCGGCGGATTTTATGGGGGCATTGCGGGCCGTGCAGCCCCACGGCCCCTATTATCTTGCGGGTTGGTCCTACGGCGGCTTGCTGGCCTTTGAGCTGGCCCGACAGCTCGATCGAGCGGGCGAGACCGTAGCGCTCCTGGGCATCATCGACCGGCCCTTGCTCCCCGATGGAGCCTGGCACGAGCGCTGGCAGCTCGGCTGGCGAGTGACGGTCCAAATTACCACCGCACTGGGGCGTTTGGCCACCTCCTATGCTGGTCTCCAGCAGCTCGCGCGCGGCACGGGCATCAGCCTGCCGCAAACCTTCACCGACATTCGGCAGCGATCGCGTCGGGAGCAATTTCTGTTTTGGCAAAACCTCGCTAGCGAGGCCTATCGCTCGTTGCGAGTTTTCGCGACCAACACCCTGGCCGGGATGCGCTACCAACCCCAGACCTACAGCGGCCGGGTCGCCGTATTCTGCGCGCGCGCGACGGCTCGTGCGTCTGGCAAAGCGAGTCGCGCGGGTCGCGAGTTTGAGGGCTGGCGGGCCGTTGCCGGCGGCGGCATCACGCTTCGGGAGCTACCGGGCAATCACATGACGCTGGTGCTCGACCCCGAAGGCGCTCGGGGCCTAGCGCGGGCGATCGAGGCGGCAGCGACCGATTGCGTGTAACGGTGCGCTACAGAAGCGGATGATGGGACTCGAACCCACGACATTCAGCTTGGGAAGCTGACGTTCTACCACTGAACTACATCCGCGTAGGCCTTACAGGTTAGCGCAAGAGAAGGCCCCTGGGATGGAACCTTCTCTAAAAAGAAACCAAAGAACGGGGCCATTCGGCTCTAGCGCTTGGCAAGCTGTTTTTTGTTAAGCTTGCGCAGGCGAATCGATTCGGGGGTGACCTCGACCAGCTCGTCGGGACCAATGTACTCGAGGGCGCGCTCGAGGGTCATGTCTACGGGGGGCTGCAACTGCACGAGTTCGTCGCCGCTAGCCGAGCGCATGTTGGTGAGTTGCTTGGTTTTGCAGACGTTTATCTCGAGATCCTGGGGGCGATTGTTCTCGCCAACGATCATGCCTTTGTAGACCTTCGTGCCGGGCTCGATAAAGAAGACCCCGCGATCTTCGGCATTCTTGAGGGCGTAGAACGTCGCGACGCCTTCTTCAAAGGCAATCAGAACGCCGTTGCGACGGGTCTCGAGCTGGCCGAGCATCGGCCGGTAATCCAAAAAGCTGTGGCTCATGAGGCCTTCGCCTTTGGTGATGCGTAGAAATTCGCCTCGGAAGCCAATCAAGCCGCGCGCCGGGATAACGAACTCGAGCTGAGAGCGGTTGCCCACGCCGCCTTGCATGTTTTGCATTTCGCCCTTGCGCTGGCCCAGGCGCTCGATGCAGCCACCGACGGCTTCTTCTGGGACGTCGAGTACGAGTAGCTCGTAGGGCTCGTGGGGCTTACTATTAATCTCGCGGAAGATAACCTGCGGCTGGGAAACCTGAAACTCGTAGCCTTCCCGGCGCATATTTTCAATCAAAATGCCCAGGTGCAGCTCGCCGCGACCGGAAACGAGGAACTTATCCGGCGTGTCGCCATCCTCGACCCGCAAAGCCACATTGGTCTCTAGCTCGCGCATGAGGCGATCGCGCACCTGGCGCGAGGTGACGCTTTTGCCCTCTTGACCGGCAAAGGGCGAATCGTTAACCGAGAAGGTCATCTGCAGGGTGGGCTCGTCCACTTTGATGAGCGGCAGTGCCGTGGGCTCGTCGGGGCAGGTGACTGTCTCGCCGATATTGGCATCGGCAAAGCCCGCGACGGCGACTAGGTTGCCCGCGTCAGCTTCTGGGATCTCGACGCGCTGCAGCCCTTCAAAACCAAGGAGCTTGGACACTTTAGATTTAACGATGCTGCCATCTTCTTTGATGAGAGCGGCTTGCTGACCTGCTTTGATGCGGCCGTTGTGGATGCGCCCAATCACAATGCGGCCCAAGTACTCGGAGTAGTCGAGGGTCGTAACCTGAAGTTGCAGGGGCTTTTCCGGATCGCCGACCGGGGGCTGAACGTGGCGCAAAATCGCTTCAAAAAGCGGCTGCATGTCTTTGGGTTCGCCCTCGAGTTCTTCGAGCGCATAACCCGAGAGGCCAGAAGCAAACAAATAAGGGAAGTCGCACTGGTCGTCATCGGCCCCAAGCTCGATGAAGAGGTCGAGGACCTTGTCAACGGCGGTCATGGGTTCGGCTTGGGGGCGGTCGATTTTGTTGACGACGACAATCGGGCGCAGGCCTTTTTCGAGGGCTTTTTTGAGTACGAAGCGGGTCTGAGGCATGGGGCCTTCGTTGGCATCCACAATCAAGACGCAGCCATCGACCATTCCGAGAACGCGCTCCACCTCACCACCGAAGTCGGCGTGACCGGGCGTATCGACAATATTGATGAGGGTCTCGCCGTAGCGGACGGCGGTGTTTTTCGAAAGAATCGTGATGCCGCGCTCGCGCTCGATGTCGTTAGAGTCCATGACGCAGGTCGGAACGTCTTCGCCTTCGCGGAAGATACCGGACTGCTTGAGAAGGGCGTCAACGAGGGTGGTCTTGCCGTGATCGACGTGGGCAATAATGGCGACGTTGCGAATGGCTGCGCTCATGGGGGGATTGGGGAGTACTGCGTACAATTCGTCACAATTGTACAATACGGGTTTACAAATCGACTTTTATTGGGTGCGGTCCCCTACGCTAGAGAGGCTCGCACTCTCTTGTCTGCCCCCGCAATTTTCATGGCCGATACTGTTGCCGACCTCTCGGAGCAAGGGATACTAGCACTGCTTCGACCCTACTGCGCGACAGATAAAGTCGGCGATGATGGGGTGCTACTGCGCCTCAGGCGCGATCGCGCGGCAGTGCTTTCTACAGACATGCTGGTCGACGAAGTTCACTTTAGCAACCGCACTACCAGCGCCGAGGATGTAGGTTGGCGAGCGGCAGCGGCAAATTTATCAGATCTCGCGGCGATGGGAGCGGTGCCTCTAGGGTTGTTGGTGGCCCTGGGGCTACCGGGCGACGCGCCGGTGGCTTGGCTTGAAGGGTTTTATCGAGGCATGGCCGCTTGCCTGCAGCAGCACGGCGGGGAAATCCTTGGCGGTGATGTGGCGCGGTCGCCGGTGAAGACCGTCAGCGTTACCGCCTGCGGCGAAGTCCGCTACCGCCAGCAGATCGAGCGCGGGGTTGCCCGCGTCGGAGATGCCATCGTGGCAACGGGGCCGCATGGTGCTTCGCGAGCTGGGTTAGAACTTTTACTCGACCCATCGGCAGGCCCGAGCCTGAGTGCAGCCGAGCGCGAAGCTGCGATCCGCGCCCACCAGCGCCCGGTGCCGCGCTTTGATGTGGTGCCGGTGCTGCGAGAGCTGGCCGGCGGCTTGGCCGTTGCCGGCATGGATAGCAGCGACGGTTTGGCCGATGCGGTGCTGCAGATTTGTCGAGCCAGCAGCCTGGGGGCCACTCTCGAGCGCGATCGCCTACCCTTACCTGCAGGCGTGGCCGCTTGGGTTGGCCCCGAAAAAGCGGTAGAGTGGGCGCTCTACGGCGGCGAAGATTTTGAATTGGTGCTGGCACTACCGCCAGAGATTGCCGAGCGCGTCGTGCGGCAACTGCCTGGAGCTGTAATTGTGGGTTCTCTGAGGCCCGGAGCGGATGTCAGCCTGCGATTGGCGGACGGAAGCGAGCGCCTGCTGAGCTTTGCTGAGGGATTCCAGCATTTTTGAGCAACTTTTATGGAATTATTCCTAGTTTTCGACAGGTTCTAGGCGCAGTTCGTAGTGGTAGAGGGCAACGGGGCGGCCTGCCGCTTGGAAATACTGGGGGTCTTGGGGCGAAAGGTAAATGGCAGTGAGTTGGTCGGCACTAACGCTGCCAACTGCAGAGTCGTAATAGTAAGCCGTAGTGACTTCGACTTCATTGAGATAAATCTGGTTTGGGGTTTGATAAACCTGCTGGGTCAGCTCGCAGCCAATGAAGGTTGCAGAGTCGGGAATTTCGCTCGCACGAGCGCTAACGGTGGAAATAAGTTGCCGATCGCCCGCAAGCCGTACGCGCTGGCGGTTGGGATCTTGGGGGTCAACGCGGACCTCTCGAACGGCATCGTCGCCTAGGTAAGCGCGGGCAATGCGATCGCCGTTGAAGGCCCGGTCGGCAACCACGGGTAAGGCCTGCCGCGCCAGCCGGAAGCGTGCGAGCCCGAACGGGGTGGGGGGCTGCTGGCGACTGAAGCGAACGGCAAACTCGACGGGCTTCTGCAGGGAATCGCGATTTTGCTCGAAGCCAGGGGTGACGATGTCTGGGGCCAAAGGCGCGATCGAATCGACGAGGGTGCTGGTGACCTGCCAAGTAGCCGCCATCCAGTCCGGGTAGACGAGGTCGTTGCCGGTCGCACTCTCTAGGGTGGCAGGTTTGCCCGTCCAGTCAGGGAAGCCGGCGAGGCGGTCGGCCAATTGACCGGCTGCAGCAGCCGGGACCCAGGCGACGTAAATGAGAGTAGCAGCGATCGCAAAAAGCCAGCGGGACATCCCTTTTCTCCAATCAATACTGCCGACCGAACCCGATTCAGGGAGTTTCCATGATGACCCCTCGTTAGGGCAATCGCGATCGGCCCCCCCTACTTGCCCGAGCGCCCCAAGTTTAGCGCCGTCGCACGCCAAAAAATGTCAGCCCGGTCAGGAGAGTTATGCCAGCAGCGGCATAGAACACGACCGGTAACTCGCCAACCCACAACAGCGGCCCCAGCACGATCGGCGAGAAAAACTGCCCCAGATAACTAATTCCCGTTCCGATGGCCAGCAAGCTCGTGCGCGCTCGGTCCGGCGCGTAGTCTGCTAGCGCTGCGTACAAGTTAGGCAGCACCAGCCCGACCCCAGCGCCAAACCCCAAAGCAGCCAGCAGCGTGCAGCCAAACGGCAGCGGCGCGACCGCCTCGCCCCAAACCAGCGCCGTGACGGTCGTCGGCAAGACCTGGGGCACCAGCGGAATCGACACCAGCGCCGCGCACATCACTCCAAACCCAGCACCAATCGCGCCGTCCCGCGAAACAGCTCGTGCCAGAGGCTTGGCCCCCACCGCCGAAATCACCGCTGCCCCTAGCGCGCGCGCAGCCAGAATCGTACTGTTGAGCTTCGGCCCCAGGTCCAAGCTCGCTTGCAAATATTCCGGTGCATAGATTGTCACGGCATAAAGCGCCATAGCCACCGCGCCGATGGTTGCCAGCACGCGGACTATCGGTGGATAGCGCAGCGTCGCCAGTAGCTGGGGTTGTTTTTCTCCAAGGACGCCAGCCGCAGTAACTGTCGCTTCAATCGGCGCCTGCTGGAACGCCAAAGCCAACAAGATAGCCAGTGGCGCTCCCACACTGTAGAGATAAAACGCAAAGCGCCACCCCCAAGATCCGACCCATCCCCCCAACAGCAAATAAACAATACTAGACAGCGTCAGTGTCGCCGTTGCCAGAGCAATCGCCTGCGTGCGGGCCTCGCCGCGATACATCTGGGCGATCGCCCCGAGGCTGCCAGCCGCGACCCCGCCGGCTGCGACCCCCAAGAGCCCGCGCGCGAGCAGCAGCGACCCCAGATCGCTCATCCAAGCACCCGCAACGCCAAAAACCGCAAAGGAAATTAAACTAGGCACCAGCACCCGTACCGGCCCAACGCGATCGGCCACAATGCCGAGTGGCGCGCTGAAAAGGGCGATGGTCAGGTTGTGGACGCTGCCTAAGTTTCCGCCCAACACGGGGTCGATGTTGAGATCGCTGATTATCTCCGGGCGAATCGGCGAGATGATACTTCCTGCCATCGATAACAGCGACCCGGCTGCCAGAATGAGCCCGAGCTGCCACCGGCGAGCGGGCGGTCGATCCGTCATCGATCCTGCGCTTGCATCCACAAATGAATCTGTTGGGTCGCGTCTTACCAAAACCGTGGGAACAGCTTAACCCACCCACGCGACCTGGCTCAATTGTTAGGAAGCAAAAATTCTGCCGACGGCAGGTGAGGCCGTTGCTATGGTTTAGGAAGCTCAAATGAGGTTTAGGGGGAACTAGAGGAGGAGCGCAGAAGGTTATGGAATTAGCAACCAAACTAAAAGGCCAGCGCGTTCAAAATCGCATTCGGACCGCTGGGATCAACCCCAATCACTGGTACGCCGTAGCCTGGTCCTACGATCTCGGGCCGGGCAAAACCCAACCTGTCATGGTGTGGAAGCAGGCGATTGTCTTGTTTCGTGGCGAAGACGGTCGGGTTGGCGCCCTCGAAGATGCTTGTCCCCATCGGGGGATCGAACTTCACAGGGGGGCCGTTAGTGGCTGCAATCTGACTTGCCCCTATCACGGCTGGGAGTTCGATGACCAGGGCAACTGTACGCGCATTCCGTACCTCGAACCCGGCCAAAAACTCCCGCGCGCCCGCGCTCGCAGCTACCCCGTCCTCGAAAAATACGGCCTAATTTGGGTTTTCCCGGGCGATCCGGGGCTCGCTACCGCGACATCGCCACTCGAAATTGCCGAATACGATCGCCAAGACAGCTGGTTTGCCGTCAGCGTCACAGCCCGCGTCGAGGCACATTTTTCCATTTGCAACGAGAATGCGATGGATGTGTTCCACGGTTTTTTGCATCGCGGCCTGCAAGGCTGGTTCGACCCGGTTCTGGTCTCTTTGCAGGAGAGCGATCGTAGCATCCGGGCCGAGTATCGCGTTTCGTACAAAGGCTGGATCGCCAAGGTTTTGGGCTTGACTGCAGATGCGCGCACGGTGACGACCTTGCCGGTGACGGTGCAGTATGTCTATCCGCACTTTCACACCTTTTTGCAAGACATCTCGCGCCTGTACCTGATGCGCTTGCCCGTGAGCGAGACCGAGAGCCGCTCGTTTGCTTATTTTTTCTTCAACTTACCTTTGCCCGCTTGGCTGCGTCGGCCCCTGACTCCTTTGCTGCGCCAAGTCCTGCGACGGTTCGTGCTCCATCGTTTCTTGGCCCAAGACATGGAGATGATGGCCAGCGAGCAGCAGACCTTTTTGGCAGCGCCCGGTCGCCGCTACGTTGAAATTAACCCAGCTATTCTCGCCACCCAGCGCTTGACCCTGCGCCAGGCCGACTGTGCGGCAAATACCAACGGATCTGCCTCGCATTGAACGTCACCCATGAGCGACCCCACCCCCCCTGTTGTTAGCGTTGATTGGCTGGCCGAGCGCCTCGAAGCTGGCGCAGCCGACCTAGTCGTGGCCGACTGCCGCTTCCAACTCGGCGACGCGGGCTGGGGGGAGGCCCAATACCGAGCGGGGCACATCCCAGGAGCGGTGTACTTCCACCTCGAGCGCGACCTATCCGGGCCGCCGGGCACCCACGGCGGCCGGCACCCCTTGCCCGCACCGGACGCTCTGGCTGCCACCTTGGCTGCAGCGGGCATCACCCGCACGCGCACGATGGTTGTTGCTTACGACAGCTCTCGTCTGGCCTTTGCCGCCCGCCTGTGGTGGCTGCTGGGCTATTACGGCCACGATCGCATTGCCGTTCTCGATGGCGGCTGGTCGGCTTGGCAGGCAGCGGGCTTGGCCACACAGACAGCGATTCCCATCCCCGAGCGGGGCGATTTCCAACCGCAGCTGCGGCGCGAGCGTGCCGTCACGGCAGCCGAGGTGCGCTCGCGTCTCGAGCGGCCGCGCGGCCCGATTGTCGACTCGCGCGATCCGCGTCGCTACCGGGGGGAGTGGGAGCCGATCGATCCGATTGCCGGGCACATTCGAGGGGCTTGCAATTTGCCTTGGCAGGAGGCGACCGATGCCGAGGGCTACTTGCGCTCGCCAGCCGAGCAGCGCGCCCGCTGGCAGGGCCTCGGCAATTTTCAAGAGGCGATCGTCTATTGCGGTTCGGGTGTCACTGCCTGCGTTAATCTCTTATCCTTAGAAGTAGCCAGTTTGCCTGGGGGCAAGCTGTACGCGGGTAGCTGGAGTGATTGGTGCTCCTACTTAGGGGGCGCAGCGGTGAATTCCAAATACGAATGAACCCTTGTTGAGATTGGGCTCCTTGCTGGAGGCCTGCCAACAAGATAAAAAGCCCGAGACGGCGCGTTAGATATTTTGTAGCATGCTCCGTTTCGGGTTCGTCTCTGAGAGATTGAGAGCGAGCCACGAAGACCCAGAGGCCGGTGCTGGATAAAATTGTCAACACGTTAGAATTGCACTGCGAAGGACCTCTACGTGAGACGTCCGGAGAATTCGCAGACCTAGGCTAGTAGATACTTTGTATGGATTATCGAAAACAAGAGAGATTGTCTATTTTTGTTGATGGCAACAACATGTTTTATGCCCAGCAAAAGAATGGCTGGTTCTTCGATCCGCGCCGCGTCCTGGAATATTTTAAATCGGATCCGAGAATCTCATTCGTTAATGCTTTTTGGTATACGGGCCTAAAAGACTCTCAAGACCAACGCGGCTTTCGCGATGCCTTAATAAGCCTGGGGTATACGGTCCGCACGAAAATTCTCAAAGAATATTACGATGACAACTCCGGTCGCTACTCTCAGAAGGCAAACTTAGATATTGAAATCGTTATTGACATGTTCAATACTGTCGAGCAGTACGACCGAGTCGTGCTCTTCAGCGGCGATGGCGATTTCGAGCGAGCCATCGAGCTGCTGCGCTCGAAAAATACCCACATCACAGTCGTCTCGACAGAGGGAATGATCGCGCGCGAGCTGCGCAACGCGACCGACCGCTACATCGACCTCCTCGAGATCCGCCAGCACATTGAGAAGATTGATTGAATACATTAGTAAAGAGAGACTGCAGGAGGTTCGACAATGACAACAGCGGCAACGGGCGATCGCATCTTAATTTTCGATACCACCCTGCGAGATGGCGAGCAGTCGCCTGGGGCGACCCTAAATGTCGATGAAAAAATAGCGGTCGCCCGCGCCCTGGCCCGCCTGGGAGTTGACATCATCGAAGCAGGATTTCCCTTCTCGAGTCCGGGAGATTTTGCTGCCGTGCAGCGCGTCGCGGCCGAGGTTGGCACCCCAGACGGCCCCATTGTTTGTGGCCTGGCCCGTGCTACCAAAGGTGATATCAAGGCCGCTGGCGAAGCGCTCGCACCCGCTGCCAAGGGTCGGATTCACACCTTTATTGCAACTTCAGACATTCATCTCGAGCACAAACTGCGCAAGACTCGTGCCGAGTTGCTCGATATCGTGCCAGAGATGGTCGCCTACGCCCGCAGCTTCACGGCAGATGTCGAGTTTTCTGCCGAGGATGCCGGGCGCTCCGAGCCGGAGTTTCTCTACCAGGTTCTGGAGCGGGCGATTGCCGCTGGGGCTACCACCATCAACATTCCGGATACCGTCGGCTACGTCACCCCCGACGAGTTTGGCGCCCTCATTCGGGGCATTCGCGCCAACGTCCCCAATATCGAACGGGCCGTTATCTCCGTTCACGGCCACAACGACCTGGGCTTGGCGGTGGCTAATTTCTTGGCTGCCATCCAAAATGGCGCGCGCCAGCTCGAGTGCACGGTCAATGGCATTGGCGAGCGAGCGGGCAATGCCGCCCTTGAAGAGTTGGTGATGGCTCTGCACGTGCGGCGCAGTTTCTACAACCCTTTTTTGGGGCGACCGGCAGAGTCTGAAGAGCCCCTTACCAATATCAACACTCGCGAAATCTACAAAGCTTCCCGTTTGGTCTCTAACCTGACGGGTATGACCGTCCAGCCCAATAAGGCAATTGTCGGTGCCAATGCCTTCGCCCACGAGTCGGGCATTCATCAAGATGGCGTTCTCAAGCATCGCCTCACCTACGAGATTATGGATGCCGAGTCTGTCGGCTGGACGAGCAACCAGATTGTCCTCGGCAAGCACTCCGGCCGCAATGCCTTCCGAACCCGCTTGCGGGAGTTGGGCTACGAGCTGAACGATACCGATCTCAACAAAGCTTTCCTGCGCTTCAAAGAACTCGCCGATAAGAAAAAAGAAATCGGCGATCGCGATATTGAAGCCATCGTCGATGACGAAACCCAACATACCCCCGAACTCTTTCACCTAGAGCTGGTACAGGTCTCCTGCGGCGATCGCGCCAAGGCAACGGCAACGGTCACGTTGCGGGACCCCCACGGCGAAGACCTCACCGATGCTGCCATCGGGACCGGGCCGGTCGATGCCGTTTACAAGGCCATCAACCGCGTCATCAATATTCCCAACGAGCTGGTCGAATACTCCGTCAACTCCGTCACCGAAGGCATCGATGCCATCGCGGTGGTGACGATTCGCCTGCGCCATGAGGGTCGTATTTTCTCCGGCCACGCCGCCAATACCGATATCATCGTGGCTTCGGCCCATGCTTATGTCAACGCCCTCAACCGCCTTTCGGTCACCCGCGAGCAAGGACAGCGCCTCAATCCCCAAACCTCGAGCCTGGCCTAGCTCAATTATTTCAGCCCGACGAATTGACCCCAACAAGCGCGCGATCGGTCCATACCGTCATAGTTGCGCTCTAACCTACTGGCCCGCCTCTGCTAAGTTCTGCAGAGGCGGGTTTTCTTTTCGGTCGGCCCTCCGCTTCAGCCAGATGGGCAGACACAGTCTGATAGAGCGTCAGGATGCAGCGATCGTCGAGGGCGTAAAACACCTTACGCCCCTCTTTGCGGTAGCGCACCAGCCGCAGGGCTCGCAGCGATCGCAACTGATGGGAAACGGCCGACTCTGACATCTCGACGAGGGCAGCTAGGTCGCTGACGCAAAGCTCTCGCTGCGTCAGGGCAGAAAGCAGGCGCAGGCGACTCGGATCGGCCAGTGCCTTGAAAAACTCCGCCATCTGCTGGGCTTTGGGCAGCGACAGGGGGAGCAGCTCGGCCGAGGAGGCAGCAGGGGTCTGGCGTTTGGATGGCATCCATCCATCCTCATAGTGAAATTACACGCAAGCTTTACGACCATCATACTTGCATGCATGAGCAATCGTTCTTGTGTTAGGATGCAACCCATGAACGATTGCTCATAGATATTAAGTATTGGAGCGTGCCAAAGATGATCCCCGTAACTCAAATGAAGTGTGCCTGCCCGTCTTGCCTGTGCATTGTCGAACTCGAGAAGGCCGTCATGAAGAACGATCGACCTTTCTGCAGTGATGTCTGTGCCAACGGCCACCCCGACGGCGCTGGCTGCGGCCATGCTGGCTGCGGCTGTGGCAACTAAATGTCAAGCGTCTACCAGGGATTGCCGATAAGGCTGAAGGCCGCCCAATAAAATGGGTGGGTCAGGTCGGCCCCGCCGGCAATTTCTGGAGGCAGGGCCAGACCCGACCCGCGCGTCCCACCGCGCAGCTCGCCTCGCTCGACGCGCAGCTCGCCTCGCAACATAGCCATTTGAGCGGCCTGCAGGGCCTCAACTTTGGTCGGCAGGCGGCCCAACCGAGCGTAAAATTCACTCATCAGAGCCAGCGTGCCGGCATCGCTGACAGCCCAGAGACTAGCCACAACCGAACCAACACCTGACTGATAGGCCAGGCCGGCAAAGCCAAGCTCCGCCTCGCGATCGCCGACAGCGGTCTGGCAGGCGCTGAGCACCAACAGCTCGACTCCGGCCTCGTCCCAGCCAAAATCTGCCATTTCGTCGAGACCCAAGCGACCGTCCCAAAGCTGAATGTAAGAGGTGGCAGGCTCGCCAGGCAGAAACTCAGCGTGGGTGGCAAGGTGCACGACATTGAAGCGCTGGAGAGCCAGAGCGCGCTGCAGGCGATTGCGAGTAAACAAATCGTCCAACAACCAAGCATCAGTAGGCCCAGCAGCCGTGAGGCGAACCTCTACAGGGACCCCCGGTAAACTGGGCAAGGTTGCAAAGGTTTCCGCACCGGAGGCCAGTACGGAGGCATCGGCAAGAGCGGAGTCCTCGAACTTTGTCAGGCTAAAAGCAGCAATACGGGTCAGGGCAAATGATTCGATGAGGTAGGTTTCGCCATCATTGAGGGCCGCAAAGGGCAGCGATCGCAACCCTGGTCCCGTGCAAAGCAAGAGCGTATCGATGCCACGCGCGCGCAGGTCGGTCGCAATCGGAGCCAGGAGCCAATCATAAAGCTGCTTGCCCGGGCCGCGATGGCGTTGCAGATCGGCCAGGGTGCTGCTAGAGTCGAGCGGGGCCTGCAGGGCACGATTAAAGTCCTCGACTGCGGCTTTTAGGCGCACCTGGGAAACCGGAGAGCTAACGCGCAGGGGAGTGTCGCCGGCGCTCAGGACAACGATCTCGAGGCGATCGGCTTGGGGTGCTAGGTAAACCAGTGCGGTGCGGCGCTTATCTTGGCGCGCCAGGGTAGCGGCGATTTCGTCTGAAGAGAGCGCGTCGGCACGGTCGACGCTCAAATGACTCTCGTACTGCTCCTCCCAGAGTCGCTCTAGGTCGGCAACTCTTACCGCAGGGTCTTCGCGCTCGATCGAAGTCAGAGGGGATGCGATCGCAGCAGTCGCGACCGCACTCAAGGCAACAGCAGCAGCAAGCAAACGCATAGTCGGGGGCTCGAGAAACACGAGTTCAGAATACCGCGCTCTTGCGATCGGATTGCTGGGTATGAATGCTCAAATCGTCATTGCAAGCGCCGTAGGCGGCGATTCGCAGAGTTTCTGAGCGTTTTGGCTCGTGGGCTGCTCAGACGCCAGCCGTGTCGTTCGAGCCGATATCGACCGATAAGGTCGCATCAATCCAAGACCGGGCTTCGGAAGCTGGCACGGGCTGAGAAAATAAAAACCCCTGCGCCGCGTCACAGTCGAGTGACTTGAGTAGAGCCATCTGCTCCGGGGTCTCGACTTTTTCGGCGGTGACTTTAATGCCGAGGCGATGGGCTAAATCGATCATGGCACTGACAATATCGCTGCCATGAGACAGCATCGCTTCGATGAAATAACCATCAATTTTGAGGCCGTCCACTAGCAAGCTTTGCAGATAACTAAACGACGCATTCCCCGTGCCAAAGTCATCAATGATGACGGCCAGGCCCATACCTCTGAGTTCGGCTAGGATCGAAGCGGCGAGGCGGGTGTCTGCTAGCACGCTGCTTTCGGTGATTTCTAATCTTATTTGGTTGGGTGCTGCCTGCGTTTCCAACAGCATGTCTCGCACGAATTTTGGCAGGTCGGGATCCATAAAATCCAGAGCAGAGACATTGATATTCATATAGGGGCTTTTTCGACCGCCCGCATGCCACGCCCGTAGGGTTCTGCAGGCTGCTCGGAAAACCCACTTGTCAATCTCATGAATGAGGCCGACTCGCTCGGCGAGCGGGACGAATTTTGCAGGAGACACCCAACCTTGCGTGGGGTGCTGCCAGCGAATGAGTGCTTCGAAGCCAGTAACCTGCATTGTGTCGAGGGAGACTATAGGCTGATAGTGAATCTCAAGCTGCTCGAGTTCGATGGCCTGTCGCAAATCCGACTCGAGGGTCCAGGTTTCCAGCGCTCGCGCCCTCATGTTGCGATCGAAAATCGCGCATTTATTTTGACCGAGAGCTTTCGCCTCGTGCATCGCAATGCTGGCATCGCCGAGGAGATCTTGGCCGCTGGTGTAGGTTCGGTCGTAGATTGCAATTCCCAGGCAGGCTGTCAGCCTGAGGCGATGACCCTCTAGCTCGAGCGGCTGAGAAATCGATCGCTGTATTTGATAGGCAATATCGAGAGCATCGCTCTCATCGGCGACCCGATGCAGCAGAACTCCAAACTCGTCCGCGCAGAATCTTACTGGAATGTCGCCCCTGCGCAGGCAATAAAATCGAATCTTGTTTGCCACGATGCTTAGGACTTCATCGCCTAGCTCTGCACCAAGATTGTGGTTGATGTTTCTGAAGCGGTCGATATTTAGCACGACCGTGGCAAAACCATCCTGTAGAGATTTTTTGCATTGCTCGAAGCGCGTTTCCAGCTGAGATAGAAAGAACGCTCGATTGGGCAAGCCACTAGCCGCGTCATAAAGAGATGCGCCGATTAGCTTCGCTTCGACAGCCTTCTTTTCGGAAATAAACGTCAGGTGCTTTTGTCTGGCCTTCTGCAGCCAGGCCATTTCATTTGTTGTAGCTGCTGTGGGTGCCGAAATCAAAATGACGCGGTGTCGGTCGATAGCAAGTGCGATTGCCTCCAACCCCAGCTCCTGTCCGGTCTGGCCCCGCTCCGTCCAGATGCCCGATCGCAAACAGCGATCGAAAGGATCTTGCCAGAATGCTTCAGCATCAATTAAAAAGTTCTCCAAAAAAGGAGACAATTCAGCCGCATCAAAAGCATTATTCTTTAACTCTAGGAGACCGAGCAGCTCTCTTAGAGCCCATTCAGGCGGCTCGCCCAGCATCGCGAGCCGACCTTTCTCTACCATCTCCAGAGCGAGAATGTCGAGTGCCCGAACGATCTGCTGCGACAGTGAGAATTTCATTCAAGAATCGCTTCTTTTTGAGTGAAGTACCTTGAGCCTGGTTGCCTGTCACCTTATTCTGGCACAACCCAGCGATACAGTTCTGGCAAGCCCCCGCGTGCTGATGGAGCGACAGGCTCGAAGACATCTCCCGATTTGTCCAAGGCTCGGACAGTAGGGCCGTCGACTAGCAGGCTTCCCGGGCGCAGCAACCCGTTCAATTGAGTTGCATGGTACACATGGTCGCCAATTGCGTTGAGGCTTTGTTGCCCTTGGCGATCGCGCACGAGCCCGGCAGTCGCGCGGCCGGTCGTGATGCCGCTACCTACCCCAAAACTGACGGTTGGCGGCGCGCCACTGACAGCTTGGAACTGCTGCGCAATCCGGCGGGCGGCGCGAACGGCTTGCTGGGGAGGGGGGAGGTGGCTGGGTAAGAGCCCAAACAGTGCGACTGCTGTCTCGCCCAAGATGTGGTTGACGATCCCGCCCTCTTCAAGAATGATGTTGGCAATTGGGGAGATGTAGGCATTGAGCGCCTTGAGCGCAGCGGCAGGGGTAGTCTGCTGGCTAAATTGCGTTAGATTACAGACCCTAACTGAGAGAATACTAATATCCTTTTGGCGATCGGACGTTGCTGATTTTACAGATTCTACGATTGTTGGCTGCGAAGAGGTCAAACATTGGTCTAGCAATTTAACGTAGTGGTGGCGCAGCAGGCTCAAATCGTTACCTTTCTGCTGCAGTTGTTGTTGTTGCTCTGTGGCTGCCGTTACATCCAAAAGCAGCACCCAGCTGTCATCCGGATCGCAAATAAGATGGACATCGGCAATGCACCCAGGCTCGATGTGAATGCTCGGCAGCACATCAGTGCCCACAGCCATTGGGAAAAAGCCCGCCAGGAAAAATAAATGTTCCTCGAGGAAATCACCTGGCTTGAGGCTTTCGAGGCGATACCGAGATAGCGCGCCCCCCCAATCTAAGAGTTGTCCTTCTGGTGTGACGCGAATGTAGGCCAGGGAGCGATTTTGGATTGAAATTTCAATTAGGTAGCGTGCGACGGCGGGGGCAAGTGACATTAGCTATGCGCTCCCTCCATCATTAGGCGCGACAGCTTCAAGAAGCAGTCTTCAACGCCAAGTCCCGTTCTGGCGCTGCTTCTGACAACGGGGCAGTCTTGCTGGCGCAACTCTTCTAGGTCGCTTTCGGCGATCTCCCACGAACTAAATAAATCGCATTTGTTGGCGACAATTATATACGGAATGTTGCCAATACTCTCAATGACGCGATCGCGCAAATTTAAAGCTACATCCAGAGAAGCTCGCCTGGTCCCGTCCACTACGAGGAGGTAGCCCGCAGCGCCCCTTAAATAAGACATGCGCACGTTTTGGAACTCATCCTCGCCATGAATGTCCCAAAGAATCATATCGATCGTGCTGCCTTCAGCTTCGACAGTCTTTTTATCAATTTTTACTCCAATGGTGGTGTGGTATTTCTCGGAGTAAATTCCTTCGACAAAGCGGGCGACTAGGCTGGTTTTGCCCGTTGCGAAGGCTCCAACCATACAAACTTTTTTTTGAATCATAACAACCCTCAAACGATGGCTAATCGTTTGCATCCTTTAAGTTTGCGGTAAATCTAATTGCAGACTCCCCTGGATTATCTGTTATTGGCGGTGCTGTCGAAGGTTCGGGTGTCAGAACGGCGTCTGGAATACCTTGATGGACGAGGGCATGCTCTAGAATGCGAGCGCGCACTTCCCCCAACGACGGTCGGGCACCGCGATCGCCCAGGCCTGTAAGGGTGACTTCGATAGTTTTTCCGAGCGACCGTGCGATCTCAAATAATTCCAGGAGATCTTCGGCCTGGTGGCGCAGGGCAATTCGATCGGGGGCTTGTAGCTGCGATTGCCCGGGCACGAAATTGAATTGACGCTGCTCGATACGGGCAACGAGTTCGCCAATGCGCAGCTGCTCGGTGGATACAAGCTCGGTATCGTCCCAACCCTGCAGGCCCATCTGGAGACCGAGCCGGCGCGCCTCCCGGATCCATCGTACGGGGGCACTGCCGGTCAGATAAAGTATCCCCCGGTCGGGATCGAGCGTCAGGGTTGCCGTTGGTGGGGGATTGAGCCAGGTTTGCACTCTTTCGGCGAGGAAGCTCGACTCGACTGATAAATATGGCTCCCAGGCCATCGACACCGAATCTGGCTTGAGTGGGGTTGCCGCTAGGAGTGCTGCAGGGTCGGCTGCTGAGGGATCGCGCAGACCTTCTAGGTAAAATTTTCCTTGCCTGCGTCCGGAACGCGTGACGACAATTCCGGGTTGCTGCTGAAGTTCGCTGACGTAGCGCGTCCAGTGCCGCTGCGTGCGGTAGCTGACTGCTGCCCAGGCTAGCAGCGCAACTGCCACACCACCCAAGAAGGTCCAGCGACGAATGCGACGCCACCGCACGGCCGTGGGGTCGGCCCGTGTGGTGACAAACTGAGCTTGCAAGCAGTCTTCGAGGTATGGCTTGCTTTCGGCTAGGGTCAATTCATCGCCCTCAAAGGCCTGCATCTGCACGTCAAAGAGCAGATGCACCTTTTCGATCGTATCGCGCAAGGTCTCTCGCAGCTCTTGGGGTGCCGTCCCGCGGATCACGCAGGCGATCGCAGCCTGCGGGCCTTCTTCGAGCCAGATGTGAAAGTCCCCCAGCTCGAGGGTGTCTAGGCTATCTCCGGACGCAAGACTAAATGAATCTTTAGCAAAATCTCGAATGGCCGTGAGCATTGCCGAGACGACATCCGGGTCTCGCGCTGCGACGGCACCGCCTACAACATGCTGCAAGAGCAGACCTGTTTCTTTATGAATCAGCAAGACCTGCTCGACTTGATAGACCAGCGTGTGCAGGAGCGCGACCTCAGCAAAAGATCTGCCCGTTCGCCACGCCTCCACTCGCCATTGAAAGCTCTTGGGAGAGAGACTGCGGTCTAAGGTTTGGTTGAAAGACTGAATGAGGTTGTCAATTGCGACCGATATCGATTTTCGAGCAGCCGGACCAATGACCGGAAACAACGCATCGGAGAGAACCTTGAGGTCTTGGCGGACGGAAGTTCGAATTGCCGACTCCACCAGGGCAACAGAAGCAGGGGTGAGTTTATCTCTATCGGCTTTAAGAACGGCTTGGGGGAGCACTGCCGCCACAGATTCTGCCGTGTGTTGCGAGAGGTCTTCTAACTTGCTCCCGAATAACAGCTCCTGCAGCATCTCTAGCTCGCTAGCGGAGCCCTCTGGGGAGGCATCGGGCGGGTCTTTAGGTGGCGCGTTATCTTCCTGGGAGCTACCTTCGCGGACGCGGTCGGTCGTCTCAAGGGAGGGTGAATCTGCCATAGGTAATGTTTTGGTGCCAAGCGCGCCGGATCGTTCGGCAGGTTACTCTAAGTGCAATCGAGTGGCGATTCGATTGAATAGCTGGATATCGCCGATCGTATATCATTATCACGCCTATCATTATCGCGACCGGTCGGGCTTTCCTCATTAACTATCATCAAAAACTCCAATTCCTAGCAACCGGATTGGTATTATCCGCGATCGCGCCTCAATCTCGGAACTGAGGCGCGATCGCGCGCGTCCCCCACTCGTCCCCTTCGGGAGATTGCACGGCCGAGGTAGCAGCACATCGTGAAACCCGATCGAACGAACCGCGAACCCCCGCCTGCGCTCAGAGAGATAGAACGCGATGCGCGACTGCTATTCGTAAAAATTTACGACTTCAGGCCCACCAACAGCCAGCTAAAAGCTCTTCTTGAGGCCCACCATTGCCATAGCGATCTGCGCTATCGCCGCGCTTGGCAGGAGTTACGCGCCCTGTTGCTCGGGCAGTATCGCACCATAGTGAGTGCCCGGCGAGCATCGCAGGCCCGCTGGGCGAGTCACGCCCGACAATGGTCGCAGTGGCCGGCGGAGTTCCAGCAAGCCTTGCAGGCTCGGGCGGAGCGCCAGTGCCCAGCCCAGCAGCAGGTCCGGAGCCAGGGGCGCTCGCTCGCTCGCCCGCTGCCACCGCGACGGCCGCAACCGTGGCAAGTTCTCGGGCTCGACGCCACTACGGCCACTCCTGCCGAGGTCAAACGAGCCTACCGCCGCCTGGCCCTGGAACATCACCCCGACCGGGGCGGCTGCCCGGAGCGCTTTCTAGAAATCCGGCAAGCCTATGAGGCGCTCGTCTCGGTATCGGTCCGAACGCCACCCGGTCGGCACGGACCTTAGCCGTTGTCTCCGGCAGATAAGGCGTTGCTTTCCTCGGCACCTGCTTTGCTCAGCTCGGGTAAGAACTCCGTTCCCTTTAGGCGCAGGCCCAACTCAAAGAGCAACTCAGCCATATCCTCGCGGGAGACTTTAGCTTGTGTCAGTTGCGAAACCGCTTGCTCTAGCTCTTTATAGAGATGATCCTTGAGCGTCAGCACGGCTTCTTGCAGCTTTTCGCGGGTCTCGAGCAAATCATCGCGCAGAGACGTATTTTGCCGGTCGACCGTCTCGTTAATGCTGTCTATGTTGCTGCTCAAGCGCTTGCCCAGGAGATCGACTTGCTGGCGCAGGCTGTTTTTATCATCCTCTTCGCGCTGGCTCAGAAGCTTGATCTGGCGCGTGAGGGCGTCGGACGTTTCTTGAATCTCGGCGGCTAGCGTCTGTTGCACCTCATCGGTGGCGCTACCGATACGCTTGCCGAGGGCGTCGAGTTGCTGGCGAATTTCAAACTTCTCCTCTTCGTCCTTGAGACCGGACGAGCGCAGTTTCTTTTCAGTGGATTCGACAGCGGTTTGTAGTTCGGTGGCCAGCGATTGCCGAACCTCATCCGTGCGCGATCGCAAATCCTGTTGCAAGCCAGAGAGGCTTTTCTCGATTTGGCTGAGGCGGGCATCAAAATCCCGAATTTGGGCTCCGAACAAGATATCCCGAATTTGATCGATGTTTCCCAGACGTTCCCGCAGGTCGGCTTTGGTCAGGTCGCTCACGGCTTCTCTCCTTTATGAATGTTTGATGAAACAGTTGGGTACGACACGACGCAGCTGCGACCTGGGAGACCCCTAGAATGCGCGGTGCGATCGGTGCGGTCGGGTTTTGACCGCGCGAGATAATTCGCTGCCGATACCTAAGATCTTTATCACGAGTTGGCGTGCCTGGGGCTGACAGCCCCGGAGAATTTTCGATGGCCCTCCAGCAATAGCATTGCCATCGCAATCGAACATGCTCGGGTCTGAGGGCGCAGTCTGAAATA
The DNA here is from genome assembly GCA_964435975.1 of uncultured bacterium. Classification (GTDB taxonomy): domain Bacteria; phylum Cyanobacteriota; class Cyanobacteriia; order Cyanobacteriales; family Rubidibacteraceae; genus CAYTBI01. The sequence continues at coordinate 22,311 of CAYTBI010000013.1, forward strand.
TAGAACCTCCTGGCGCGACCGCATCGCCTGCAGCAGGCATCGGGCTCGAATGAGGCAAACACTCTCCAAGACGAACGAGGCGTAGCTTTAGGGAGAAAACACTGCCGCCAGCATCATGACTCAGCTAGAAGCAGGGATGCCGCGTGCTCGCGGATAGTCAAGCCAGTGCTTGCAAAGCAATCGCTCTCGTGGCAGTGGATATAAACCCATTTGCTCCGACCGTGGCGATCGATACACCAGCAATCGCCGCCACTGTCTGTTCCAATGACAAGATGCTCCGGGAATTGTAATGCTTTTACATCGACTCCTGGGTCGATGGCGTTGTAGGCAATGAAACTACGCGCTGTGTGGAACAGCCGATGGTCCGGGCCAAGCCACTTCCACCGATCGTTGTCCGGCGCTTCGGGAAAGAAGAGTTCCGACGGGAATTGCTCCAATAGGAATTCTCGGTAATGCTGGGGAATAGAAATGCGTAATTCTTTCTCGATAGCAGATATTTTGTCGTCGTTCGGTCGCTGACCCGTCATATCGGGGATACTGGTCTCGACCCAAACAATCGGTCGATTGGGATCGCCGCCCAGGATTTCCACAATATCGAGATGTCCCCATTCCTTTGCAAATTGAATGGCATCACGATTGCTATCACCATGGGTAACGCTCGTGTCGATCCCTCGCTCGACGAGTAGCTTTACAGCTTCCGTATGTCCCTTCTGAATCGCCAAAAAGAGAGGGTTTCTGTAGGGCTCGCTCGTATCAAACTCACAGCCTGCGTCGAGCAGCAGAGAAATGACCTCATAATTCCCTTCTGCTGCTGCATCTCCTAAAGCATTCGTCTGCAAAGCTCCGCTGCGGTGATTTACATCAATATCTGTCTTCAGAAGATACTTGATGGCGTCGATCGCGCCATACTTTGCAGCAACGTGTAACCACGTGCCGAAAGGCGAATCGACGTCGAGCATATGCCGGTGGCATTCAATAAGCTCTATAAACTTCGCTCCGTTGGCTGCCTTGAGAGATCCACGAATCTCCTTATACAAATCTAAGTGTTGCCGGATAAAATCACTTCCTTTCATTTGAGATGTCCGGGATTTTCCTCAAGATGGCTGGACCGTACGGCGATCGCATCGCACGCTCCGCAAGCTACTAAGAGTCAACTAGCGATCGACGAGTTTACGTTCGCGAGCTTGAGAATTTCAACGGTCGGTACTACTGCTAAGCCGGCAGCAGATAATCCCGAGGCAGCCATAGCAAGATCGACAATGTAAGTCCCAGCTTTGTAGCCCCCATCCAGCGACGCCCATCAGGCGGGTCTCGATTCACCGCAACCGAGCGCAGAAACAAAAAACGACCCCCAAGTTGCCCCAGGGGTCGAGTACCAGTGAGGACTTATTGGCTTTTAGAACTGCGTCAGCACGTAGAGCAAGCCAAACAAAACAATCCAGATAACATCGACGAAGTGCCAGTAAATCTCGGCCATCTCGACGCCGATATGCTTTTCGGCACTGTAGTGTCCCTCGCGGCGCGATCGCCACAGCACGCCCAAAATCAGCAAGATACCAACAAAAACGTGCAGGCCGTGGAAGCCGGTCATGATGTAGAAGCAATTGGAAAAGACATTTTCCGTCAAGCCGTAGCCAAGCGTGGCGTACTCGTAAACCTGCCCGCCTAGGAAAATTGCTCCCATGAGGGCCGTGACCCCATACCAGAAGCGCATCTTGCCGACATTGTCTGCTTTGATGGCATCGTCACCGCGATGAATGACAAAGCTACTGGCAACCAGAATGACCGTATTAATGGCCGGTAGCAATAGCTCGACTTCCGTATCTTCAGGGGGCCACTCAGCCGCGACGCCACGGTAGATCAAGTAGGCCCCGAACAAGCCCCCGAACATCATCGATTCGGAAATCAGAAAAATCCACAGCCCGAGAAGGCGAAAATCGCCGTGTTCTTCATGGTGGACCGCCGTCGTCTGTTCTTGTGAAACGCTAACCATAGTGTCTTTTCTCCTTCTTAGGCTGCCCTGCCAGCACTCTTTGCCGCTGGCAGGGTCGTCCTGGGGTTACTTTGCCGTGGCAACGGACTCGTTGCCATCGCTACCGCCGTCACCATCGTCTGTTGGCACCTCGAGAGCGCTCGTCCCGTAGGGTTGAATGCCCAGGCCGTAATCGTAAGGGCCGTGGGTCACCGCTGGCAGAACGGCCCAGTTTTCGATGGGAGGTGGCGAAGCCATCGTCCACTCCAGCGTGAGCGCGCCCCAAGGGTTCGGACCAGCTTTTTCGCCCCGGCTCCAGCTCCAGATGCAGTTAATCAAGAACGGCAACACGGACAGGCCTAGCAACATGGCACCGAAAGTACTCAGGTGGTTGAGGGCTTCGAATTGCTCGTCGTACATGGCGACGCGACGGGGCATACCTTGCAAGCCGAGGTTGTGCATCGGACCGAAGGTAAGGTTGGTGCCAATAAATGTCATGGCAAAGTGAACCCTGCCCCAGGTTTCGTTGAGCTTGTGGCCGGTAATCTTGGGGAACCAGTGATAGATGCCGGCATAGATGCCAAAGACCGAGCCGCCAAACAAAACGTAGTGGAAGTGACCCACAACGTAATAGGTGTCGTGAACGTGAATGTCAATGGGAGCCATGCCCAAACTAACGCCACTCAAGCCACCGAAAACAAACATGCCCAACAGACCGATAGCAAAGAGCATGGCACTGGTGTAGCGGATCTTGCCACCCCACATGGTCGCCACCCAGCTAAAGATTTTGACACCCGTGGGAACTGCCACAATCAACGTTGAAATCGTGAAGAAAATCCGCATCCACGGGGGCGTGCCACTGGTGAACATGTGGTGAACCCAAACAAATAGACCCACCGCGCAAATGGCCAAGCTCGAGTAGGCGATCGCCATATACCCAAAAATCGGCTTGCGTGCGTGCACGGGCACCACCTCAGACATGATGCCGAAAATTGGCAAAATCATCAGGTAAACAGCCGGGTGGGAGTAAAACCAAAACAAGTGCTGGTAAACCACCACATTGCCGCCAGACTCGGGTTGGAAAAACGACGTGCCGAAGTTGATATCGAACAAGAGCAGCCCCAAACCGACTGCCAGTATCGGTGTCGAAACCAGCGCTAAAATAGAGGTTGCCAGCATCGCCCAGCAAAACAAAGGCAGCTGCTTCCAACCCAAGCTCGGAACGCGCAGCTTCCATAGGGTTACTACAAAGTTAATCGCCCCCAAAATCGAGGAGGTTCCAGCCAAAATAATGCTGAAAATCCACAGGGATTGGGCGGTATTGGCCGTAATCAGGCTCAGAGGCGGGTAAGAGGTCCAGCCGCTTTGAGCGCCGCCAAAAAACAAGCTGGCGATCAGCAGCGCTCCTGAAGGCGGCACCAGCCAAAAGGCTAAGGCATTCAGGCGCGGAAAGGCCATGTCGCGCGCGCCAATCATCAGCGGCACCAGATAATTCCCAAAACCACCAATGGCCCCCGGCACGATCCACATAAAGATCATGATCGTGCCGTGGTTGGTCAAGAACGCATTGTAAAGCTCGGGATCGATGAAATCTGAATCGGCGGTGAACAGCTCTGCCCGCATGGCCATCGCCATTAGCCCGCCAATGAGATAGAAGACAAAAGAAGTGACCAGGTACTGAATCCCGATTACTTTGTGGTCGATATTAAAGGTGAAATAGTGGTACCACTTCCACTTGTCGGGATGGTGGTGGTGACCGCCGCCTGTGGTGCGATCGACCTGAGTGTCGCCATTAGGCCGATCGCCTTCGGTGTATTGAAATGTCGGAGATTGTGCCATGATTTTCTCGGGTTGGGGGGTGATGCGGGGACTACTCGGCAGGCTGGGCCTCCTGCTGCAGTTGCAAGATTGCCTCGGGATCTAGGCTCAGATCGGCCGTCCGGGCTGCGAGTGCCGATTTGGGCTCAGCCGGGGCTTGAGCGAGGGCATTTTCCTCTAGCCAGGCGCGGTAGTCTTCTTCGGATTCGACAATAATCTCGCTGCGCATAGCACCGTGATAGCTGCCGCACAATTCGGCGCAAACAATGGGGTAGGTGCCGATTTTATTGGGCGTAAAGCTCAGTTGCGTGGGCTGCCCGGGAATCGCATCTTGCTTGAGGCGAAACTGGGGTACCCAGAAAGAATGAATGACATCTAGCGCCGTAATGTCGAGCTGTACGGCTCGATCGACCGGAACGTGCAACTCGCCCGTGGTTATCCCAGCTTCGGGGTATTCAAACAACCAGGCAAACTGCATCCCTTGCACGTTTACCGTAACCGCCGGGACGACTTCGTTTGTCGGACCAAAGCCATATCTGACGTGGCGCGCTGCGGGCATGGCGCCATTGCCTAGTTCGCCGCCGTCCATTGCATCGTCTGCCATCGCGCTGTCCGCCATGGCACTGCCCGCCATCGAATTGCCCGCCATCGAACCGTGGTCGTGCATCATTGCCGGGGCAAAGCCACCCATATCCTTGTAGACCTGAACGCTGTAGGTGCCGATGGCGATGACGATAATGGCTGGAACCGCAGTCCAGAAAGCTTCTAGAGGTAGATTGCCTTCGATGTGAGGAGCGTCGGATTCGTCACCCTTTCGCTTCCGGAAAGCAAAGATAGTGAAGACGATCGCACCTTCGACGACAATAAATAGCGCCATTCCGATCGCGACTGTGACATCAAATAGCCGATCGACGCTCGCCGCTTGTACCGATGCCTGCTCGGGCATGAGACCGTGATTTTGCCCGTACCAGAGGCTAATCAGCGCGATCGCAAGACCTGCTGTCAGTGTCACGATGCTGACGGGAACGGTTTCTTTTCGCTTTTCCATAACCTCACCGCTGTTGCAAGATCGCGCCCGCTGTGGGGAGCGCGAGAGTTAGGTTCCATTGTGGGATTGCTTTCGGGATGGTGGAGTTTTTTTAAAGAGTTTTTCAACAACTGCGCAATCGGCAATCTAGGCCGCGCGATCACTCTGTTGGAGACACGTTCGGGCGATCGCCGGTTTAAAAATCCGGTTGTCGAGTTTAAGGAACTTTAAGCCCCAACCCACAACAGTGCAGCTTTGGGCAATCGCCTCTCGTGCCTCAAGAACTCCGATCGCATCGGCTTGGAGAACAATCTCCTAAGATTTGAGATGTAGTAGAACCCAGCTCGGCCGCTGCAACGGTAGCTCAAGCCTGAGGCGATCGCGTGCCGGCGACAGAGTCCCACTAAGCCCGTGCTGAATTCCTTGCTGAGCGCGCTCCGCGACGAAGACTTCCAAACGGCAGCAGCCTACCTAGAAGCCCTCAGAGCCCAGGAACCCGAAAGCCCTTGGGTGACTTTTGGGACGGCGCGCTTGCATGAAGCCGAAGCTCGCTGGGAAGAAGCAGTGACCCTCTATCGCCAGCTACTGCGGCAAGCCAGTAATAGCAAACTCATCGTTCGAGCCCGTCAAGGAATCGAGCGCATCGAGAAGCAACAGGCCGAACGGCACGCGGCGGCCGTTGCCGAGGCTCGCAACAGCGGCAACACCAATCCGGGGATCTTGGTTCTCCGGGCGATCTCGCCTGCAAACCGTCAGGGAGCCGCCCAGTGCTTGGCCAAGGTCATCGATATCGATGCCTACACCGCGCGCCTGCAGCTACCGAGCCGAGGCCTGCGACCGATCCGGCTTGGGCCCCTGGGGGAATTGGCATACTTCGCTCGGTCCCTACAAGCTGAAGCTGTGCCTTGCTTTTGCTGCAGCGAGGCAACAATTTCGGAACTCCAGGTATTCTCAGCACTCGCTCTAGAAGTTGAGGGCGAGCGGGCCATCGCTCGAGATAGCAGCGGGCGGGAGCTTGCCTTCGCGCGAGCGGCAGTGACAGCGCGCGTTCTGGGAGAAATCCCGATCGCCGGGGAAATTGTCAAAATCGACCCCCGCGCCGAGATTAAAACCTCGCGCCAAACCGACACTCTCGACTACATTCATCTTTGCGATTTGCACCTACCCGCCCAGAAAACGATCGTGCGTCTGTGCGATCGCTATGGCGAGCTAGCAGCCGGCGATCGAGGCGAGAAAACATCGGGTGCGATCGACCGAGATGCCCTGACGCGGGATAAATGGAGCCGACTGCTCGCCACGGTTGCTGAATTTATCCCCGAGACTGCTCCGGTCTGCGATGACTTTGATTCTTTTGCCGGAGCCGTCAAAGATGCTATTGGCTTTTACAAGTTCCTAATCGGGCTCGACGCGCGCATCGACATTGCGCCGGAGCGTCTCTCCATTGTCGACACGGCCGATCCTTCGCGCCAAAAACAAGGCCAGCTCTGGGAGGCAGCCTACATGTTTTACAGTGCCTTGGTGATGCTCTCAGATCGAGATTAAAAAGCGCGGTGTGCCAAGCAGGGCATCTGGCGGCGCACCTGAGCCAGACGTGCCGGGTTAATCTCAGCAATGGCGATGCCGGGCACATCTCCTGCATCGGAGAGAATCGTACCCCAAGGATCGACAACGGCCGCGTGACCGTGGGTCTGGCGGCGAGCATAATGGGTACCGGTTTGAGCCGGTGCGACTACGTAGCACGTATTTTCAATCGCGCGGGCCTGGAGGAGAACTTGCCAGTGGTCTTTGCCGGTGTAGGCGGTAAATGCTGCTGGCACGAACAGAACCTCAGCCCCTTTGGAGCTGAGGTGGCGATAAACCTCCGGAAAGCGCATGTCGTAGCAGACAGAAATTCCCAAGCAGCCCAAATCGGGGAGCGCGCACACGGGGGGCAAAACCGTACCGGCTTCGACAGTACTCGACTCGCGGTAGGTGTTGCCATCGGGGAGATCGACATCAAAAAGATGAACTTTTTGGTAGCGGGCGAGTTCGCGGCCATTGGGATCGACGAGTAGGGCCGTGTTGTGGACTTTGGAGGCGCCTGCAACGGGTAGCGGGAAGCCGCCTCCTAGAAGCGTAACTTGGTAGCGCCGCGCGATCGTGCTGAGGAATTCCTCGCTGCGGCGGCCAATTTCTTCGGCGCGAGCTAATTTTTCGGCTTCTTCGCCCAGAAAAGGGAAATTCTCCGGCAAGCCGACGAGTTCTGCCCCCCGTCGGACTGCCAAATCAACGAGTTCTTCGGCTTCAGCCAGATTGGCAGCCAAATCTGGCGTGCTCGTCATTTGGATGGCGGCAGCAAGGTAAGGTTTCATCGCGCTAAAGTCCCGACAGCAAGGGCGATCGCATCTTGTTGATACAATCAGCAAAGCACGGTTCATTATAGTCGGAAGATGAGCGCAGACAATACGCAAATGACGGGCGCGGAGGCTGTAGATGCGGCAATCGCCAAGGGCTTGGATCTCGATGGCTCTCCCATTCCTCCCAAGATGCTCGACCTCTACAACCAAGTCATGGCCCTCGAAGCCGGGCGCCAGCGCAGCGGCGTCACCAATACCATGCGCTCGCGAACCGTTCGCATTGGGGCCAAGCATATTGGCCAAGCCGACCTCGATCGCCAGCTCGTCGAGGCGGGCTGGGCGCCCTTAAAAGCCAAAGAAATTGCTTTCTACTACGGCAGCAAATAGGCAGCCAAAGCCGAGGCTCTATATTCACTCGGCGTCCTCGGCGTCGCTGCGCAGCTCTCGCCGAGCCACCAGTTGGGTGACGCTGTCGATTTCAAAATATTGGTGAAACTTGTCGGTCACTTCGAGCCAATAGGAGCGCCCGTCGCTCTGACGGCGCTTGCTGACAAACCCTAGTTCCACGAGTTCGCTGACGTGCTGATAGACCCCGCTACCGCGCAATTCGATCAGCTCGGCTTGCACGATTGGAGATTTGAGGGCGATCGCAGCTAGGGTACGCAGGCAGCCGAGGCCAATCTCAGCCGGCACGAGGGTATCGATGAGAGCTTCAAACTGCGGGCGCAGCTGCAGGCTATAGCCTTGGGGTGTCTCGACAACTTCGAGAGCCCCCTCGCGATGGGCATAGGCATCCATCAGGTCCAAAAGCGCGTTCTGGACGGCCGTGCGAGTGCAGCCCAAGATTTCGGCAATGTCTTTGGCTTTGAGCGAGCGGGCCCTCAAATATAAGACCGCCTCGACCCGCGCGGCCAGAGGCGGGAGGCGAGTATCAAGATCGAAGAACTCAGCAGATTCGTCGCTCGGCATTGCACCCCAAACTAGAGAGCCCCCCGCTCAATCGAGTTGGCGGCCCGTTAGTTCGACAAAGATATCTTCTAAATTTGACGGACGGCTCGTGGCTCCCGTGCGATCGCTCAAGGAATCTAAATACGCGTTGGCGGCCGCCACTGTCGGGAAAAACTTCGTTGCCAAGCGATCTCCCTGCTGGGTGAGGGCAATGCCTTCGCCGTAGCGGCGGCGAAACTCCGCCAGGGTGCCGAGTTCCACGAGGCGCCCGGCATTCATGATGCCGATGCGCTCGCAGAGAAATTCCACTTCTTCCATGTAGTGCGTGGTCAACAAAATCGTCATGCCCCCGTCGTTGAGGTTGCGAACGATTTCCCAAAGGCGGCGGCGCGTCTGGGGATCGAGGCCGACGGTGGGCTCGTCGAGAACCAAGACCTGGGGCTCGTGCAGCAGCGCCCGGGCAATCTGCAGCCGCCGCTTCATGCCACCAGACAGGGTTTTGACGAGGTCGTTGCGGCGGTCGCCCAACTCGACATAACCCAACCAGCGATCGATGCGCTCGCGACGCTGGGGCTGCCGGATGTGGTGCATGCGGCCGTGCAGCTCGAGATTCTCCCAAACGGTAAGCTCGCCATCGACACTGGTTTGTTGCAGCACGACACCCAGGTTGCGCTTGACCGCCGCAGGAGATTTCACCACATCGACGCCGCAAACCTCAATCTTGCCCCGAGTCGGGCGCGTCAGCGTGACGATGGTACGAATGGTCGTCGATTTACCCGCCCCGTTGGGACCCAGGAGGCCAAAGGTCTCGCCGGGGGCAATCTCAAAGGAAAGATCGTCAACGACGGGGGCCCTATCAAAGATCTTGCTGACGTTCTGGAGAGAAATCGCTGCCACCATGTCAGAATTATTGCGAAACGTTAACGCCATCTAGCATAGGCGATTGCAGGGGTCGATGCTGGTACTGACACCCGCCCTACCCCAGAGTGTGACCCCTGCTTTTCCCAAGATCCGCCTCATTGCCGTCGGCAAAGTTAAAAAAGACTGGATTCGCGCGGGGATTGCGACCTACTGCCAGCGCTTGCCCGAACTCGACATCTTAGAAATCAAAGATTCGACTCCCGAAAAAGAAGGGCAGCAGCTCCTCGCGCTCCTCAAGCCGACCGAGCGGGCCGTCGCCCTCACCGAAGAAGGCAAATCTCTCACTTCAGGGGCATTTGCCGATTTTTTGGCGGCAGCCCCCTCCCATAGCCTGGCTTTTACTCTTGGCAGTGCCAGCGGTTTGAGCCCCGCCTACAAAGCGGCTGCTGCCTGGTGCGTGAGCCTCTCGCCGCTGACCTTTCCTCACGAAATTGCTCGCCTGCTCCTGGTCGAGCAACTCTATCGGGCCAAAACAATCTTGCAAGGGAGTCGCTATCACAAATAGCTCATCATCGTCAGCTATAAAACCCGCACTCGGCTCGTCAAAGCCGTTCGCCGAGAGTCGTACTTTCGGGTTTTCAGTCGGTGCGGTCCACCTCCGAGTCTTCCAAATCCAATTGATAGATGTCCCGGCGCGAGTGGCCGGTAGCGCGAGCGAGTTCTCGGCTAGCTTGCGATCGCGACAGACCTCGATCTAGGAGAGCCTGCAGCGCTTGCTTGAGTTCGGCAGGCGAGAGCGCCTCTGGGGTAGCCTCGGGAGCGCCGCCAACAACGATGACATATTCGCCCCGGGGAGCGCGGTCGCGCGCGCGTGCAATCGCCGCCCCTAGAGACCCGCGCCAAAATTCTTCGTGGACTTTGGTAATCTCTCTAGCGAGCACGACCGGGCGATCGCCCCAAGCTGCCTGCATGGCCTCTAGGGTGGCGATCAGGCGATGGGGAGCTTCGTAAAAAACGAGGGTGCGCCTTTCAGGCACGCAGATCTCGAGGCGCTCGCGGCGCTCCTTGGCTTTGTGAGGGAGAAATCCCTCAAAGACAAAGCGATCGCAAGGCAGCCCCGAGGCGACCAGTGCGGCCACAGCAGCAGTCGGGCCGGGAATGGGCACCACCGGCAGGCCGGCTGCCGCGCAGGCTCTCACCAGCTCGTAGCCGGGATCGGAAATCCCAGGGGTTCCTGCATCGCTAACCAGAGCGAGGCTCTCCCCCGCCTGTAAGCGAGGCAGCAGCTCGGCGCAGCGCTGGTGCCGGTTATGACTGTGAAAGCTAATCTGGGGCGTCTGAATTTGAAAGTGTTGCAGGAGTCGCCCCGTATGGCGCGTATCTTCGGCTGCGATCGCCGACACTGCCCGCAGGGTGGCCACCGCCCGGAACGTCATGTCATCCAGGTTGCCGATGGGCGTGGCGACTAAATAAAGGGTGCCACTCTCGCCAGCCGAGGGCGGACCGGCGCTCATGCAGCGGCGAGCAGGGCGTTTGCAAACGTCAGGAGCGGGGGCAACAAAATTACCGCTGCCACGATAAGCGCCGCGCTTGCTGCTACCAAAACTGCCCCAGCGGCACAATCTTTGGCAATCTTGGCCAGCTCGTGATAACTACGCTTGACCGTCAGATCGACGACTGCTTCGATGGCCGTGTTAATTAGCTCCAGCGCTATCACCAGAGCTACCGTGATGGCAATAGCGGCCATTTCAGCAGCCGAAATCTCGAGGAGTGCGCCCAGCAGCAGGGCAGAGCTGCCAATGAAAGTATGGATGCGGAAATTGCGTTGGGTGACAAAAGCGTAGCGAACGCCCGCCCAAGCATACTTAAAGCTCGAGATCAGACTAGACGCAACCTGCCAAGAATCCGCGCGCTGGCCCGAGCCTCCGAGGCTACTACCGCTAGCGCTGCCTGCTGTATTGGTGCCTTGGGCTTGCGGCGAAACTGTCGTTGTTAGCATGGTCTGTTTGCTACTCCTCAGCACTTCCCGCCCCCGATGCCCGCGCGGGGCCGGGGTCGCTGGTCCCAGTCTAGATGAGGTCAGGCGGGGTTGCGACTCAGTCATAAAACTAAACAAATCTCTAATAATTCGCCTTCACCCAATTCTCGTCTGGATAGGCCGACAGATCTGCCTGCCAGTTTGGGGGTTCGCACTCAACCGAGCGCAGCAACCGCTCTTGCCACTGCAACATGGCTCGCAGGCCCTCACGATTGGGGTGATCCCAGCCCAATAGGTGCAAAAAACCGTGGGCAGCCAGCCAGACAAGCTCGTCAGCCAGCATGTGCTGGCGAGCGGCAGCTTGGCGAGCGGCAGTTTCTACGGAAATGGCAATGTCACCGAGGTAGAGGGGCTCGCCAGCAAATACCTCGGCGGGCATGCCCGCTACCTCTGCAAGGGTTGAAAAGGACAAAACGTCCGTTGGTGCCTCGACTTGTCGATACCGCGTGTTGAGTGCCGCTAATTCGGAATCGTTAGATAACTTTACACTCAGCTCGTAGCGACCCGCAACGCGCACAGGGCAGATCTGCTCCACCAGCCAGCGATGCAGCCAAGGTTGCCAGGTTTGGGGCTCGCTCCAGGCCAGAGCCGGGAGCAAAGGCGCAATCGCGAGATTGACCTCCAAGTGCACGCAGAGGGCTAAAGACACGGTGAAGTTACCCGGCTTCTAGCGCGTCAAGTAAGCCAAGCCCACAAACAAAGCCATCAGGCCGATGGCGCTGAGCGCGAAATGTTGCAGTGATTTCCCGCCCTTGCGCACCATATTGCGCATTGCCAGTTTTACGTAGCTATCCCGAGGAGTTGCGGGAGCTTCAGGATCTGTCGCCATTGCCTACTACCAATTCACTTATTAAATCTTAACGACTCTTCCGAAGATTAACTCTTATTGCTTCTTAAAAATGCCTCGATAAAGCAATCGAGATCGCCATCGAGGACATCACCAACCGCAGAGGTCTCCACGTTGGTGCGCAGATCCTTAACGAGCTGGTAAGGATGGAACACGTAGTTGCGAATTTGATTTCCCCATGCCGCCTCGACCATGTCGCCGCGAATCTCGGCCACTTCTCGAGCCTTTTGCTCGCGAGCGATGACGAGCAGTTTGGCCTTAAGTAGTGCGAGGGCTTTTTCTTTATTTTGGAGTTGCGATCGCTCTTGGGTACAGCGCACGGCCAGGCCCGTGGGGAGGTGAGCGATCCGGACGGCGGTCTCTACTTTGTTGACGTTTTGCCCGCCTTTGCCCCCCGAACGGGATGTCGTAATTTCGAGGTCTTTTTCGGGGATTTCTAGATCGTCGAGGCTGCTCTCGGGCAAAATGGGCATCACCTCCACGCCAGCAAAGCTCGTCTGGCGCTTGCCGTTGGCATTGAAAGGCGAAATGCGCACCAAGCGATGGGTGCCTTTTTCGCCGCGCAAATAGCCATAGGCGTAGCGCCCGGTTACTTCGATGGTGGCAGACTTGAGGCCCGCCTCGTCTCCTTCGGATTTCTCATCTAGGGTAACGCCGTACCCTTGTTGCTCCGCCCAGCGAACGTACATGCGCAGGAGCATTTCTGCCCAATCTTGCGCGTCGGTCCCGCCAGCACCGGCATTAATTGTCAAGACGGCACCGCTAGCATCATAGGGGCCAGAGAGAAGCTGCTCGAGTTCCCAGCGGTCGAGGGCTTGCTGCAGCCGGTCGAGATTGCCGATCGCCTCAGACTGCAGGGCAGTATCGGCTTCGAGTTCGAGGAGTTCGACGATGGCCTGGGTGTCTTCGAGGGCGCCGCACCACTCGCGGTAGCGATCGCGGTGGGCCTTGAGGTCGTTGAGTTCCTGGAGGGTGCCCTGAGCGGCGTCAGGGTCATCCCAAAATTCTGGCTGGGCAGCTACCTGCTCGAGGTCGGCAATTTTGGCATCGATTTGCTGCCGCTCAAAGATAGTCCTGGGCTTTACCCAGGCGTTCGGTGAGGCGATTGGCCTCACGTTTGAGATCGGCGATTTCGAGAATTTCCATCTATTAGCAGCAATCGGGCGAAGCGTACTCAGCCATATTAGCGCCTCGCCTAGATCTTCTAAAAGCACGGCAGCAGATATCAAGGGCTCGGTCGAGCGGGCCAGCGCGGGCGCCCGAGGGTGGTGAGATACAAAACCGCCTCGTCTTCAGGAATGCCGAGGACCTCGTTGACACGATTGTCAAAGAAGCCCGCAATACCACTGACGCCGAGGCCCAGCCGAATTGCGGCTAGGTTGAGACGCTGGCCGAGGTGCCCCGCATCGAGATGCAGGTAACGGTAGGCGCGATCGCCATATTGAGCGATCGCCTTGCCTAAATCGGCCGTGTGAAAGATCGTAGCGGCTGCATCGCGCCCGAGATCTTGGCCCAAGCACAAAAAGTGCAGGTCCTCGCGGAAGTTCTTAAAGCGAATTTGCCGCAGCTCTTGGGAATCCGGCGCGTAGTAGTAGCAGCCTACTTCAAGATCGTCTACGCCTGAAACGGCCACAAAGGTGGATACCAGCCGCAGGTCGAAGAAGTCTGGGGCCGTATCGATGCTTTGGTAAAGATAGCTCTCAGGCTGATAGGTAAAGTTCAGGAGCTGAGCGAGTTCGACAAAGGTCAGGTTCTCGCCGCTGTAAGCGCGCGTCGAGCGGCGACGCAGCATGGTCTTCTGCAGCGCCTCGAGATTTTCGCCCCAGTCGATGGGTTCGGCAACCGTCGAGACCTTCAAGCAAAAAGGGAAATTGTACTTATCGCGCTCGCTGGCGGTGGCTTGCAAGGCACGCTCGGTTTCTTCGGTGGTTGGCTCGGTCTCAATACAAGTCTGGCGGTGGAGGTAGTCGAGGAGTTCGCCATCGGCCAAGTCTGGGTAGCGCGTCTCAATGCCAGAGGGCAGCACGGTTAGCTGGCGCGGTGGCAGATTTTGAGCAATTTGGAGCCGATCGCCGAGGGGCACGATAGCCAGGGTGCCCTCGCGCTCCCGGTCGAGAAACAGCAGCTCGTCGGCAAGGCGATCGTTGAAGCCGCCGATGAGGTGGGGTCGGTAGTCGGCTAGATTACCGGCCAGCTCTAGGTTGCCTATCAGATGGCCGGTATCGAGAAAGATACGGCGATAGGCGCGATCTTCGTAGCGCCAGGCCGATCGCCAAAATACGCCCGTAATGACGAGTGCTAGCTGGGTTTGCTCGACAATGCGGTGCCAAAAACAGGCCGCTTGTAGCTGGGGCCAGACGGTCTCGTCCCAAAAGTGTACTAGCGAGTGTGTTTGGCTCTGGTAGTTGTAGAGGCCCGGGGGCATAAATGCCAGGCCCCGCACGACTAGGTAAACTTCTGCGGGGTAGAGACCGCCGGCCGAGGGAGCCGCGCGCAGGTATACCGAGTCGCCGACCGTAGTCTGCAGGCGAGCCGTAACGCCATAGCTGCTCAGCAGTAGCAGCGACAGCCGCCGCCAGCGGTCCCAATCGGCATCGTCGGCAGGTGGCTCCTTTTGGAGATAGGGCAGCAGCTCGTAGGTCGCCCCGATTTTGTAGGTTTTGTACGGAACGGGCTGAGCCGACCAGTCCAACTCGCGGGCACGAGCGGCAAGGGTGTCGGGGTCGTATTTGGTGCGCTCGTGGTAGTGCTGGGCAATGGTTAGGGGTCGAGACCGCTCGCTACTCATCGCGTGGACTTATATTTGGTTCTCCTTCATTATGATTGCGGGGACCGTTACAAAGACGCATTACGAGCGGCTCGCCCGCAGCCGCTGTAGCAGCCCTCGCAGCAGCCCTCGCAGCAGCGCCTCGAGGCGATCGCGCCCGTTACCGGCCTGGCGCTGGCTCCAGTCGAGCAGCCCATTAAAAGGTTGCTGCTGCTGCAACCACAACTGCAGTGGGTAAAAGCCATACACTGCCTGCAGTAGCGCCCAAGCGCTGGCCAACTCCGGCATGCGGCGATCTTCCCATTGACCGGGACGGCAGTAGAGAAATTCGGCGATCGCGCGCTGCTGGGCCAGGGTCAAATTAACGAACCGTACCCCCAAAAGGCGCGGCGACTGCCATGCAAGCTTGACTTCTAGGGGCATGGCTGCTACTAGGGGCCGAACCAGCTCGGGCAATGCTAAAGCCAGATTGGCTGGTAGGTCTCGGGCCAAGTTGACCGACTCTAGGGCAATGGTCGCGCCAGACTCGGAGATATCGAGGGTTTCGCCGGCCCAGGTCTGGTTGGAAGTCTGCAGGATGCAAGGGATACTGTGGGGAAATTCCACCGCGTCCTGCTTGGGAACGTCGATCGCCGCCAGGGCCGCTGCGATCGCCACCGCAAGGTTGTAGCTCACCCACAGCCAGCAGACCCAGAGCGTCTCGGTGGCAACCGTGCCTAGGCGAGCCTGCACCGAGACCTTGGCAACACCCACGAGGCTCAGGGCGATCAGCGCATACAGCGGCCAAGAAAGCTCCAGATTCAGACGAACGCGATCGGTGGCAATGCCTTTGGGCGTGACTTTAAACCGCTTGCCAAAGGGCTGCCGCAGGGTCTGCAGGATGGCTGTAGCTAGGGGCACGCATAATAGCGCTTCGTAGACATCGGACCAAAATGCCGAGCGTCGCCCGCCATTGAGCCAGGCAAAGCCCAGCACATTACACAGGTAAAAGGGCAAATAAAACAACACCAACCCGCGCGGGGTCGTATCGAGCGGGACAAACCCAAACAGCAGGTACGCCAAAGGCATGACCAAAAAGACAATGCGCGAGAAGCTCAAAAACCAATAGAGCATCCCCAAGCTGTGGTGCAGGCGCTGCCAAAGGGTCAGGGTTGAGGATGTAAACGGGTTAGCCCCGACAAACAACGACTGAATCGTGCCCTGACACCAGCGCAGGCGTTGGTTGGCGTAGGCACCGATATCTTCCGGGGCCAAGCCCGCAGAGAGGGCCTCGTTGAGATAGAGCGTGCGCCAGCCGCGACTTTGCAGCTGAATGGAGGTCAGTAAGTCTTCGGTGATGCTGGCGGTGGGAATGCCACCGATTTCATCGAGGGCGCGGCGGCGGATGGCGTAACAGGAGCCGCAGCAGACAATGGCGTTGGCCGCATCGCGGCTGGGCTGGATGTGGCGGTAAAACAGCGCTTGCTCGTCGGTGAGAACGCCTTTTAGCCCTAAATCTGTCGAGATAGGATCTTCATTGAAAAAGTGCTGGGGCGTCTGCAGGAGCGCAACCTGCGGGTCGCGGAAAAAGCCCACCGTCCGCGTTAAAAAATTACGGCTGGGGACAAAATCCGCATCAAAAAAGACCGCAATCTCGCCATTAACGTAGGGCAGGGCGTGGTTAATGTTTCCGGCCTTGGCGTGAGTGTTATCCGGGCGATCGAGGTAGTTGCAGCCGAGTTCCTCGGCTAGGCGGCGGATGTGGGGGCGGCGCAGATCGTCGAGCAGGTAAATCCGTTTGTGGGGATAATCCATGGCTTGGCACCCAACAATCGTGCGGCGCAACACCTCGGCAGGTTCGTTATAGGTAGGGACCAGCACGTCTACCCAAGGTTGATAGTCCCCGCTCTCGACGATCTTCTGGCTGGCATCAGCGGCAGGCACGCGATCGACCGACGGGGTCGCCAGCACGTAAAACCCGAGCGTATTGAGCCCGGCAAAAAGTTCGGCAGCCAGGAGCACCGAACCCGCGATCGCATCGCCCGGGCTCGCAAAGCTCAGGGTAGCGCCGATGCGCCAGAGGAAATAGCGGGCTCCCAAGAGAACCAAAATCCCAGCCATTAGCGCCCGCGCCGAGCGATTGGCAACCGGGAAGGCCCGCCGGCAGACCAACACGCTCCCAGCAAACACCACTGTCGGGACCAGCACCAGTGAGTTTTGCGCCCAGCTTGGCAAGGTTGCCTGCCAGTCGAAGTTGGCCCCAATGGCCCCGAGCGCGACGCCATCAAAGGCAAAAAATAAAGCCAGGGCCAAGGCGACTGCGGCCACTACCAGCAGGGCGGCTGCAGCGCGATCGCGCCAGCCACTCGTTGAGAGGGCACTGCCAGCGGGCGAGATCGTCAGAGATGCCGCGACAGAAGCGGTCTTAGGGG
The DNA here is from genome assembly GCA_964435975.1 of uncultured bacterium. Lineage (GTDB taxonomy): Bacteria > Cyanobacteriota > Cyanobacteriia > Cyanobacteriales > Rubidibacteraceae > CAYTBI01. The sequence goes on from CAYTBI010000013.1 coordinate 39,336, forward strand.
CAAAATCAAGATTGGCGCGAGTTTTCTGCTGCTGCGGGGCACCTTCGAGCGGGTGAGTCGGTTTCATGGGCGGTCCTTAATTTGACAGACGAGTCGGCAACGAGCGCAGCACGCCTTCACACTACAAGAACCCGCCAGAGGAGTCGGCACAAATAAAGACAAAATCCATCTAGGGTTGTGGCCTGTCGCCGAGCGGGGCCAGCTACTAGGGATTGGCTATAGTTGTGAAGCTGCGCGCGTTAAGAGAGATTGCAGGCGATGTTCGGATTAGCGATCGCGCAATTGGGTCAGATAGTGTTCGTTGGGGTAGCGGTATCGGTGACTGCCTGGTTCGTGCATGGGTTTCACGCCAGCACTCTGCCCTCCCTCGGGGTCTTGGCCCAAACCCAGGGCATCGAGTTTGGCACGGCGGTTTCTTCAGAGCCCTTGCGCCAAGAAGAAGCCTATCGAGAACTAATCGGGCGAGAGTTCTCAATGCTAACTCCCGAGTACGAAATGAAGTTCGCCAGCTTGCACCCAGCGCGCGACTGCTACGATTTTGCCGCTGCTGACGAGCTGGTTGCTTTTGCCCGCGATCGCCAGATGCCCCTGCGCGGCCACGCACTCATCTGGCACCGGAGCTTACCGGAATGGTTGCTCCAAGGGGCTTTCGACCGCGAAGCGCTCTTAGAAATACTGCAGGAGCACATCCAAACCGTGGTCGGGCACTACCGGGGGCAGGTGCCCATTTGGGATGTGGTTAACGAAGCTATCGCCGATACGGATGGCAATTGGCGCAACACGCTCTGGTGGCGAGCGATCGGACCGGGCTATGTCGAGGCGGCTTTTCGGGTTGCCCATGCCGCCGATCCCGAGGCACGCCTGTTCTATAACGACTACGGCGGCGAGGGCCTAGGCGAAAAATCCGATGCCATCTTCAATCTGCTAAGAGACCTGCGCGCTCGCGAGGTGCCGGTTCATGGCGTCGGGCTGCAGATGCACGTCGATATCGCCGCTCCGCCCGACCCGACTGCCGTTGCGGCCAACTTGCAGCGTTTGGGGGAGCTGGGTCTAGAAGTGCAAGTGACGGAGATGGATGTCTCCCTCAAAAATGGGAGCGGCTCGGTCGAAGAGCGCTTGGCCGCCCAAGCTGCGATTTACCAACAAATGCTGCAGGTTTGTCTGGATGCTCCTAGTTGCACGGCCTTTGTGGTCTGGGGCCTAAGCGATCGCTATTCTTGGCTGAGCGAGCCGCACTGGGATTCGCCACTGTTGTTTGATTGGACCTACCAACCCAAGCCGGCCTACGAAGCGCTGCGAGACCTGCTCGATGATGCCGAACATTGAGCGGGCCGCTCCTGCGATAGCTTAAGAGTAACCGGGTCGCACGCTAATAATTGACCCCGAGGCCCAACCGAACCAGCGCGTGACGATAGTTGTTTTCCTGATTGCCTGTAACCTACTGCTGAGCGGCTTCAATTTTTGCTTGGCGCGCAAGCTCTGGCGGCAGCGTAGCGATCTAGCAGCCTTTAACAACAAGCTCGTCTTGTGGGAGCGCTACAGCCGCCGCTACTTCGCAGAAATGCCACTGCTACTGGCTCAGAAGCGCCTGGAAACCTTGCACTGGCGCGATCGCTACCAAAACCTGCAAAAGGGCTGGCAAAATAGCCGGCAAGTTCTGCCAATCGTGTCTTTGCTGCTGCGTGCCTACAGGCGCTGAGCCGTTGCATCTGCTGGCAATCGCGTCACTGCGCGGCAGCAGCGAGGCCCTCGTAGACAATGGTCAGGAATTGTTCGGGACTGAGGAAATCGACGCCCCAAACCGCGTCGAACCGGGCTGTCGGCTTGGAAGCAATGAAGTCTTCGAGCGATTGGCCGCTGGCGATCGCCGCACGCGTGCGGTCGCGCACGTCCGCCAGCAGTTCGCGATAGAAAACCAAGTCGTCGCGGCTGGCGAGAGGGCCGTGGCCGGGAATAATTTTGGTGTCGGGTGCGGCCATCTCTAGGAGGCCATCGACGGCTAGAATCATGCCATCGATGGAGCCACCGCTCGAGTAATCGATAAAGGGATAGCGTTTATTGAAGAAAATGTCCCCAGCGTGAATGACATTGTCTTCGACAAAATGCACTACGGAGTCGCCGTCGGTGTGGGCACCGGGAAAGTGAATGACGCGAATGGTGAGGTCGTCGAGGTAAAAGGTGGTGCTGTCGGTGTAGACAATCTTCGGGAGCCCGACAGGACCGAGGGCGGGAACCGTGCGATTGAAAGCAGCGATGAACTGATCGGTACTGAGGCGATCGCGGACGCGCTCGTGGGCGATAAGCGTGACGCCAGCACGGCCGAGGTTTTCGTTGCCACCAGTATGATCGAAGTGCCAGTGGGTGTTGAGCGTGTAGCGGATGGGGGCGGGGTCGATTGCCGAGATGGCGCTGCGAATTTTGTCGGTGAGGGCTGCAAACTGACTGTCGATTGTGAAGATGCCCTCGGTGCCGACAGCAACGCCAATGTTGCCCCCTTGTCCCACGAGCATGTAAATGTCACCGCTTTCGGTAATTGTCTCGATGCGGACCTCTCCAAGGTCTTGGCCCAGGGCGGGAGGGGCGATCGCCCCCGTGACAATCGAAAGGGCGGCAACGCAACCAAAATACTTCATTCGCTTTTCTTCTCCTCCCGAGCAGTGAACGGTCCTAGATTCTACAGCATCACAAGCAAAGCCAACTCCTCTAGGGTCGCAAGTCGATTTGTAGTGCTGGCTTCGCTGCTAGAGAAAATCTACGAGCAGCTGCTCGACTGTAAAGATCGTGTCTGGGAAGGCTCGGAAAGCTAGAGATTCTCCCCTGCGAAATGTTTGGATCTTCTGGTAACCGGTGGAATTAGGCAAGCGATAAGCTTCGATCGCCAATTCATTGAGATCGACAATCCACAATTCTTGGATTCCCGCACGGGCATACAGAGGAGCCTTGGTCTTGCGGTCGTATTCAATTGTTGAGTCGGATACTTCGACAGAGGCCAGGACCTCATTGGGACGGGGATGCCCGGCCAGAAAAGAGCCTGGCTTTTCTAGAAATATGGTCAAGTCGGGCTGTGGTTCGGTATTTTTATTGAGATGAATGGGACTTTGGACCCGGACCACCACCTCGGGGGGTAGATTGCGTGAGAAACATTTGTTGAGGCGATCGACACAAATGGCATGCCTGGGACCGACGGGCGACATTTGGACGATCTCTCCTTCAATTAGCTCCACGCGATCGGTGGGAGTGAGAATGCCCGAGGCGGCCATCTGATGGTATTGCTCGATGGTGAATTTCTTGTGCGGCGATCGAATGACCATTTGACCTCCCGAGGCCTGTTGGGCTTGCCACGAACTTTATCGAATATTATGACCTAGTACAAAAACACTAGCTTTGCGGTTTACTTGCTTGGAATCTTAATTTCAACCCAAGCAAACCACCATGCACCGGGACACTCTTTGCCAACACTCCCCCGACTCCCTACCCATACTCCAAAAACTTTACACGACACCACGAGGCACAACCGGAACTTGCCCCACAAACAGCACCAGCACTTTTGCGGCCAACTACAACTGCCGAGTGGTGCGCCGTTCGAGAATCCGCAGACTCAAGTCGCCGCGCGGTGCCAGAGTAAGACCGCGCCGCACCGGACGCTCCGGCTGGTGGCGAGTCAGAGTGAATGTAAACTCATTCAAAATTGCTGCCAGAACTAGTTTCATCTCGTGCAAAGCCAGCGCCGATCCCAAACAGCGGCGGTTGCCCCCCCCAAACGGAACATACTCATAAGGCGCAAATTGCCGCTCCAAAAAGCGCTCGGGCCGGAACTGCTTGGGCTCGGGATAGAGATCCTCGCGATGGTGTAGCTGATAGATGCAGGGCAGCAGCACCGTCCCCGGCTCGAGGTCGTAATCGAGAAGCGTCCAGGCGACCTTCAAGCGACGCGTAAAAGTTGTCGCCGCGATGGGGTAAATACGCAGAGTCTCGGCACACACCGCATCGAGGTAAGGAAGTTTGCCAAGCTGACTCCAGTCGCTGCAGCCGGCAAGTTCGGCCCGCAGTTTTGTTTCGACCTCAGGCAAATAATGAATCCAATAAAGCGCCCAGCACAAAGCCGAAGCCGTAGTTTCGTGGCCGGCGACCAGCAGCGACACGAGATCGTCCCGAATTTGGCGGATATCGGGCGGGTTGCCTTGCTCGTCGCGCGAGGCCAACAACAAAGCAATCAAATCTTCGCCTTCGGCACCGCTCGCTTGTCGATCGCGCACCTCAGCAAAGATGAGGCGATCGAGTTCGGCCCGCAGAGATAAAAACCTTCCCCACGGGCTCCAGCGCCCCCAATCGCGCTGCAGCGACGGGAAGAACGCCACCATCGAACTGACGGGAGTGCCAATGACAGCGAGCAAACCACTGGCAACGCGCTGTAGCTGCTGCAGGCGCGCGCTGTCGTTCTTGCCAAAGACAATCTGCAAAATAGTCTGCAGCGTAATAGTTTGCATGTAGGGGCGCAAACACACCGTCTTGCCCGGCTGCCAAGGGGCGACCGCTCGCCCGACAATCTCCCCAATAAAGCGGCTGTAGGTCGCGACGCGATCGCCGTGAAATGGCGGCATCATTAGCTTGCGCTTCTGGTAATGGGCGCTGCCGTCAAGGGAAAAAATCGCATTCAAGCCAAAGAGCGCGTCGAACAACTGCGACTGTTGGGCGGTGTCAAAAATTGACGGGCCGGCAGCAAAAATTTGCTGGAGAGCCTGCGGATTGCTCACGTAAATAAACGCCCATTCTTCGCGACCGAAGTTGTAAATATCCCCATGCAAGCGCTGGAAGTGCTCCATCGTTGCCGTAGGGCGAAGAATAAAGTTTGGCAAGCGAATCCACGCAGGCGATCGCGGAATTGGAGTGAGAGTTTTGGGCATGGTTGGGGGGTGCGAGCAAATCTTGCTTGTGGGAAATTACTGTGGAAAAAGCGATCGCCATGCCGCTACGCGCGCTCGTGCCGCGTCGGTGCCCTCGGGGGGAAACTCTGGCAAGAAATCCTTATCTTTAGCCGGGATGTAAGGTCCTTCTTTAATCTCAAATAAGGCCGAATCGGGCTCTAGGGCAACGAGGGTGTGAAACTGGCCTTCGGCGAGCTCGATGCCAAAGTTCGGACCGCCCGCTCGTAGGGTTTCGGCACGCAAAATACTACCCGTTTCATCGAGAATCAAAAACCCAATCGCGCCTTGTAGCACCAGAAAGCACTCGAAGCCATTTTGGCCGTCGGGGCGCAGATGGCGATGGGGTCGCACGTAGGTGCCGGGCTGCAGCACGTTGATAAAGCGCTGCACGGTATCGGGGAGGGCGTGGAAGTTGAAATTCTTGCGCAGGCGGGGGCTGAAGCTGGCTTCGGCCGCCACGCGATTGAGGGTATCGCGATCGACGAGCTTGAGGGTGGGCTCGGTCACAGAAGAGCGCTCCAACCTAGCGGGCACTTCAATATTAGCAAGGGGCTTCCCAAGAAGCGGTTCTCGGGCGCCCAGGTGGGCCGCACGGCGCTTAATATGGCTTCTGGAGCGATGCGAGTGCCTACCGTGAAAAGATTTGCGTCCCTTTTGGTTTGTGGGCTGTGTCTTGGGATAGCCACACTCCCAGCAGTCGGAATTCCTCGCCGTGCTGTCTTTCCGGCGGCAGCGCGCCATGCCGATTGGCAGGCAACTCTGGCCGACCTGCAGCAGGCCGTTGCTGCCGGTAACCGCCCCCTGGTTCGCCGACTGTGGTTGAAACTTCGCCAAGAACTGCGCCTATTGCCTCCCGGTCGAGATGCCAGCCGCGCTCGCCTGCAGGTGGCCCGCACGCTGCTGAATCTCTCGGCTGGGTCTGCATCCAGTCGCCAGCCAGAGGCTTTGCCCCAAATCGCGCAGTTTCTGGAAAAAACCCTCAATCGGGCTCGAGCCCAGGGCGATCTTCAACTCGAATCCGCCGCTCTAGGCTTTCTAGGTAAAGTCTACGAGCGAGACGGCCAGACCGATCGCGCCCGCACTGCGACGCAACAAGCCCTGGATCTCGCCCGCGCCACCCAGAGTCCTCGCCTGGAGTTTTTTTGGACCTGGCAGCAAGCTCGGCTGCTGGCTCGGCAAGGGCAGTCGGAGGCGGCCCTCGTCGCCTATCGGCAGGCGCTGACCCTGCTGCAGAGCAATCGCCAGCGCTTGGCTCGCCTACCCCCGGCCGAGCGACTCTCGTGGCGCCAAGAAATCGAACCAGCCTACCAGCAAATGCTAGGACTGTTGCTTGCAGTCGGCGGCGGTGGCCGACTCCAGGAGGCGCGCGATGTTCTCGAAGCCCTGCGGCTCGAGGAGCTGGCGAGCTTTTTGGGTCCCGAGCTAGTCGGTGCGAAAACGGCTCGCCTGCCTGCCATTGATGAGGGCGCGGCGATCGTTTATCCGGTAGTTTTGCCCGATCGCCTGCTGGTGCTGGCCAAACTGCCGGGCCAACCCCTCAGGGCGTACCCCCAGGCAGTCGCCCCCGAGCGGGTGACCGCTACCCTGGCGGCCCTGCGAGCTGGCCTGCTCGACCCCAGATCCCAAGCGTATCTCGACCCGGCCCAGCAGTTGTATGACTGGTTGGTGCGGCCCCTATTGGGGGATCTTGCCGCCAGCTCTGCCGACACGCTAGTATTCATCCCCCACGGCGACTTGCAGAATTTGCCAATCGCGGCCCTCCACAGCGGCAACCGCTTTTTGGTCGAAGATTATGCTCTAGCCCTAGCACCTGCCCTCCAACTCGTGGATCCCCAGCCTCTAGCAGCCGTTGGCGAGCTGAGTGCCGTCCTGGGCGGATTGTCGGAGGCACGTCAGGGGTTTTCGCCCCTACCGGGGGTGGCACTCGAAGTCGAGCGCCTGCAAGCGCTCTTAGCCAGAAGCCAGGTTCTGTTCAACGACAGCTTTAGCCGCGATCGCCTCGCCGAAGCTCTAACGCGCACCCCTTTTCCGATCGTTCACTTGGCGACCCACGGTCAATTTGGTTCTACACCGGAAGAAACGTTTTTACTGGTTTGGGACGAACGGCTCGATCTCGACGAGCTGACCGAACTGCTGCAAGGGAGCCTGGCCGCGCGCCGCGAACCCGTCGAGCTCCTGGTCTTGAGTGCTTGCCAGACGGCTGTTGGCGACGACCGGGCCGCCTTGGGTTTGGCAGGAACGGCCATTCGGGCGGGCGCGCGCAGCACGGTGGCGACGCTCTGGGCTGTGAGCGATGAAGGGACGACATTTTTGATGGAGCGCTTCTATCGCGGGCTCCTCGAAGAATCTCAACCGCGAGCCGGGGCGCTACAGAGCGCTCAGATGGCCGCGATCGCCTCGCCGGAGTACGGTCACCCGTTTTTCTGGGCTCCGTTCGTGCTTATGGGGAGTTGGTTGTAGGGTTGGGGGCTGCAGAACTGCCTAAAATTGAGAGGCACGCCAGCAAAGACCATCGGTGGATCTCTACAAAAGCACCCTGCGACCGCTTCTTTTTGAAGGTGTTAAAGCCGATCCCGAGCGCCTGCACCTGGGCGCTCTCGGTTTGCTAGAGCGCCTGCAAGCAACCCACGCCCGGCCGCCCGCAAGCTGGGTGCTAGCTGCTGCCGATCGCCTCTGCTGTCTGCCAGAGCCGCGCCTGGGTCAGATGCTTTGGGGGTTAGAGTTTCCCAATCCCTTTGGCCTGGCTGCAGGTTTTGATAAAGATGGCGTTGCGGCCGGGCTTTGGCATCGGTTGGGGTTTGGTTTTGCCGAGCTGGGCACGGTCACCTGGCACCCCCAACCTGGAAATCCGCAGCCACGCTTATTTCGCTTGCCGCGCGACTTCGCCGTGCTCAATCGCATGGGCTTCAATAATGCCGGCGCGCGGGCGCTACGCGATCGCCTCGCGGCTCTCGAGACACGGCCCGTTCCCTTGGGCGTCAACCTGGGCAAGTCGAAAATTACCCCTCTAGAAGAGGCTGCTGGTGACTATCTACAAAGTTTCCAGGCACTGCGCGCGGTGGGAGATTATTTTGTGGTGAACGTCAGCTCGCCCAACACCCCAGGTTTGCGCTCGTTGCAAGATGCCAAACCCCTAGGAGAAATTCTCGACGCGCTCCAACAAGAAAACCGCAACGAAAAGCCGCTGCTGGTAAAAATTGCGCCCGATCTGAGCTGGGACGCGATTGTAACTGTCTTGGAGTTGGCCGAGCGCCACAAATTGGCCGGAATTGTTGCGACCAACACGACAATTTCCCGCGAAAATCTGCAGACTCGCACCATCGAGCCGACGGGGAACCCACCGACATCTGAAGCTGGGGGTATCAGTGGCGCGCCCCTGCGCGATCGCGCCACGGCCGTCGTGCGCTTTATTTGGGAGCAAACCCACGGGCAATTGCCCATTATTGGCGTGGGGGGTGTTTTTTCGGCAGCCGATGCCTGGGAAAAGATTGCGGCGGGGGCAAGCCTGGTGCAAACCTACACCGGTTGGGTTTACGAAGGTCCTTTACAAGCGCGGCGCATCTTGACGGGCTTGCGCGATCGTCTCGATGCAGGTGGGTTTGAGACGATTTCTGCAGCGGTGGGCTCTGGGACGGCCACGTGAATCGGTTTTTTGTTATGACCCTGAAGATTCCTAGCCGTGAGCCTGTCGGTTGGGAGTACTCCGACATCGTGCCGAAAAACCCGAAAAGTGCCAGGTATGGAATTGGGAAAATGCTGATGTTTGCGTAGCCAATGGTTGATTTTTCAAGGCTTGACAGAGGCCTGAAACCGCTACAGCTTACAGGTCACAGCTCGCTGCGCGAGAGAAGAGCCCCCGCCATCTTCCGCTCCCTCCCTCTCACACCCACTCCGTTTACTGTTACCATTCGTTCAAATCGATTCGTCCATCTAGACGGGAGTTGGGCGGCGTGCTTGGGCTCGGTTTTTATCTGGAGGTTTCTGTAGGACACCCACTCTCCTCCCTGTCTCCACTCCACGCGATCGCAGAATCTCTCCCACTCATCAAAATCCGTTGGGCTCCCGCATTCCTGCCACTCTCGCTTCTGCACGCTGAAGCCCCACGCTCCCTCACTATATTTCACCCACAGCCGGTCTAGCTCCCGCAGCTCCTCGCAGGGAAAGTTCTCCAGGTCTTCGTAGTCGAAATACTGCCCTTCTTCTTTCCCAACGGTCCGAATCATGAGTCGGAAGGTCTCCTCATCCGCTTCGCGCCATTTACCGTTGGCTAGCAGTTTCTCTAGCTCCTGGAGCTGCGCTTGCTGCACCTCCCCCGTAAACCCTCGTCCACATTGCGCGGCGTCTCTTGCAGGCACTTGTAGGCCAATTCCGCCGCCTCCAGAGTGTCCTTCTCGAGCAACCCCCTCAGCAAGCGATTAGGGTTGGTTAAGGCCGCATACAGCACGAGCGTCCCTTGCCAGTGGGATTCCCGATAATTCTTGAGCAATTCCCCTTCCAGTCCCTGCTTCTCGATTTCCGCAGCTGCTAGATACTCTTGGAAACTCAGATGTGCGAATTCATATTCCTGTCGCTCCCGTTCCACCAGGAGTTCGCTCACTTCAGTAATTTGCTTCAGAAACCCGGCTGGAGAGATCGCTTCTTCTCCCAAGCCAGGGGCTAACTGCTCCAGCAGTTGGGCTTCAGAAATTGTGGTGAGATTCTGCTGCACCATCGCCAGCGCCAATCCTTGCAAGATGGGTTGGTTCTCCGGCCAGGGGGGATCCATCTCTTTTCCCTTAGCCAGCGGGCGATCGCACAGCTGCATTTTGAAGACGTCTCGGTAAAGGTCGCCCCGCCGCTTGGGCAGCTCCGCACCCTGGTAGAAGCGGTGGTAGTTGGCCAGCATGTTGAGCAAGAGCGGATTGCTCGAAAGATCCCGCAGCTCTTTCCGCTTCTCGATCTGTCCGATCAGGTCTTGCGTCTTCTCCCGCGCGATCGCCGCCACAGCCTCCCGATTCTCAGCACTCCTATCTCGATAGAGTCTCTCTTGGCAGACATACCACTTGCTAGCAAAGTCCCGAATCTGGTCGAGCGTGAAGGGCTTAACAAATAACTTTGTGCGGGGCTTGCGCTCGGCAACATAGTCGTCGTACCCGCCTGGCCGAGAACTGAGGATGAAGACTGCCTGAGAGCAAGCTTCCAGCTCCCTCCCGATCCAAAGACTCACGGCCTCCCGCCGCTCCGTTGGGACTTCATCAAACCCATCCAACAGCACCAGCGCTTGCCCGGTTTCCAGCAGATGCTTGACCCAGGCCAAGGGGGGCGGCCCCAATTCCAGTCCTTCCGCAATGTGGCGCTCTCGCAAAAACTCTGCCAACCGGGGGGCATTCTTGGCCGCTAAGACCGTCCCCCACTGCCGCAATCGGATGAAAAATGTTACGAGCTTGGGCGTTCGACGGCGGCGCCCCCCTGAGCGTAGACTGCGGTGATGTGTCTCAGCAGGGTGGTTTTACCAAATCCACCCCAGGCCAAAATTACCAGGTGCCGATACTCTTGTCCCTTCCGGACCTGGGACAGGAAGTCCCAAATGTCGAGTGTCTTGAGTTCGCTCAGTCGCTGCCGCCAGAAGCCAAAGCGCGAACCGAGCTGCAATGGTAGTACCCGCCCCTCCGGACCCGACGTTAAATCTCCACTCAGTTTCTTCTCCGCATCTGCTGCACGTACCATCTGAACTCGACTTTCACAACGGCAGGTACAACACTACATCTTTCCATTCTGCTTGCTCGCTGCAGTCCACCAGCAGTAGCAACTCATCGATTGCCTGGCGTACGGACATCCGGTCGTTGACCACAAACATCCCTACCATCGGTTCCCCCTCAACCAACCGGCTGTAGGCAAAATCTGGCATTGTGGCGCGATCGTGCGTGAGGAGAATGCGCCCGTTACTAGCCGCCCAGGCCAAGATCTCTGGGTCATTTACTCCTCGCAAGCCAACGTCCTGTACTCGCAGCAAATCAAGTTTGGGTTGACGCAGCAGTAAGCCTCGAATGATGTCCCCGTTGAAATTCTCATCACTCAGCAAGCTCAGCACGAATGCGGCCGTCGATCTTGCCGCGCCAGTAATCGCGCGCGCATCGAGCTGAGATCTGGTCGAACATCTGACATCCGTTGCTGCACGGCTTTGGCGACCTGCTCCCTCTGCTTTAAATACTCATTTACAGCATCTTGATGGCGGAGATAATAGCCAATCGCGTTGTAGACATCGGACAAAGAAAGCGTCGGATATCGATGAACGATAGACTCGGGAGATGCACCATCTTGGAACGCACGAATTACAATCTCGAGCAAAACTCTTGAGTCTCCAACTCGCACTGCTCCAGTTTCATCTTCGCGGAGGGGCGGAGTTTCTCGCTCTAAAACAAGACTCATACAATCAAACTCCTCATGCGGGTAGAAATAAATCCTAGCTTTAATTTCACGAGCCAACGGGATGAAATCGGCGAGTAGCATAAAAGAGTGCGGCCAACAGATCTTCTCGCTCGAGGTCTGGATAATCGGCCAGGACCTCATCAACTGTCATGCCGGAACCGAGTAGCTCCAGGAGCATCTCGACTGGGTAGCGCAGCCCCCGCAGGCAGGGCTTCCCATGACAAATGGCTGGGTCAAGGGTGATGCGAGAAAGTAATGAGGTCATGACTGGGGAATAGCAGGCTTCTTCGCCGTTCTAGCACGTTGGTCATGCCCCATCGCGAGAGATCCCATAAAAAAGCCCCCAGCACGCGACACAGAAAATCGCGCCTGCTGGGGGCTCGAGGAACGGGACGAGATGCTTAGCTGATGCGCAAGTAATTTGCTTCAGCTTCCAACAATCGGATCAGACGCTCGTCGCCGCGAGCCCGTGCGGCTTCCAAACGGCGCTGTAGACTCTGGCGCAGGCTGTGGCGATGGGCCCGAGCGGCCTCTCTGGCGGCGTCTCGCAGGTTCTCGGTCATGTTTGAGTCTCCAGTAAGTTCTGTTCTGTAGCTTTTGCTACAAATCTGATGTTCATTGTAGCGAACCGATGACCTAAAGCCTTCTACCGTTCGAGGGCAGTTCGGGGGCAGTCTTCACGATTTGGCATCGCGGCCCGTTTTCTAAGAGCTCGCGGCCCGATTGGTCAGGAAAATTCCCCCAACCGTCAGGCTGCCGCCGACCAAGAGCGATCCTGTCAAGGGTTCGCCAAGAAGCAGTACGCCTAGGGTGACCGCGACAATCGGGATGAAATTAATAAAAACCGCTGCCCGCGAGGCTCCGATGGCACTCACGCCTTGGTAATACCACCAAAAAGCCACCACCGTTCCGAGCCAGCCAACATAGAGTAAGCCCAGCCAACTACTAGCAGAATAGGTCCGCAGGTTTTGCAGCAAGCCTTCTTGCAGGGCCGGCCCCAAAAACAGAGGCGTTCCCACCAGGCAGCCATAGGTGGTCGCCACCAGAGGAGAAAGGTGACGGGTTGCGGCCCGACCGAGCAGCGTAAAGACCGTCCAGGTGATAATACAACCGACAAGATAACCGTCGCCGCGATTCATTCCCTGCTGCAGCAGACCGAGCGGATTACCTTCGCTCAGAACTACAATCGCCCCCGTCACCGCCAGTACGATCCCGGCGACGCGAGCGATCGTCAAGCGCTCGCCAAAAAACAGTGCTGCCCCCAGAGCAATTGCCGTCGGATTGGTGGTGACGATGAGGGCGGCGCGGCTAGCAGGAACGGTTTGCAAGCCAATGAAAAAGCAGGCATTGTAGGCAAAAATCCCGATCGCGCCTAGCGCTAGCACCTGCAACATCTGCTTGGGCGAGAGGGTAGGCCAGCGGCCCTCGATGCGATCGGTTAAAAAGACAAGCGCCACCGAAGCCAGAGCAAAGCGGCAAAATGCCGCCGAAAACGGGTCGAGATCTTGCATCAAGGCGCGGCTGACCGCGAAATTCCCACCCCAGATGAGCGTCATCGCCATCAGCTTGAGATAGACGATCGCACCACGGGGATCGGGTGTCATGGCAATTGCAAAGACAGTGCTTCAAGCAAATAGTCGGTCGAAGATGCGATTGGCCTGATAGCCATAGCCGCCGCCGAAGAGATTGAAATGGTTGAGAACGTGATAGAGATTGTAGATTTCCTTGCGCTGCTGGTAGCCTGAGTCGATCGCCCATTCGGCTTCGTACCCTTCGTAGAAGCTCGCCGGAAAGCTGCCAAACATCTCCGTCATGGCCAAATCTACCTCGCGATCGCCGTAGTAGGCTGCCGGATCGAGGATGACGGGCTCGCCATCACGTGTAATGGCGGCGTTGCCACTCCAGAGGTCGCCATGGACCAGCGAGGGCTTGGGTTGGCGATCGCGCAAAAACTCCCACACGACTGCGATGGCAGCCTCCGGTTTGGGGAAGTCGCCCCCGCGCCGCCGCCCGAGGCGCACCTGAGAGCCAATGCGGTGTTCTGCAAAAAAATCCGCCCAATTTTCCGTCCAGGGGTTGCGCTGGGGGGTCGAGCCGATGGTGTTGTCGCGCTGCCAGCCGAAGCGATCGCCTACATCGGTGCGGTGCATGGCCGCAAGCTGTCGGCCCATCCGGTTCCAGGCAGTGCTATCGCCACGACTGGACAGGTCGAGATACTCCATCACCAGATAGCTGCGATGCTCCGTCTCTCCCCAACAAATGGGAACCGGTACGCGAATGGTCTGGGTGCGGTGCATGTGCTGCAAGCCGAGAGCTTCGGCGGCAAACATGTCACTTTGGTTGGGGCCGTTGAGCTTGAGAAAATACTGCTGGTGGCTGCCAGAGATGGCGTAGGTCTCGTTAATCGAGCCGCCCCCCACCAACTGGCGATCGCAAATGACAAACTCTCTCCCCGTTGCTTTGGCAATTTCGCTGGCAATTTGCTCCCACACCCGAACCGTCACCATCAATCCGAACTCCGATCGCCCCCACCAGCATAGCGAGGCTTCTGCCGGTTGCGAATATCTTTCGTTCGAGCCAGAAGAATCGGGTTACCATTGGCGATCGCCCCGTCGCTGGCGTTTGCGGGCATGACGGGAGGTCTATTAGAAAATACCGACTCGTCCCAGAAATTCGATAGGAGGAGGCCGCTTGTGGCGATCGACTTACTCAATTCGGGCTTGGGCATTTGGGCGCGGCGAGCCTTCAGGGGCATGCTGCTCATCGGACAAGCCATCTTTTACATTCTCACCGGGCGTGTCGACCGAGCGGTCACCCTCGACCAGATGGTGTTCGTCGGCCCGGAATCTCTTCCGATTGCTCTGCTGACCTCGGGCTGTATCGGCATGATTTTCACCATCCAAGTTGCCCGCGAGTTCTTGGCTCTGGGGGCAGGAAGCACTGTCGGGGGCATCTTGGGCATTGCTATGGCCCGCGAGCTTGCTCCGGTTATTGCCGCCGTTGCTGTCGCCGGGCGCGTGGGATCGGCCTATGCCGCCGAGATCGGTACCATGCGCGTTACCGAGCAGGTCGATGCCCTCTACACGCTCAAGACCGACCCAGTGGTGTATCTGGTAGTGCCGCGATTGTTGGCCTGCAGCCTGATGCTACCGCTGCTGACTGTTTTGGCGCTAGTTGTAGGGCTCGGCGGCGGTATGTTTTTAGCCGACGCGCTCTACGACATCACGCAGCCCATTTTCATGAACTCGGTCAAGCAGTTTTTAACCCCTTGGGACTTGGTCAGTGGCCCGATCAAAGGAGCCGTTTTTGGCGGCATTATCGCCATTATTGGCTGCAATTGGGGTCTGACCACGCGAGGCGGCGCAAAAGGCGTCGGCCAGTCCACAACCGCTTCGGTTGTCACCGCCATCTTCGCCATTTTTATTGTCGATTTCATCTTGTCCTGGCTGATGTTTGGGGGAACGGGCTCTGCCGGTTTGCAGGGACTGGGGTGAGCCACCACCGATTGACTCCTAGCAGGCAATTTTCAGGAATTGGAAGTTTTCACAAAAATTCACTCCCAATGTGTTCGAAATGTAAAATGGCACGCAAAGGTGCGACCTAGGCTGTGGCTCGCAATGAGACCGCACTGGGAAATGCTCGCGAGAGATTACGAACAACGTTTGAGGGAAATCCCATGTCTGGCGAAGCAAGACAAGCTGAGTGGCGTGCCGCTCGAGTTTACGAAAGCTGGTTAGTCGTCCCCGTTCGTAGCAGTCGAGGCTGGTTCGTCGTTGTTTATCCGCCCAACCCTTACGGTAGGAATGACCCAATTGCCAGTGGTAAGCCCTACAGCAGCCCAGAGCGAGCAATTGCAACCGGTAAAGCAGAAGTGGATCGTCGCAAGTTCATGCTGTCTTTGGGTCAGAGAACCGACGATTGAGTTGGGTCCGCTCTGCAGTTGCCAATGACGCTGGGATGGAACCTACCATTGAATTTAGTGCACCCGCTGGTGTTTGCCAGAAGTCACTGTATTTCTAGATAAGAATCACGAGGTTTTGTGTCCCGAACCTAGCCCGAACTCAGATCTGACGCAGAAGCCGCTTTACGAGAGGCTTCTACTGCGGTAGTTAGTTCTTTATGTTTTAACCTTCACGACGCATTCGCCCGGAGGGCTTTGCTAAGATCCGATAATTAAGATTTTATTAGAGTTCAAATCCTATGGTTGCTCTGAAAGGGACGCGCTCTGGTTCTTGGTTCTTCATGCTTGCAATTCTTATCTTTGTAGCCCTGGGCGATCGATTCCTCCCGGAACCGGTTGGCTCCTACAGCTACAAGGCTCGGTCTGCTGTTGAGAATTTTCTCAAGGGGAACTTTTTCTTACCCGAAGCTATCGATAACCCCCACAGGCGCACCGAAAGCGAGGTCGAGAACCTAGAGAGTCGCTAGGAGTTGGATTCTTCACAAGCGCGACGACGGCGGTCGGGCAGCAGAAGAGACGAGTCGATGCACGAGGCACTGCCCATGAACGATCGACTTTTAGATCGCTTCGTGCGACTCATAGGAGTGCAGACAGGTATTTCCGTGCGCGCGGCCGATCGCGCGCTCCTAGCAAAGAAAATTCGCGCGCGCATGCGCGCGCTGTCGCTGCAGGATCCGGAGCGCTATTGGAATTTGCTCCAGCCGCAACCGAGCGGCACGCTCTCGCCCGAGCGGGCGCGGGAGTGGCAACTGTTTATCCCCGCGATTGTGACGGGGGAGAGCTATCTGTTTCGCGACCGCGGCCAATTTGATTTGCTCGAGCGCGAACTGCTCCCCAAGGCAATTGCCGCCCGTCGCGTCGCGCAATCGACTTCTACAAAACCAACCCTCAAGATTTGGAGCGCGGGCTGCGCGACCGGAGAAGAGCTTTACTCCATTGCCATTACGCTGGCGCGCATTCTCCCCGATTGGGAGAGTTGGGACCTTCAACTGGTCGGCACCGATATCAACCCGCAATACATTCGGTCCGCTCGCCAGGGGATCTACGGGAAGTGGTCGTTTCGGCAAGTTCCCCATGAGATTCGGGAGCGCTATTTCCGGCCAGTCGCTGGAGAGCGCTGGGAAATCTTGGAGCACCTGCATCGGCTCGTTCGCTTCGAGCGAGGCAACCTTCTCAAAGATCGCTTCGATGCGCCGATTTTCTGGGATTGCGATGCGATCGTCTGTCGCAACGTCTTCATTTACTTCGAGACGGCTGCCATCGCTGCCGTTCTCAAAACCTTCAAATCGCGGCTCCGGCCCGGAGGTTACCTCATTTGCGGTCATGCCGAGCTACACGGCTGCGACACCAGTGGTTTGGCGACAATCGTTTTTCCAACTTCGGTGATTTATCAGCGCGTTCGCCAGCAACGGGCTAATGCCGATCCCGCAATTCCGACAATTGCCAGCTCTCCCGCCCAGACGACTCGAGCCTTGCCCGTGCGGCAACCCGCAACCAAGGCCGCTCCAGAGGCGACCGCGCGCAAATCCCCGCAGGTCCACGAAGATACCTACCGCGAGCCTGCAGCCTCTGCCGCACCATCCCGTGCCGCCCTGCTCGCAAGTGCTTGCGATCGCGCCGATCGCGGGCTGCTCGATTTGGCAGAGAGCGACGCTCGCGCGGCCTATGAGTGCGACCCCGATGCCACGGCTCCTTTGGCACTGCTGGCCTATATCGCTGAAGAACGGGGCGATCGCGCCGCCGCCAAGCGCTACTGGCGTCAGGTTCTCTATCTCGAGCCCCAGGCGATCGCAGCCTATCTCGAGCTAGCTGCTATCTCGCAACATGAGGGAAACTTTCTCGCCGCCCGCCGCCAACAGTTAGCCGCTCGCGAGCTACTCGAGACCTACCCGCCAGATCGGGCGATCGACTGTGGCTTTGGCCGGCCGACGCTGACAGCAGCCCAGCTCCTGCAAAATCTAGCAAGCTCCCTCGATTGATTTCGCCTCGAAAAACGGGGATTCGTTCCAACCAAATTTTTCTAACGCGAATCTCGCTAAATCGGGGTAGCAGGATTTGAACCTGCGACCTTCCGCACCCGAAACGGACGCGCTACCAAGCTGCGCTATACCCCGCAGTTGCCCAAAAGAGTCTAGCACAATTCTCAAATTTACCAGGGCAGTCACGATACTACACGATACGATAGGAACCTAAGTATTTCTGATGAGGGGTTCTCATTTGACAGTCAAACCAGCGTGGTTGCGCGTGAAAGCACCACAAATTCAGCGCGTTGGTAGCGTCAAGGAAATCTTGCGGGATCTGGGGCTCAATACCGTCTGTGAAGAGGCTTCCTGCCCCAACATTGGCGAGTGCTTTGCCCTGGGTACGGCAACATTTTTAATCATGGGCCCGGCCTGCACCCGCGCGTGCCCCTACTGCGATATCGATTTTGAGAAAAAGCCCGTCGCTCTCGATCCGCACGAACCCAGCAATCTAGCGGAGGCCGTTCGCCGCCTCGGGCTCAACCACGTCGTGATTACCTCTGTCAATCGCGACGACCTGCCCGATGGCGGCGCCACCCAGTTCGCACGCTGCATCGAAGCTGTTCGCAGGCTTTCTCCGCAGACCACAATCGAGCTGCTAATCCCGGATCTGTGCGGCAATTGGGATGCCCTGGCCACCATCTTGGCAGCCCGCCCCGAGGTTCTCAACCACAACACCGAGACCATCCCGCGTTTGTATCGTCGCGTTCGCCCCCAAGGAAACTATGCCCGGTCGCTCGAACTGCTGCGTCGCTCTCGCGAGCTAGCTCCCTGGGTCTACACGAAATCTGGCCTTATGGTCGGCTGGGACGAAACCGATGCCGAGATCGAGCGGGTTATGGATGATTTGCGTGCGGTCGATTGTGATATCCTCACCCTCGGTCAATACTTGCAGCCCACCCAGAAGCACCTGGGGGTCGAGCGGTTTGTGACCCCAGAACAATTCTCTGCTTGGCAGGCCTATGGCGAAGAGATTGGGTTCCTGCAGGTCGTTGCTGCCCCTCTCGCGCGTAGTTCGTATCACGCCGAGCAGGTGCGCGAGCTCATGCAACGCTATCCACGCACGCCGGGCGCCATCACCTGCTAGGAAGCACACTGGAGCAACTGTAGCGGGCTAGCACCCTAAGTCGTTAGAGAGGATCCCCATGTGGCAGACATAGAACGCTATCGCTGTTACATTCGGCAGCTCCTGAGCGAGCGCGCGCAACTGGCAGCAGAGGAGGAGGGCATTGAGAACGAGACTATTTTCGATCGGGCCCGCGATCGCTACCTGCTCGTCCGAGTCGGCTGGCAGGGTGAAACCCGCGTATACGAGGTGATGTGGCACCTCGAGATTGTCGACAAGAAAGTTTGGATACAGCAAGATGGTACGAAATGGGGCATCGCCAGCGACCTTGTCGAACTAGGCGTGCCCGCTGAGAAAATTGTGTTGGGGTTCGATCCGGCTGCGAGGGCAAGTCTCGGAGCTGGCTCTGCAGAGGCAGACGATGCAGATATTGCTGTTAGTCCCTCGCGTGGTTCTAGAACCCGAGCTTAAAAAGAGGTTGCGAGATTGCCGATGTCTTCTTCTGCTCGAGGCAAGAAAGCCACCAGTGGTGGCGATCGCCGGGTTTGGTCCGAGTTCGGCACTGATACCGGGGCTGCCGGGGGAGCCAGCGAGCGGCCCGAGCTACCTCCCGAGCGCCAGCGATTGCGCCTGCAGGTCTCGCGCCAGGGTCGCAAGGGCAAAACCGTCACGATCGTCTCGGGCTTCCAAGCCAAACCGGAAACCCTAAGTACTCTGCTCAAGCAGCTGAAGGCTCACTGCGGTGCGGGGGGTGCGCTCAAAGATGCAACCCTCGAGATTCAAGGCGACCATCGCGAAAAGCTGCGCCAGAAGCTGCAGCAGTTGGGTTACAAGATCTGATGGTTCGCGCTCAAGCGAGCTTGGCTGCAGGCCGCCCGCGATAGGTACGGTAGTCAATTTTTGGGAAGATATTGTCGATTTGCTCGACTTTGGCTAACCAGGAGCGATCGATGGTGCCCGCGACGATATCCTCATAGAGCTTGTTAAAGCGCTTCAGATGGGACTCCGTCCGGCGCACGGCATAGGAAACCATCGTCCCGGTGCGCATGATAAACGCCCAATCTGACGACTGGGCGAGCAGCAATTCCCGCGCGGCTTGATTGAGGGCCGCCCGCTCGACGGGTTCGCGGGCCTCGCGCCGAGCCAGCTCGATCATGCGCTCGGTGGCCTTGTGCAGATGCGGATAAATCCAGCTATTGGTCTCATTCAGCCAAAATTCGTGAAATCCCTTGTAGCCCCAGCTCGACTGCGAGGGCTGACAGATCTGCTGGGTCGGGTGGTCGCGCAGATAGTCGGCTAGGTGAGTGAGTTGGTAAGCGTCGCGATCGTACCAAGATTGACGCACCAGATAATCTAAAAACCACGGCCCTTCATACCACCAATGCCCGAAAAGCTCGGCATCGTAAGGCGAAACCACGATGGGAGCCCGTCCGGTAAGGCTGGCCAGGTCGCGAATCTGGCGCTGGCGATTGTGGGTGAAGTTGGCGGCATGGGCGGCCGCTTTTTCGCGGGCCCAGTAGGGGTCGTAGAGTGCTTTGGCCTCTAGGGGGGTGCCTCGCTGGGTGATGCAATGGTACTTGATGCCCGTGTTTTTGCGCTGGCCGTCGGGCATGATGTAGGGCCGGATGTAATCATAGTCGGCTTCCCAGCCGAGATCTTTGTAGAACTCCCGATACACCGGGTCGCCCGGGTAGCCGACTTCTGCCGACCAAACCTGCTGGGACGACTCGCGGTCGCGCCCGAAAGCAGCCACCCCAGCGGGCGTGAAAATCGGTGCGTAGGTGCCGTAGCGCGGCCGGGGGCGGGCGTAGAGCAATCCGTGGCCGTCCATGATGAAATAGCGCAAGCCCGCTGCGGCGATCGTCGCTTCGAGACCCTCGTAGTAGGCCGACTCGGGCAGCCAGATGCCCCGAGGCGCGCGCCCAAAGGTCTCTCTGTAATGCTCGCAGGCAATTTCGATTTGCGCCCACACGGCCTCCGGGTACATGCGCAGGAGGGGCAAATAGCCGTGGGTGGCCGCGCAGGTGATGATTTCCAGTTGGTTGCGCTCGAGGTGATACCGGAAAGCGCGGACGAGATCGCGATCGTAGCGCTCCCAGAAGTTCCGAGTTTTCTCAAACTCCTCAGCATAGTGCCCCGCCAGATAGCGGAGGTGGTCGCTGCGCTGTGGATTTTGAGTCTCGCGCCAGGCCAAATCCTGCAAGCGCGCCAGATAGCGGTCGTAGCGCGCTTGCAGGAGCCCATCCCCCAGCATCGAGAGCAGGGGTGGCGTCAGGCTAAGAGTCAGCTGGAAGTCGATACCGTCTCGCTCCCAGTCCTCGAAAACCCGCAGTAGGGGAATATAGGTTTCGGTGATGGCCTCAAAGAGCCACTCTTCCTCCAAGATGTAGTCGCATTCAGGATGGCGAACAAATGGCAGGTGCGCGTGCAAAACCAGGGCTAACGAGCCAAGCGCCATGATGATTTCTACGGTGGGATTCTTCGTCTTTTAGGTATGGTGTCCCCGAGCTGTGGCCCGGGGATGGTCGCTTTTAGCGACCGATACCTACATACCGGAAGCCTGCAGCTTCTAGAGCGGCGCGATCGAGGAAATTGCGCCCATCGACGATCGTGGGTTGGTTCATCAGACCGGCCATTTTGGCATAGTCCAGGTTGAGAAATTGTTTCCAATCTGTGACTAAAACCAGGGCGTCGCAATTGTCGGCCAGGCGTTCGGGATCGGTTTCGACGAGCACATCGGAGAGGCCATCGCGCATGCCCGATTGAGAAATAATCGGGTCGTAGGCTTTGACTTTTGCCCCCAGGCGGGAGAGCTGTTGAATGATATTCAGAGCCGGGGCGTCGCGCATGTCGTCGGTATCGGGCTTGAAGGTCAACCCCAACAGGCCGATCACCTTGCCTTTGAGGATCTTGAGTTCTTGTTGGAGCTTCTCAACTGCCAGGAGTCGCTGGCGCTGGTTAACCGTTACCGCCGCTTTGAGCAGTTCGGCCTCAAAGTTGTAGTCTTCGGCCGTGTGAATTAAGGCCGAAACATCCTTAGGGAAGCAAGATCCGCCCCAGCCGATACCGGCCTGGAGAAACTTCCGGCCGATGCGACTGTCGAGGCCGATGCCGGCAGCAACTTGGGTGACATCGGCACCGACGCGATCGCAGATGCCCGCAACCTCGTTGATAAAACTAATTTTCGTGGCCAAAAAGGCGTTAGCTGCGTATTTAATCATTTCTGCCGAATTGAGGTCGGTGACGACCACAGGAACCGGCGGCAGCGCTTTATCTTCAGCGGCAACCCGCTCGACGAGGGGCTTGTAGAGCTGCTGCATCAGGTCGATTGCTTTGTGGTTGTTGCTGCCCAAAACAATGCGATCGGGATTGAAGGTGTCGTAGACTGCCGAGCCCTCACGCAGGAATTCGGGGTTGCTGACCACGTCAAAGTTTGCCTCTGCAGCGGCATCACCTTGCTCTTTGCGCTGGGCAACGCCGTCGAGCACGATCATGCGCACCCAGTCACCAGACCCGATGGGAACGGTAGATTTGTTGACGATGACTCGGTAACTGTTGTCGAGATGCGCGCCAATGCCACGGGCGACGGCTTCGACGTAGCGAGTGTCGCTCTCGCCAGTCGGCAGGGCCGGCGTGCCGACCGCAATGAATAGGATTTCTCCGTGGGCAACTCCTCTACCGAGGTCGGTGGTAAATTCCAAACGACCCGACTGCATATCCTCCTGCATCAGCTCGGAGAGCCCGGGCTCGTAGATGGGCGTCTGCCCGGATTGCATGAGTTTGACTTTGTCTTCGTTGTTGTCAACGCAAATAACGTGGTGCCCAATGTGGGACAGACAAACCCCCGTAACCAAACCGACATAACCCGTTCCGATAACACAGACGCGCATAGCCCGCTCTCCCTCTCAAAAAAATTAGCAACAAGCCATTTCGACTAATTTAAGCCCTTGTTGATGCCTGCCGCCCTCACCGGGTCTCACCCTCAGCAGCACGCAAACGGGCGCGGAAGTCCTCGATGGTTGTCTGCAGCCCCTCATCTAATGGAATTGTCGGTTCCCACCCCAGGTAGTCGCGCGCGCGCGTGATGTCGGGCTGGCGCTTTTTGGGGTCGTCTTGGGGCAAGGGCTTAAAAATCAATTCTGCGCCGGGGTTCGCCATCTGCTGAATTTTCTGAGCCAGCTCGAGAATCGTATACTCGCCCGGATTGCCGAGATTGACCGGCCCGATAAAGTCTCCCTCCATCAGGCGCATCAGGCCCTCGACCAAGTCCGAGACGTAGCAGAAGCTTCGCGTCTGAGAGCCATCTCCATAAACCGTCAGAGCCTTGCCTGCGAGCGCTTGCACGACAAAGTTACTGACCACTCGGCCGTCATCGGGGAGCATGCGCGGGCCATAGGTGTTGAAGATCCGAGCGACGCGGATATCGACGCCATTGTCGCGGTGATAGTCAAAGGCAAGAGTCTCGGCCACGCGCTTGCCTTCGTCGTAGCAGGCCCGAGGGCCGATGGGATTGACGTTGCCACGGTACTCCTCGGGCTGTGGGTGGACCTCCGGGTCGCCGTAGACCTCAGAAGTCGAGGCCAACAGCAGGCGGGCCTTGACGCGCTTGGCTAAGCCCAGCATATGCAAGGTGCCCAGGACATTTGTCTTGATGGTTTTTACGGGATTGTATTGGTAGTGGACGGGAGAGGCCGGACACGCCAGATGGTAAATGCGGTCGACTTCTAGCCGAATCGGCTCGGTGATGTCGTGACGGATCGACTCGAAATTCGGGTTGCCGAGCCACTGGCACAAGTTTACTTTGCGCCCAGTGTAAAAGTTGTCAAGACACACGACTTC
Organism: uncultured bacterium; assembly: GCA_964435975.1. Taxonomy (GTDB): domain Bacteria; phylum Cyanobacteriota; class Cyanobacteriia; order Cyanobacteriales; family Rubidibacteraceae; genus CAYTBI01. The sequence continues at coordinate 62,556 of CAYTBI010000013.1, forward strand.
GTGCCCTTGAGCCATCAATCTGTCTATTAGATGAGAACCGATGAAGCCCGCTCCACCAGTTACTAGGATTCTCATGCCGAGTGCCCGCCAGGAAAACAATCTTAAGGTATCGTCCCCCGCAGGCGCTGTCTAGTCTGCGGCCAGACTTCTCCCTGAGAGGTCTGGTATTTTTGTTAGCAATCGCTCGATTATTGTGGGTAAAACTCCGCCCGGACTCCGGGAACCAAATCGATGGTGCCGACTCCTCGCTCCGAGCTGTTTTTAGTGTGTGGCTTGGGCTCTCTCGGCCAGCACTGCGTGGTGGCATTGCGTAAGTTTGGCGTACGAGTGGTGGCGATCGAACGAGGGCGTCCGGAATCGTGGGAGGTCCCGCACCTGGAGGAGTCGCTCGATCGCCTTGTCGTCGGCGACGCCCGACAGAGCAAAGTGCTCGAAGAGGCCGAAATCGACTACTGTCGGGCGGCTCTTATTGCCACCAGCAACGACCGTATCAACGCAGAAACTGCCCTAGCCGTCCGCTCCCTCAATACCAACGCTCGCTTGGTCGTGCGCTCCGGGCAGATCGACCTCAACCAAGTACTCGGAGAATATCTGGGCAACTTTGTCGCCTTCGAGCCCGCTCAGCTCTCTGCCGATGCGTTTGCGCTAGCCGCTCTGGGGACGGGGACGCTGGGTTTGTTTCGTCTCGGCTCCGATTGGCTGCGGGTAACTCGCCGTCAGTACCAGTCGGGAGAGCCGGCCTGCGATCGCCGCCAGTTACACGAGTTTAATAATCCTCGCCGCCGCCTGCTGTTTCACATTCCTGCTAGCGGGGTGCCTGACGGCGATGCTGCCGCGTTCTACAGTTGGTCCCCCAGTCGCCGCGTCCGGGCCGCAGATGTGGTGGTGTACGTCGAGAAAACCGATTTTACGTCGGTGTCTTCTCCCGCTCGGCAGCTGCGGCGCCGGAGCCGCTGGCGAGAAGAAATCGGATCGCTGCTGACGATGCGTCTGACCCGCCCCAACCTGGAGCGCAAGTTAGAAGAACTTTGGGAGCGCCTGGCTAAAGTCCCCGTTCGAGGCGTGGCCATGCTGTGTGGCGCGATCGTATTGGGGCTGCTGCTCGCGGGCACGCTGCTATTTCGTGTTAGCTACCCAGAGGCAACCCTGGTGTCGTCATTTTACGCGACGGCCATTTTGCTGCTGGGCGGCTATGCCGATTTATTTGGCGACTTGAATCCCGACGAGCGCACCCAGTGGTGGCTGCAATTGTTTAGTTTGGGGCTGACTTTAGCTGGGACAGCCTTGGTCGGCGTCCTCTACGCCCTGGTTACCCAGGCCCTGCTGTCTTCTCGGTTCCAGCTCGCCCAGCGCCGCCCCCCCCTGCCCAAGCAAGACCACGTGGTCTTGATTGGCATCCGTCGCCTCGGCCAGCGCGTCGCCTCAATGCTGCTGGAACTCAATCAGGCCTTGGTTGGCATTCCCTACAATCCAGAGTTCGACCCGGCGGTGCTTCCCGCGATGCACTTGCTCTCCGGGAGCGTGCGCGAAGCTCTCGGACGGGCCAATCTAGAGACAGCCAAAAGCGTGGTGGTCGGCACGGACGATGAGATTCTCAATCTCGAGATTGGCTTGCGCGTCCACGGGGTCAATCCCGATTGCCATCTGGTGATTCGAACCTACGACCAGCGCCTGAGTGAAAACTTGGCCCAACTGCTGCCGCAGGCAACAGTAGTCAACGCGTACCAGGTTGTTGCAGAGGCATTTGCTGGAGCGGCCTTCGGCGAAGAAATTATCAGCTTGTTCCGCCACGAGGGCGAAACGGTTCTGGTCACCGAGTACAAAATCGAAGCGGGAGATACGCTCAACGAATTGCAACTGGCCGATGTTGCCTACGGTTACGAGGTCGTCCCCGTGTTTTATGCCAAGCCCGGCAAAGAACCGCGTCTGATGCCCTCAGACGACATTCTGCTGGCTGCCGGCGATCGCCTGGTCGTTTTGGCCAGCATTGACGGCCTGCGGCGCATCGAGCAGGGTGCCCTCAACCACAGCAAGCGTAGCTGGTATGTGAGTGTCAATGGCGCCCTGACAGAGACAGCATTCTTCGAGGGAGGGAACGTGCTGGCTCGCGTCGGCGGGGTGCCCCTATCTGAGGCGCGGGCGCTGATGAAAGATTTACCCCAAACCCTGGCGCGCGGCCTCTACGAGCACCAGGCTCAGCGTCTGGTACGAGAGCTGGGCAAAGTGCAGGTGGCAGCCGAGCTAGTTGCGTGGCGATCGCCCCCGACGACTCCAGAATCGCGCGATCGCATCGGGGCAGCCGACTGAATCTACATTTGGCCGACGGCTTGTTTGGAACGGGCGATCTGCAGAATGCGGTCTGCAACTGCTCCAGCAACGGGCATCACCGAGAGGCGGCTGCCGCGCCGAACGACGAGGAGTTCGTCCCCAGAAAAAGTGTCCTTGAGGGTTGCCAAAGGAATGTAGTGGGTGAAGGTTTCGAGGTAGCAAACGGTAACCGTTTGCCAGCGAGGGGCCTCGACGGTGGCTTTGGGGTCGTAGTAGGGGCTGTTACGGTCGAACTGGGTCGGGTCGATAATGTTGGTTGCGGCAACCTCCATCAGCCCGGCAATGCCGGGGGGTTTGGAGTTGGAATGATAGAAGAAAGCTCGCTCTCCTAGTTTCATCTGGCGCAGGAAGTTACGGGCCTGATAGTTGCGGACGCCATCCCAGATCGTCGTTCCTTCCCGTTGGAGGTCGTCAATGCTGTAGACATTGGGTTCCGACTTGAGCAACCAATACTTCACGATACCTAGCTCCTAGCCACAGTACTGAGAACCTGTCGGACAGCGCGGCACCACAATCCAAGATTTCTCTTTAGTGTAGCGGCCTTAACTTGAGGTGAGGCGCTAGAATAATCGCCACAGTTTCAGATAGTTCCGGTGCGATTTTATTCCCGAGGAGTTTTATGAAACCCACGCGCTGCCCGAAGTGCGAGGGCACACTGCAGGCTGTCGCGTTCGCTGGCATTGAAGTCGACCGCTGCCAGGAGTGTGATGGTATCTGGTTTGATAGCCACGAAGCCGAGCAGCTGCAAGAGATTGAAGGGTCGGAAAGTTTGGACACGGGCAAGCCAGCGATTGGCAGCATTCTCGATCGCGTCCGAGGCCAGATGCGCTGCCCTCGCTGCGGCAATAGTATGAAGCGTATGGTAGACATTGGCGAGCATGCCCTTTGGTACGAGCGCTGCCCGGCCTGTCAGGGCATTTGGCTCGACGCTGGCGAATTCAAGAAGTACAAAAGTAATTTCCAGCAGAAGGGTCTGCTCGAGAGAGTCCGCAACGTTCTCAACGGTTGAGGACCCCAGAGGCAAGCTTCTCTAAAGCTTGCCAAAAAAGTCAGCCTCGATTTCGTAGCCAAACATCTGGGCGAAATCTTGCAGGCGGGCGGTGCCCGCGATTTCACGCGCCCGCAGCCAAGCGTGCAGCACGAAGCATTTCTGCATGACGAATAGCTCCAGGGCTTCGGGATTGTAAATAATGCCTTCGCCTCGGCCAAACTGGTGGGGCACGAGCATGGCGGCGTAGCGGACCAACTCGCCAGCTCGCCAATCGAGGAAAAAGGGCAACCACGGGTAGCGCGCGTCCAGGCGCAGGAACCACAGGCGAATTTCTGGCACCTCAGGGAGCTCGCGCGGATCGGCGGGGTCGCGCGGGTAGTCGATCGCAAACTGCAATTTCTGCTCGCTTGCCGCGATGCGGCCGCGATCGGCCAGAATCGGGTCGAGAACGGTTTCTGCAGGCCCTAAATCGAGGGCACCGATTGCAGCGGCATTGAGGGAAACAACTAAGCTCACGGGTTATCTGGAGATTCAACTAGGACGGGCAAACAATTTCAAACGATTTCAAATTCAAGCTGTTGCTGCTGGCGAAAATCGTGGGTGAAGTGGTCTGTCTGATTGGTGTCGCTCAGCTCCAGATTGTAGAAATCGACCCACTCAGCATCAAAGTAGGGTCCGGCATGCCAAGTGCCGACCGCAAGCTTGACAAAACAGGTGCCGGGAATCCGGAAGGCCTGCAGGCGCTCTAGGTCGGGGGCTTCCGAGGGGCCGGGTGGCGCAACGGCCAAGAACCACGCTTTGCCAGCCAAAGACCCCAAACATTGAGTGCATTGTTGGTGGCGCGTGATGCGATGAAAGCGCCGGCCTCTATGGTGCAGGCGCATGATGTAGAAGCGGGGCACCCCAGCCGAGAGGCTGAGCTGAGCGTCCTCACGATCGTAAAGCTTGCCGTCTGCGGTGGCACCGATCAGTTGTCCGTAGGGAGCAAAACTAGCAGGCACGATTGGCTGGGCGACGAGTTGGCGCAAAGACACGGAAAAAAACCTCCTTAGCGGCGATCGCGCTGGTAGTCGTAGAGGGCCTTCTCCGCACACCAAGAGCGCGGCTTGCCGGGGTTGTTGAGGGCAGCTCGCTCGATGAGGCGATCGGCAGTGCTCTGGCCGACGAGGTGTCGGAGCTTGGCTTCGGTGCCGGAAACGCTCTGCCAGTCGCGCTGGCGCAGCCGGCGCAGAGCAGCTTGCGTGCCGCCGCTTCTGCGCACGAACCAGAGGACCAGGAGTCCGAGACCGACCAGAATAATGAGTCCGAGCATAGTGAAAAAGTCCGAGCGCGCGATCGCAGCCCCTGCCGAGACATGCTGTATTTTATCCTGCGGCGCGCTTGCGGCTCGGACTCAACCCACAGGCAAAAGCAGGAAACTAAAGCACTCGCGCCAACAAGTCTTTGAGTTCTGCACCGCCTTGGCTCTCCAGGAAGCCCATGATGATGGGAATAAATTTTGCCACGGCACTCTCATCGAGACCTAGCTTGGAAAACCCGCCAGCAAGCACGGCCGCGCTGCCCAAGGTTTCGACGTTACCGCTACCCAAAGCAGAGACTAGGCCTCCCAAGGCACCTGCAACTCCCTTATCTTCAGGTGCCGCCGCCAGCAAAGACTCCATGGCCGGGACGTGCCGGGCAATTTTGGCGAAGTTCTCATCGCCAAGCTTCTGTTGCGCGAGCTGGAAAATGAGGCCCGCTCCGCCTTTAGCTTGGCCTGCATCAACATTGAGGTTTTCGACAAGAAGATTGACAAGTTCCATAAATTCTAAAGACGCTGCATCTGCTAGTGTTTTGAGCCTCCGCATCCTATAGCTTGCCGCCCTAGCAGATCCGATTTCCCCCAGAGAGGTTAATCTTTGCGCGGCCTTCCCAGATGAGAGCTACAACTGAGAGCTACAACAGTTCCTGCCGAGTCAAACTCGACCTCGGCAGCCAGCGTCAAAGCACCCAAATACTACGGAGAGAGAGGGATTCGAACCCTCGATGAAGTTGCCCCCATACAGCATTTCCAGTGCTGCGCCTTCAACCACTCGGCCATCTCTCCAGATAAGCCACAGTCTGCAATTATATATCTTTTGTTACGGTGAATCTAAAATTCACGCCCAAAAAAATTGTCAGCCATGACTTCTTGTCGCATCAGCATCCACCATCGCCAGGTCGGCAGACAGCACTCGCTCGTCGTTCCAGCCGATCGCTACATCCTTGAGAGTGCCGAGGCCCAGGGTGTCAAGCTCCCCTTTGCCTGCCGCAACGGGGCTTGCACGACCTGTGCCGTGCGCGTTTTGGCCGGGAGCGTGCGCCAGCCCGAAGCGATGGGCTTGTCGCGGGAGCTGCAGGCAGCAGGCTACGCGCTGCTGTGCGTGAGCTATCCCCAGACCGAGGAGCTAGAAGTCGAGACCCAAGATGAAGATGAAGTCTACGAGCAGCAGTTCGGCCGCTACTTTGGCAAAGGGAAAGTTTTCCTGGGTTTACCCCTCGATGAAGACTAGCGCTGCTGCGGCTGGTGCGCTCTTGCTGCTTTGGTGCCTGGCCGGTTGCCAGCAACTGGGCGATTGGGGCGCAGCGGCCAGGATTGCCAGCAGCGGCGAGGCTGCCCGCGTGGGGCGCGTTCTCAGCGGCCAAACAGTAGAAATCGTGCGCCAGGCCGACCGGCGCGCCCTAACGCTGCGCCTGCTCGGCGTCGACGCACCAGACCGGCGGCAAGAGCCTTGGGGCGATCGCGCGCGGCAATATCTAGAAACCCTGACCGGCCAGCGCGCGGCGATCGTCGAGCTGCGCGATCGAGACCGTTACGGCCGCGACTTGGGCTACCTCTGGGTTGATGGCAAGCTCGTTAACGCTCGCCTCGTGGCAGCCGGTCACGCCCTTGCTGGGGACATTCCCAGCGAGCCGGAGCGCGCCCAGCGCTTGCAACGCGCCCAGGAGCGCGCTCGCCTGCTGGGGCTCGGTATTTGGGATCCGCAGGAGCCCCTGCGGGAGCACCCCCGGACCTTCCGCTCGCGCTGGCGCGACTCGCGAGATAACTCGGATAATGGGGGCAGCCCACCCGCGCCCTGAGGCAATCTTTTTATGTCTGCCGAGCTGCAATCGATTCTAGATGTCGCCACCGAGGCTGCCCTGGCAGCAGGCAGCATCTTGCAAGACTACTGCGGCAAGCTCGAGTCTGTCGAAGAAAAAGGGCGGGCCGGAGACCTCGTGACAGCCGCAGACAAAGCCTCAGAAGCGGTCATTCTGGCGATGTTGCGACGACATTTCCCCGAGCATGCCATTCTGGCCGAAGAGTCGGGCCGTCTCGACGGGGCAGCAGATACGCCCTACCTTTGGGCGATCGACCCCCTCGATGGCACGACCAACTACGCCCATCAGTATCCAATTGCGGCAGTCTCGATCGGGCTTTTAGTCGCTGGCGTGCCCCAGCTCGGTGTCATCTACAATCCTTTCCGCAACGAGCTTTTCCGAGCCGCCCGCGGCCTGGGGGCAACGCGCAATCGCCAACCCATTCGCGTCTCTGAGACCGCCGACCTGAGCCGGAGCTTGCTGGTCACCGGCTTTGCCTACGACCGTCGCGAGACCGCCGATAATAACTACGCTGAATTTGCAGCGTTTACCCATCTGACTCAAGGCGTGCGTCGTAGTGGTGCTGCCGCTCTCGACTTGGCTGATGTTGCCTGCGGGCGCTGCGACGGCTACTGGGAGCGCGGTCTCTCGCCCTGGGACGTAGTGGCCGGGATCGTCCTGGTGGAAGAGGCGGGGGGACGCGTCACTGCTTACGATGGAGATACTTTAAAAATTGATTCCGGGCGGGTACTTGCTACTAATTCTCACGTCCACGCTGCTGTCAGCGGCGTCTTGCAGGTCGTACCACAGCTAGAATGGCAGTTCCCACTGCACGATCGCGAGCTGCTGGCTCGGTCGCAGCCTAACGTAGCCAAGCAGTGAGGCCGCACGTACCAGCTAGGAGCTTGAGGCTCTGACACATTGAATGGCATTGACTAACTGGTAGTTCCATAACTAACGATCATGGGAAGTGCAACGAGTTCGAACTCTATGGTGAATCTTCGCAACATCCACGCTGGCTTATTTTTGTACGACTGCGAAGACTACCACGCCATTTTGGGTCTGCCGGTGGACGCTCCCCAAGAGACCATCCGCGAGCGCTACCTCACAGTAACGCGCCAGCTCCATCCCGACCGCCGCCAGCTCTCCCGCCCAGAAGATGGCCCCATCGCCGATCGACTGCTGGCTAAGCTCGTCAACCCAGCCTACGAGATTCTCTACAAGAACAAGGCTCAGCGCTCCGAGCACCAGTTTGTCATCGAAGAAACCGCAATCCGCCTGAGTGCCGAAGGCGGGCTTCCGCCCCTCAAGAGCCAGGCGGCCCAGCAGCTCGGCCAGGCAGGCCAGGGCATAGAGCACTCCTACCGGGCCTCTCTTAAAGCCTTGGCCGACCGACTGTATGCAGATGTCGCGCAGTCGACCACTCTGATTGGCGAAATCAGCGAGCTGAACCTGGTCTATCTCTTTTACAAGGGAGTCCCCACCAAAAAGAAAGTCGCACGAGCGGCCCCGCAGCCATCTTCTGCTCCCCAAGCCCCTGCGAGCTCTCCAACTGCAGCAGCCTCGCCCCGCCGGGCCGCCGCTCCCGAGAGCACCGCTACCCAGGAGTCCTCCGAAACTGCCGAGAAGGGCAGACTGACGGCGATGGTCGAGCCCTATCTGCGTCGCGCCCAAGGCCACCTACAAAATAGAGAGTATCCGCAAGCCGTTCTAGAGCTGAGAGACGCTCTGGAGCTGGATTCTAAAAGTGCGGCTTGCCACGGTCTTCTCGGCTATACTTACCTGCGACAAAACCAGCTAGGAATGGCTCGCGTCCACACCCGTAAGGCCTTGCAGCTCGACCCTCAAGAGCAAGCCGCTGTTGTCACCCAGAAGCAACTGGATAAGATTTCTGGCAGCGGCAAGGCCACCGGTGCCAAAGGCAAGCAAGACGGCGGCAGTTTCTTGGGCCGTCTCTTCGGTCGGGGCAAGAAATAAGTGGCCGCTTTGCACGAAACGAGCACCCCATGAGCAGCAACGTTACGATCCATCAGGCTCCTGCCGGAGCGCGAGACTGGCTTCCCTTGGAGGTCGCGCAAAAGCGCTGGCTGGCCGATCGCCTGCAGCAATGCTTTGAGAGCTGGGGATACCAGCAGATCGTCACCTCAACTCTGGAGTGGCTAGATACATTAGTCGCTGGCGGTGCGATCGAACCAGCCACCGTCATCCAGATTCCGGAGAGCGCGGCAGGCGGAGCCCTGGGCCTGCGCCCCGAACTGACCGCCTCGATTGCCCGGGCGGCGGTATCGCGCCTGACGGATATCGAGCAGCCTCATCGCCTCTACTATCAGGCCAATGTCTTCCGTCGAATGACCGGCAGCCACGGCGGCCAGGTTGAGTTTTACCAGGCTGGGGTCGAACTTCTGGGAGCGGGCAGTCTCCATGCCGATGCCGAAGTTTTGCTGCTGCTGGTCGATTGCTTGCGGGCTCTGGGGCTGCCGCAATGGCACCTGATTGTCGGCGATGCGGACCTGACGCGATCTTTGTTGGCGACCTTCCCAGATGTTTCCCAACATCCCGAGCTCCGACGGTGCATCGCCCATCTCGACCGCGTCGGGTTGATGGCTCTCGATCTCTCGCCCGCGCTGCGGGAGCGCGCCCTGCAGCTATTCGATTTGCGCGGCACGCCCGCAGCCGTATTGGAGAAACTCGCTGTCTTTGACCTCGATGTCGCGGGTCGAGCCAGCGCCGCTCGGCTGCAAGCCCTGTCGTCGCTGCTCGCACAAAGTGCGGCAGCGCCCCTACCACTGGTGCTCGATCTGAGCCTGTTGCAAACCATCGACTATTACACGGGCCTCGTGTTTGAAGTAGTCGCCCGCATCGATAGCAGCGTGCGAGCCCTGGGCCAGGGCGGTCGATACGACCGGCTGCTGGGCCTCTACGATCCGCAGCAGCAGCGTCAGACGCCCGGAATCGGCTTCGCGCTCAATCTTGAAGCCTTACATTCGTGCCTGCTAGACTCGCCGCAACTGCCGCAGGTCCCTCCCGCCAGCCACTGGTTGGTTGCCCCCAAAACCCCCGATGCAGCAGCAGCGGCATTTGCCTTTGCTCGGCGCCAGCGCGCGGGCGCGCCCGCCGAAGGTCGCGTTCGCGTCGAACTCGAACTCGAGGGGCGCTCGACCGACGCCATCCGAGCCTACGCCACCCAAAAGGGAATCGAGCGCCTGGCTTGGGTTGCCGCCGATGGCAGTGTTGAAACGGAGGAACTCCTCCTTGGCAAATAGCTCGACGAGCGCGAGAATGGGGAAGTTGTGCAATATTTCGGTGGCAGTGCCTCAGAGCAGTTAGTGAATACCGTTCGTACTTTATCGGATACCAAACGCAGTTTTTATACCCGGCATCAGCGCCCGGTGGATTCTCTTTATCGGCGCGTCGTCGAAGAGTTGATGGTCGAGATGCACCTGCTCTCGGTAAATGCTGAGTTTCGCTACGACCCGTTCTACGCTTTGGGTGTCGTCACGACCTACGACCGATTTATGGCTGGGTACCAACCCGAAGCCGAGCGTGCGTCCATCTTTCAGGCCATCTGCACCGCAGTTGAAGAAGACCCGGCCCGGTACCGTCAAGATAGCGACGCACTGCTAACGGCAATCGGCCAACTCTCGCCAGAAACGGCGGTTGAGTGGCTAGCGGGTGGCCCTCAACCCGAGGGCATTCCCGATTCCCTTCACCAGAGCTTGCAAGGCATTGCCAGCCGCGAGCGCTTCAAATATAGCCGCCTTTTCGCGATCGGGCTGTATGCCGCCCTCGAGCGGGCTAACCCGACCCTCATTGCCGAAGAAGAGAGTCGCACCGAAGCGCTCGAGAAAATTTGTAACGATCTGAAGCTGCCTACCGAGAAACTAATCAAAGATTTGACCCTCTATCGAGAGAATCTAGAGAAACTCGCCCAGGCACGCCAGGTCCTCGAAGACGCAATTGCAGCATCGCGCAAGCAGCGAGAGCGCCGCGAAGCTGAAAAAAAAGCAGCCGCCGCCGCCGGCAATGCCGCAGCCGATGCCACTCTGGCCGGCAGCACCACTGCCGGCGGCACAGAAACCGGGCCCGCACCTACCGAGCCTGAGGCTGCTGAGGAAGATAGCAGCAAGGACGGCGGCCCATCATCCTAGGGGAAGCAACCGCAGCTTGCCCGGTCGCGCTCACACCAGGGCTTGCAGTTGCGGCACGAGCTGCTCGGCAGGTAGCAGTCCTTCAAAACGTTGGGCGGGTTGCCCGTCTTTGAAAAGAACCAGGGTCGGAAGGGCCTCAATAGCATATTGGGATGCCAGATCTGGGTAGCGATCGGTGTCAATTTTGACAACCATAACCTTGCCTTGCAAGGCCGCCCCCACTTGCTCGAGAATCGGAGCCATCATCTGGCAGGGGCCGCACCAGGTCGCGTAGAAATCAACGAGAACCGGAACTTCGGCCCCAGCTAATAGTTCGCTAAAACTCTTAAATTGCTTTTTAACGGCCATTGTTTGACGCTCTTGAATTCATGCCAATCGCTCGATCCTAGGGCAAGATTGGGAGTGCAGAAATAACCTTTAAGTTTTCTATGGAGAAGCAACCCACAAACCTTCACGATCGCGTGGCAATTGTCACGGGGGCCTCCCGGGGTATCGGCCGGGCGGCTGCTTTGGCCTTAGCTGCCGAAGGGGCAAAAGTGGTCGTCAACTATGCCCGCTCGGGGACGGCTGCCGATGCTGTCGTCGCCGAAATCGCTGCCGCTGGCGGTGAGGCCGCTGCCATGCAAGCCGATGTCAGCCAAGCCGATGCTGCTAAATCTCTGATTGAAGACACCAAAGCCAAGTTCGGTAGCATCGATATATTGGTCAACAATGCGGGCATTACCCGCGACACCTTGCTGCTGCGCATGAAGCCTGCCGACTGGCAAGCCGTTATCGATCTCAACTTGACGGGTGTTTTTTATTGCACCCAAGCCGCTAGCAAAATCATGCTCAAGCAGCGCAGCGGCCGAATTATCAACATCACTTCTGTTGCCGGTCAGATGGGCAATCCCGGTCAGGCCAACTACAGCGCTGCCAAGGCTGGCGTCATCGGGTTCACCAGAACGGTAGCCAAAGAGCTGGCCAGCCGAGGCGTCACGGTGAATGCCGTTGCGCCAGGCTTTATTGCCACCGACATGACCGCCGAACTCGAAAGCGAGGGGATTTTGCAGGCCATTCCTTTGGGTCGCTACGGCCAACCCGAAGAAGTTGCAGGCATGGTGCGGTTCCTGGCTGCCGATCCGGCCGCAGCTTACATCACCGGCCAGGTCTTCAATGTCGATGGCGGCATGGTGATGGCTTAGGCCATCTCGCGGCGGCGAGCCATCACGGCATAGAAGGGGTCGCCCCCGCCGAGGCCGAACAGTTGCAGCATCGGCGGCACCTGCGACTCGACGACGATCGCCTCGGGTCGCTCGAACCCGGCGACAGACTGGAAGTAGCGCCCAACCAGTTGGACGCGCGCTGCTTCCGAGCTCTCGCGCCAGGCTGCGATGGCCTTCTCGAAAAACATGCGATTAGAGAAGCTGACGATCGCGATGCCGCCCGGCTTGAGAATGCGGCAAATTTCGCTGAAGACAGCCTCTGGATACTGCAGATATTGGACGGAGACGGTGTTGAGCACCGCATCGAAGGCGGCATCGGCCAGGGGGAGTTTGGGGTTCTCATTGAGGTTCTGCACGAAGAAGTCGTCGAGGCGCGGATTGCGCGCGAGTTCTTCGGCACTCATGCCATGCCCCTGGACGCGTGCGAAGCTCATCTCTGCTGGCAGATGAGACACCCAGCTACTCATCATGTCGAAGATATGGGTTTGCGGGCGCAGGCGCTCGCGATAAAGCTGAGTCAGGCGGTCGATAAACCCATCATCGACGTGGTTGACAAAGCGGGGGACGTCGTAAAAATCGAGATCGTCTCTCGCATCGAGCTTCTGGCGCTGCTCGGGGGTAAGGAGAATTGCCATGGGAAGTTATGAAGATTTGTAACGCTCACTTACCGTTATAGAACAACTCTGGAGCTGCAACACCTTCCGAAGCACTTTCCACAAAAAAACCCCCTGCTTTCTCAGCAGAGGGCTGCATCAGGGCAATGTAGCCTGCTTTAGAGCTTGGCAAACCTAGGCGAAGAAGTCCGGGTCGGCCAGAGTAATTAGGTCTTGAACGGCAGTCTCGATGGCGGCCTGCTGCGCTGCAAGGTCGCCGGGGAGCGGGCTGTCCGCGCCAACTGTGATGGTCTCGGTCGGGATACCGCCAATGGTCACCCGCAAGAGGTTGAAGACATCCTCAATGACCGTAATCGCACCATTTTGATCGAAGTCCAGATCGGAAAGCTCGATATCGAGATCGTCTCGACCGACCTCGGCTGCAATGAGATCGCTGACGAGCTGCTGGGAGATACCTGGGGGGGTACCCTCACCCAAACCAAAGGTTTCGACTGGAATACCTCCGAGGGCGCCTCGCAAGACATTAAAGGTATCGTTGAGCAGATCGAATTGACCGCTACTATCGACATCAAGGTCAAAGCCCGTCAGGTTGACTTCGATGCTAGCTGTTGCTACATCGTCGATAACATTGGTCGCCGTGACCTCAAGAGTGAAGGGGTCGCCCAGCTCCAAGCCAAGGAAGGGCAGGTCGCCACTATCATTGATACTCAGCAGACCACTGTCGGCATCAATAGCGAACGCTTCGACGCCGTCACCGTCGGGATCGGCATTGCCCGCCGCAATCGCAAATTCGATCGGCCCGCCTCCAGGTTCTTCGGCGTCGAAGTCAAAAACGGTAGCGCCATCGCTGCTGGTCACCGGAAGATCTAGCTCGGCAGGAGGTAGCGGATCGAAGACTGGCGGCTGGTTATCGACTTCGATTGCGAGCGTGACAACTGCTTGAGCGGTTTGAGGATCGTTGCCAGCAACAAGGGGCGTATCCGCTACCGTTACCTCCAGGAGAACCTGGGAAGGAATAGCGAAGCTGCCATCGTCTGCGACGACGAGCAAGTCGTCGGCATCAGTAACGGTGATGACCCCTGATTCATCATCAATTGCAAAGGCATCGATCCCATCGTCATCGGTGTCGATATCGAGCGGGTCGCCCGCTGCATCATTGACAACCAAACTGAAGACCAGAGGCAGGCCGTCGGGATCGACTGCAGCAAGCTCGACGACTACATCGCCCGTTGCTGCGGTACGCAGAATCGAGGCGTCCTGCGGGTTATTGGGGTCGAAGAAGGGTGGGTCGTCCGTGTCGTCGAGGTTGAAGGGCACAGCCAGAGGTGCCGTGACGGTGTCGGTTGGGTTGGTAGCCGTTACGAGTAGGTCGAAGAGCGGCGGACCATCGGCGATCGCCCCAGCTGCAAGGGTGAGGGCAGCGAGGTCGGCAATGACAATGTTACCGCTGGCATCGAGTGCCAGCCCTGGGAAAGGCTCGCCGTCGGCATCGGTGAGCTCCAGCAATACGGCCCGGTCGTCGGCGAGTACCCCGACAGTGCCAAGAATGTCTCCGAGCTCGGGAAGCTCATCGCCATCAGCATCAAAATCCAGGAGGGTGATTGCATCGACTGCAGGCACATCCAGAACCGGTGCGACTTCTTCAATGGCAACACCGCCATCGCTGATGAAGAAATCGAGCGCGCCCAGGTCGTCGGCGACAATGCCGGGGAGAACGGCGATATCGGTGCCGTCGATGCTGACGATCGCACTACCGGCATCGTCTCCGGTGCCGTCAGTAAGGGTCAGGTCCTCAAACTCAAGGACGCCGGGGACGCCAAAGATGCCCAGGCGAGCTTGACCGGAAACGAAACCATCGACAGTGCTGGGGGCCGGAGGTAGGCTGCCAGCCGTGACGAGAGTGACGGTATCGAAGCCGCCATCGGTCAGGTCGAAGAGAATGCCACCAGCGCTGTTAGCGTCAATGAGGCGGTCGTCACCGAGGCCGCCGGAGAGGGTGTCGTCAAGACCGCCGAAGAGCGTATCGTCATCGTCACCGCCATCGAGCGTGTTGGCCGTGCCGTCGGAGCCATCGAGAATGTCGTCACCAGCGTCGCCGTTGAGAACGTTGCCCGTACCCTCGGCAATGTTGAGGTCGTCGTCGCCGGCATCGCCGTTAACAATGTTGGTGCTGCCCTCAACAATGAAGGTGTCGGCATCGGCAGTGCCATCCACGGTTTGGCCGTCGCCGAGCACTAATTCGCTCGTCAGCGCGGCAACATCGGGAGCGGTAGAGGTGCCCGCAGGCGCGTCCCCGCCGCCGGGCAGCGTGAAGTCGTCAGCACTCAGATCGGTAACGCCGAGGACAAAAGCCAGGGGCTGGGTCTCACTCAAGGAAATCAAAGTGCCGTCTACTTGGACGTCGAGAAGCAACTCGTCGAAAGCAGTTACGCCAACGCCATCGATGAAGATGGTGTCGCCCTCGGCACTGTCAAAGTCAGCAATGACGCTTGCAAAATCTGGAACTTCGGCAACAACAATCTGAAAGGTATCCGCACCGGAGCCACCTACCAAGAGATTGCCGTCGCCTGTGGCCTCGCTGACAATCAGGGTGTCATCACCCGCACCGCCGAAGAGCTGGTTGCTGCCATCAACAATGAAAAGGCTGTCATCACCCGTACCACCAAAAACAGTCGCGCTACCGGGAAGGCCACTGGGATTGATAAAAATCTCGACGTCAGCGCCGGCACCCGCCCTAACGGTGCTACCGGGGCCGACCTCTGCCTCGTCCCCACCGTCCCCGAGGAAAACACGATTGGGGTCGGAGACCTCCGAGAAGAGTACTTCATCCTCACCCGCACCCAAAAAGACGATATCGAACGAGCCGTCGAATAAGGCTGGAGGGGGATCGAAGGTATCGAGGACGTCGTCCTCGAGGGTGCCAAAAATCAACTCAAAATCCATAGTAACTTTAACTTCCTTGACTAAACGACGCACGCGTTCGGCTGAGACCGTGGGACACTGCCCTAGGGACCCGGTCGTAGGGCCGGTCGCAAGAGTTTGCGACCGGCCCTGCGAGTTCCTTTCCGTTCAACTTCCCGGTATTCAGGATTTAAGCCATCGCTAGGCTATCGCAATAACCTTAAAGAACGCTCGCCGCTTTCCTAAGTTTTTATTATTTCCGAGTCAAGAATCGAGTTAGTCAGCAGCCAGATACAGCAACCCCATAGACTTCAGGGAATTGTCGAGTTTTTCTGTCGCATTGCCTTAGCGATCGCGATCGTTGTCAAAAAAGTAGCGTTGCAAGTGTCAAGAATATCTACAAACAAACGTAGAGATTTGCAACCGTAACCCCAGCACGATTGCAAATCTCCAAGCATGCCCGCGCGGCCCTCGAACCTAAGCTGCTAGCAGACCGCTGTGGCGTAGCAGCGGCTCGGTTTGGGGCTCTCGGCCCCGGAAGGCGGCAAAAACCTCCATGGGGTGCTGGCTGCCGCCGAGCGCTAGCACGGTCTCCCGAAAGCGGCGGCCGGTCGCGACGATCGCTGCTTCGGAATCAAGACCGGCTTCTTCAAAGGCCGCAAAGGCATCGGCACTCAAGACCTCCGCCCACTTATAGCTGTAGTAGCCTGCGGCGTACCCGCCAGCAAAGATGTGCCCGAACCCGCACAAGAAGCGGTCTTCCGGCAGCGGCGGCAAGATGGTGGTGGTTCGAGCAATGCGATCGCGCACCTCATGGGGCGTTTCGCTGCCGCCGGGCTCGTAGCGCGCGTGCAGCTCGAGATCGAGCAAGCTAAAGTGCAACTGCCGCAGCATTTGGGAGCCACTCCGGTAATTACGGGCTGCCAGGAGCTTCTGGTAGTCGGCCTCCGGCAGGGGCTCGCCTGTCTCGTAATGCCGGGCCATCGAAAACAGGGTCTGGCGCTCGTAGCACCAGTTTTCCATAAATTGGCTGGGCAGCTCGACAGCGTCCCACTCAACATTATTGATACCGGCCGCTCCGGGGTAATCGACCCGCGTCAGCATGTGCTGCAGACCGTGGCCGAACTCGTGGAAGAGCGTCATGACCTCGTCAAAGTCCATCAAGCTGGGCCTGCCGTCGACGGGGGGCATTTGGTTGCAGGTCAGATACGCCACGGGCAGGCGCGTTTGCAGCGCTCCGTCCGGGGCAGTTTCTCGACCCCGGTTGATGCAATCGGCCATCCAAGCCCCGCCCCGCTTCTCTCCCGGACGGCTGTAGGGATCCAAAAAGAAGCTTGCTATTGCCGTGCCCTCCGCATCAAAAATGCGGAAGTAGCGCGCATCCGGGTGCCAAACAGCGGCTTCGCCATCGGCTGGGGCAATCTTGACGCCAAACAGGCGCTGGGCGAGCCCGAACAAACCCTCGAGAACCCGAGGCAGCGGGAAATAAGGGCGCAAGGCTTCGGCGTTGATGGCGTACTTCTCTTCGCGCTGGCGCTCGGACCAGAACGCGATATCCCACTGCTGCAGGTTGTCGGCTTCAGGAGCGCCCTTGGAAGCCACAAAGGCCTGCAGCTCGCTCGAATCGCGGGCGGCGGCTTCGTAGCTGGCTTGGCGCAGCTCTTCGAGGAGCACTTCGACTGCTGCCGTGCTCGGAGCCATTTTTTGTGCCAGGCTCAGCTCGGCATAGTTGGCAAATCCCAGTAGGGCAGCCTTCTGCTGGCGCAGGGCTAGAATGCGCTCGATGATGGGGTTGTTGTCGAGATCGCCACTAGCAGCGCGCGAGATAAAAGCCCGGTAGACCCGCTCGCGCAGGTCTCGGCGGCGGGCATGCTGCATGAAGGGCACGAAGCTCGGATAATCGAGGGTGATAACCCAGGGGCCTGCTTCGGCTGTTGCCGACTCCGCGCCTTCTTGACGGGCGGTTTGTGCGGCCAAACTCAGAGCGCTGGCGGGCAAACCCGCCACATCGTCGGGATGGGTAAGCTCGAGCTTGAAAGCCTTGGTGGCATCGAGTAAGTTGTTGGAGAACATCGTCGAGCGCTCGGCAAGCTCGAGCTGAATGGCATTAAAGCGATCGCGGGCCTCGCCTTCGAGGCCGACACCGGCTAGCTCGGCATTGCGAATCGCCGCCTCGACGATCCGCTGCTGGGCGCTCTCGAGAGCGTTCCAAGTTTCGCCAGCGCGCAGGGCTTTGTAGCCTTTGTAGATGGGTTGGCTCTGGCTGGCCCGGTTGGAGAATTGCACCAGCTTGGGTTGGATGGTCTCGTGGGCCTGGCGCAACTCTGGGCTATTTTTAACGCCCATCAGATGCCCGACAATGCTCCAACTCCAGCCCAGGCGCTCCTCAAGCTGAGTTAGAGGCTCGACGAGGCCCTCCCAGGTGGGGCTCAAGTTGGTTTCAATTTTTTCGAGTTCGGCTTCGAGTTCGGCGAGCAACTCCGTAAAAGCGGGCACGACTTGCTCGGGAGCGATGCGATCGAAGGGGGGCAGCCCCTTGCCAATTAAGAGGGGATTTTCGGCAGTCATGGGCTTCTCCTGGCGGTTTTTAACTCATAAAACCAAATCTTAATTCCTTGATACTGCAGAGCGACAGGCGCGAAATCCCGAGCGGGTTTTACGGTTTTACAACGTACCGAAAGCGCGATCGCCAGCGTCTCCCAAGCCCGGCACGATGAAACTACGCTCGTCGAGGCCCTCATCAATCGTGGCGGTGTAGATTTGCAAGGCTGGATGCTGCTGGCCAATTTTTTGCAGGGCTGGGGGGGCTGCAACCACGGAAATTACCCGAATTAGCTCCGGATCGACCCCGCGCTCGGTCAGGGTTTGCAGCGCGTAGAGAATCGAGCCACCGGTAGCAAGCATGGGCTCCAGAATCAAAACCCGCGTCTGGGGGGCAAGTGAGGTTGGTAGTTTATTGAGGTAGCAGCTCGGCTGCAGGGTTGCTTCGTCGCGCGACAGCCCCAAGTGATAAGTTGCTGCTAGCGGCAGCAACCCTTGCGCGCCATCGAGTAGGGCCAGGCCCGCTCGCAAAATGGGCACCACCGCTACGGGCACCTCTGGATCGATAAATTTGGCCGGGGTCGGTGCCAAGGGCGTTTCGATAGTGGTTTCGCGAGTTGGCAGCCAGTGGCGGATTGCCTCGTAGGTCAGCCACCGCCCCAGCTCGGCGATCGCCGACCGAAACAAAACAGTCGGGGTGTTGGCGTCGCGAGCCACCCCCAGCCAGTGAGCGACCAGGGGATGGTCGGGAACGTAAACGCGCAACTGTAAACTCATACCACCAGTGCCTGCTCTTTGGAGAAGAAGATCCGCTCCAGCTTACCGCCAAACCCTCGGCTCGCGGGGCATCGCCTAGAGGTCTTCAATTTGGCCGGTCTCGAGATTGAAAACCGGCATGCCCCGAATTAGCTCGATGCGATCTTTGCCGGTTACGTAGCTCAAGTTGCCCTCGCGATCTCGACTCTCGCGATACTTAGAAAGAACGTAGCCCGCTTCGAGGGAGACCTCTCGAACGGGGGAGGCAAGTTTGTCGCGGCGCACGAAATAGGCATTGTTGCCCGCTCCGTTGCAGCCGATAAAGGCGTATCCCTTTTCGAGAGAGAGCTGATAGAGCGCCCGCAGCGACGCGCCGTAATAATGGTTGCTGTAATGGGCGCGGGTCCGAAAAAAATTTTCTTGATAAGGAATCGTAATGGGGCGATCGATACCGAAAACACTGTTGTACTCCAAGATCGCCACGACCGGAGCAATACCGGAGATGACCTGCCAGATCCAGTAGTCGTTGCCGTCGAGATCGATGTGGAGGATGCCCACTTCCGGATCGAATTCTGCCTGGGCGATTAGAGTGTTGATGTTGTCGCGGTTGATGAATGCTGCTTTTGCTTGTAGTTCGTAGCGCCAATAATATTCGGAGGTCGTTACTTGCTTGATATTGGCCTCGGAACCATCCATGACCAATCCCGACCAGTTGTCATTCATGAGCAAGAATCGCGTGTTGGATTCTCGGTAGTTGGCCATACCAAACTCAATAAAAGTTTTGTGGGGAAAATTAAGATGACGGACGAGCCACTGAATGATGCCATCGTCGTCCCACTGCGAGAAAACTTTGAATCCGACTTCGCTGAGAGATTCGATCTCTTTTTTGTCTTTGAAGGCCTCGATTAGGAGCTTGCCGAGCATCAGTAACTCTTGCTCGGATCGCACCTCAGATTTGACATTGCTCTGCTCCGGGCCTAGCATCTCTTGCGACTGACTCCCCAGTTAAGCTTTTTTCGCCCGACCATCATACGGCGCGATGGTGCTGTCTTTGGACTGCAGAGAATAAATTTTCATGTCTGCTCGTCAGAGTGCCGCGAGCTGGCAACCTCAAAGCACTCGGAGATGGCAGCCGGGCCGAGACAAGTATGGCAACTATCTCACCAACACAAGACCGAGCGGCAGTGCTAGCTTGGCCGTGCAACGCTGGTGTCAGCCGGGAGGGGTGCGATCGCTAAAATGGCCCCAGAGCGACCCCCTCAGGCAGAATCTATGATTGCCGTTCCTCACTACATTAGCCCCCAGGACTATCTCGAAATCGAGCGCGACAACCCCGTTCGCCACGAATATCGGCGCGGCCTAGTCTATGCAGTGGCAGGTGGCACGGACAACCCCGACCGCATCGCCCTAAACCTACTCACCCTCATCAACCTACATCTTGGGGGCTCAGAATGCCGATTTCACTCCGGCAACGTCAAAGTCAACTACCGGAATGAGTTTTACTACTATCCCGATGCTTTCGTTACCTGCGACTCTCTAGACCGCGACGATCGCCATATCAAGCGCCACCCCCAACTGATTGTGGAAGTTCTTTCGCCCGGTACTCAGATTTTTGATGCGGGCGAGAAGTTTGAAGATTACAAGCAGATTGAGCCTCTAGAAGAATGTGTCTTAATCTCCCAGGAACGTCAATATGACGAATGTCGCCGCCGCACCTCGGCGAACGCTTGGGAAATAACGCTCTACAA
>CAYTBI010000014.1:0-38716 GCA_964435975.1 uncultured bacterium
GACCAGGGTTGGCCGAGCGGTTTAGGCAGCGAACTCATAATTCGCCTCAGGCAGGTTCAACTCCTGCACCCTGGACTTTTTCGGGCGCTCTGTATGCTCGCGTAGGGGAAGGCTCAAGAAGCCAACGGATCCCCGGACCTTCTTGTGGCAAGCTCCAGGGATCCCCTGCGCGAGGTCTTCGCGCCCTACTCTCTCTTGGGGAAACCCCGACACTACCAGAGCGCGCGCACCGGTGGTGGCGGGGGAGCCTGAGGGCTGGGGGCAGGAACAAAGGGAGCTGCGGTGCGGGGAGGCGTCATTGCTGGGTCGACGACGCCCGTTCCTAGTGAGAACTGGTAGGGATTTTCTAGGTCGCGCGTGCGAATGACGGGCCCGCGCTCGAGTTGCTGGCGAAGGAACTCGTTATAGAGAATGTGGACGTGTTCTGCATCGCGGTCGATTTCATTTTCGGGATAGGAGCCCCGGAAGCGGATCGGGTTACCGATACCGAAGATAAAGTTCATGCGGCGCAGCAAAGATCGGTTTTGAAAATACGTACCGGACTCGCTGTTGAAGGCCCGCTCGAAGGCGTCGCCGATATCGGTCAACTCGAGTTCGTCAGTGCGAGGCACGGGCGGCAAAAAAGGCCCGGCAGCGGCAACTGTTGCGGTGGTGGTTGCTGCAACACTGCAGAGAAAACAAGACAGCAAGCGAGTAAACTTGATCGACATGGCCTCACCCCAGCTAAGTAATTCGAGCGATCGCTTATGATACTACCAGCTTCTGGGAGGGCACGCGCGTTAATTCTTCTTCGATCATGTCAGGCTCTAACTCCCCACTCGATTGCTCTGAAGCCTTTGCGGTTACAACGGCCCCACCGGAAGAATTGCGGGGGTTTCTGCTGGATTTGTTGGTCCGCCGGGCCTATCGCGAAGGCGACTTTCAGCTTTCTTCAGGGCAGCGGAGTTCCTACTATATCGATTGCAAACAAGTAACACTTTTGGCAACGGGCTCGGTGGCAATCGCCCGGCTGCTGCTGCCATTGCTGCTGCCAGAGACAGCAGGTGTTGCGGGGCTAACGCTGGGGGCAGATCCCCTGGTCAGCGCGGCTCTGGCGGTGGCTGCCTACGAGGACATTTCTCTGTCGGGGTCGATCGTGCGCAAAGAGCCCAAAGGGCACGGCACGCGGGCCTACGTTGAGGGGCCAGCCCTACCGGCTGGGGCTCGAGTCGCCGTGCTCGAAGATGTGGTGACGACGGGCAATTCGGCCCTAAAAGCGGTAGAGCGACTCGCAGCCGTCGGCTATGTCGTCGAGCAGGTTATCGCAATCGTCGATCGCCAGCAAGGTGGTGCGGCGCTGTATGCGGCGCGCAACTTGAAGTTCGACGCCCTGTACGCGATCTCCGATCTGCAGGCGCGCGCGAACGCTCCGGCGCACCGCAGGTTCGAAGAGTAGCTTTTACGGCAACCGGTCGCGCGCGCGCTCGATCTGAGCTGTGAAGCGCTCTGGATCGTAACTTAAAGACTCGGCTAGTTCTAGGGCCCGCTCGAAAGCTTCTAGGGCGCGCTCGGGGTCGTCTTGAGTGAGGTAAAGCTCTCCTAGGCGGTCGTAGGTCTCAACGAGACCGTAGCTGTCGGAAGACTGCTGCCGGACGCGAACGAGCTCGGTGTAGGTGCGGGTTGCCTCCGAGAGCTGGCCGGCGTTTTCGTAAAGTTCGCCGAGGGCGACCAGGGCATCGCTGGCAACGGCGTACTGCCCGAGACTCAAGGCGCGCTGGTAGGCATCTTGATAGGTGCTGCTGGCAACATCGGCGCGGTTGAGGGCGGCGTAGTCGCGGCCGATATCCACCAGAAGGGCCGGGATTTTCTTAGCAGTAGCGGTATCGTCTGCGGCGGCATATTGGGCGAGCAATCGCTCGCGGGAGCGCGCGCTGTTTTCGGGTCGATCGGCGAGGTCGTACAGGCGGGTGAGTTCCCGAAGATAGCGGGTTTGGGCGAGGCGATCGCTCCGCGCGCGCGCCAAGTCGAGCAATTGTTCGTAGGCCGCTGCTGCTTTCTGATAGGCAAAGCTGTCTTGGTGCAGGCGGGCAATTTTTTCGAGTATCGGTTCGCGATCGCCGGCCGGGGTCGCTGGCAGGACCTCCTCATAAAGAGCAGCCGCGCGATCGCTCAGGCGCAGTTGCTCGAAGGCGGTTGCCAGAGCCAGTGTCGAGTCGCGATCGCGCTGGGGCAGAGTTGCTTGGATATCGATGAGCCGCTTGCTGATGACTTGAATATCAAACTTGCGCGCGCGCGCTTCCCAGGCAATCTCGCCGACATCTCCTAGGGCTGGCACCTCTGCAGCCGGGCCGAGAGGGCGGCGCAGCCGCAAGGAGCGATACCAAAGATCGAAGGCTTTATCGATCTCGCCGGCATCGTACTCGCGGCGAGCCTCGGCAGCAAGCTCGTCGGCATCGGCGCGCAGGGTAGATTGCTCCAAAGGCGTTAGGGGGCGGTCCACGGCGGGAGTGAGGGGGTCTGGCTCGCTCGGCTCGAGGGGATTGGGGCGCTCGGGTACGGTGGGGTCGCCATCGGAAGATTGCGCGCGTGCGGGGCCAGCACCCCCCAGCAGGCACGAGAGGGCGACTGCGAGGAGCAAGGTGACTGGGGAGATCGCGCGGTGGTTGCCCATGAGCGGTGTCGGCTGTTGCGGGTGGCTCGGTTTGGTGGAAGAGCGCAAAGCGGCGCGGCGAGCAAAAAAGCGATGCAGCGCCTGCAACCGTATCCTAGCGGCAACTTGCTTTGGTGTGTGGCGACGGGGAGTATTACAGTGGATGGACGGTCGGATCGCGCATTTGAGGAGATCGAAACGTTGCAATACATCTGTGTGTTTTGTGGCTCTAGTGCAGGCAATCGACCTGTCTACGCAGAGTCTGCTATTGCCCTGGGTCAGGCGATTGTCGCGCGGGGTTGGGGCATCGTCTACGGTGGCGGCCGCGTCGGCATGATGGGTCAAGTCGCCGACGCGGCTTTGGCGGTCGGGGGGACGGTTATTGGTGTCATTCCTCACTTTCTGCACGAAAAAGAAATTGCCCACCCGGGCTTAACGGAGCTGCACATTGTCGAATCCATGCACGAGCGCAAAGCCAAGATGGCCGCGCTCGCCGATGCCTTCGTCGCCCTGCCCGGTGGCTATGGCACCCTTGAGGAGTTTTGCGAGATCTTGACCTGGGCGCAGTTGGGCATCCACAACAAACCCATTGGCTTGCTCAATGTCGAGGGCTACTTTAGCAGTCTGTTGAGTTTCTTCGATCTTGCCGTCACAGAGGGCTTTCTCAAGCCACCAACCCTGCGCCACCTGGTTGTCGAGTCTGACGATCGCGAGACCTTACTCGATCGCCTCGTGAGCGAGCGGCCGCCTCTGCGCAGCAAGTGGGACGATCGCGAAGCCAGCTACCAACGCCTATAGATTTTGAGATGAGTGTATTTGCCCAAAGGCCTACCGAGATTGCCATCCGCCGCATTCTCGATGCCAACCTCGATCGCGCTCGCGAGGGCCTGCGCGTCATTGAAGACTGGTGTCGCTTCGGCCTCGAAGATGCCGCCCTGGCTCGAGAGTGCAAAGATCTCCGCCAAGAACTCGGGCGCTGGCACGCCGACGAACTGCGAGCCGCCCGCGATACGCCTGCTGATGTTGGCACCGCTCTCGAGCATCCGCAGGAGCGCCAGCGAGAAGACCTCCAGGCCGTGCTGCGGGCTAATTTTTGCCGGGTGCAGGAGGCGCTCCGGACCCTCGAGGAATACGGCAAGGCCGATCGCCGCGTTGAGTTTGCCGCTGCCTGCGAGCAACTCCGCTACCGTACCTATGCGCTGGAGAGCCAGCTTGCTGCTGGCAAGCGCCGCCAGCAACTGCAGAATGCTCGCCTGTACTTGGTCACGTCTCCCAACGAGCGCCTGCTCGAAATTGTCGAAGCGGCCCTTAAGGGGGGTTTGCCCTTGGTGCAGTATCGCGACAAAGAGGCTGACGATGTCACTCGCATCGCTCGGGGCACCCAGTTGCGCGCCCTCTGCCATCGCTACGGCGCGCTTTTTATCATGAACGACCGGGTTGATTTGGCTCTGGCAACGGGTGCTGATGGGGTCCATCTCGGCCAAGGCGATGCGCCCGTGGCGTTTGCGCGCCAGGTTCTGGGCCGCGATCGCTTGGTCGGCCGCTCGACAACCAGTCCTGAGGAACTGGCGCGGGCGATCTCGGAAGGGGTCGATTATGTGGGCGTGGGGGCTGTCTATGCGACTCCTACTAAGCCGGGCAAGGCTCCGTCGGGTCTTGAGTACGTTCGCCACGCGGCGGCGACGTTCCCCGGTCCTTGGTATGCCATTGGTGGGGTTGGGCTGGCGACGCTCGATCCGGTTTTGGCGGCTGGGGCTTTTGGGGTTGCTGTGGTTCGCGAGATTATGAATGCTGATGACCCGGAGGCGATCGTTCGGGCTTTGCAAACGCGTTTGGATGGCCAGGAGTGCGGCTAGAGGCAACTTCAGGACTAGAGGAGATTATAAAAATGCTGGGCATGGCAACCGAAGCAAGCCAAACGCGCGTATTCCAGGAAGGTCGAGCTGAAGGCCGCGCTGAAGAAGGGCGGTCCTCATCATCAAGCAACTCACTCGTAAGGTGGGCGAGGTTCCCGAGGAGCTGACCGCCCGCATTGAATCTCTTCCCCTCGAGGCGCTAGAAGCCCTGGGAGAAGCACTGCTCGATTTTGCGACTGTGGAAGACTTGAGAAATTGGCTGCAAGCCAACGCTTGAGTGGGGCGATCGCGGCCGCTCGAGAGCGTGGCTAAGGTTCGACGATGACGGTCGTGCCGACCCTGACCCGATCGAAAAGACTGGCGATATCGGCATTTTTCATGCGGATGCAGCCGTGGGAGACAGCCTGCCCGACTAGGTTTTCGTTGGGCGTACCGTGAAAGCCGATGACGTTGTTGCCATCCGTCCAGAAGCCAATCCAGCGGCGACCCAAGGGATTACTGTCGCCGGGGGGCACGACCTTGCCATTCCAAGGGTGCTCCCAGGCCGGATCGATAACCATTTGCCGAACGGCGAATGTCCCCGTGGGTGTTTCCCAACCCGATTTGCCGATAGCGATGGGATAGCTGCCCACGACTTCTTCAAAGTAGTAGAGATAGACGCGCCGATCGCGCAGCCGAATGACCAGCCGATCGACCGAGCGAGGACTGCTGGGGCTCTCAAGCAGGCGACCGCTCTCGAGTTCGATCTCGTTCCCCGGTACCCCGATCAGGGCGATCGATGCCACTGCGCTGCGCGTGCCAACACCTATCCCCAGCACCACCAGTGATGCGTGCATCGCCAGCAGTGGCAGATTGCAGATCTGTCTCGGACCTTGCTTTATCATCGGTTTCGCCATTGCTCGAGTTTGCCTGGGCTCCCAGCCCTACAGTCGTAACGCAGTATCAGCCGAAACCGAGACCGCCGTGCCGGTTGCTCCCCATTATCTCCAGCGGTTAGGATGACATGCCGGGCTTCCCAATGCAACTAGAGACTATGGAATCATCCAGCCGCCTCAGACCTCGCTTGCTTCATCCTCTGATGGGAGCCAATTTCCGGACATTGTGGCAAGTTTCAACCCGCAATGGGGGCGTCGCACCAGAGTGCTGGCCGCAGCTCGCGCTTGCAGCAGGTGCGACCGTCTTGCGGTGGCCCTTCACGGCTTACGAGCGGTGGCTGGCCGCACGATCACCCCTACCGGCCAATGCGCCGCCGCCCATCTTTATCGTCGGTCACTGGCGCAGCGGCACGACCTTTCTGTACGAGCTGCTGAGTCGCTCGCCCCAGTTTGCCTACGTGTCGCCCTTGGCTACCGGCTTGCCTTGGGATTTTCTGACGCTAGCTCGGTCGATTCAGCCCCTGCTCGAAAAAGCCTTGCCGCAAAAGCGATACATCGATAACGTCAGCGTCAATCCCGATTCGCCCCAAGAAGATGAAATCGGCTTGGCCAGCATGCAAGCGCTGTCGTTCTATCACGGTCTCTATTTCCCGAAGAATTTCCGCCAGAACGTGGCGACGGGGCTTTTTTTTGAGGGCTGCAACCCTAAGGCCGTGGCCGAGTGGCAGGGGGCGGCGGCGCTTTTTTTTAAGAAATTACAACTGCAGCATCCCCAGCGACAGCTACTCATTAAGAACCCCGTCTACACCGGGCGCGTGGCGCTGTTGCGTCAGATGTACCCCGATGCCAAATTCATTCACATCTATCGCAACCCCTATGTGGTGTTTCAATCGACGCGGAATTTCTACCACAAGCTCCTCAAGGAGCTGGCCCTGCAGCCGTTTGCCGAAGCCCCAATTGACGCGGTCATTCTAGAGAGCTACTCCCGCATGCTGGAGGCGCTGTTTGCCGACTCGGCAGACTTGAGCGATCGCCAGTTTGTCGAGCTGCGCTTTGAAGACTTTGAGGCCGACCCACTGCGGCATGTAGAGCGTGTCTACGCGGCGCTCGAGATCCCTGACTTTGCAGCGGCCAAGCCTCTGTTTGCAAATTATCTCAGCTCGGTGAGCGACTACCGCAAAAACCGCTACGCCTTCCCCCAAGACGCCATCGACTTGGTTCGCGAGCATTGGCAGCCTTTTCTGGAGCGCTGGGGATATCAGCCGCCCGCTTGAGGAGGGCATCTGGCGCACCACTCGCCAGGGAGCGTTGGTTTAAGATCGACGAGCACCTATCTTATGTAGCTCGAGCAACAATGACAGCCGTCGCCAACCTCATTGGCCTGCAGGCCGATGCCTTTCGGCACCCCTTCGATCGCGAGGCCACTCGCGCCCTCAAGCAACTTCCCGGACTCGATTTGGCCGTGCGGGGCCTTTTGGGGTCGGTGGCCGAGCAAGCCCTCTACCTCAACAACATTGCCACCAGCGTGCGCGTCAGCGAGCGCCAGTTGCCAGAGCTACACGCGCTGCTGGTCGAAGCTTGCGAGCGCCTGGATATAGAGCCGCCCCAACTGTATTTGCAGCAGCATCCCGCGCCCAATGCCTACACCTTCGCCATGCGGGGCCGCCAGCCATTTATCGTGCTCCATACTTCTCTGGTCGATTTGCTCGAGCCAGCGGAAATTCAGGCGGTTATCGCCCACGAACTCGGCCACCTCAAGTGCGAGCATGGCCTGTATCTGACGCTGGTGAATCT
The DNA here is from genome assembly GCA_964435975.1 of uncultured bacterium. Lineage (GTDB taxonomy): Bacteria > Cyanobacteriota > Cyanobacteriia > Cyanobacteriales > Rubidibacteraceae > CAYTBI01. The sequence continues at coordinate 7,155 of CAYTBI010000014.1, forward strand.
TTTTGTGCTGGCCGCCGGGCTGATCCCGAGCTGGGGCATTCCTATCGCGCAGTCGCTGCAGGTGCAGATGCTCGAGTGGGTTCGTTGCGCTGAGTTTACCTGCGATCGCGCGGCGCTGCTGGCTGTAGGCGATCCCAAAATTGTGATGTCGGTGCTGATGAAGCTGGCTGGGGGCTCCCCAACGATTGCGCCGAAGCTCAACTTAGAGGCATTTGTCGAGCAGGCCCGCGCCTATGAAACCTTGGGAAAAACCGAGTTGGGCGAGCTGCTTAGGGCCGCTCAAACCGAGCAGCTAACGCATCCGCTGCCGGTGCTGCGGGCCAAAGAAATCGACCGCTGGGCGCACTCGGGTGAGTATCAGGAGTTGATTTCACGATATACTGGGGAGATGTCTACGGGCAAGTGGCGGAATTGGTAGACGCACCGCACTCAAAATGCGGCGGCCCCGGTCATGAGAGTTCGAGTCTCTCCTTGCCCATTGCGAGAGTAAAGGTCTCGACGTAGTACCTGACCTGGCGGCGTTGGTGAGCGACCTCGATCTTGGCTATGGCCCGGGATGAGTGGATAGGGCGGGCAACTCTTCAGCCAAAGCTTACCAAGCTTGCCATCTCGCTGGGTTAGTGGACCCTACACTCCGCTCAGTAATTGCTCCACACTCAGGCCGAGACGCCCGAATTTACTGGATTTGAGTTCGCTACTGCCGATGTAGGTTTTCTCCTCGTACAAACCGGATACTAATTGCAGCACCGTGACTTTTTGCTCTTGCGGGTCTACGATCCAGTACTCCTCGATCCGGCGCGCCGCATACTCCGAGCGCTTGTAGCGGTAATCGCGATCGCGGTTTGCTTTGCCAGGGCTGACCACCTCGACAACGAGTTCCGGTGGTGGCATGTCCAATGCAATGGTGGAACGCGTTGCACCTTCGAGGGCAGCCGCAAGCTCTTCACTCAAAATCAACAAGTCGGGCAGGCGGGTTGTGGCTCTGCTGCCAATGGTGACGACTTCTGTGCCAATGCTAATGAGATGGGGCGGGATTCCTGCTTTGAGGAAGCAGGCAAAGAGTACGGAGGCAATGCGATTGTTGATTCGGCTTTCCGGAGGCATGGGGACTAACGCTCCATCGACCAACTCGTATCGGTTCTCCGTGCCGTCGTCGTATTCGAGGTATTCGGCCAATGTCATTATTGTCGAGATTGCCATTTCACCCCCCTGCCGCCCGGGCTCCTCGGATTATGGCTCCAGTTTGACAAACCCTGACAGCAAACGTGCGGGCGATTGCCAGGGAAGAATCGGCAACCTGGCTGCGCGATCGCCCCAGGCACTCAAGACGGGCTATGTCCTCGGAGCAGAAGACGCACCCGAAAACCGATATGGTTGTTCCGGTTGCTGGTGCTGGGATCGTTCCTGCTAAATCCCGCTTGCAATTAACCAGCTTGCGGATAATTTCTTCCCCTAAAGTGGAACCGAGTTGTCGTTCCGGCTCGGCAAGCATATGCCCACTCTGCTTCGCTGGGCAACCGATAGGTTTTCCCTAGATGCTGTGATAGCCGCGCGCAAGGATTTTTGCAACCGCAAATCCTGACAGCACTGGCTATTTAAGGCCCTTGGCGAACTTCATCTCACCTCGGAAAGTTCCATCTGGCAAGACGCCCACCGGCTCCCAGCCGAGATGTACATAAAAGCCGTAGGCGCGCAGGGCCGGATCGTTCCCCGTGACCAGCCAAGCCTCAGCAACGCCCTGCGATCGCAGCCACTCTTCGGCAGCAGCCATCAGCTGGCGGCCGGCGCCGCGACCTTCGTAGGTGGGCAGCACGAAGATGCCAAAAATAGTGCGCTCGCTCCGATTGGCAATAGAAAAGCCCACGGGACACCCGTCGAGTTCGGCAATCCAAGCGTAACAATCAGCCTGCAGCATCTGGGCTACCGTAGCAGGGGTGATACCCAACTCGGCAATTTCGGCGCGAGACTGGTGATTTTCAACGACACTCGTGCGAATAATAAAGAGGGTTTCGATATCCTCGGGTGCTGCGACTCGGATAAGCATAAAAAATCTACGCGATCGATCGGCTATCTTCTACACCAGGGATAAATATCTAACTGCTTCTGAATGCTTTCGGTGTCATGCCAGTTACCTGGCGGAACTGTTTGCTCAGGTGGCTGTGACTGTTGAATCCGCAATCCATGGCAATATCGGTAATCGGCCGATCGGTCTGCTTTAGGAGTTGCTTGGCCCGTTCGACCCGCTGCCCAATCGTATATTGGTAGGGAGAAGAGCCAATCGATTGCTTGAATAACCGACTGAAATGGAACTGGCTCATGTCGAGCAGCTCCGCCAGCTTTTCTAGCTCGATCTTTCGATCTAAATGAGCGTCAATATAATCTAAAACGCGCTGGAGCTGTCGGGGAGGCAGGCCACCCTCGTAAACAGGAATTGGTAGCTTTGGTTTTCCTGTGGCGTGGTGGCGGAGCAAATTGACGGCCAATACATTTGCTAGCGAGTCGAGGCAGAGTTGGCTTGCCATTGCATTCTGTTGCACTTCAGCCAAGATCGTCCCCGCAATCGCCTCAAGCTGAGGGCTGCGAAACTGAATTTGTGGCACCAATTGCAGGCGATCGCTTGCAAAAGTTTCTCGAGCGATAGTTTGTAAAAACTCAGTCGCCAGCTGAATGTGCAAGCAATGCTCGTCATCTTCCCAGCGCGTGGAAAGCAGCGTTTTTGCTGGCGTTATCAGCATGTCGCCCGGGCGAAATAGCCCTTCGAGGGTCTTACCATCTTGAGAGTGCACGTAGCGCACCGGACGGGGCGACAGGGTAATAAAAAGGGAGTGCCTGTCCTCAAAATAACAACTTCCCTCACCTGGAGGATTCCGAAGTCGTTCGACTCGGATTTTCTGCGGGTGTTGCTCGAGGTCGGGGCGAACGAGCGAGGGATGCGTCTCGGTATTCTCGATGCGCTGTGCAATTGGCTGTTGCATGAGGGTCGCTCGGGGATGCCTATGCCAATCGTAGTCGAGTCCTCGTCGGGCAACACTGATAATCGATCGCAAGATCGTGCAAGCCTAGCAAGAACCGCATAGTTTCGATCCGAGTGCCTTCCTAAGCTGTGGGTGTTGCTCGCAAGGAACTGCAATCGTGAAACTTCAAACAGAAGCCAAACTTATCTCTGCCAATGAGGCTGCTACCCCCAAAACCCTGGTTCTAGGGGGCACCGGTAAAACCGGTCGCCGGGTTGTCGAACGCCTAGCAGCTCGCGGCCTGCCGGTCCGGGTCGGATCTCGCTCTGCCGAGGTGCCCTTTGAGTGGCGCGATCGGTCCACCTGGGCTCCCGCGCTGCAGGGCATGACGTCCGTTTATATCACCTACTATCCCGACTTGGCCGTTCCTGGTGCTCCCGACGATATCCGCGCCTTTACCGACCTAGCCGCAAAAAGTGGGGTACGCCATCTAGTCCTGCTGTCAGGCCGTGGTGAAGTAGAAGCTCAACGTTGCGAGCAAATCGTGCGAGATGCGGGGATCGACTGGACAATTCTGCGGGCTGGCTGGTTCGCGCAGAACTTTAGCGAGGCCTTCTTGCACGAGCTAGTCCTGGGTGGCGTTATTGCCCTCCCAGCGGGCGACGTGCGAGAGCCTTTCGTCAGCGTCGATGACATTGCCGATGCGGCAGTTGCCGCTCTGACAGAGCCAGGTCACACCGGGCAACTCTACGAACTTACCGGCCCGCAGTTGCTGACATTTGCCGAGGTGGCTGACGAGATCGCTCGAGCGACGGGCCGCGAGATTACCTATGTACCAATCTCGATTGAGGATTTCACGTCGTCGCTGGTGGAGCAGGACGTACCCGCTGATTATGTGTCTCTGCTGCGCTACCTCTTTAGCGAAGTGCTAGACGGCCGTAATTCTTACCTCACTGATGGCATCCAGCGGGCTCTAGGCCGGGCACCCCAGGACTTTGCCACCTACGCTCGATCGACGGCTGCCACTGGCGTTTGGGACGTATGAGGGGCAACTGCGCGCTCTGCTGCATTGAGAGAGCTGACGGTCTTAGTGTGTTCGAGGCCATCAATGGCCCGCTCTTGGTGTCGAGCCTGACAGCGGCAGGCGGCAAAACTCCAGCCCATGCACCCTGTGGGTTCGTGGGGCTCGAGCCAGACGGGAGCCAATTGCTAATTAACGGACCAGTACCTGTGGAGCACCTTTGTGTAAGGCATTTCAAGTAACTACAGCCGAGATCGATAAGGAGTTCGTCTTTCTTTTAACTTTCGCGATCGCCTTTGCCAACAAACTCAATATCTTTGGTTCAATGAAAATGTAGCGAACGATACCCATGAGGTTTGTTACATGGCTGATAACGAAAAGGCCCGCGAACTCCTAGCCCAGCAGCGACAGCACGACCGGCACATTACAGATACAATGCGCGACCGTGCCGAGAGCGAGTTAGATCGAGAAACCGGACGCTTGCAAGAAAAAGCTCGCGAGATTCTCACGACAGAACGCCAGCATGAGGAGCACATTAAAGATGCCATGCTCGAGCGGACTGAATCTGAAATCCATCAATAGCTAGATCCTAGCAAGAGTCTCGATGGGTTTAGCTGTTGCAAACCAGCGAAACCCAAGAAATCCAATTTCAGCGAGGCTCCGACCTGCTGTCTCTTGAGGCAATAGAGATGATTTTACTCAACGAAAAAACAATAGTATTGTGCGAGCTGCAGAAACGCAAGTTGAAAAGGCTCTTCAGCATGTACGACACGAGCAATAGTGGCGTTTTGAGGATGGCTGATTTTCAAGAAGTTGCCGACCGGCTGGCGTCGATAAAAGGCCTGAAGAAAGATAGCCCAGAATACGCAAGGCTGGTGGATAGAATCTTACACCGGTGGATACACATTCGTGGCGAGGTAAAAGATCGCCTGCACCAGAGGCCGGGACAATCGATTTCTCTCGACGAATGGCTTCTGTATCACGAAAAAGTGCTTGCCGACGAAGCCTATCGCCATCGCATCCACGAATCGTTTGACCTCGTTTTCGATGCCCTCGATGCAGATTCGAGCGGCGATCTCAGTGTGAAAGAGTTTGAGAATTTATTCCGAATTTACGGCATCCCAGTCGTCTATGCTGCAGAAGCCTTCGCCCGAGCCGATGCTAATTGCGACGGTCACCTAAGCAAAGCCGAGCTAGTTCCCCTTGTCGAAGACTATTACTACTCCCAGGAGCCGAACGCACCTGCAAATTTCATCTTCGGCCCGATTTAGACAGATGCCACCCTTCATCCCCGATGCCAGGTCGTAACGCCACCAGGCTTGTCTGCCAAGACAATGCCTTGGGCTTGCAGCTCGTCGCGAATGCGATCGCTCTCGGCAAAATTCTTGGCCGCTCGAGCGGCCTGGCGCTCGGCGATGAGGGCTTCAATTTCTGCTGGCGTTGGGCCCTCGGTAGCTTCGGGGGCAGCCTCCGGTTGGGCGACGAGGCCCAGCACGCCTGCCAGCTCCACCAGCGTTTGCCACTTCACCTGCAGGATCTCGGCAGGAGTATCGGTTTTGCCTTCGTGGGCGAGTCGGTTGCCTTCTCGGCGCAGCTCCTTGGCCAACTCAAAAATAATCGCCAGGCCCCCCGCGAAATTCAAATCGAGATCGACAATCTCAGTGAAGCGTCGCTTGAGGTCGGCATCGGTTGCGACGCTCGACGCCGTCCAATTGAGGCGATCGCCGTGCTGCGGGCCGAAACGCAAGCCTTCTTTGAGAGTTTCCCAGCCATTGGCAGCAGCAGCCAAGCTCTCGTCAGTGAAGTCGATGGGTTTGCGATAGTGAGCTTGCAGTACGAACAAGCGCACCACCATCGGATCGGTGGGCTTGTCGAGCAGGTCGCGGATAGTGATGAAATTGCCGAGGGATTTCGACATTTTCTCGCCGCTCACTTTCACCATGCCGTTGTGGAGCCAATAGCGCGCCAGAGGCTGGCCGGTCGCGGCTTCAGATTGGGCGATTTCGTTTTCATGGTGTGGAAAGACCAGATCGCCCCCGCCGACGTGGATGTCGATTGTCTCCCCAAGCTGCTCGCGCACCATTGCCGAGCACTCAATGTGCCAGCCGGGGCGGCCTGCTCCCCAGGGAGACTCCCAGGCCGGTTCGTCGGGCTTGGCGCCTTTCCAGAGGGCAAAGTCAAAGGGATCTTTTTTCTTAGTGGCTTCTGGATCGTCTCTTTCGACGCGACCGCTCGCGCCAGCTCTCATATCGTCGAGGCTGCGCCCAGAGAGCTTGCCATATTCGGGAAACCGGCGCACGGCATAGTAGACATCGCCCCCAGCCGGGTAAGCAAAGCCTTTGCACTCGAGTTCGGCGACGAGGCGCTTGATGCCGTCGATGGTGTGGGTCGCGCGCGGGTAAGCATCTGCCCGTTCGATGCCGAGGCGATCCATATCGGCAAAATAAGCCTCGATGTTGCGGTCGGCCACGGCTGCCATGGTGGTGCCTTCTTCGCGGGCGCGCTTGAGAATTTTGTCGTCGATATCGGTGAAGTTCTGAACGTAGCGCACTTGGTAGCCTCGCCAGCGCAGGTAGCGCCGCAGCACGTCCCAGACAATGCAGGTGCGGGCGTGGCCGAGATGGCACAGATCGTAAACGGTGATGCCGCAGCAGTAGAGCCGGACTCTGCCCGGCTCGAGCGTTTCGAAGGCTTCTGAGGTGCGAGTGAGGGTATTGTAGAGCGCGATCGCCATGTTTCGAGCGGGCTGCGGGGTTTCTCGTCAGCTTAGCACCGAAGCTACCCCCGGGCGATGCGTTCGGCGCAGCTCCAGCCAGCACTCGGCCGCTGCTACGAGCAGCGATGCCCTTACATATCCATTTGCTCTAGCTCGATTAAATTACCGTCTGGATCTCGAAAGCAGGTGGAGATGAAGCCCCGGCCGGGATAACCCGTCGGGGGATTGAGCAACTCGACACCGTGTTGCTTGAGGTGGGCGATCGCTTCGTCCATGTTTCTAACCGAGAACGAGAGCACGACTCTGCCGCTGTGGGCGTTGTACTCGATAGTTTCGGCACTGGTCACAAACTCGGACAATTTAGCTCGATTGAAAATCGTAATTGATACAGAGCCAGCATCAAATTCGACGTACTCATCCGTGTCGTCTTCAAATTTGATTTTTAAGCCCAATACATCTCTGTAGAAGTTTTTGCAAGCAACGAAGTCTTCGACATTGAGGCGCGTGTATGTGTATTGGAGATTCATGTTGGGTTTTTCTCGATGGGGAGTTTACTCAGCCTAGATCTCACATGAGAGTACGGGAATTCTAGGCCCGCAGGTCGCGATTGCAGAAGTTACCCGCAAAGAGGCCCGATCCTCAAACGCAGGGCTGGAATACAGTTTACTGCAAGACCTGGGGAGGTACTTTATGGTTCAGGTCCAACGTCGTACTGCGGCAATGGTGTCGTGTGGGTTGGAGTTAAAGGCAATTCTAGATTTTGGGGCGTTCTGGAGAACGATATTGACCATTTTCTCGAAAAGCAAGAAGCAATCGGGATCGACTCTCACGCCAGCGCCAATTAAAACAATATCGGGCTGGAAATCTCTAAGGTCGTCGGTTAACTGCTGCTCGGCAGTTTCTCCAGTGTCAGTCAGACACCACTGCACGCGGTAACCAAGATGGGTTAACTCGCTGCGGATTTCCTCGAAAGCCGCCTCAAGCTTTTCTTTGGTCAGTTGCGGCCACTTCTCGAAATCGACCGCGGAGGACCTGAGCCCCACCAAAAGCACGGACGGACCAGTTGTAACCATATCCACTATTTCCTAACCATTTCCCAATCGGGCCTAATGTTCCCGGACGCAGCGCCTACAAGCTTAGCAGACGCGGAGTCACAAGAGGCAGCTTTCTATTTTTCGGGGCTTTTACTTGAGACTGGCTTGGTAGAAATAATCTTGTCGTCGCCGGCAGCGAAGAAGTTTTTAATTCTCGCCTCCTGGCGAAAACCGCACTTGTTGTAGAAGGCGCGCGCGGCAGCAAACTCATCGAGGCTCGAGGTTTCTACAATGAGCAAACGCGCACCTCGCTCTATTAACGCGCTCTCGACGCGACCGACCAGGGCAGAACCGTGGCCTCGACCGTGCCGATCTTTTCGCACCCACAGCATAAGTAAATTCCAAGTGCCGCTGGTGACGGGTTCGGGAGCGCAATAAGCAACCCCAATGGGCTCACCGTCATCGGCAGTCAACCAAAGCTCGTCGTTATTGCCTTCGAGATAGCTATCCAGAGTAGCCTTCACATAGGCAAGACCGTCAGTATCGAACTGGTTGCTGTCCGCAATGATTTTTAGTAATGCTTCTGAATCGCTCGAAATAGTACTTCTAATCATTTAGGTAGGTAAAGTATTAGAGTAGAGCTTATCCGAGCGATAACGCCTCACAAGTCGCAAGAAAACCGACGATGATAGCCTCTGAATCCAGCTCGCAACTCCCATGTTAAGAAAGGTAGGATTTCTAGGGGGTGTGTTGCTCTGGCCGCTCGAACTAGAGGCGGATTTTCCATGCCCTCGAGTCTGCCGTAGACTTGACAAATGCCCAGCATCGACAGCGCGATCGCTCGACGACGACCTATGAACCGCAAACTGACCCAAGGATCCGTTGGTTGGCAGCTCGTCAAGCTTACCCTCCCAATGGTGTGGGGCGTGTTTGCCATTATTGCCTTTAATTTGGTCGATACCTACTTTGTCGGCCAGCTCGGCACGGCTCAGCTCGCGGCGATGAGCTTTACGTTCCCGGTGGTGCTGACCCTGGGGAGCCTGGCGATGGGGCTCGGGGTCGGGGCCTCTTCAGTCATTGCTCGGGCGATCGGCGAGGGCGATTTCAGCCGCGTCCAGCGCTTCACCACCAATAGTTTGACGCTTGCCCTGACGGTCGTGATTCTCTTTGTTGCGCTGGGTTTGCTGACGATCGAACCGCTTTTTGCGATGTTGGGAGCCGGTCCGGAGGTCATGCCTTTCATCCAAGACTACATGCAGATTTGGTATTTTGGCATGGTGTTTTTGGTCGTGCCGATGGTGGGCAACAGCGCCATCCGCGCGGCGGGCAACACCTTAACCCCCAGCATCATCATGACCATAGCGTCGGCCGTCAATATTATTCTCGATCCGTTGCTAATTACTGGGGCCTGGGGCTTCCCGCGACTCGAAATACAAGGCGCTGCCCTGGCAACGGTCATCGCCCGCGCGACAACGCTCGTCGCGGCACTGCTTGTCTTGCGCTTCAAGGAAAATCTACTCTCACTGAAGTTGCCCGACCTGGAAGAAACTCTCTGGTGTTGGCGCGACATCTTGACCGTCGGTCTGCCCGCTGCTGCAGCCAGCACGGTGACCCCGATTTCTATCGGCGTCATTACGAGTTTTTTGGCCGTCCACGGCGCGGTGGCTGTGGCGGGGTTCGGCATCGCTTCTCGGATAGAATCTTTTGCCACGATCGCCATCTTGGCGCTCTCGGCAAGCATCGGGCCGTTCGTGGGACAAAATTGGGGCGCGCGTGCCTTTACTCGCGTCCGACAGGCAATGCAGCAGAGCTTTTTGTTTTGTGTGGGCTGGGGTTTGCTCGCCGCCTTGTGCTTGGGGTTGGGGGCGAAATCGCTAGCAGCCCTTTTCAACCCAGATCCAGCAGTCATTGCCATTGCCACGCGCTATCTCTGGCTCGTGCCCATTAGTTACGGTGGGTTGGGGATCGTCCGAATTGCCAGTTCGGCCTCTAATGCGATCGGCAGGCCCCTACCGTCGGTGGTCATGACCGTGACGCACATGTTCGTGCTCTACATTCCGCTGGCCTATTTTGGCAGCCGTCTTGCCGGGCCGACAGGAATTTTTGTCGCCGCACTGGTGGCAAATTTGGTGATGGGTGTCGGGGCCTACGGTTGGAATCGATGGGCTTGCGATCGATAGACCGACATTGCCCGGTTCTCCTCGGCAAGGGTCGATATCGATTCTGATGGGTTATCACGGGGCAGACTAGTGCCCGACAGGGCAGACTAGTGCCCGACAGGGCAGACTAGTGCCCGGGTTAGCGCTCGATTAGGATTCGGTAACGATATGGCAAATCCTCCGGATATCAGAACCCTCATGCCCCATCTGCTGGCCGCCAGAGCGAAATGGGGACCGCACCCGCCTGCTGAAGTCCGTCGCGAGCGACCGGGACCCAACCAAGAGAGCGTTTGGGATTACCCGCGTCCGCCAGCGGTACGGCCTGCCAAGGCGTTGATTCGTGCCTACCTCGGCGATACCCTCGTGCTGGAGAGCGATCGCGCTTTGCAAATTGTAGAGACCGCAGGCGCGCCAGTGTATTATGCCCCTCCTGAAGATTGGCAGGAAGGCGTCCTAGTCGCAAATGGCGAGTTTTCAATTTGCGAATGGAAGGGAGTTGCCACTCAATACAACGTGACAGTAGAGGGTCTCAGGGCAAAATGGGGAGCGTTCTCGTACGACAACCCCCTCATGGATTTAGATCGAGGCTTCGAGCGCGTGGCAGGTTGGATTGCGCCTCACCCCGCTCGGCTTGCCTGCTTTCTGGGTGACGAGCGAGCCGAGCCGCAGCCAGGGGGACTCTACGCAGGCTGGGTCACCTCTGGCATTGCCGGTCCTGTCAAAGGAGGCTCCGGCACGGCGCATTGGTAGCGAATTGTCAGCAGGGAGAGCGTTTGAGCGCTCGAGCCTTGCCCGAATGCGAACGGATGAACCCGATACTCTAGCGTACGGAAATCATCACTCAGGCGATCGCGGTCGCGGAATCTCACCGTATTTTCAGAAATGTATCGGAAAATACGCCTCTAGTACGGCATTCCGTATCAGGATATTGCAGAGATCGTTTTTCAAGTAAAGAGTAGGCAGAGGCGATGACAGTTTTGGGCAAGGCTACCGACAGCCGCTGGCAGGGATTGACTGCCAAGCGTGGGGAGATTAGTGATTTTGAGCTGGCCTGCATGGTTTGCGGTGGGCAGCACCATACCCAAGATCATTGGGAGTTCATGCAAACGATGCCCCAAGACCCGGTCGATATGATCGATGACCTGGTCAAGATGGGTCTCTACAAGCAAGAGTCTCTGCAGGCAGCCGACAAGCTCAATCGCTACGAGTTGCGCAAGGCTCTGCTTCTGAAGGCCACAGCCAAGGGCGATCTCCGCCGCGAGCGCCTGGTACTGGCCCTAGCGAAGCAGGCAGGTGGCTTTGAGAATGCCTTTGCCGCTGCTTTTGGTCCTAAAGCCGGTCTCTTCTTTGCCGATACGATTCGCAGCCAGTTCGGTCGCCGAGAATTTCTGCGCAACCTGGCCATTGGTGCGGCTTTGGTTACTTTGGCCAACTGCGGGCAGTCTCCGGAAGAGCCTCCGGCCGCCCAACAAGGTCCTGGAGGTCCCGCCGCACCGGCAGCAGATCTCGAGAAAACCGAGCTGCGAGTTGGCTTCATCCCGATTACCTGCGCCACGCCAATTATCATGTCGGAGCCGCTGGGCTTCTACTCTAAGTACGGCTTCAATGCCGAGGTGGTCAAGATGCCGAGCTGGGGCGCGGTGCGCGACTCGGCGATCGCCGGCGAGCTAGACGCTTACCATATGCTTGCGCCAATGCCCATCGCCATGACCCTGGGCCTGGGCTCGGCAACTTTCGGCATACGCCTGGCCAGCATCGAGAACATTAACGGTCAAGCCATCACCGTTGCCAACAAGTACCTAGGCCAAGTTAACGGCCCAGCGGACTTCAAGGGTTTCACCATTGGCGTGCCTTTCCCCTACTCGATGCACAATCTGCTGATGCGCTACTACCTCGCCACCGGCGGCATCGACCCCGACAGAGATGTCAAGATTCGTCCCGTTCCCCCGCCAGACAGCATCGCCCAGCTCGTCGCGGGTGATATCGATGCCTACCTGATGCCCGACCCCTTCAATCAGCGGGCAGTTTTTGAGGGAGCGGGCTTCATCCACAAGATCACCAAAGATCTCTGGCCCGGTCATCCCTGCTGCGCTTTTGCCGCGAGCGATGTTTGGATTTCGGAAAATCCCAACACCTTCCGCGCCCTCAACAAGGCGATTGTCGAAGCAACGGGTTACGCCCGCGACCCCGCCAACCGTCCGGAAATTGCTCGGGCTATCTCCGAGCGGGCCTTCCTCAACCAACCCGTCGAGGTTGTCGAAGCCGTCCTCACGGGTAACTTTGACGACGGCCAGGGCAATAGCTTTGAGATCCCAGACCGCATCGATTTCGACCCCTATCCCTGGCAGAGCTTCGCTAACTGGATTTCCTCGCAGCTCGTGCGCTGGGATCTCCAAGGCGATGGCAAAGCCAGAGAGGTCATCACCAGTGAGACCTACGATGAGATTGGCAAGGATATTTTCCTCACGGATTTGGCGCGCGAGCTGGCGATCGAAGTCGGTCAGACCCCTCCTGACCAGGTCTTCCGGACGGAAACTCTGGCATACGACGAGTTCGATCCTGCCGATCCGTCAACTTATGTCGAAGAACAAATCAATAAGTACGGCGTGTAGAAAACTATGGCAGTTATTGGTGTAGAAACGCAAATTCAGGAGAAAGGGAAGCCCTTTTGGCAAAATGAGAACCTTCTGGCAGCCGTCTTGTTTTTGGTGTCTTTGGTCCTCTTTCTAGGGATTTGGCAGCTGGGCGCGACAGATTTCGATTTCGGTGGCGACACCAAGTTCCGCCTGTTTACTAAGGGCGTGCCCACGGCCACCAAGACCCTCGAAGAGCTTTGGTGGTGGATTTCTAATCCGTTCTTCGACAACGGACCGAACGATCTGGGCATCGGGTGGAACCTGCTCATCAGCTTGCGGCGCGTGGCCATCGGCTACACGATCGCCTCGGCGATCGCCGTGCCCTTGGGCATTCTCATCGGCATCTCTGGGGTTGCCTTCAAGGCCTTCAATCCCTACATTCAACTGCTCAAGCCCGTTTCGCCCCTTGCTTGGCTGCCTTTGGGGCTCTACATCTTTCGAGACTCGGAGAAGACCGGCGTTTTCATCATTTTGATCTCGAGCATCTGGCCGACATTGATCAACACGGCTTTTGGCGTGGCGAGTGTCGGCTCGGAGTATCTCGATGTTGCCAAGACTCTCGGTGCTTCTCGCCTGCGCACCATCATCAAGGTCATCATCCCTGCCGCTCTACCCAGCATCGTCGCGGGCCTGCGGATCAGCATGGGCATTTCCTGGCTGGTTATCGTAGCTGCAGAGATGCTCCTGGGAACGGGCTTGGGGTATTTCATCTGGAATGAGTGGAATAACCTTTACATTCCCAACATTCTGGTCGCAATTTTCATCATTGGCCTGGCCGGCATCGTTCTCGACAGCATTTTCGGGGCCCTAGAAGCGTTTGTCACTTTTGGACGGAGATAATCATGACGTTATCCGAACTACAGCAGGGTGATGGTGCGGTCGACACGGTGGCTGCTCCTGCCGGGTCAGCACAGCTTGCAATTAGAAACGTGTCGAAGGTTTTTCCGGGCAAGCGCGGTCTAGTTGACAAGCTCACGGGCAAGCAAACCCGCGACTTCCTTGCTATTGAAGACATTAGCTTGGAGATCGAGCCCAATACTTTTGTCTCGATTATCGGTCCTTCCGGTTGTGGCAAGTCAACACTGCTATCGATCGTTGCCGGTCTCTCGACGGCTACGGTGGGTGAAGTTCTGCTCGATGGCAATCCCATCGTCGGTCCCGGTCCCGATCGCGGCGTCGTATTCCAGAACTACGCGCTGATGCCCTGGATGACTGTGGAAGGCAACATTTTCTTTGCCGTGGAGACTGTTTTCCCCAAGCTCTCGAAAGCGCGCGTGAGAGTTATCGTCCGTGACGTTCTCGAGTTGGTGGGCCTGCTTGGCGCGGAGAAAAAACACCCCCACCAACTCTCCGGCGGCATGAAGCAGCGTGTCGGTATCGCTCGCGCTCTGGCCATCAACCCCCAAATTTTGTTGATGGACGAACCTTTTGGTGCCCTCGATGCCCTAACGCGAGGGTTCTTGCAAGACGAGATCGAGCGCATTTGGGAGCGCGATCAAAAAACCGTCGTCATGATTACCCACAGCATCTCCGAGGCGCTGCTGCTATCGGACAAAATCGTGATGATGACGCGCGGACCGGCCGCCCAAATCGCTCAGGTTCTCGATATTCCCTTCCCGCGCCCGCGCGATCGCACGTCGGTGGAGGACCATCCCGCCTATCACGATTTAAAGCTGGAGATGGAGCGTCACCTCACCCACGAGACGCGCGCGGTAGAAGAGGCGCGCGTGAGCGCTCGACGCTAGCGCCAGCGCTCGACGCTAGCGCTAAAAAGTCTCGCAAGCCTTGTTGCGAGACTTTGAGAAAATTTCAAAATTAGTTAGCAGAAAATCCAGGGGGTTTCCGCTAAACTTGCCCTAGGTTTCTACCTGTTTTGCACGATCCTGGAGTCAAAGACCGATGGCTGTTTCTGAGATAACCAAAGCTTTACTAAAAGCAAAAAAAGAAAAGGGCGTTTCTTTTGCCGACCTCGAAGCAGTGGTTGGCATGGACGAAGTTTGGATTGCTTCGGTTATTTACCGCCAAGCTAGTGCCTCTAAAGAAGAAGCCGACAAACTCGTTGGGGCCATTGGGGCCGATCCGTCCCTAGCCGACGAGCTAACCGAGCCTCCCCTTAAGGGATCTCTCGAGCCGGTCATCCCTACCGACCCGCTAATCTATCGCTTCTACGAAATCATGCAGGTCTACGGCATGCCCATCAAAGCCGTCGTTCACGAGAAGTTTGGCGATGGCATCATGAGTGCGATTGACTTTTCAATCGACGTCGAAAAGGAAGCAGATCCTAAAGGCGATCGTGTCAAGGTAATCATGTGCGGCAAGTTCTTGCCCTACAAGAAGTGGTAGCCCGAGCTTCAATTTATATATTGCCGAAGTGCTGTAGCTGGCAAGGGCGAGACTACAGCACTTCGCGCTCCGAGCCCTAATAATGAGTCTTTTTAGCCGCCCGCAGCCACAACCCAACCCCGCCTGCACCGAGCGGGTGAAAACGTGGGTACGAGGTACGCCGGCTCTACCCGCTTCCGTGCCGATTTCTATGAGTCAACTGCGCTGCGGCGAGCCGGGCTGCCCGCCTGTGGAAACTGCGATCGCAGTGATGGTCGAGCCAGTCCGAACCTTGAAAATCCATAAAGCTCCGGTCGTCGAGGTTACGGCAGCCGATATCACTGCTGCCAGCGAAACCCCATAGCAATTTAACATCAGGAGACGCCATGTCTGCAGCTATCGCGAGCGCTGTCCCCGTAACGGTTCTAACGGGTTATTTGGGAGCAGGCAAGACGACTCTACTCAATCGCATCCTAACCCAAGAGCACGGCAAAAAAGTCGCGGTCATCGTCAATGAGTTTGGCGAAATCGGCATTGATAACCAACTGATCGTCGATGCCGACGAAGAAATCTTTGAAATGAACAATGGCTGCATTTGCTGTACGGTGCGCGGCGATCTGATTCGCATCATCGGCAACTTGCTGCAGCGCCGTGACAAGTTCGACCTCATCGCCATCGAGACTACCGGTCTCGCCGACCCGGCTCCGGTGATTCAAACCTTCTTTTTTGACGAAGATCTCAAAACAAAATTAACCCTCGATGCCGTCGTTACCGTCGTCGATGCCAAGCATATTTGGGAGCATTGGGACAGCGACGAAGTCCAGGAGCAACTTGCCTTTGCTAATGTTATTTTGCTCAACAAAATCGATCTCGTCGAGCCCGAGCAACTTGCCGAACTCGAGCGCCGCATTCGCGACATGAATGTTCTGGTGCAGATTCATCGCACCGAGCGCTGCGAACTCGATATCGATCGCGTCTTGGGTGTGGGGGCTTTTGACTTGGGTCGCGCTCTCGAAATCGACCCGGAATTTCTCTCAGAAGATGCCCACGAGCACGACGAATCGGTGTATTCGGTTGCCTTCACCGAGACTGGTGCGCTCGACGAGAGCAAGCTCGACGCCTGGCTGAGCGATCTGCTCCAAACCCAGGGGCCGGATATCTTTCGCATGAAGGGCATACTCAATATTGCCGATCGCGACGAGCGCTTTGTCTTCCAGGGCGTCCACATGATTTTTGAGGGGCGCCCCGATCGCCCCTGGCGTACCGATGAGCCTCGTAAAAGCGAGCTGGTCTTTATCGGTCGCAATCTTAATGAGGTAAAACTGCGCGAGGGCTTGCGCTCGTGTCTGCGGTGAAAAAAACCAGTCGCCGCCGGCCGTTCGCGCTTCGCTGGCAAAGCCATTTAGACGAATGCATCACGGCCATTGCCGCCAACGAAAACTGGGTGGCGGCCACCTCGGCTGCTGGGGAAGTGGCCCTCTGGTCTTGGCAGGGCAGCAGCGGTAAGTGCGACGTGCGATCGCAGGTCGAAACGAACCTGAGCTGTCTGGCATTTTCTGCAGGTGGCGAGTTTCTGGCTGCTGGCGGCCAGCAGAGTTATCTGCAGGTGCGATCGCTCGGCACCCCCGAAGAAGCTCGCCGCATCGACGTGCCAGGTAATGCCTGGATCGATCGCTTGGCTTGGAGCCCCACCGCGCCCTTGCTGGCGTTCGATCTCAATAAAACAACCTGCGTCTGGGATGCTATCTCTCAGAAAATCGTCGCCCAGCTCGACTTCGTCGACTCGTCGGTTTTGGGTTTGGCTTGGCACCCTCAGGGGACGCACTTGGCCATCTGCGGCAACCGGGGCACGAAGGTTTGGGATGCGAGCAACTGGCAGGCCGAGCCGTATTTATTGCAAGTCCCCGGTGCGAGCCTGCAGGCGGCCTGGTCCCCCGACGGGCGGTTTTTGGCAGCAGGTAACTTCGATCGCACGCTGTCGATTTTGCACTGGCAGAGTCCGCCTCCTTGGCTAATGCAAGGCTTTCCGGCCAAAGTCCGGCAGGTTGCTTGGGCGTCCGATTCGCAGTTGGTGGCCGCCGCCTGTGCCGAGGGTATCGCCACCTGGCAGCGATCGGGAGAAGATTGGTCCGCATGCGGGGTCTTGCAGGGCCACGCCAGCACCGTTCGCAGCATCGGCTTCCATCCCCTCACCGGCCAGCTCGCTTCGGTAGGCGAAGATGGCCGGGTCTGCCTGTGGCGTGATGTCAAGGCGCGATCGCAAACCCTCGAGGGGCCGCCAGGCGGCTGTACCGGTCTCGCTTGGCATCCTACCGAGCCGGCGATCGCCGTTGGCGGCCAACAGGGCGAACTCTACGTTTGGGCACTGTAGGCTCCGAGCATCTACCGAGAGTCGAGCGCTGCCGCAGACCCCAAAAGCTTGATAGCATGGCATCTCACAGCTATCCGGGTTTAGTGCAGATGGTTCCCCTTCGCGACGA
This sequence comes from uncultured bacterium, assembly GCA_964435975.1. Classification (GTDB taxonomy): domain Bacteria; phylum Cyanobacteriota; class Cyanobacteriia; order Cyanobacteriales; family Rubidibacteraceae; genus CAYTBI01. The sequence goes on from CAYTBI010000014.1 coordinate 24,477, forward strand.
AAATCCCACCAAAATACCGCCTTACCTCACCTACAGCCTGATCGTTCTCAATAGTGCGATCTTTTTATACCAACTCACTCTCCCCGCCGACGAGCGCCTGGCTTTCATTCAAGCCTGGGCAATCATTCCCAAACACCTCACCACCGTTTTAAGCGGCGCGGCCTTCTCATTCCAGCCGCTGCTAACCCTGGTCACCTCGCAGTTTCTCCATGCCGGTCCGCTGCACCTCGGCGGCAACATGCTGTTCCTCTGGATTTTTGGTAACAACATCGAAGAGCGTCTCGGACGCCTCAAGTTTTTACTCTTCTATCTCGCCTGCGGTGCCTTGGCCGGGTTGACCCAATGGCTATTTTCGCCAGCGTTCTCAACAACCCCATCCCTAGGCGCCAGCGGCGCGATTGCCGGGGTGATGGGAGCTTACATTCTGCGCTATCCCCGCGCGATCGTCCAAACGCTGATTCCCTTGGGGCTCCTTATTCCTATTCTGATTCCGCTAGGGTTCTTTTTCCGGTTCAATCCCTTTCCGGTGGTTCCCATTCCGGCTTTTTATTTTTTGGGGATTTGGTTTTTGGAGCAGGCTATTTCGGGCTTTGAGGTGCCAATGGGCGCCGAAGGTGGCATTGCCTATTGGGCCCATGCGGGGGGGTTTGTCATTGGGTTAGTGTTGGATGTGCTCTTCGATCGGGGCAAAAAGGAATCCGACTCTCCAGCCTAAAACCCGAAGACTGCCAGTAGGCCTCGCACGATACCGGCGTTGAAGATATCGACAAAAACCCCCCACACCAGCGGCACGACGACCAAGGCTTGCGGAGCAGCGCCGTGGCGGGCAATGACTGTATGCATGTTGGCCATGCCCACTGGCGTCGCTCCTAAGCCCACGCCCACAAAACCCGCCGCAATGACGCTGGCTTCGTAGGTGCGGCCCGCAGCCGGAAAAACGGCCCAATACCCAAAGGCCAAGGTTGCCAGTACCTGGGCGCAGGAGATTGCTACCAGTAGGCTTGCATGGGATCCTCCTAGCGAGCCGAGCTGCAAGCCAAGCAAACTCATGGTTAAAAACAACTGCAAGCTCGCTTCACTCAAAAGGGCAACCGCTTGGGAATTGGGAGCGCGTTTCAGCCCAGCGAGGCTATTGCCCAGCACAATGCCCGCAATCGTCACCGGTAAAAACGCCGGGCAAAGAATCCCATATTTCAGCAAGAGGCCATTGGCCCACAGCCCCAGGCGAGCCGCCAGCGCGATCGCCAGGACTGCTGGCAGCAGATCCGACAGGCGGCTTGCCGGCTCCAGAGGAGCGGGCGTGTCGGGGTCAATTGCGGGTACCGCGTCCGCGCGCAGGGCATGATTTTTGATGGCGTGGCGCGCGATCGCACCACCACCCCACCCACCGAGCAATAGCCCGATTGTCGCTGCGGCAACACCGTATTCCGTTGCATCGGGCAGGCGCACCGCCAGAAACTGCCCCCAACCGATGGCCGTCCCGTGGCCGCCCGCAAAAGCGACGCTGCCCGCCATCAAACCGTAAGCAGGTGCGGCCCCGAGCGCGCGGGCGACCATCACGCCAATGGCATTCTGGAGGCACAAAAACAGTAGCGAAATCCCCAAAAGTATCCCGAGGGCGCGACCGGCGCGCTCGAGCCGACTGAACTTAGCTTCGAGCCCCACCGTCCCAAAAAATGCCAGTAATAAAAAGTCACGTAAGTCGGTTTCAAAATGTAGCGTTTGCTGGCCGATCTGCGCGACTGCGAGCAGGATGAGGTTGCCGAGCAGTCCTCCCGTCACCGCCGGCGGAACGTGCCAGGCGCGTAGGCTTGGCAGCAGTCGCTCGCACCAGCGGCCTAGATAGAGTGCCACCAGGGCCAGCACCAGTAGCGTGAGGCGATCGACCTCTAGCATGGGGTCTTCCAGCACAAATGGGGCGCGTCACTAGGAGTTCCCAGACACCAAAAAGAGGCCGCAAACCAATCGACCTCTCTATAAAATCAGATGGGGAAGGACTGGTGCTTTTCTTAAAGAAGCCCAGTGTTGGTGCCGGGCTTGCCCGTGGCCAGCTCGACTTTGACAATCTTGCCGCCCATCTTCATGATGCGCTGCTGCTCGGTAAACCAGTTGCCGTAGGGAACCAGCTTAGTAAAGTAGGTATTTTGAAGCTCGCGCTGCGTCCGGATGCGAGTTTGGCTGGGAACGCAAGCTGTAATGCGAAACATTCTCATTGGGATTCTCCTGGGCAGATTAATAATGGATCTCGAAGGCTGCGTAAGTTTATGTCGCAATTTTTCTCAAAACACGAAGTTCGGGCGTCGCAGAGTCAATGTCAGCAGCGCAAAGCCCACAAGAAACTGTAAGCCCCTACACCCCTCGCACTCGCTCGCGATCGCCCGAACTTGCTAACTCATCTCAGGCTACAAAGCCGACAGGCAGCCCTAAAAAGTTAGCTGATGCCGGAGCAGATGTAGTCGAAGTAGACGCCCATTTCTTTGCCAGCATCGGGGCCGACCAGGCTAGCGGTCACTTCCTTCATGGCCTGGATTGCCTGAACGGTGGAGTTGATGGGCACGCCCAGAGAGTTGTAGGTCTCTTTGAGGCCGTTGAGGACGCGCTCTTCGAGGATGGACGTGTCGCCTGCGAGCATCGCGTAGGTGGAGTAGCGCAGGTAGTAGTCTAGGTCGCGGATGCAAGCAGCATAGCGACGGGTGGTGTACATGTTGCCACCGGGACGGGTGACATCGGAGTACAGCAGCGACTTGGCAACGGCTTCCTTGACGATGCCGGCAGCGTTAGCGCTGATGGTGCTGGCCGCACGCACGCGCAGGGAGCCGCTAGCAAAGTAAGCCTGGAGGCGATCCATTGCATTGCCGTCCAGGTACTTGCCCTGAACGTCAAAGGAGTTGATTACGGCGGTGATTGCGTCTTGCATTGCCCTATTCTTTCCTAAATTTTGGTGACGGGTTTACAAAAAAAGTCGGTCGCGGGCTTAGCTCAAGCCACCAACAACGTAGTCGAAGTAGGTGCCAGCTTCAGCGGCGTCCTCAACAGACATCATGGAGGTTGCAACTTCCTTCATCTCGCGAACGCTCTGGGCGACCGCGTCGATGGGGGTGCCCAAGGACTTGTACATCTCGCGAACGCCAACCAGACCGATTTCTTCGATCGGAGTAACGTCGCCAGCAACAACACCGTAGGTAACCAGGCGCAGGTAATAATCCATATCGCGCAGGCAGGTCGCAGTCATTTCTTCGCCGTAAGCGTTGCCGCCGGGGGAGACAACGTCGGGGCGCTTTTGGAAGAGCTTATCGCCAGCTTCCTTGATGATGCGCTCGCGGGACTCGGTCAAAACCTGAGCGATGCGCAGGCGCTGCTCGCCGGTGGTAACGAAAGACTTGATGCGATCGAGTTCGCCAGGGCTCAGGTAACGAGCCTCAGCGTCGGCATTCACGATGGACTTCGTGACAATACTCATTGATGGATTCCTCCAATCCTTTAAGACTTACTAACCCTCGAGTATAAACTCGCTTGTTAACGAAAAAGCAGCTAGCAGACCTCAGTCAGCTCACAACATTATGAGTTTCTGAGCGCCGGCCGCCAGAGATACCGGTAACTATTCTACATCTCAACTCGCGATTGGGTGACCGCTGCGATCCCCAGCCAGTCAAGGAGTCTAGCCACACCCTTCCCGCGATTATTCTGAAGCAATCCGTTCACAAAAAAAGGGTTATGTTTACAGTTTTTAACAAAATCTCAGGTTTCGCGCCACGTTTTCCCCGACCAAAGCCCACCAAGGCGCAGGGACGCCCGGGTGGGTTTCTGACGATTGCGACGCGACGCAATTGGCGATTAGCGCTTCACGACGGGCTCGAAGCTGGGAACGACGATTTCATCGTTCTGCTTGGTGAGCTTGTTGTAGAGCACCTGTGTATTGGGGAAGTTGGCTGCTGGCAGGGTGGGATAGCGCCGGTAGGGCACGACATCCTCGCCGAAGAACTGAATGTACTCGGGCTCGCTCACCAGGGTCTTGATGAAGGCGCGAATGCCTTGGGTAGCCAGGATTTTGTTGTACTTCTGAATTTCGCGCTGGTTTAAGGGCGCGCGACCCAGGAAGTGCTTGGTTCCTAGTTCGATGACCTTGGTGTTCGGGTAAGGGGTGTAGAACTCCTTGATGTACAAATCGGAGCACCCGAGGCCCTCGATGAACTCCTTGACCGTAATCTCGCCATTGCGCAGCTTGCTCTCGAGACCGGTGAACTCCGCCCTGACGACGTAGGGCGCGATGTCGCGCTCGAAGATCTGACGGTAGGCTGCTCCTACCAGAATTTGGAAGGCAGGCTTGTCGTTGCGATCGGTGAGCTTGAAGGTCTTGGTCTGCTGGCGTTGGACCGTGACGCCCTGGTTGACGCGGAACTGAATGTCGTTCTCGGAGCGATTGGCCGGGACGGCGCCCAGCTCGACGAAGCGGGGCGTCTCTTCTTTGGTGACTTGCACGCCGAGATCGGGGCGCAGATTGCCCGCGCGGTTGCGCAGCTGCAGTCCGCCTGGGGTCAGGTAGCGCTCGTAGGGAACGGTGTCTTCCCCGAAGGCTTCTTCGTACTCTTTGCTGTCGATAATGGAATCGACCAGAGCATAGAAGCCTTTCTTGGCGCAGATATCGAAGTAGCTGTTGATTTCTTGGCGGCCGTAGGTCGGGCGGCCCAGCAGGCGGCGGTGAATGTACTCGACCGCTTTGGTAACGTAGAGTGAAGTCCAATACAGCTTCCGGAAGGCGTCGGACTTAGCCAAAATCCGGATGAATTCCCGCAAGGTAATTTCGCCGTTTTCTAGGCGGGTTTCAGCAGCGCTCAAGCGCTGGCCGTCGTAGACATTCCGACCGAAAACCTGTCGGTAGCAGGCCGCGATGACCGCCTGAGTAGAATTTTCGGAGTATTTGACGCTGCTGTCTTTGTTGCGACCGTTGAGGCCGGAGTAAGGCCGCTGGTCGAGACGGAAGACCTTGGCCCCCAAAGAGCCGGGGAACTGACCGCGGGCACCGGGATTGCTGTTTTGGTTGTTGATGCCAGGGCCGCGCGCGATCAAAATGCGCTTGGTGTCTTTGTTGAAGGGTGCGGGGCTCTTGGTGGGGTTGCGGGTTTCTTTGGGGAAGATCGCACCGAACTGAATCTCGAGCGGATCGTTGCCAGACCCATAGGGATGCTGGTCGGGCAGGGGCTGCTCGTAGCGCGCGAAGGTGGTGACAAACTGAGGCACCTTGCGGAAGGGGGCGCTGTAGTTGAGCAGGTCTTGCTGCATGCCCCAGTTGCGGCACTCTTGGGCCTCTTGCCCCAAACCGCGCAAGTAAGGCACGGTCTCTTCGCCGAAGTAATCGGCATATTCTTGCGAGTCGACCAGCGCGTCGATCAGCGCGGCTAAGCCCCCCGAAGACACGATGGAGAAATACTTCTGGACTTCTTCGCGCGAAGAAGGCCCGCGACCGAGGAAGTGGCGGAAGGCTAGCTCCAGGGCGCGACTGTTGATGAAGGGTTCGAAAAATTGCTTGCGATATAGCTCGGATTTGCCCAGGCGGCGAACGAACTCCTTCATAGAGATGTCGCCATTTTTCACCTGGGATTCGAGATAAGATACCGACTGGCCGTAAGCTCGCGTGATATCGCGCTCGAAGACTTGCCGGTAAGCTGCCTTAAGGACGGTAATTTTCTCCAGGGCCGAGAGGCCCGGCTTCATGGCAAATTTCGGCCGCCGCTCGGCCGCGTTGAAGTAGCTCTGAGGCAGCTCCAGGCCTTGCTGGTCTTTGGAGGGGCGCTGGCGCAGCTTGTTAGAGGGGGTAGGAGCGCGGAACTCGCCGATGATAGTGTCGAAGTACTCGGTCACGATCTCTTTGGCTTCGGGGTCGCGGCGGAAATAACCCAAAGACGAAGACCGCATCTCGCCGAGGGCCACAATTGTGGCAGCAGACGAGCAAGCATTCTCAATAATCTCGCGCAGGCCGCGAACGTTCACGACCAGAATATTGGGGTCGCCAGCAACGATCGCGTAAGTAATGTAGCGCAGCATCCAAGACAGGTCCCGCAGAGATTTCTGCATGTTCTTGGGACCGTACTTGGCAACGTTAATCGGGCGGAAGCCAGCCGGAATGTCTACAGGCGCGCCACCACCGCCGCTGAATATGGATCCGAGAGCACCCAGGATGCCACCGCCACCGCCACTGGAAGTTTCGGCGGCCGCCGCGCTGCTGCCGCCTGCCGCCGCGCCGACGAGAACGGGCTCCGCTACTGGGGGCTTCTCTAAATAAGACAGCGGCGAGCCGCCGACAAAAATGCGGTTGGCCGCGCGCGAGACAATCTGCTCGGAGTTGGCCGTAATGACCCGAGCGATCTCGAGGCGCTTTTGGCCGGAGCGGAAATACCCATCCAGGGCCTTGAGTTCTCCTCTCTCGAGGAAGCGATCTTGCTGTTCCGCTTGGGAAACTGTGGAGACCGGAACCGTTTGATAAAGTTGGGGACGTGCAGCCGAGCTTCCACCACTAGCCTTAATCATTGGCGCTTACCTATCTTCTAGTCACGACGGGTTATTAGCTTTGCAAAAGCCGACAGCGCGGTCGAGGGGCGCTTCTTTGCAAGTTTGAAGCTTGGGTGCTTCCCAATCTTGAAGAAGCCGCCTGTACGAGCAGCAACGGCAACGCGCCACAGCAAAGATGCTTCGACACTACCGTCATACGCTTGGCTCGCAATCTCTCAGAACACCCCGGCAGCAGGCTACCAGGCACGCGGTTGTCAGCCCCTCCCAAAGCGACCCGAGTCACATGGCCTCTTGCCGAATTGCCAGATGCAACAGCCGTCGAGATTGTGACTCGGTTATACAAATTTTTAATTCGGGTAGTCAGCTCTTAGATTAAAGGGTTTCGGCATTGCTGAGGAAGTTTGTAACGAAGTGTAACTATGCCCGAGCCAGAGCGAGCACTCAAGATTCTTGAGGTTTTCAACGGCAGCAGACGGTTAAAATTAGGGGCTATCTGCTCTGTTTTGGGAGAAATCCTTGACCTATGAATATTCCACCCCATTTGGCTGAGGCCCTCACCCAGCATCGGGCCCTGAAAGTCATTGCCGGCTTGAATAACTTCGATCGCAACCGCGTTGGCGCGGTCGTTCGGGCTGCTGCTGCCGGGGGCGCAACCTGCGTCGATATCGCAGCAGATGCCGAACTCGTCCGCTACGCGCGATCGCAAGCAGCAACCTTGCCCATTTGCGTCTCGGCAGTCGAGCCCGAGGCTCTGGCTGCTGCCCTAGCTGCTGGCGCCGACTTCGTTGAAATTGGCAATTTTGATAGTTTCTACGCCCAAGGGCGTCGCTTCGAGGGACCGGAGGTATTGGCCCTCACGCAGGCAACGCGAGCGCTCCTGCCGAACGCAACGACCCTGTCGGTGACCGTTCCCCACATCCTGGCCCTCGACGAGCAGGTCTTGCTCGCAGAAGAACTCGTCCGCGCCGGGGCAGACATCATTCAAACCGAAGGGGGCACTAGCAGCCAACCCGCTCACCCTGGCATTCTGGGCCTGATTGAGAAAGCCGCGCCGACCCTCGCAGCGGCCCACGCAATCTCCCGCGCGGTTGAGGTGCCGGTATTGTGCGCTTCTGGCTTGTCGGATGTCACCGTCCCGATGGCCTTAGCCGCAGGCGCAGCTGGGGTTGGCGTTGGCACGGCGGTCAACCAACTCGAGAGCGAAGTTGCCATGCTCGCAGCCGTTCGTCGGTTGGTGGCCGCCATCGCGAGCGACCGTGCCATAACGATCCGAGTTTGAGTTTTACCCGCCTCGGTTGCATCGAGAGTCGAGCGATCTCTAGCCGCGCTCGACTCCTTTGACATCGCTGTTTACAGCAAAGGTCGCCAGAGTTGTCAGGGGGCTGCCGTCGTCGGGTTCCTTGACGGTCGCTACGGTTTTCAGATCGGTGCGCCAGGCTTGGCGATCGACGCGGCAGCGCGTGTAGCCCCGCAGGCGCGTCTCAAAGAATTGAATGTGCGGGTTTTGCGGCACGACGCGGGCAAGGGTCTCGTAGGGCAAACTATCGGCGCTCACTGAGGTCGTCACAAATTCAGAAGCGACAATCGGCGAGGTTTCCGACTGGAAGTCCAGCTTGAGATCGCCCGCCCAAAAGGAGTGGATGTCGCCGCCAATGAAAATGGGGTTGCGAATTTTCTGGTTTGCTAAAAACCCAAGCAAGCGCTGGCGGCTGGCCGGGTAGCCATCCCAGCCGTCGCTCCAGACGAGATCCCCTGCTTCTTTGGGGTTGGGCCGCCGCAGTGGTCCCACAAGGTACTGTTGGGCGATCGCATGCCACTGGGTCTCGGCGGCAGCCAAGCCGGAAAAAAGCCAATCTTCCTGCAGAGCCCCCAGCATCGAGCGAGTCGGATCGCCCAAGCGCGCGCAGGCAGCATCAACCATCTGACCGCCTCCTTTTTTGGGGTCGGGGCCGCAAACCTGGTCGGCACGGTACTGGCGAGTATCGAGCACGTGGAAGCTGGCTAATCGCCCGAAGCTAAAGCGCCTGTAGATTCTGAGATTTGCAAAATCCCGAGCTGCCTGCGGCACGACCCGCAAGGGCAAATGCTCGAAATAAGCCTGGTAGGCAGCCGCCCGCCGTTCTAAGAAAGTACGGGCGTCGTCGAAGTTGGCGGCAACCGAGCCGGCGTAATCGTTTTCGACCTCGTGGTCGTCCCAGGTGCAAACAAACGGGTGGGCGGCATGAACCGCCTGCAGGTCGCGATCGCGCTTATAGAAAGCGTGGCGATGGCGAAAGGTATCGAGATCTGTGGCGGCAAACTCCGGGTGGTAGCGCGGCTGCGGGCGACTACTGCGCGCGTACTCGTAAATATAGTCTCCCAGGTGGATCACGAAGCGAACGTCGTCTTCGGCCAGGCGAGCGAGGGGGGTGAAGTAGCCGTGCTCGTAGTTTTGGCAAGAAACAAACGCAAAATCTAATTGCTCGGGGGTTGCCTCGGCTGCCGGGAGCGTGCGGGTGCGCCCGACGGGAGAAACTTCGCGGCCCGCCGCAAACTGGTACCAATACTCGCGGTCGGGTTCGAGCCCTTCGACGAGAACGTGGACGCTGTGGGCGAGGCTTGCCGAAGCTCGCGCCTCACCGCGGGCGACGACCTGGCGAAACTGGGGGTCTGCTGCCACCTGCCAGCGCGCGCGCGCGTCTGCGGGGGGCATGCCGCCATCGAAGTCGAGGGGCCGAGGGGCCAGTCGGGTCCAGAGGACGACGCTAGTGTCGTCGGGGTCGCCCGAGGCAACTCCCAAACTAAAGGGATAATCGCTAAATTTTGCGTTGGCGATCGCGGTGTGGGGGCGGCGCGCTGCCAGGGCAAATGCAACCAAACCGCCGGTTGCCGCGAGCAACCGGCGGCGCTTGAGAGACACGGCCGAGAGTGCGTCAAAATTCATCGCTGGGAGCCCTCTACGTTGAGGGATGCAACAACTTTTGGCTCTCAGAGTAGCATCGGCCGAGCTAGAGACGCGCTGATGGCGATCAGGCCGGATAGATGCGCAGGCGCCGATTGGGCTCGTCGCCAAAGCTATCGGACTTGAGCCGGTAGTGCTCGGCAAGCTCGTGCTGCATTTTGCGGACCTTGGCCGAGCGCGGCAGCAATTCCACGGGCTGGCCGCGAGGAATCACAATTTGCTCGACAGCCAAGCGAGCCTCCTCGAGAGCTTCCATTTCATCTTCGCTAGCAGCCTGAGCGAACAGCCCCAAATCCGCCGTTTCCAGTGTGCCTTCAGCGCTCCCGCCCAGGATGCGCTGGAGCGCGCGGGCTATTTGAGGAATGGTGTTGGTCTTGATGGTGTGGATCGGAATGCTCCGGTTCTTGGCCAGTTGGCGCAGCTTGGAGTGGTGCTTGACTTGCGAGCGCAGGGCAACCACCGCATCGGCATTGTCGAGATCTTTGGTGAGCATTACGGGCAGACTCATCACGCCAATGACCTGCTCGATCTGCTCGCGGCCGATGCCGTAGGGGTAGACGTAGACCGGCAGATCTTCGCCATTGGGGCCGGGCACGCGCAGGCGATCGCTATCGGGTTCGACCTGCTGCCAGGAGCGGGCGAGCATTTGCTCGAAATCGGCATCATCGCCACTGCGATGGCGGGTCGTCGGAGTTGTCGGCACCAGCGGGACCATGCGCCCCGAGGCTCGCAGGCCGGCAGGCGCGGCCTCGAGAGGCACGACACTGCCGCTGCCGAGATTCCCTCCCAATCTGCCCGGAGCGGGAGACGCCGTCGCAGATTCGTGCTCGATGGTGATATTGCCACTCTGCTCGTCAGTAGCGCGGATTTGACGTTGGGGTTCGCGACCGCGCAGAAGCAGGTCGATCGTGTCGGCGACGTTTTCGTGGACGACCCAGCGCTGTCGCTCGAGCATCTCGATGGCGATATCGAAGGTCGGCGGCGCCTTGCGCTCGAGGACGGTTTTTTGAGAGCCGCGTCGGCGGGCTTCGTCGTCGCCGAGGGTGACAGCTTGGATGCCACCAATGAGATCTGAGAGAGTGGGGTTCTTGATGAGATTCTCGAGCTGGTTGCCATGAGCGGTGCCGACGAGCTGCACTCCCCGTTCGGCGATGGTGCGTGCGGCCATGGCCTCCAGCTCGGTCCCAATCTCGTCGATGACGATAACTTGAGGCATGTGGTTTTCGACAGCCTCGATCATGACTTGGTGCTGCAGCTCCGGCCGTGCCACCTGCATCCGCCGCGCGCGCCCGATGGCCGGGTGGGGAATATCGCCGTCCCCAGCGATTTCATTGGAGGTGTCGATGATGACCACCCGCTTATCGAGGTCGTCTGCCAGCACGCGGGCAATTTCGCGCAGAGCCGTGGTTTTGCCCACGCCGGGGCGCCCCAACATCAGAATCGATCCGCCTGTCTCCACCAAATCGCGGATCATACCAATCGTGCCGAAGACAGCTCGACCGATACGGCAGGTTAAGCCGATAATCTCACCGCGGCGGTTGCGCATAGCACTAATGCGATGGAGCGTGCGCTCGATGCCCGCTCGGTTGTCGGCGCCAAAATCTCCCACCCGATCGCTGCTGTACTTGAGATCTTCGCGGGTGATGGGAACCTCGCTCAGGGGCTCGGATCCTTCTGCATGGCGAACCTCTGGCAAGCGGCCCAAGTCCATGACAACTTCGACAATGGTTTCGCGGGCGGGGTGAACGGCAAGCTTTTGCCGCAGTGCCTCGGGAAAGATGTCGAGTAAGGACTCCAGACCATCGGTGACCTGCGTGCGCTTGGACCGCTGGCTCTCGACAGAGGCGGCAGTCGTTTCCGTGACGCTCGGGGAGCCTGCCTGGGATGCAGGCATAGCCGGGTTCTTGCTGGAGGTAAATATCATTTTGAGTCGTGCAGTGCAGTGCAAAGGGTCTGAAAAACCTTGACTTGCTCGGTCAGGGCTGCGGCGGTGGCAACGGCCTGCCAGAGAAGTTCGGGGACGGCTTCTAGTGCTTCCTCAGCCGCGCTCGCCATCCTGCCAGCATCACCGTTGCCAGTATTTGCGGTCGCCAATCGAGCCAGTACGGGAGCCAGTTGGACGCGGGCATAGCTGCCGTAGGCAACGCCTGCTACGCAGCGTGACGCAGACCCGCGAGTGTGGGTTGCCAGCAGCCCCAACGAGCGCAGCTTGGATGCGGTGTGTTGGTTGGTTCCGCCTGCAGGCTGGATGTATCCAGGCAAGCCAGACGCTAAAACCTTACGAGCCAGCCTGACACTCGCGTGGGTCGTGCCCGCGCCAATATCGCCACTCATCGGCCGGCCGTCAGTCTGCCAGACGAGAGGCCCCCTCCAGGAGGCTCGAATCGTGTCATGCAACCCCCGAAGGTAGTCTATTAAATCCGTTCCATCAGGGCAACTGACAGCCAGCAACCGGAGCCTACCTGCCGCACTGGAAAAGAGAGGCGCAATTACCGCCCAGAGGCGCGCGAATTCCACCTCGCGCCCCGGTCGAGTGTGAATCTCAATCGCATCAATACTGGCACCCGATTCGGGGGAGAGAAGCAACTCCACTGCTGCTGCCGGCGCGAGCCGATAGGTATGGGCTGTGATGTTTTGGTGAGGGCAGACAGGCAGGCACCGGCCGCAACCATAGCAATTTGGTTTGTGGATGCCAGCAAGTGAGATAGCCCCGGCCGGGCAGATTTGCAGGCAGGGGCGAGGGCATGCTGGCGGGCAGGTCTCGGGGTCGAAAGTCGCCTTGCGGAAATGCGGATCCTCACCATCGCTCAGGCTTGCCATGAGCAATGGCCGCTCGGCAGGGAAAAATCCGCGCGCGCGCGCAGCTTCAGACAACTCGGCTGCAACCTGCAATCCAGATCGCGCGGCGGCGATCGCCGCCGGGTCGGCAGCGACGTCGACGCAGTCGGCACCCGCCAAGGCGTAAGCCAGTGCGAGGTTGCGAATGGCCGGGAGATCTTGGTAGCTCGCTCCGCAGATGAGCTTGAACCAACGTCCGGCTTGAAGAGCGTTTGGAGGTGTCGGAGTCAATACTGTGGTCGAGGGTGGGATAGGTGGGAGCCAACCCCAACTGCGAAAAACTATATAAAAAGCGATGGCGCTTCAATATCGGTTTTAACAAATTGCAGCATTGCCTGGGGCACCTTTGCAGTCGCTTCTTCGCCACTGCAGCAGGCGACGCGCGAGAACCCAGAGCAGAACTCCACCTGAAAACGGATGAGGGATTTCTGGTTACGCTTGCAGCTTCGGAGTTTGTTTGTAGTGTCTCATTCGCACGATTGCGAATCCCGGCTTAGGCGTAATGGTATCGAGATCGGAGACAACCATGCTTGAAACTATTACGATTTCTGATTTTGGAGAATATGGCGCGATTTGGAACTACCAGCAGCCATATCCATTCATTGGGGGTGGATCGCAAGATTCAGAAAGCAATTCTCTTGCTCGCCTCGTTCGGGCTTGTGTGGTTTCCCGAACGAGGCAGCAGGAGAATTTTTATTCTTTCGAAAGTTTTAGCTATGCGCGGGAGCCCCGCGCTCTACCTCGAAGAGGTGAGCGTCGGGAGGGATAGCGCGGCAAGCAAAGGGCTCAATGCCCTGCAGATTGCCTGTCTTTTCGCCCCTGGTTCTGCACATACTCCTTGAGTCGAGTGATGGTGACACCGCCACAGCTAGCGATGAAATACGCTTCATTCCAGAGCACTGCCTTGCGATAGAACTCGGATACCCGTTCGGGGTACTCATCCCGGATTTTGCGACTCGTCACCGACTTAAGGTTGCCGACAAAGTTGGGCAATGCCAACTGCGGAGGATATTGAAACAGAAAATGAATGTGGTCTGCTTCTCCATTGACCTCAATCGGCTTGCAATCCCATTTGATACACAGCTCGCAGCACAAACCCTGAAGACGCTCAATCATCGGCTGGGTAAACACTTTACGCCGATATTTGGTAGTCAATATTAAGTGAGCTTTGAGGTCTGAGACTGCCCGCCCAGACGAGATAAAATCGTCATCCATGCTTGTTGCCGTAGCCGATAATTGCTACACTCATTATATGAAACTCGCCTACCAATACAAGCTGCTGCCGACATACGAGCAACGCTGTCGCATGGATAAGTGGCTCGATATGTTGCGCTGCCAATACAACTGTTTGTTGGCAGACCGCTTTGATTGGTGGGAGATGAATCGCTGCCCTGTCAATGCCTGCCCGCTGACTTGCAGTATTGCCGAGCCCCGAGAGCAGCCAGGATATTACGGCCAAAAGCGCTCCCTGGTGCCCCTCAAGGCCGAGCGCCCCTGGTACGCCGACGTCCATGCCGACGTCCTGCAGGATATGGTGAAGCGGGTCAAGCTTGCCTTTGACCGCTTCATCAAGGGAGATAGTAACGGCAAGCGTTCCGGGCGTCCTCGCTTCAAGGGCAAGAATCGCTATCGGACCTTTGGGTACCAGCGCGTGAAGCCCGATTGCATCCGGGAAAATCGCATCACCCTTCCGAAGCTGGGTGCCGTGAAACTCATCCAGCACCGACCCGTCCCCGACGGCTTTGTTATCAAGAGGGCATTGGTCACGCACAAGGCAGATGGCTGGTATGTAACGCTGACCCTGGAGGACAAGTCGGTTCCCAACGTGCCAGTGGTAGGGATTGTCCCCACAGAGTCGAATAGCCTGGGGATTGATGCGGGTCTGGAGTATTTCGTTTCGTGCTCCGATGGCTCCCAGGTGCAGCCCGAGAAGCACCTGCGACAGGCGGAGGAG
>CAYTBI010000014.1:38816-80874 GCA_964435975.1 uncultured bacterium
GCTCGAAGTCTCGGCGGAAGTTGAATGCACGCATTGCCCGCCTGCACCAGAAGGTTGCTCGTCAACGCAAGCAATGGCATTTCGAGACGGCAGGTAAGTTGCTCGATAAGGCTGATGTGCTGTTTGTGGAGGATTTGAAAGTTGCCAATATGGCTCGCAGGAACAAGCCCAAGCAAGATGAATCGGGCAAGTTTCTGCCGAACGGGCAAGCGGCAAAATCTGGCTTGAATAAAAGTTTTGCCGATGCGGGGATAGCGGGGTTCCTGAATGAAATCCTTCCGTACAAAGCTGCAAAAGCTGGGCGGTTGGTAGTGAAGGTGAACCCTGCAGGTACATCCCAGCACTGTGCAATTTGCCTGAATCGCGTTCCGAAGAGCTTGTCGGACCGCTGGCATGATTGCCCTCATTGTGGGGCATCGATGCAGCGCGATGTCAACTCGGCGGTTCTGATTCAAAAAGTGGGGTTGGGCGTTCGCCTCACGATAAAACGCGAAGGTCGTAAGACTGGAGAAGCCCGCGCTCTAATAGAGCCCCCGGTTTCGAAGCACTTCGAAACCTCTGGCGGGCTCGTTGCGTAGCATGAGCGTCGGGAGTACGTCACTGACTTCGCCTCGCGTGCGGCCCGAGGCGCCACTACCATAGGGGAACATATTTCTCTAGTTCCCGCGCGACTCGTCCATGAAGATTTGGCTATACGATACGACCCTGCGCGACGGCGCGCAGCAAGAGGGCATCGCCCTATCTCTGGAAGACAAGCTCAAGATCGCTCGCCTGCTCGATCGCTTGGGGGTGCCCTTCATTGAGGGCGGGTGGCCGGGGGCCAATCCTAAAGACGTCAAATTTTTCTGGCAACTGCAGCAAGAACCGCTCGCTCAGGCCGAAATCGTAGCCTTTTGCTCGACGCGCCGCCCCCACAAAGTTGCCGCTGACGATCCGTTGCTCCAAGCAATTTTGGCAGCGGGTACCCGGTGGGTGACGATTTTTGGAAAATCTTGGGACCTTCACGTCACCGACGGCCTCAAGACAACCCTCGATGAAAATTTGGCCATGATTGCCGATACCATCACCTACCTCCGCTCCCAGGGCCGTCGGGTCATTTACGATGCCGAGCATTGGTTCGATGGTTACAAGGCCAATCCCGACTACGCGCTCAAAACCCTGACAGCCGCCCTCGATGCTGGCGCTGAGTGGCTGACACTCTGCGATACCAACGGTGGCACCTTGCCCCACGAGGTCGCCGATCTTTGCGAGGCCGTTACGGGCGCGCTCGGCCTCGACTCGGCAAACAGCCCCCGGCTGGGCATCCACACCCACAACGACTCCGATCTAGCTGTTGCTAATGCAATCGCCGCCGTGCGGGCAGGCGCGACGATGGTCCAGGGCACGCTCAATGGCTACGGCGAGCGCTGCGGCAATGCCAATCTGTGCTCGGTCGTACCCAATCTGCAGCTCAAGCTCGGTTGCAACTGCCTAGAACCCGATCGGCTCGCCCAGCTCACGGCTGTCAGCCATGCCGTCAGCGAAATCGTGAATTTTGCTCCCGATCCCCACGCACCCTTTGTCGGCCTCTCAGCGTTCGCTCATAAAGGCGGCATCCACGTTTCGGCGGTGGCTCGCAATCCCCTCACCTACGAGCACATTGCGCCCGAAACCATTGGCAACAACCGCCGTATCGTTGTCTCCGAGCAAGCAGGCATCAGTAACATTCTTGCCAAAGCGCGCGACCTCGGCTTGAGCCTGGAAAAAACCAATCCGGCCTGCCGCACGATTCTGATGCGCCTCAAAGAACTCGAGGCCCGAGGCTATCAGTTTGAAGTCGCTGAAGCCAGCTTCGCGCTGCTGATTCACCACGTTCTGGGGCAGCGACCGGAGATGTTCGAGCTGCGCGGCTTCCAGGTTCTTTGTGATGTTTTGCGGGCTGGCAGCGGCGGGCAGTCCGCCCCAGATGCTATCGCCACGATCAAACTGGCGGTCGGCGATCGAGAGCGCCTAGAAGTTGCCGAGGGTAGCGGACCTGTCGCCGCCCTCGATGCGGCCTTGCGCAAGGCCCTGGTCAGCTTTTACCCGGAGGTTGCGGCTTTTCATTTGACGGACTACAAAGTTCGCATTCTTGACAGCACTGCTGGCACCAACGCAGCAACCCGCGTGCTGGTGGAATCGAGCGATGGGGAGAGTCGTTGGACGACCATCGGCGTTTCTCCCAACATCCTCGATGCGTCCTACCAGGCTGTGGTCGAGGGCATCGAATATGGGTTGCTGCGATCGCGGGCTGCGATCGCAGCAGCGACACGGGCTGCTAGGCTCTGAGTGCGTCGACCGAACATCTAGCAACAGCATCAAACTGCTCGGCATCCCAGCCTGCAGCGCGAGCGGCCAATTGCGTGCCTTGGATCCCGGCCAGAAACAAGCGAGCCTCCACAGCCGCGCTCTTGCCGGGAGACTTAAGCTCGCCAGTTGCAGCCCCTGCTTCGAGAGTTTCAGCAATCCAGGCTTCAGCTTCGGTGAAAAACGCCCCAATCTCGTTGCGAACCTCCTGGGGGAGTGTCAGGATGTCGGCTGCGAGCATGCCACACAGACAAAGGCGATCGTCGCTGAGATTATCGCGGTAAATCTTTGCGAACCCGAGCAACCGCTCGCCAGGGTCGGCAACAGTCTCAGATAACTGCTCCAAGCTCTCCATGAACTCTTGGCGATATCTCTGGGCTAGCGCTTGGCAAAGCTTGGCCTTCGTTGGAAAGTGGTAGTGGATGCTGGCTTTGCGGATGCCAACGCGCTCGGAAATATCTGCGTAGCTGAATGCGTTGTATCCACGGGTCTGAACCATCTGGCGGGCGGCCGCCAGAATTTGATCGGACGTACTCTCTCTCATGCGCTCGTTCGGGTTTCCTTAAATTAAGCGTCAGACACGATCTATTAAATCGATCTGGGCTGTTGGTATATAGATAGTAACAGTAACGCGTTGTTTAAAAACATATCGATTTACTGCTCGAGCAACATCAAGAAACTCGACAGCCAAGGATGCCGGACGAGAGGTCATCTGAAGTCTGGGTTCTGCACAAAATCCCACTGCCGAGTGAATCGATCGCCCGAGAGCGCCCGCGCACTTTAACCTGTCTGCGGTAGAAGTTTGGGCGCGTTGCGAACGAGTTAACGTAACGGCTGTTTGAATCAATAGCCTTTCGTGAAACGCAACGGGCCAGTTGAAGGGCGGGATGAACGACAGACTGCGAATTGCTGACTTGCCAGCAAGCGAGCGCCCGCGCGAGCGCTTGCTCGCCTGTGGGGCCGCCGCTCTTGCGACGGCCGAACTCCTGGCAATTCTATTTGGGACGGGGCAAGGTGCGGGCAAGCTTTCGGCGGTGGGGCTGGGGCAGCACCTCCTACAGCAGCTCGGGACGCGCCAGCAAGAACCACTGGCTGCTCTTCGAGACACGACCGCTGCCGAACTCATGCAGGTCTCAGGCATCGGTCCGGCTAAAGCCGCAACCATTCTGGCGGCCATCGAGCTGGGGCGACGCATCTTCTTACTGCGGCCGACAGAGCGCGCGCTCGTCGACAGCCCGCAAGCAGCAGCAGCAACCCTGGCCGGCGAGCTGATGTGGCAAGACCGCGAGCGCTTTGCCGTGCTGCTGCTCGACACCAGCAACCACTTGCTGGGGGTCAGGGTTTTGACGGTGGGCACGGCGACCGAAACCCTGGCGCAACCGCGAGACATTTTTCGAGAAATCGTGCGCCAGGGAGCGACGCAAG
The DNA here is from genome assembly GCA_964435975.1 of uncultured bacterium. GTDB lineage: Bacteria > Cyanobacteriota > Cyanobacteriia > Cyanobacteriales > Rubidibacteraceae > CAYTBI01. Next base: position 42,567 of record CAYTBI010000014.1, read on the forward strand.
CAATCGTCGCCCACAACCATCCCAGCGGCAGCCTGACTCCCTCTCCTGCCGATCTGGCCCTGACCGAGAGGCTGCTGCAGGGGGCGCAGCTTTTGGCCGTGCCCCTGCTCGATCACCTCATTCTGGGCAACGGAGAATTTACGAGCCTGCGCTGCGACACCCAGCTTTGGGAGCGCTATCCTCAAGGCGATCGCGCTAACTTTTCGAGAAACTAGCTCTCGGGCCCAGATGGTTGGCGATGTGCCGCCAGCTTCTGCGTCGGCTCGTGTTATGGCCCCCAGGGAAACCTGCTACTATGCGAATCAAAACACAGAGAGACAGTGATGTTCCCTGCCTCCCCGATGGCCGACCAACAACCCCCATTCGGGCCTCAGGCGGCCTCTAGCCCCGAGGCGGCAGAGATTCTGGTTGCCGATGATTCGGCCGAGAATCTGTTCTTGCTCGGTAATATTCTCAAGCGCTGCGGGTACGAAGTTCGTCAGGTCCAAGACGGCGAAGCCGCCCTGGCGGCCGTGAAAGACAAACGACCCGACTTGATTTTGTTGGATGTGGTCATGCCTGGCTACAACGGCTACGAGGTCTGCCAGCGGCTGAAGCTCGACCCAGATAGTGCCGACATCCCCGTCATTTTCATCAGCACGCTCGATGCGGCCTTCGACAAGGTGAAGGCCTTCGGTGTTGGGGGAGCGGATTACGTGACCAAGCCCATCCAGATCGAGGAATTTCTCGCTCGCATTCGCAACCAGCTCGCGCTCCGGGCGGCCTTACAAGAGGTACGCCAGCTCAATACCCTTTTAGAAGACAGGGTACGCGATCGCACCAGCCAGCTCGCAGCCGTCAACGATCGCCTCACGCGCTTGGCCTTTCACGACGACCTGACGGGGCTGCCCAACCGCGCCCTGTTCTTGGAATATATTGACATCAGTCTCGCGCAGGCCCGCCGCCAGACAGACCATCACTTTGTCGTTCTCGGCCTCGACTGCGATCGCTTTCGCAGCGTTAATGAGTCCCTCGGCCATCTCGTCGGCGACCGCTTGCTGGTGGCCATAGCGAGGCGGTTGTCCGAGCATCTGCCCCGAACGGCTACTCTCGCTCGTTTGGGGGGAGACGAGTTTGGCATCATGCTCCTGGGTGCTCCCGACAAAGCAGCAGCCACTGCCGAGGCAGAAGCAATCTTGAGAGCCTTCGAGCGTCCTTTTTCCCTCGGGGAGCGCCAAATCTTTACTAAAGTCAGCCTCGGCATCGTTCTGGGCGACGAAACTTACCAACACACAAGTGATGTCTTGCGAGATGCCGATGCAGCTTTGCACGAAGCCAAGGCCAATGGCAAGGGGCGCTACTGCTGGTTCGCTCCCACACTCCGAAACGAAGCTCTAGAGCGCCTCAACTTAGAAAACGATCTGTGCCAGGCGATCGCCCGCCAGGAATTTCGATTGGTTTACCAGCCTGTCGTCGATCTCGCGGCCGGAAAAGTCACCGGATTTGAGGCTCTCTTGCGCTGGCACCACGCGCAGCGAGGCGTCATCCCTCCCGATATTTTCATCTCCCTAGCAGAAGAAAATGGCACGATCGTGACCATTGGCGACTGGGTCTTGCAACAAGCCTGCGAGCAACTCCAGTATTGGCAGCAAACGGGCCTGAGCGTTGACATTAGCGTTAACCTCTCCGTCCGACAGCTCGAGCAGCCGGAATTGCTCGCCCAACTCGACCGGGCCATCACCACCCATGCGGTCGATCCGGCCGATCTCAAGCTTGAAATTACTGAGAGTGCCTGCCTCGACAACTCAAGCGCGATGGAGGCGCTAGAGCAGATCAAAGCCCGCCAGCTCCGTCTGAGCTTGGATGATTTTGGAACGGGCTACTCGTCGTTGAGTTATTTGCACTCGCTGCCAATTGACACCCTCAAGATCGACAAATCCTTCATGCAAAAGCTCGACCGAGGCAGAGACGATCGCGGTTTAATTCCGGCGATTGTCAGCATGGCCAAAGCTCTGGGTTTGAGCGTCGTTGCCGAGGGAGTCGAGACCGGCGCCCAACTCGACCAACTCCGCTTGCTGGATGTGGAATTCGGTCAGGGCTATTTCTTCGCTCGGCCCCTGACAGCGGCTGCCGCAACCGAACTCCTACAAACCAACCCCTGCTGGTGAGCGCGTGCTGTAGCTGGACCCAGATTCATTTTGTCCATTTCGGATCGCGACCCGGCAAAACCCCTTATCCCACCGCACTCGAGCGGCCGCGATATCAAAAAACTAGCCGCGCTCCCGCAAGAAACGCTGAACCTGCTCCAGAGCAGCCGAGCCGATGTTAAAAAGTGCCCAGCTTGCGGCCAGGGCCACCGGACCGAGAACCAAGGCTACGCGCAAATCGATATTTTCCATGTGTTGAATTCCTTATTCCCGACGCTACAAACTATCAAAAGACTTTTGCGTGTATTAAATATAACTTAAATTCTTCAGCTCTCTGGCTCATCTCTGGGGCGGTGCAACGAATCCCAGATCGGTGCCGCGACCGGCATGGACGCTGGCGAGTCGCTCGTAGCGCCGGGCATGTTCGATCGTATCTGCTGCCTCGGCATCCGAGATAGCCCGCACCACCCGAGCTGGCACGCCAACAACGAGCGATCGCGCGGGAACATCTCGGGTAACCACGCAGCCCGCGCCGACGATACTCCCCGTCCCCACCCGCGTGCCGCTCAGGACGATTGCCCCAATGCCAATCAAGCAGCCCGATTCGATGTGGGCCGAATGCACCACCGCCCGGTGACCGATCGTGACGTAGTCTTCGAGTATTGTCGGCTCCCCCGGATCGCCGTGGAGCACCGCTCCGTCTTGAACGTTGACATATTTGCCAATGAAGATGCGCTCTACATCGGCGCGCACGATTGCCCCGTACCAGATGCTGGCGCCCACCTCAATTTCAACGCGTCCGATTGCGATGGCATTGTCCGCCACAAAAGTGGCGCGAGATAGGTCGGGCGCGGGCCAGTAAGACATTGTGTGTAAGACTTCTCCAGAAGCAACCGCGGCTGGGACTGCACGTCAAAGTAAGCTCGCAGCTTGCAAATGCTAGCATCGACTAGCATAAAAACGACCCAGATCTACTTCTTCAGTAGCGAGCCATGGTAACCCAACGCCGCAGACGGACGACCAATACCGATGCAGTTCCCTATCTCCGCGTCATTCTCGGAGCGATCGCGACAGCAGGCTTCGTTTTGAATGCCTATTTGACGTTCACTAAACTAACCGAATCTAGTGTCGTTTGCCCGGTAGAAGGCTGCGACATCGTTCTCAATAGTCCCTATGCTGAAGTAGCCGGCGTCCCTTTGAGTGCGTTTGGTGCGGCGGCATATCTGGCCATGTCTGTTTTCGCCCTGGTGCCTCTGGTCCTCAAGCTTCCCGAGCGCAAGCAGCAGCAGCTCCTCGAAACCGGGGCCTGGTGGCTGCTCCTCATTGGCGGTACTGCCATGGTCTGCTTTAGTGGCTATCTGATGTACTTGCTGGCTTACGAGATTAAGAGCCCGTGCGTTTACTGCCTGGCTTCGGCAGGCTTCTCGGCGCTGCTGTTTGTTGGTGCCCTCTTCGGCCACAGCTGGGAAGATATTGGCGACGCTTCGTTCAAGAGCGCGATCGTCGCAATGGTCACTGCTGTTGGCATTCTGGGCCTCTACAACTTCCAGACCGAGCCCGAAGCGTGGGCCAACGAAACCAACCCCGTTCTGGCGCGCATCGAGACGGTCTCGGGCCCGTCAGAAATTGCCCTTGCAGAGCACTTGAGCGACATCGGTGCTAAGAAATACGGCGCCTTCTGGTGTCCGCACTGCCACGATCAGCAAGATCTCTTTGGTCGCGAAGCCTTCCGCCAAATTGACTACGTCGAGTGCGACCCTCGCGGTCACGAGCCCCGGCTCGGGCTTTGTCAGAGCGCGGGCATCGGCAGCTACCCAAGTTGGGAAATTAACGGCCAATTGCTAGAAGGCGCTCAAAGCCTCCAGCGTCTGGCGCAGGTGTCGGGTTACCAGGGACCGACGGACTTCGCCCGCTCGGGGGGGCGGTAGGTCTCGAGCGAGTTTGCCGGCCAAGCAACATAGAAAGGCGCGATTGGAATATCAACCGCGCCTGTAGGAACCAATAAACCACACGCCCATATAGTACACAAGAACTAAATTCCCTGCAAGCAAAACCGAGTTATTCTCTCGGCTCCTTGCGGGTGCGCTTTGTGCAGTTGACAGCCCCAGCCCGACTCTGCCATCTTTGCAGGGGCCTAAAGTTTAGCGTTCGGAGGACTGACTCCCGTGGCTGGCAGCGAATTGCAAGCTGATTTTTGGATGAGCGAGTACATCACGCCCTGGGACATCTATGCCCACGGCATCACTCGCGTGCTGGCGTACCAAAAAACCGCTTTTCAGGAGATGTACGTGGTCGAATCGGGGGCCTACGGCAAAGCCCTCGTCCTCGACGGTAAGTGGCAGTCGAGCACGGCTGACGAATTTCTCTATCACGAGCCTTTGGTGCAACCGGCCATGATTTGCCACGGGTCGCCTCGGAGCGTCCTGATTCTGGGCGGGGGCGAAGGGGCGACGGCGCGCGAGGTGCTGCGCTGGCGCACTGTCGAGCGTGTCTTGATGGTCGATATCGACGGAGAGGTCGTCGCGGCTTGCCGCCAGCATTTGCCTGAAATGCATCGTGGAGCCTTTGACGACCCGCGCCTAGAAGTTGCGATCGCCGACGCACTCGACCTTCTCGATACCCGCGAAGACCGCTGGGATATCGTCATCTCCGACCTCTCGGATCCGATTGAATCGGGACCGTCTTACCAGCTATTTACCCAAGAATATTTCCAGAAGATCCAGCGCGTTCTTGCCCCCGGCGGTTACTTTGTCATTCAAGCCGGGCAGGTCATGCCCCCCAATCTTGCCCTCCACGCCCGCTTGCTCAAGACAGTCGGGACGGTTTTTCCTCATGTTGTCTCCTATGCATCTCATACGCCTAGCTACGGCTCTCCCTGGGGATTCGGGCTAGCCGCTGCCGAACCTATCGTTACCCGGCCCGACCCAGAAGCCGTCGATCGCCTGCTGGCTTCTGAAACCACCGGCGGCTTGCGAGCCATCGATGGCTTGGCGCTATTGGGCATGCTGCAAACACCCAAATACATCCGCGATGCAATCGCCGCCGAGACCCAGATTTATACCCAGGCCGCGCCCCCGACGTTTTTCGGCAAGAGTGCAAAATCGTAAACTTTCGTGTCGAGATGCTTGGCTAAAAACTGCGAATACTGTAGAGCCGATTGACGGCGATCGTACTGGGGCGCGGGAGTTTGGGCGTCTCGGACGTCCTGCAATCCTTAGCAGTTAGCATAAAACTTCTGAAAACGCCACAACTGGACAGGCGAGCGCTATCGAGTTATCTAGATAAGGGGAGTCTGTCTCCCCTTATACAATCGTTCTCAAATACCGTCTGGAAGCTTGCAGTCGGGCGTTTGCTGCCGTTTGCGGCAAGCAACTGCAACCCATCCAACTGAAGGGAGTACCCCCAAGGCGGAGAGCGGCTTCTCAGACTGAACTGTCCAGCAATCGTTCGATTCGATTTATATCCACGTTTGGAGGCTCGATCTTCAATCTGGGTAGCGGCGGTTTGGTCCTGGAGGGAAAAAAACAGCATCCCGTTGCTCGGGAGCTGAGTGTCGTACTAGCAACCCCAAGAGGAAATCATGAGCGCACCCCAACAACAGAGCGTGCAAGGTTACGGCGATAATCCCACCGCTGTCAGAGACAGCGACCACTATCAAGCGGAGTACATTCAGTCTTTTGTCGAGAGATGGGATCGACTCATTGACTGGGATGCTCGCGCCGGTAGTGAGGGCAACTTTTTCATTGAAACCCTAAAGGAGCACGGTGCCCAGCGCGTCTTGGATGTCGCTACCGGAACGGGTTTCCACTCTATCCGCCTGATGCGGGCGGGTTTTCAGGTTGCCAGCGCCGATGGCAGCATGGAAATGCTGGTAAAGGCGTTTGAAAATGCTTCCAAGCGCAACTTGATCCTGCGGACGGTTCACGCAGATTGGCGCCAACTGACCCGTCACGTCCACGAGAAGTTCGACGCCATCATTTGCCTGGGCAACTCCTTTACCCACCTATTTGAAGAGCAAGATCGTCGCAAGGCCCTGGCTGAGTTTTATGCCGCCCTCAAGCACGACGGCATTTTGATTCTCGACCAGCGCAACTACGACTTGATTCTCGACGAAGGGTTTAAGACCAAGCATACCTACTACTACTGCGGCGAGAATGTCAAAGCCGAGCCGGAATACGTTGACGAGGGGCTCGCTCGCTTCCGTTACGAGTTCCCCGATCGCTCGGCTTTCCACCTCAACATGTTCCCCTTGCGCAAGGACTACGTACGGCGCTTGCTCACGGAGGTGGGTTTCCAAGAGGTTCGGACCTTGGGCGATTTCCAAGAAACCTATCACCAAGACGATCCGGATTTCTTCATTCACGTTGCCCGCAAAGCCTAGGCTTGACAGGCCTGAAATCGCGCTCTCCGCTCCCGGGCGGAGAGCAAAGTTGATATCTAGAGGATTTTTCGATCGTGAGCGATTCGCAAAGCACCGTTGTCGCCAAGGCACAGGAGTACTACAACAGCGATAGCGCCGATGGCTTCTACTTCCAGGTTTGGGGGGGTGAAGACATCCACATCGGTCTTTACAACGCCCCTGACGAACCTATCTTTACTGCCAGCCAGCGCACGGTAGCGCGCATGACAGAGCACCTGCAGGCACGCCCGGCCGAGACAAAAGTTCTCGACATCGGCTCCGGCTACGGGGGCTCGGCTCGCTACCTAGCAAAGACCTTGGGTTTCGCCGTCGATTGCCTGAACATCAGTGAAGTGCAAAATACGCGCAACCGGCAGTTCAATGCCGAGCAAGGCTTAGCTGACAAGATTCGTGTTGTCGATGGCAGCTTTGAAGATCTTCCCTTCGAGCCCGCCAGCTACGATGTCGTCTGGTCTCAGGATGCAATTTTGCACAGCGGCAACCGCCGCAAAGTTCTCGAGGAAGTCGATCGCGTCTTAGTCGCAGGCGGCGAGCTGATTTTCACCGATCCGATGCAGTCGGATGATTGCCCCGCAGGTGTCTTGGCCCCCGTTCTGGCTCGAATTCACCTCGATACCTTGGGGTCCCCTGGGTTTTATCGCCAGGTTGCACGCGAGCTAGGGTGGCAAGAAATTGGCTTCGAAGACCATTCCCAGCAGTTGGTCAACCACTACAGCAGCGTCCTGCGAGAACTCGAAGCACGTCGCGCCGAGCTGACCCCCATCTGCGGCCAGGATTACCTCGATCGCATGGCAACCGGACTGGGCCACTGGATTGAGGCAGGCAAAAATGGTTATCTAGTTTGGGGAATTTTGCGATTCCGTAAAGGTTAGTTCGCTAGCCTGCCGAACTAGGTTTTGCCAACAGTGATGAAGCGCCTTTTAAGTCTGAGTGCGGCCGTTGTCGGTCTTCTAATTGGAGTTTCCGGTCGTGCCGATACGAGTCGCACCCAGACCGGTAACATCGAGACGGTCCATACCTTCGCGGCCGATACGCCCCCGGGCAACATCGCCATCGGCCCCGACGGCCGCATCTTCATGAGCGTGCACCGCTTTTACGGCCAGCCGCTGCGCGTCGTTGAAGTCAACCCGGACGGCTCGGTGCGACCCTACCCAACGGCTGAGTGGGCCAGCGCACCTGACAGCCAGGGTGTCGGCTTGCACGGCGTGCTGGGGCTGCGTGCCGACCGCCAAGGGATCTTGTGGATGCTCGACGGCGCTGGTGAAGGCCATGCCGGTCGGATTGTTGGGTGGGATACAAAAACAGAGACCCTACACCGGATTATTTACCTATCTCGCCCGGAAATCGTCACCGGATCTTTTCTAAACGATTTGGCGGTCGACCGCGAGCACGAAGCCATCTACATCAGCGATACGGCAACGCCCGAGACAGCGGCCCTGCTGGTGGTAGATCTCAAGACGGGGCGCGTGCGCCGCGTGCTGGCAGGCTCGCCTTTTACGCGACCGGAAAACATCGATATAGAAATCGATGGCCGAGTCGTCACCAGAAACGGCGCGCCCGCGCGCATTGGGGTCAATCCGATTTCGATCGATCCGACAAATACTTGGGTTTACTTTGCCCCCATGTCCGGTCGGTCGATGTATCGCATTCGCACCGCAGATCTTTTGGATGAATCGCTGAGTGCAGCAGCTCTCGAAGCGCGAGTGGAGCGCTACGGCGATAAGCCGATTTCCGATGGCTCCACGGTTGATGGTGGCGGGAATGTCTACATCACCGCAATTACCAATGATGCGATTGGAGTAGTGCGCCCGGATGGGTCTTACGAAACCCTCTTTCAGCGCGATGATTTTTCTTGGCCGGATGGGTTTGCCTACGGCCCTGACAATAAGATCTACGTCACGATCAACGAGTTGCATCGCTCGCCGGTTTTGAACGAGGGTAAAAATGCCGCTCGCGGCGAGTTTAAAATCCTCAGGTTCGAGCCGCTCGTTCCCGGCCGACCGGGGCGCTAGCGGCGTTACGCCACGGCCAGCGCTCTCCCGCAAAAGCCCGAGTTAGCGCGAACGCTAGCATAGATCTAGCCTGTCGCATCGGAGAGACCGACCGATGGCCCACTTGCAAAAGCGCCACCCTCGGAATGTCGAGGGAGATTTTTTTGTCGATCGCACCTGTATCGATTGCGATACTTGCCGGTGGATGGCCCCGCAGATCTTTGAGCGTCAGGATGCTCAATCGGTCGTGGGCCACCAACCCCGAAGCGCTCGCGAGCGCGAGGCTGCCCTCCAAGCGCTGCTGTCTTGCCCTACAGCCTCTATCGGCACCCTCGAGAAACCCAGCGACATCGCCGCCATCCAGGCAAGCTTCCCCATTCCGATTGCGAAAGGGGTTTACCATTGTGGCTACCACTCGCCAAAATCCTACGGCGCGGCCAGTTACTTGATTCAGCGACCCGAGGGTAACGTTCTGGTCGATTCGCCGCGGTTTGCCGCTCCCCTTGCCCGACAACTCGAAGCCCTCGGCGGGATTGCCTATTTGTACTTGACGCACCGCGATGACGTCGCCGACTACCAGAAATTCGTCGATCGCTTCGGCTGCGAGGCCATCTTGCATCGTGCCGACATAACGCCAGCAATCCAGCAGGTCGAGCACGTTCTAGATGGAAACGATCCCATACAGTTAGCCCCCGATCTCCTCATTATTCCCGTTCCCGGCCACACGCCCGGTCATACCGTTTTACTCTATCGAGATACGTTTCTTTTCACCGGCGACCATTTAGCTTACTCCGAGCGTCTCGGGAAATTGATTGCCTTTCGAGATTTCTGCTGGCACTCTTGGCCCGAGCTGAAGCAATCGATGTTGAAGCTGCGCGGCTATTCCTTCGAGTGGGTCCTACCCGGCCACGGTCGCCGCTTCCATGCCGATGCCGAAACCATGCAACGCGAGCTAGAGTACTGCATTGCTGAGATGTAGTCGAAAGCACTGTAAGAGACTCTCAGGCTGGGAACGTGAAGTTCGGAAAATTTACTAGTTTCAGTTGCTGGTAAACGAGATAACTTTGGTAGCAGCCGCAAAAGGGTTGCGCGATCGGTTACGAGAAATTGCCCGAATGCAGGCTGAAGGGGCTTCGCGTTTTCAGAAAGCGGCGGCTCTCTGCAGAGTTTAGTCTTGTTAGGAATCAATGCAAAACACTTCCACCATTACCTCTGTTTCGCGGCTCTGGCAAAATCTCAAAGCTTCATTCGGCCGCTGGAAAGGTTCTCTGCTCGCAGAACTCAATGCGCCCGCCCGCGACGGCTTATTTTTAGAAGATCTCCTAACTGAAGCGAGTGCCAGTGCTGTGGAGTGCGAAGCCGCACGCTGGAATGACAGACAAAACCGTCCCAGAACGCTCTGGAAATCCGCACTTCTAACGGCCACCCCGGCACTTCAGCAGCTTGCCCAAAAGCCCGCACTGTGCCATCTGCGGGCCCGATACGCTGACAGGAACTAGCACCGCTTCGTGCTGAAAAACTCCAAAACTAAATGAAAAACCCTGGAAGGCTGCCTTCCAGGGTTTTGTGTACGGGCTCGGTACGGGCCCGCGCGGCCTAGAGTACCGGTACGGTTGGCGTCTCAGCTGCGAAAGGCTGGCGCTGCAGGCGCGCGCCGAGCTGGCGTAGCTTGGCTTCGAGATTTTCGTAGCCCCGGTCGAGATGGTGTAGGTTCTGCACGATGGTCGTGCCTTCGGCGGCGAGCCCAGCAATGACCAAGGCCGCAGAAGCCCGCAGATCTGTCGCTTCTACTGGAGCGCCGCACAACTTTGGCACGCCCCGCACCAGGGCTTGCTGGCCCTTGATGCGAATATCGGCACCGAGGCGCTTGAGCTCGGCAACGTGCTGCATGCGGTTCTCAAAAACCGTCTCGGTAATGATGCTGTCGCCATTTCCGAGGGTGAGCAGGGCCATAAATTGCGCCTGCATATCCGTGGGGAATCCCGGATGGGGTAGGGTCTCGATATCGGCAGCTTGAATGACATCTGGAGGGATGAGCCGCAACTGGTGGGGGCCTTCGGCAATGACTTTGGCCCCAATTTCTTGCAGTTTGGCGATCGCCGCGGTCAGATGCTCGGGGATGACACTTTGTAGGAGGATCTCCGAGCGGGTCATTGCGCCTGCCGCCAAGAACGTTCCGGCCTCGATGCGATCGGGGATAACCGAGTAGTCGCTGCCATGGAGGCGATCGACGCCCACAACCGAGAGGGTATTGGTTCCCGCACCCGCAATGCGCGCTCCCATCGAGCGGCAGAAATTAGCCAAATCCACCACCTCGGGCTCTTGAGCGGCATTTTCAATGCGGGTTTCGCCTTCAGCGAGGGTCGCCGCCATCATGAGGGTTTCGGTCGCGCCAACGCTGGGGTAATCGAGATAGATCGTCGCACCCCGCAGGCGACCGCTGCGTCCGGGGATGTCTGCATAGACCGTACCGCCTTCGATGCGAACGACAGCACCGAGTTCTCTGAGGCCTTTAACGTGGAGATCGACGGGGCGAGCGCCGATCGCACAGCCGCCTGGTAGCGGAATGCGCGCCGTTCCCAATCGAGCGAGTAGGGGGCCGATGGCAAAAAAGCTGGCCCGGAGCTTGGAGACAATTTCGTAGGGGGCGCTGGCAGTAGCGATGGTACGAGCGTCAATTTCGAAGCAATCGTCCTGGCGTCGCACTTTCAGGCCCAGCGCTTCGAGAACCTGGGCCATGCGCCCCACGTCTACTAGAGAAGGCACGTTGCACAGACGGCATTGGTCGGAGCAGAGGAGCGTCCCGGCCATGATGGCCAGGGCCGAGTTCTTCGCACCGCTGATGGTGACGGCACCCTCAAGCTGCGCGCCGCCCTCGACAAACAGGGCGGGAGCGTGTGCAGAAGCGGTCAGTGACGAATTAATGGTTTTCCCTCCGAAAAGCTATCTCGATCGACTGCGAACGGGCCATTTTGTTCCAGTCCTAACGGAGACCGAGGGACCAGACGCGACATCCATGAAGCACCGGAAGCACTGAGTAAATATCCTCAGCGCCTCGAATCAACTAGATTTTATCCAGAGATGGTGGTGTCCGAGGCGATCGCAGGATAACATTCACCTGGCCAAGCAGATCGTCAATCTCGCCCGAATTTTCCAAAATGCAATCGGCACGGGCGATTTTTTCGGCTAGGGGCATTTGGGCGGCAATGCGCGCTCGCGCTTGGCGCTCGCTGAGGCCGTCGCGCTGCTGCAGGCGTTCGATCTGCTGTTGGGAGCTGCAGGCTACGACCCAGGTTTCCGAGGCCAAATCCTCGAGGTGGGCCTCAAACAAAAGCGGAACGTCGAGAACCAGAGTGGCGCCGGCGCTCGTGCTGGCGATCGCCTCGGCGAGGCGCGCCCGTACCCAGGGATGGATCTGGGCCTCGAGCCAGCGGCGCTCGGCCGGATCGCCAAAGATAATCTCGCCGAGGGCGCGTCGGTTGAGGCTGCCATCGGGCTGCAGCAGTCCCGTGCCGTAGCGGACCGCGATGGCTTGCAGGGCCGGCATTCCGGGGGCCACGGCCGCGCGCGCGAGGCGATCGGCATCGCAAACCGGGATGCCGCACTCGGTGGCAAGATAGGTTGAGACGGTTGTCTTGCCGGTGGCGATGCCACCGGTGAGGCCGATGATGCGGCGGTGGGGTGCGATCGCCGTCATAGCGTGCGGAAACCAGGCGTTTGGCGCAAGCGCAGAGCATTGGCCACCACCGATACCGAACTCAAGGCCATCGCCGCACCGGCCAGGGCTGGGTCAAGCAACCAGCCAAAAAGGGGATAAAACACCCCAGCGGCAATGGGAATACTCGCCACGTTGTAGGCGAAGGCGAAAAAGAGATTCTGGCGAATATTCGCTGCGACCGCCCGGCTGAGCTCGATGGCAGCAGCAATGCCATGGAGGTCGCCAGCAAGGAGCGTCAAATCTCCGGCGGCCACGGCCACGTCGGTGCCGGTGCCGATGGCAATACCCACATCGGCTTGGGCCAGGGCAGGGGCATCGTTGATGCCATCGCCGACCATGGCGACGTGCTTGCCTTCCTGCTGGATTGCTGCGATTTTGGCGGCTTTCCCGTCGGGGGGCACGCGCGCGTGCCAGCGCGAGATGCCGGCCTCGCGGGCGACGGCCAGGGCCGTGCGAGGATTATCGCCCGTGAGCAGCACCACTTCGAGGCCCAAACTTTTTAGCTCGGCCACGGCGGCAGTTGCCGTTGTTTTGGGACGATCTCTCAAGGCCAGGAGCCCCTCGAACTCACCATCGATGGCAATGGCGATAACGGTTTTGGCTTCGGCTTCGAGGGCTTCGAGGCGATCGGTCAAAACACTTGTGGCCTTTGTATTAATGCCGAGATCTTCGAGCCAAGCGGGGGTCCCCACACAAATGTGGCGATCGCTGACGATCCCCCGTACCCCTTTACCGGGAACGGCTTCGACTGCGGTGGCTGCCGGGAGGCTCGCGATCGCAATCTCTTGCGATTCGGCGTAGCGGACGATGGCGGCGGCCAGGGGGTGCTCTGAGTCGCGCTCGAGGGCGGCTACCAGGCGCAGGAGCTTGCTAGCGGGGCTACCCGTAGAGGTGTCAGCCGAGCCAAAGGTCGTGAAATAATCGGTGACGGCGGGTTTGCCCTCAGTGAGGGTGCCCGTTTTGTCGAGAACTACCGCATCTAAGTTGCGGGCGCGCTGGAGGCTGGCAGCATCGCGGACGAGGATGCCGCGCTGCGCCCCCAGGCCCGTGCCGATGACAATCGACATGGGGGTCGCCAGGCCCAGGGCGCAAGGGCAGGCAATCACTAAGACGCCGACAGTCGGTGCCAGGGCGCGGCTCGGGTCGCCGGTGACTTGCCACCAGCTCAAAAAAGTAGCAACTGCGACGAGCAGAACTACCGGGACGAACCAAGCCACGACCCGATCGGCGATCGCCTCGATGGGGGCTTTGGTGGCCTGGGCTTGCCGGACGAGTTGGAGAATCTGGGCGAGGGTGGCATCGGCGCCGATGTGGGTGGCGCGGTAGCGGAAGGCACCAGTTTTGTTGAGAGTGGCCCCGATGACCGTATCGCCGGACTCTTTAACGACAGGCAGCGACTCGCCCGTGAGCATCGATTCGTCGATTGCTGGGGTGCCGGCGAGAATTTCGCCATCGACGGGGACTTTCTCGCCAGGACGCACGATGACCGTATCGCCGACTCTCACGGTTTGGACTGGGATATCGACTGTCTCGCCATTGCGAACGACGCGGGCGGTTTTGGCTTGCAAGCCGACGAGCTGGCGCAGGGCGGCATCGGTTTGGCCGCGCGCGCGCAGCTCCAGCCACCGTCCGAGGAGCACCAGAGCAATGATGACCGCCGCGCTCTCATAAAATAGGTCGCCGTTGCCCCTGAGAGTCGCTGCTACTGAGGCAATGTAGGCCGCGCCCGTCCCCAGGGCAACGAGGGTATTCATATTGGCACGGCCGCGCGCGAGCGCCTGCCAAGCCCCCCTGAAAAATTCACTGCCACACCAGAACATTACGGGGGTCGCTAGGGCAAATTGCCCCCAGGGCGAGAGCCAGCTCGCACCGAGGCCAAGCATGTGAGGCAGCGTGCCGACAACCAGGCCGCTCCCCAAAATAATGCCCACGATCGCCTTGCGAAAAAGCGCGCGGGCTTGTGCCTGGCGGCGGGCATCGCTAGCAATCGCAGTCGTGGGGTCGAGCGCGTCGGCCACGGGTTCGGCCCCGTAGCCCGCAGCGGCCACCGCAGCGGCAATCGCCTTTGGGGAGGTGGTCTCGGCGGCAAACTCAACGCGGGCCTGCTCGGCACCAAAGCTCACCTGGCACTCCGCCACGCCAGGAACGGCCCGGATGGCGCGATCGACGCTGCGGGCGCAGGTCGCGCAGCTCATGCCATGGAGATGGAAGTATTGAGTTTCCATAGATGTTCTCTCAAGCAAAGTAAAAGCCGATTGTTAGTCCCCAGTTGCGACGTGCGGCCGCCAGCCGTTTGTAACCCCTGCGCGATAGGATGGTTGCGTTTGCCGAGTTTGTCGTCGCCCATGATTTCTTGCCGCCCCCTACATCGGTACCTGCTGGCTTGGATTGGCGCAGTCGGCCTGGCTCTGGCCCTATGGGTCGCTTCGCCGGCTCCGGCTGTTGCCCTTGTTGAAACCAGCGACCAAGTCTCCATTCAGCCATACTTGGAGAGCACTCGCGATCGCATCACTCGCCACGAGCTAGCCAACGGCATCAAGTTTTTGATCCTGCAGCGAGACACCGCCCCCGTAGTTTCCTTTGTAACCTATGCCGATGTCGGCAGCGTCGACGAGCCCGTCGGCCAAACCGGCGTCGCCCACTTTTTGGAGCATTTGGCCTTCAAGGGTACCCAGCGCATCGGCACCCGCGACTACGAGAGCGAGCGAGCTTACTTCGCGCGCCTCGACGCTCTTTTCGCGCGCCTCAAGGCAACCCAAGACCCAGCCGAACGTGCGGCCCTGCAAGCCGAGTTCGAGCGCCTGCAAGCCGAAGCGGCCGAGTTAGTCGAACAAAACGAGTACGGCCAAATTGTCGAGACGGCTGGCGGAACCGGCCTCAATGCAGCGACCGGCGCAGACTCGACGATATATTTCTACAGCTTCCCGGCCAACAAACTCGAGCTGTGGATGTCGCTGGAGTCGGAGCGCTTTTTGGAGCCGGTTTTTCGAGAGTTTTATGAAGAAAAGCAGGTCATTCTCGAAGAGCGTCGCCTGCGCACTGACAACTCCCCCATCGGCACTATGGTAGAGCGCTTTTTGGAGACGGCTTTTACCACCAGTCCCTACGGTCGGCCGATTATTGGTTATGTCGAAGACCTTGCAAACTTAGAGCGCCAAGATGTCGAGCGCTTCTTCGAGCGCTACTACGTGCCGAGCAACCTGACGATGGCCGTTGTCGGCGATGTCGATCCGCAAGCGGTCATTCGCCTGGCCGAGACTTATTTCGGGCGCTACCCCGCGCGGCCAGATGCGCCCGAAACCATTGCCGACGAGCCAGCCCAGAGCGCCGAGCGCGAGTTTACCCTCTCGCTGCCGAGCCAGCCGATTTATCTCGAGGGCTACCACCGCCCCAGCGGCACCCACCCCGACAGCGCCGCTTACGACTTGCTGGCCAATATTCTCAGCAACGGTCGCACCTCGCGGCTCTATCGCCAATTGGTCGAAACCCAGCAAGTTGCCCTGCAGGCCCAAGGCTTTGGCGGGTTTCCGGGGGACAAATACGATAATTTGATGGTCTTTTTTGCCCTCAGCGCCCCCGATCGCACTCTCGATGAGGTGGCCGACGCTCTCCGAGTCGAGCTAGAGCGCCTCAAGGCCGAGCCCGTGTCGGCTGAAGAACTCGATCGCGTCAAAACCCAAGCCCGTGCCGGTCGGCTGCGCTCCCTCAAGTCCAACCAGGGCATGGCAAACCTCTTGGCAGAATACGAAGTCAAGACGGGAGATTGGCAAAACCTCTTTGCCGAACTCGATAAGATTGCTGCTGTGACGCCGGCTGATATCCAACGCGTGGCCCGCGCGACCTTCCGCTCGGAAAACCGCACGGTAGGCCGCCTGGTGCCCGCAACTGAATGAGTATTTCTTCCCAACGACAACCCCTTCTATGAAACGCAAGCGCATTCTATGGATGGCATTGGCCCTGGTAGCGGCAGTCGCAATCGCCGCCAGCGACTTCGGCTGGAGCGCGATCGCCCGCGCCCAACAAACCGGCAGCCCGCGCCATTACGACGAGCTGACCTTCCCGGAGTTGCCCGAGGTAACGCTCCCCGATAGCGAACGTTTCGAGCTGGCCAATGGCTTGAGAGTCATCCTCATCGAGGACCGGGAGCTGCCCCTTGTCAGTGGCAGCCTGCGGGTGCGAGTCGGCTCGCGCTGGGAGCCAGCCGACAAAGTGGGCCTTGCCTCTCTGACCGGATCGGTGTTGCGCTCGGGCGGAACCGAAACCCTACCGCCAGGCGAACTCAATCAATTTTTGGAGAATCGCGCTGCTGCAATCGAGACCTCGATCGGCACCTCTGCTGGGACGGTCAGCTTTAGTGCCCTGCGCGAAGACCTCGATGCCGTGCTGGCGCTATTTGCCGATGTGGCGCGCCGTCCGGCTTTTGACCCGCAGCAGTTCGAGCTGGCCAAAAATCAAGTGCGGGGTAGCATTGCCCGTCGCAACGACGACTCTGGCAGTATTGCTAGCCGCGAGTTCAATAAACTTCTCTACGGCGAAGGCAGCCCCTACGCTCGCACGGTCGAGTATGAGACTCTCGATCGCATCAGCCGCGACGATGCGATCGCCTTCTACCGGGAGAACTTCCATCCCGAGCGGGCAATTTTGGGCTTGGTGGGCGATTTCGATGCGGCGGCAATGCGCGAAAAAATCATCGCGACCTTTGGAGATTGGCAGCCAGGCGGCACCGACGCGCTCGAGCCACCCGCAGCCACCCAGGCAACTTTGGGTGGGACCTATCGCATTGACTTGCCGCAGCTGACCCAGAGCACCATTCGGCTCGGACATATCGGCGGTCAGTTCGATAGCCCGGACTATCCGGCTTTGAGCGTGCTCAACGAAGTACTCAACGGGTTTAGCGGTCGGTTGTTCAACAAAATTCGCTCCGAGCTGGGCTTGGCTTACTCGGTCTATGGCCTCTGGCGAGCGCGCAGCGACTATGACGGGATGTTTTTGGCAGGGGGGCAAACGCGCTCTGAAGAGACCGTACCCTTCGTGCGAGCCCTGCGCGCTGAGGTCGATCGCCTGCGGCGCGAGCCCGTCGCCGCAGGCGAACTCGACAACGCCAAAGAATCAATCCTTAATTCTTTCGTGTTTAATTTCCAGGATCCAGCCCAAACTCTCTCGCGTTTGATGCGCTACGAGTACTACGGCTATCCGGAAGATTTCATTTTTCAGTACCAGCGCAGCGTCAAGGCGACGACGGTCGAAGATATCCAGCGCGTAGCTCGCGAGTACCTCCAACCGGAGAACCTCGTTACCCTCGTGGTCGGCAATTCAGCGCAGATCGAGCCGCCGCTCTCGCAGCTCGGCGATCGGGTCACGACGCTGGATATTACGATTCCAACGCCCGCCAGCTAGAGGTAGCTGGAAGGACTGCATGCCCGGCTGGCCGGCCCGAAAGGCGCGCGCTTTTCGCGTTTGGCTTGCTGCTACAACTGATGGAAGGTGTCGAGTGAAGGGGAGTTCGATGGGCGCGCGAGGTTGGCAACGAATCGGTATGGCAACGGTCTTAAGCTCGGTCTTGGGCCTAGCGCTGTGGGGAGTGCCTGCGGCGTCGGCCTCATCACAAAGCGTGGGTGTCCTCGAGCGCGGTCGAGATGCCCTCAAGCGCGGCGATGTGCCCGCTGCAATCTCAGCCTTTGAGACCGCAATTGCCAGCGACGCTAGTTTTGCCGATGCTTACTATTGGCTTGGCATTGCGCGGCGGCGACAGGGCGACCCGACAGCTGCTATTGCAGCTTTTGAGACGGCCGCTCGCCTCAAGGAAGATAACGCGCGTGCTTACGCCGAATGGGGAGCCACGCTCGTTGCTCTCAATCGCCCAGAAGAGGCGCACGTTCCATTACTGCGCGCCCTCGAAATCGACGATAAGCTGGGCTCTGCCTACCACTACTTGGGGTTTGTCTTGCTAGCTCGCAACGACATCGAAGGGGCCCTGGCTGCCTTTGAAGACGCCGCCGAGTTCGATCGTGAAGCCGTCGCGCCGTTGTACCAGTTGGGTCTGGCTTACCAACGGCTTGAAGAATTTGCCTCAGCTGAAGAAGTCCTGCAAGAGGCCCTCGACCGCAACAAAGACCACTTGCCCTCAAGCTACCAGCTCGGCAAAGTGTACTACGAAACCGGGCGCATCGCCGAGGCCGTGGGCCAGTTCGAGCGCGTCTTGAAGGAGAATCCCAACTTTGCTAATGCTCGCTACGCTATGGCGGCGATCGCCTTTCAAGTCGGGGACTTCAAGCGATCGGAGCGAGAGGCAGCACTCGCCCTCGAGCTGTATCGAGCTGCCGAGAATGCAGAGCTGGCGCGCAAGGCCAAGCGCCTGCAGCAGCGCGCCCGTGAAGAGTTGTTTTGGCTGCTCGAGCAACCTCCCGAACGGGCTCCCGAACGGGCTCCCGAACAGTAGTAGCTCGCGATCCCTGCGAAGACAGAGCGCCAGCAAAAGCCCGGAAGCATCGTTACGCTCCAGAGTCGCCGCCAGTTTTAGAGCAGATAAGCGCAAATCTCGCCCGGATCGGGTCGCACGGATGTGACTGCGTAGCCGCTTGCTGGAACCTCTAGTTTGGGATTGATGCAAACCCCCGTTTCGCTGGCGAAAGCACACTCTAAGACCGCTCGATAGTTCGCAATGATGTGATCTTCAACGACAAAATCCGGATCGAAAATAGCATCTCGATGAAACGCTATTAAATAAACATAGGATAGATGTTCGTAGCCCATTTCCCTGAGGGGCGTGCAGGGCACGCGATCGTAGACATTTTGAATGCGTAGCAGGCGAGTTTCAGGATCTTGTTGGGGGGCTTGCCGCTCGAAAAACTCGACAAACTCGGTATTTCCTACCCGAGGTGAGGCGAAGTTGTAGCTTGAGGCTGCGATCTCGGGGCGAGATAGGCTCAGATCGAGCGTAAATAGAGCGCTCAACGCCGCGCCCAGACTGTGCCCCGTGATGTAGAGGCGATCGATTGCCTTATCGGAGTCTTGATATTTCGCCAGCAGTGTAAATAGCTGCTGTTGCATGGAAGGTGTTTCGGCATCGGCCATCGTGTAAATGGTGAAAAAGCCATCTTCAACTTTTACTTCCTTAGGGATGGCGACATCAGCTTTGTGGGGGATGTAAGGAACGAAATCTGTATGGGAAAACATAAAATCTTTAAGCAGATCGTATGTCGAGGCGGTGCCGCGAAATGCAAAAATATAGGTATGCGGAGACTGTAGCGAGCGAAAAACTAAGCCGTAGTATTCCACGACTTTATCGCGATTGAAGACAGAATCGACACCACTCCAATGGTCGATTAATTCGTAGCCTGCGGGTGAAGTGACTCTATCGGTGTAGCAAGTGGCAGGTGTTTTGTCGAGAAAGGCATTATAGGCCTGCGTGCAAGCATCGGCTAAGAGTAATGCCTTGGGGCGATCGATTTCGGTGACGTAGTGCATTGTTGATATCTCCCTTGCAAGCTCCAAACTTAGCAAATCGACTGGTAGTCGGTGCCGTTAGGGCAGCCAGGGATATTGACGGAAGTCTGGCGATCGCTTCTCGAGAAATGCCTTTTTGCCTTCGGCACCTTCGTCGCTCAGGTAGTACAGCAGCGTGGCATTGCCCGCCAGCTCTTGCAAGCCTGCCTGCCCGTCGCAGTCGGCATTAAACGCAGACTTCAAACACCGTATGGCCAGGGGGCTCTTCGTTAAGATCTCCTGCGCCCAGCGGATGCCTTCGGCTTCTAGCGCCTCGATGGGCACCACACAATTTACCAGGCCCATTTCCAGCGCTTGCCGGGCATCGTATTGGCGGCACAAAAACCAAATCTCGCGGGCTTTTTTTTGGCCGACAACCCGCGCCAGGTAGCTCGCACCAAATCCGCCGTCGAAACTCCCGACTTTTGGCCCCGTTTGCCCGAAAATCGCATTTTCTGCAGCAATTGTCAGATCGCACACCAAATGCAGCACGTGGCCGCCGCCGATGGCATACCCTGCCACTAAAGCAATAACGACCTTGGGCAGCGAGCGAATGAGGCGCTGCAAGTCGAGAACATTCAACCGAGGCACGCCAGACTCGTCTAGATAGCCCGCTTTGCCGCGCACGCTCTGGTCGCCCCCGGAGCAAAAGGCATACTTGCCGTCGGTGTGGGGGCCGTACCCGGTCAAAAAAATTACCCCGATGTTGGGGTCTTCGCGCGCATCGCCAAACGCCGCGTATAGCTCGGCGACGGTCTCGGGACGAAAGGCATTGCGCTTGTGGGGCCGATTGATGACGATTTTGGCCATGCCATCGGCCTTAAAGTAGAGAATATCTGCGTAGGAGCCCTGCCCCTGCCAAGAAGTGGTTTGCATTGTCTTTGGCTCGGTCGAGAAACTTACGCTAGCCGAGCCGCCTTGGCGGCTGCCCGCAACTGCCCGCAGGCGGCGTCGGCCTCGAGGCCGCGCGAGTAGCGAATGCTCGTGGCAATCCCCGCAGCTTCGAGAATGTCTTTAAAGGTTTGGATGCTCTTGCGGGTCGGGCGCTGGTAGTCCGCTTCTTGAATGGGATTGTAGGGAATCAGGTTTGCGTGGGACTGAAAGCCCCGCAGGCGCCCGGCTAGCTCGCGGGCATGCTCCGGCAAGTCGTTGGTGCCCGCGAGCAAAATATACTCGAAGGTCACTCGCCGTCCGGTGATACGGGCGTAAGCGCGGCAATCGTCGAGCAGCGCCTCGAGGGGGTAGTTGCGCGCGGTCGGGATCAGTTCCTGGCGCAGGGCTTGGTTGGGAGCGTGCAAGCTTACGGCCAACACGATTTGCAGGCGGCGCTCGGCTAACTGGCAAATGCGCTCCGGCAAACCCACCGTTGAAACCGTCAGCGATCGCTGGCCGATGCCGACATCTTGGTTGAGCCGCTCCACCGCTGTCACGGTGGCCTCGAAATTCATCAGGGGTTCGCCCATCCCCATAAACACTACATTACTGACTCGCCGATCGAAGTCCGCTGCTACCGTTAAGACCTGATCGACAATTTCATGGGCATCTAAATTGCGGGCGAACCCGCCTTTGCCGGTGGCACAAAACTCGCAAGCCATCGGACAGCCCACCTGGGAGGAAACGCAGACGGTCAGCCGCTTGTCGACGGGGATGCCCACCGCTTCGACGGTGCGGCCATCGGTAAGGTCGAGGAGATACTTGCGCGTGCCATCTGGGGCCTCGCTACAAAAGCGCACGGTCGAGCGGCCCACAGCCGCAGTCGCTGCTGCCGCTTCGCGCCAGGCTTTGGGAAAAACAGAAATTTCCGCGAGCGATCGCGCGCCTTTCTGGTAAAGCCACTGGTGGAGCTGTTTGCCACGGTAAGCAGGCTGCCCCTGCGCCTGCACCCACGCCGTTAGCTCTGCAAGGGACTTCCCTAACAAAACCGTCTGCATTACTTTGTATCCCCTTGCTTAGCGGTTCGCCCGCGCAGCCATCGCGGTACCCGGACGACAACCGTTGCCAAAAATATCAATTCAGTAGTCCATGATAGAGTGTTTACAGCCTACAGGCCCCCAGGAAGCCGAGCCTTACGGTCGGGGCCCCTTACAAAATAGGCCGCCAATTCGATACAGTCTCAGGGAAAGCATCATGACCACTCCAGAGGAAGGCCTTCGTGTCGGCCAAGCGGCCCCGAGCTTCATTGCTACCGCCGTCTACGATCAGGAATTCAAAATCGTCAAGCTGGATGACTATCGTGGCAAGTATGTCGTCCTGTTTTTCTATCCCCTGGATTTCACCTTTGTTTGCCCCACCGAGGTTACCGCTTTTAGCGATCGCTACGACGAGTTTGCCGCGGCCAATGCTGAAGTTTTGGGTATCTCGGTCGATAGCGAGTTTTCCCACCTGGCTTGGATCCAGACCGACCGCACCGCTGGCGGCGTTGGCGATCTGAAGTATCCGCTGGTCTCCGACATCAAAAAAGAAATTAGCACCGCCTACAACGTCCTCGACCCGGAGGCGGGGGTGGCCTTGCGCGGGCTCTTCATTCTTGATAAAGAAGGTGTCGTCCAGCATGCGACGATTAACAATCTCTCCTTCGGACGCAATGTCGATGAAGTGCTGCGCACGCTCAAAGCCATTCAGTACGTCCAGTCTCATCCCGACGAGGTTTGTCCGGCAGGCTGGCAACCGGGCGACAAGACCATGAGCCCCGACCCGGTGAAATCCAAAGTTTACTTCGAGGCGCTCTGAAGCGCCCGCTGCAGCCTCAATGTGCCCCTCCAACCCGAGGCTGCGGACCGTTCTGCTGTGCCATCAGCCCGATCCGTTATCACCAGTATTAGCCACCGCTTTTGAAGCCCACTTCGACTGGCTCGTCGAGCTGGCTCCCGAACCCGATCCCGAGGCTCGGACTGTGGCCACCTGGCGTCTGAGGCAGCGACCGGATCGCCTGGAGGCCGGGCAGACAATCTATGCCGAGGCGATCGCGCCCCATCGCGCCTTTTACCTAGATCTGCTCGCACCGCGCCGCCTGTCGGGCGGGCGTGGCTTGGTGTATCCCGTCGCGCGCGGGGGGGTGCTCGGCTGCCAGCAGGTAGCCGGCAACTCATGCTGCGTTGAGATTGCCTGGTCGAGATCGGTTCGGCAAATCGCAATCTCTGCCAATGGAAAAATGACCTGCCTGGAACGCACCCGATCGAAGAGCACCTCACTCTAGCAAAACCTAGCTTAGAGTTAAGAAGAAAAACTTAACGCGAGAGACCAACTTAGTCTCTTTATGGTTGCTTATCGAGTCGATGCTCTCCATTCTCGACTAGGTCGATTTCGCAAGCTCGCACCTGAAACGACCAAAGTTGGCCGAGAAGCTAGTGCCTGCGATCGTTTGTAGCTACAGTTACAGCATTAAGCGCGCTGCAATTTAATACTGCCTGCGGCTAGAGCGGTGCGAGGTGCAAACAACAGCTCCCGACCGCGACCGAGGGAAGCGATCGACACCGATTGAGACCGATTGAGTGACTAGAGCGCCACCGCATCTCGGACGTCTTCATCCTCCCTGGGATGGGTTGTGGTTGCCAGATGCAGACTAAAATGCGGGCATTCACCTATAATCGTCTCTGTCAGCTTACGAGCATAGTTGTTAACTTTTTGTTAAATCGATCTTAACTACCGTCCGAATTGACACTGTAGCTAGAATGTTCTGGGCAACCGATGGCAAACACAACGTCAGCAATTCGAGCTTTTATCGATGCTCGCGATCGCGATACTTTGACGCTGCAAAATACAGAGCAAGCAGTCGAAGCAATCTGTGGAAGCGCGCAGTTCAAAAGCTTACTGATTTCACTAGTCAGCTGTAAGGCCTTCTCTCGAGAGCTGAGTCAGGAATTCGATGCTGCTGGGGCGATTCAGGGCATCTCTGCTTGTCGGCGGCTGCGAAGCTGCCTGAATCTCTCGTTGAGTAGTTTCTTCGGTCTTCTGGCCGAACTTGTTACTGTTTTCAACGCTGCTGTTGGTGCTGAGTGGTACGCCTTTGCC
The DNA here is from genome assembly GCA_964435975.1 of uncultured bacterium. Taxonomy (GTDB): domain Bacteria; phylum Cyanobacteriota; class Cyanobacteriia; order Cyanobacteriales; family Rubidibacteraceae; genus CAYTBI01. The sequence continues at coordinate 66,318 of CAYTBI010000014.1, forward strand.
GATCGCATCTGCCAGTCTGACTGCAGTGATGCCAAGTTACTCGATTGCCTTTTAAGTGGTAAAGACGGGGCATTCTATCAGGCGTTCTCCGAGCAACTCACTGAGGAGAACCCCCATGCAATCTATCCCACTTCCAGCTACCGCGAGAGCTACGGATACGTCGTCAGCACGCCCGACGACCAGCATGTTGAGGCGGTGATGGGGGTGATGTCGTTCACGACAATCAAAGTGATAGAGAGCTCTCTAGACCCCAATCAGCCCACTCTGCGTGATATTTACGCGCCTCTGGGACGCTGCGTTTGCTTGGTCGATCTCAACGTCGAACGCTACTACGGCGAGCAACTCGAGCAGTACTTCGACCACCACAATATCCGTCTCGAAAAGCTCGTTTATCGAGCTATGGAAATCGACAAGGGCATCAACACCGTCGAACGCATGTTGGGTGACTTCAAGCGCCTCGGGGTCTCTCGTAACGAGCCCGTGCTCATTGTTGGTGGCGGCGTCCTTGCCGATACCGGCGGTCTAGCTTGCGCGCTCTACCACCGCAACACCCCCTACGTCATGCTCTCAACGTCGATTGTGGCGGGTATTGATGCCGGTCCGTCACCGCGAACCTGCTGTGATGGTTTCGGCTACAAGAATCTTTTTGGCGCTTACCACACCCCAATTCTCTCGATTGTTGACCGATCTTTCTTCAAGACATTGCGGGAAGGGTGGTTGCGCCACGGGATTGCAGAAATCATTAAAATGGGTGCGGTCAAAGATCCGGAACTCTTTGATTACCTCGAACAGGCCGGCCCGCGCCTTATCGAGACGCGCTTTGGCACCCTCGACTGCCAATCTGGGGACGAAATCAGCACCCTATCTCAGCGAATTCTGGGGGGAGCGATGCGCAGCTATGTCGAGGCTGAATACGGCAACCTTTACGAAACACACCAGTGCCGCCCCCATGCCTACGGCCACACCTGGTCGCCAGGATTTGAGATTGCTGCCGGGCTTTTGCACGGTCACGCCGTTGCCATTGGCATGGGCTTGGGTGCCTACCTGAGCTACCGCGCTAACTGGCTCGATCGCGATCGGCTCCACCGCATCTTGGGCTTAATCGCCGCCTTCGATTTGAGCTTGTGGCATGACATTCTCCTCGATAGCGAGATCCTGTGGTCGGCCCAGGAAAAAATCGTACAGAAGCGCGGGGGTAACCTCGTCGCTCCCTTGCCCAAAGGCGAAATCGGCAAGTGCGGTTATCTCAATGCCCTCGCCCGCGAGGAACTCGAAGCGGCAATAGCAGAGTATCGTGCGATTTGTGCCGAGTACCCCCGTCAAGGCGTCGGCCTCGAGCCGCTCTGCAGCGATGTCGGCCTCGAAGATCCCTCGACGGTTTTTCAGCTGCAGGCCGAGGCGGCAACGGGGACTTATCCAGAAGAAGAGGGGCTCGCCCTCTCAGAGACGCTGACAGAAGTGTAGGAGCGACGACCCCCGTGTCTGCAGCATTCGATGTTGTCATCCCGCTCTACGCGGTGCGCTGGAATACGCGGGCCGTGCTAGAGGGCCTGACGGCCAACTACCAGCCTCGTACCATTCATGCGATCGCTCCGACGCCAACGGTCGATGCTTTGCAAGCCGAGGTGGGCGCGTGGAATGTCGCCCCCACCCAAATCCACGCCGAAGAAACCTTCTTCGTGCCCCAATGCGGCCTGACCAAAGCAGCTATCTGCGCCGAAATTGACCTGGGAGAATCGCTCTATACCCCCGGCTGGTTTTACCAGCAGCTCCTCAAGCTCGGCGCGCCCGAAGGCATCGCCACCCTCAGCGACTGGTACCTTGTCTGGGATAGCGATCTCCTGCCGGTAGCGACCTGGCCGCTTCTCGATGGCGAGGGGGCTCGGCACTATTTTGCGCTGCTTCAACACAATGGTTGGGGCAATCCGACCATCGTCGCCAAGTGGGCGACCTGGATTCAGACGGTCCTGGAAGTAGAACCTGCCACCGATGTGACGGGCACTTTCATTCCTCACCACATGTGGTTCGAGCGCGAGCATTTGGCGGCGTTTAAAGCCCAAGTCGGTCGCTATTATGGCTCGGACGAGAGCTGGCTGCGGTTAATGATGCGCTCGGCAAATGAGTTTGGGACCTTTAGTGAATATTGGTCCTATGTCTCTTGGGTAGCGGCGCGATCGCCCGAGGATCTGGCTTTCTACGCTTACGAGCGGTACGGCGAGACGACCGAGCGCTTCTTCGATGATGGCACGGGGCTCTTTTCAGCAGCTTTCAGGCAAGCGCGATCGCCGGCAGTGGCCCTCGAGACAACCCTGGCACCCTCCTATGAAGAAGTGATGGCCTTCATTCGAGAGGCCTACGGCTCCGATCCGCTCCCATCGTCGCTCTCGTTCGAGAGCAGCCCGCGCCATCTTAAAAAAGATCGCGCCAACATGCACATCGAAGAGCTCCGCTCGCGCTGGAATCCCCGAGAAGACATCTAGGCAGCTCCCGGCTCCGCTACAGTATGGAAAAAACTCGTTTCGGAGTCCGAATCTTATGCCTGCAATCGAGCTTACCGTTCCTAGCATCGTCTGCGATGGTTGTGTCTCTACCATCACCAGCAGCATCCAAAAGCAAGATCCCGCCGCCAAAGTAGCAGCCGATGTCGAGACCAAGCAAATTGTCGTGGAAACGACTGCCTCTGCCGAGAGCATTCGCCAGGCCATCGTAGAGACCGGCCACGAAGTTGCCTAGTGGATGTTTGGGGGAACGCATTAGCAGCTACCATCTGGTTTTTTGGCTATCGAACCCTAATTGTAGGGATTTTATAGGGTCAAATCGCAGCTGGGATCCAAATTTGGTAGTAGTATGAGCGAGCACATTTTTATCCCCGGCGGCCGTGCTCCCATGGCCGCCGTTTTCTTTGCCATCGAGTCGGGTTGGGCCACATCTCGGCAGCCCAGAGCCAGGCCGAGCGGTCTGGCTCGAAATAATCTTCCGAGCTGAGACAGAAGTCGTCTCGAATGTGGAAGAGGTCGCTTTCGCTTGCCTGTTAGACTTCGGGTGACGAAAGTCTGTAGAGATTGCCATCGTCACCATGCAGCAGGTTTTCGAGCAAATCCACGCGTGCCTCGATGAGTCTCTGAGCCTAGAAGACCTCGCCGCCCTGGTTCACATGAGCCCGCGACACTTTTCGCGGGTTTTTAAAGAGCTTACCGGCCTCTCTCCCCACCAATACATCTTGCACGCTCGCGTCAAGCGCGCCGAGTATCTCCTGCTGCACACCGACATTCCTATCGCAACGGTAGCCCGTATCGTCGGTTTCTACAGCCAAAGCCATCTGCACCGCCATCTCAAGCGAGTCCTGGGCGTAACTCCTAAGCAGTTGCGCCTGCGCAGCACAAAATCCAACCATCGCGAGGCAGTCGGTACCGAAAAAGCCGAGAAGCTGGAGTGGTTCAGCCTGGTTTGGTTGTTTTGGTTGCGCAAGCTCTCCTTCAGGGCCCAACAAGACCCCCCCAACCCAGAAACTATCGCCACCCAACGGGCCACCAGGCTCCCCGAACCCGCGCGATCGCCCCAGCTTATCGTCGATCGCACCGCTCGCAGCTCTCGAGATTGGGCACCCCACTTTATCTATGAGCTTGCCCTAATCGCAGCCATGGCCGTTTGGTACGACAGGGTCGGCCCGGCGCGGCTCTCCGACCGGGCTGTCGGTCGGGCGCTCTTGAGCGATGCGATTGCGGCACTGCCCGCGTTCCTTCAAGAAATCGCGCGAGACCTCTTGGAGTTTGCGACAGCCGACCCCCGCTTGTTCGAGTCCGAGCGGATCGCCACCGCGCCCGCGACCCTAGTGGCGCTCTCGCAACCCAGTCACGAGAGTGGGATTGAGGGGGCACTCGGTGCCTCCAATCTCTTGCTGCTGCCAGCCAACGATCTCCTTAGCGCGAGATCGCTAGCCGGACGAGACAACGAATTAATAGAACCAGTTGCAGGCGCCCCTGAGGTGCAAACGGCCCCCGCGGGCGCTCGCATGATGGTGATGGCGGCGATCGAGGACGAGTCACTGATAATTTTTCAAGCCGCCCTCGAAAGCGTCCCGGCAGGAGCCCCCGAAACCCCTGCAACCGCAGCGAGCGAGGAGGCAATCCCCGCTGTTGCCACCGGCGATGTCATGCTGCTGGTCGCCGCAGAAGCTACCAGACAACAACAGGAGCCGCGCGCCAGTAGCGACCGTCCTGCCATTGCGATTGCAGCTAGCTTGACGATTGTCAGGGCCAGATTCGCACCCGGGCAGGTCGAGAGCTTCGTGACGATTTCTGTTGCCCCAGCCATGGCAGCCGTGCAGTCGTCCGGAAGGATCCTGGCACTCGATGGCGATCTACTGCTGGTGGCCCCCACCAGCAGTAAAAGTGCCGAAACCATCTCGCCCGACGGGAGCGTTACCGTCGATACGGTTGGCACGCTCTTCGAGATTGCTGATTTTGGGGCCGACGAGGTGCTAGCTGGCGGCGCGCTGGCGGCTGCCGGGGCGCTCGAGCCGAAGCGCGTGACGGCCCCGGCAGCTCTACCACCCGATCGCTCTGATGGGGCTATCTTTGCTGCCGCTCCCACTCGCACGCTCCCTCCTCCCCCAGAGCAGCCCGAGTTGCCGAGCCTTGAGATTCCCGAATCTACTGCGGGCGCGGCAGATCTCTTCACGAGCGCCCTCCCTCCCGATGAGGGCGCTCCCGAGCTGTCGAATTTCCCACTCGGCAGCGAAAGCGATCGAATTGCAATGCTCTAGCGCTCCCGCCGTGCGGACCGCTAGGGTTACCTTTTGCAGACAACCGTGGACGCTTAGCCCGATGGCGATCTAGTATTGGCTGTAGACCTAGACGACCGGTCTAATAGTCGTCTTCGCGGTCTCCGATCTTTTGGCCTTTTGGCACACTCTCTGCAGGGCACTCAACACTCCTACCGTTATGGGCAGTTATGGGCAAAGACGACACGCGCGCCAAGCTCCTCGCAGCAGGGGAGGCGGCATTTTTAGAGAAAGGCTTCCACAATACGGGCATCCAAGAAGTTCTTAGAGTGGCAGGCGTTCCTAAGGGATCTTTCTACTACTACTTCAAGAGCAAAGAAGACTTCGGCATCCAAGTCATCGAGGCCTATGCTCGCGCCTACGACGAGCGCATCGATCCGATTTTGGCAGACCCGACCGAGCCTCCTCTGGAGCGCTTGCGACGGGTTTTTGAATTCCTAATTGCCGATTTTGTCGATCGCGGCCTGCGCTATGGCTGTTTGGTCGGCAACCTCTCTCAAGAGATGTCCGATCAAAGCGATGCCTTCCGCCAATGCTTGGATGAAATTATGGCAGGCTGGCACCGCAGCTTTACCGACTGCCTGCTCGCAGCACGGGAGACGGGAGATTTCTCCGAGCACTGGGATGCAGCTAAACTGGCGAATTTTTGCCTTGACGGCTGGGAAGGTGCCGTGCTGCGGGCGAAGGTGACCAAAAGCGTCGCCCCCCTCGAAGACTTTGTCGAGATCGTGTTTGAGATTTTGCGAGCCGAAAAACCCAGCGCTGTTGTAGCTGCTGTTTAGAGCCAAATGCCGCGCTCGCCGGTCGATTAGTGCAAACCGCGTCAGATATCAACACTACCTTAAGGAGGATGCAGCGACGATGCCGTCCGAATCAAACCCCGAACAATCGCAAAACAATGGTGAGAGCGTGCCACCACAACCGGCTAGCAAGAGCTGGCTGCCCTGGCTGATTGTCGGGGCCATCACCCTCGGCGGCGGTGGTATTGCCCTTTGGCAGGGGTCTGGCTCTCGCGAGAGCGGCGGTGCCCGGGCCCAAGAAGAAGGTGCCCCACAACGGCCACCGCAGCCGGTTGAAGTGACCGCCTTGACTGCCGGAACGGGCAGCCGCGAGATCGAGCTAATCGGCCAAGTGGCTGCCACCGATCTGGCTACGATCCGGACCCGCACCGAAGGAACGGTCTTGCAGGTTGCCGTCGATATTGGCGATCCCGTCACTGCAGGCCGCGTCATTGCCCGCCTCGATGCTGCCGATCGCGAAGTCGATCTCGTCGAGGCCCGCGCTCAACTTGCCGAAGCTCGCGCCCGCCTCCGAGAACTCGAAACCGGAACGCGCCCCGAGATATTGGCCCAACGCCGGGCCGATGTAGCCGCTGCCCGGGCGCGGGAAACCAACGCGCAAGACAATCTCACCCGGACCGATTTACTCGTCCGAGAGGGTGCCATCGCCAAGCGTCTTCTGGTGGAGGCTCGCTCGAATGCTGAGGCGGCCACTGGCGAGCGCGAGAGTGCCGAAGCTTTGCTATCTGAGGCTGTTGCCGGGCCGCGCCGGGAAGAAATTGACGCCCAGCGGGGGGCAGTTGCCACCGCCGAAGCAGCCGTAGCCCGCGCCGAATTGGAGCTAGCCCGCGTCGAGATTGTCGCTAATGCCAGCGGCACCGTTAGCAACAGGCTTGTTGCCGTTGGCGACACCGTCGAAGAAAATGACCCGATTTTGGAGCTGGTCGACCGCGAGCGGTTGGATGTTTTCCTCGAGGTTCCCGAAGCCGTCAGCGGTCGCGTCGCGCCGGGGCAGTCGGTGACCTTGCAGGCTCGCGCTCTGCCAGGATGGCAGGTCACCGTGCCCATCACTGGTACCCTGCCGACAGCCGCAGAAGCCAGCCGCCGCCAACTGGTGCGCGTGCGCCTGGAGGATCCGCCAGCGAATCTTCTGCCCGAGATGGCCATTGCGGGCTTGCTGGAGCTGCCTATTGAGAGCGCTCAGTATGTCGTTCCTCGCGACGTGCTGGTGCGGCGAGGCGACACTTGGGTGGTCTATGCCATCGACAGCTCCGAGCAAGCTGTCGAAGAGGTGACCGTCACGCTCGCTAGCGATATGGGCTCGCAGGTGGCCATTGCCACCACCGAGCTAGCACCCGGCCGCCAAATTGTCGTGCGCGGTGGCGACGGCCTGCGCGATGGCGCGCCCGTGCAAGTTTTTGTGCCTTGAATCCCGAGTCTTGAGTTTTAAATTCCCTCGAACGGAGGCCCCATGAATCCCATCGAAACCGCGATCCGCTGGCGGCACGGCACGCTCGCGCTGTTTGTCTTATTGTCTTTGCTCGGAGTGCTGGCACTCTTCGGGCTGCCCCTCGAGCTGCAGCCTGGGGGCGACAGGCCGGAAATTTCAATTTCTACTCCCTATCCCGGTGCGGCTCCGGCCGAAGTCGAAGACCTGGTGACCCGCCCTATCGAAGATGTCCTCGAAGAAGTCGAAGGCATTCGCGAGCTAACGAGCACCAGCAGCCTGGGGGCAAGCGAAATTACGGTGGAATTCGACTGGGGTGTCGATCTCGACGATCGCCTGGTGGCCGTGCTCAATAAGATGCAGCAGGTCGAAGACTTGCCAACGGAGGTACTCGAGTCCGACGTGCAGGTTTCTAACGGTGGTGGGGCTAGCGCCATGATGTGGATGGTCCTGCAGCCAGAAGAAGGCCGCGTCCCAGACAGCGATCGCTACCGCGACCTAGTCGACGAAATTATTGTGCCGCGCCTGCGCCGCGTCGAGGGGACCAGCCGATTTTTGGTGGTGGGCGGCCGCGAGCGCGAAGTCGAGGTTCTCGTCGATCCCAAAGCCCTCACCGATCGCGAGCTGAGCGTTACCGACGTAACCAACGCCCTGCAGGATAACAACCGCGACGTTCGCGGCGGCCCTCTGGTGCTCGGACGGCGCGAATACCGCGTGAGCACCGAGAGCCGGGCCGAGTCGGTCGATCGCCTGGGTGATTTTGTGCTGCGGCGCGACGAGACCGGCACGGTTTATCTGCGCGATGTGGCCCGCGCCAACATGGGGCGTAAGTTTCGCGATACCTTTTTTCTCTACAATGACGAGCCCTCGGTCGCCATCGGCATCATCCGGCGCGTCGGGGCCAACGTGCCGGAGGTTTCCCGAGGTCTGCGAGAGGCCGTCGCCGAACTCAACGATCGCTTCGCGCGCTCGGGCGACGCCTTGGGCATCGAGGTGTTCTATGACGAGAGCGACTATATCGATGGGGCCGTCGCGCTGGTCCAGAGCAATTTGATCGTCGGCGGCATTCTGGCGACGGTGGTCTTAGTTTTATTTCTTGGCTCGCTCCGAACGGTGGCGGTCTGCGGCATTAGCATTCCGTCTACCATCGTTATGGCTTTTATCGTCATGGCAGCGACGGGCCAAACCCTCAATATTATTAGCTTGGCCGGTTTGGCCTTCGCGGTGGGCATGGTCGTCGACAATGCCATTGTGGTAGTCGAGAATATCTTCAGCCACATGCAAAAGGGCAAGGGCTCGGTGCGTGCCGCCATTGACGGCACCCGCGAGGTGGGGGGGGCGATGCTAGCCTCGACCCTAACCACAGTTGCGGTCTTCACGCCCCTAGTGCTGGTGACTGGCGAGGCCGGACGCTTATTTACCGCCTTGGGCATTACGCTCTCGGGGGCCGTGCTGCTCTCGTTGTTTGCCGCCCTAACCTTGGTGCCGATGCTCTCGGGGCTCTTCTTCAACCCGGCTGAGGCCCAGTACATGACCTCCGGTGGCGAGCTGCAGGGCCGTAACTGGCTCGAGCGCTCGGTCGCGAAAACCTCCAAGGCATTCCGCGTTTGGCAAGATAAGCTCGAAGCGCTGCTGCTGAATCTGGCGGGCTGGTCCATTGGCAAAGGCAAGCGCCTGCGGCGGCTGTTCGTTTTGGGGGCGGCTGTGAGCTTGTTGGGGGTCAGTGCCTCTCTGCTGCCGCCTGCAGATTACCTGCCAGAGGGCAACCGCAACCTGGTCTTTTGGCTGACCGAGCCCTTCCCGGGCACCAGCATTCCCGAGGCCAATCAGCTAACCACGCCACCGCGCGAGTTCCTACGAGCGCAGCCGGAGGTGCGCAATACCTTCTTGGTCTATCGGGAGGGGTTCCGGGGCGTTGGTTTCGATCTCAAAGATGAATATGCCAACGGTCGCGGTCTTGCCGACATGGTCGAGCGGCTGATCCCCCAGGGATTTGGCTATCCGGGGTTTCGTTTTGTCTTTCCCATTCGCATCCCGATTTTCAACGATCCGGGCAAAGAATTTGAAATCCAAATTGCCGGGCCCGATCTCGAGGCTCTCTCCGACTTCGAGCAGCAAGTCTCGCAGCGGCTGCGCGGCATCGACGGCATCATTAATGCCCGCTCGAACTATGTCTACGGCGCGCCGGAGCTGAAGGTCATTCCCAATCGCGAGCGCCTCGCCGAAGTCGGCCTCGCCGAAGAAGATGTCGGCGCGATTGTCGAGGCAGCCCTGGGCGGGCGCTTTACCTCTGACTTTATCGATGGCCAAGAGGAGCTCGATGTCACCGTCGAGCTAGCCGACATTTTTGTAGAAACCCCCGAGCAGATGCGCCAGCTGCCGCTCTACACCCCCGACGGCCAGGTCGTCCAGCTCCAGGATGTTGCTGAGGTTCGAGAAACCATCGGTCCCGACAGCATCAACCACGTCGATCTCGAGCGATCGGTCACGCTGACGGCGACAGTTGCCAATACGGCTCCGCTGGGATCGGTAATCGAGGCAGTCGAGGCGCAAGTTCTAGCGCCCATTCGGGAAACCATGCCGGTGGGCTATCGCCTCGAGCTGGCAGGCTCGGCCGATCGCCTCACGGAGACTCTCAATCAGTTAATTTCCGTTTTTGCCCTGTCGCTGGTGGTGATTTACCTGCTGCTGATGGCGCTGTACCGCTCGTTTGTGTTTCCGCTCGTCATCATGGCAACCGTTCCTCTGGGCATGACCGGAGCGCTACTGAGCTTGGTGCTGGTCAACCGCATTTTTGGCATTAATGTCCCACTGGATATGATCACGGGTCTGGGATTCGTGATTTTGACCGGTATCGTGGTTAACAATGCAATTTTGCTCGTCGATCACGCCCTGCAACTCCAAGCCGAGGGCTTGGAATTCCACGAGTCGCTCCATGCAGCCACCCGCGATCGCCTGCGGCCAATTTTTATGTCTGCTGGCACGAGTGTCTTCGGGATGCTGCCTCTGGCAGTCGTGCCTGGAGAGGGGGCGGAGCTTTACCAGGGCCTCGGGGTCGTGTTGACCGGCGGTCTGGCTTTCTCCACCCTGGTGACGCCGACGATGGTCCCGGCGCTCATGGGCTTGCTGCAGGACTTCCGGCAAGCGCCACCCCAGCAGCAAGAGACCGCCCCAGCAGGGCGAGAAGATGCCTTGGCGCCCTCCGGGCGCTAACTCAGACGCGCTAAACTACTGGCTAACTACTGGGGCGGCCAGATCGCACGGCATAGCGGTACCAGAGCTTGAGGATTGAAGGCAAGACCTCGGAAGAATGTCGGCTCGAGAGGACGATATTGGCCTTTAGTCGCTTGCCGGAAATCTCAATGCCAGCGGGAGTTTGCTTGAAGGCAAACCCCGACTTCATGACAACTTCGAGCTGCATGCTGCGATCGCGGCGAACATGCTCGAGAGACGGCATGTTTTTTAGAGCGTGGCGCAGCAGGCCGATGGCAAGCTTGTAGGCCTGGGAGGGATGCAGCTCGGGCAGGGTTGCCCGAGAGGGCACATCTCCGCGAGCGAAGGCTTCGTCATAGAGGGCGAGGGCGAGTTTTTTGCGCTCCATCTGCTTTTGGTGTTGCAGCCGCATTTCCTGACGGGAGGGAGGCTGCGACGCGCGCGATTCGGCCCGGCAGTCTCGCTGGGGATCGGAAACTCGAACTCCTGCAGTCGTCGGGCCCGCTGCTGGAATGGCGATCGCTTTGGGGGCCGAGCTGGGCTCGGGCGAGGGGCCTTCTAGCAGGGGCTCTAGAGCGTGGGCGGCAAAATCGATATCGGGAAACAGATCCTGGAGATCCGTGAGCCGCTCGGCATTTGCAATCGCGTCGAGACGGCTGCGAATGGCCGCCGTCAATAACTCAGACCACTGCTCCCGGTCGAAGATTTGCAAATCCAGCCACAGTTCGGGCGGAACATCGATTTGTAGCTTCATTGGCAACCTAGCAGGTAGCGCGGCCCTAATGGAACCCAAAAGGGCTCGGCTTTACTACCATACGTTTTTTACCGTAGGCTTTCTACCGCACAAAGTATGACCTTCCAGACCGAGCCGTCTGCCCGCGCAAAATTCCTAGCCGCTTCAATGTGCTATGGTTAGAGGCTTTGCAAAAAAGCTCTTGGCACCTGTCTCGTCGGCTACCTTCCGAGCTTTGTGTTAAGTAAGGAGGACCGCCGCGCAAAATTTTTGGAGGAAACTTACCTGTGTCTGGATCGGGGCTCATTCTGGCTGCTGGCCTTGCTTTAACGCATGCCTTCCTCTCGCGGCTAAACATCTTTGCCTTGATTCCCGAGCGTCGCTGGGTTTCATTCGCTGGGGGCGTTTCGATAGGCTATGTCTTTCTAGAGGTGCTTCCCGAACTCAGCCACGCCCAGGAAGAATTGGAGCATTCAGCCATTCCTATGGTGGCCTACCTCGAGAACCACGTTTACCTTTTATCGTTGCTTGGGTTGGCGGTATTTTATGGGCTCGATGTCCTAGCAATTGCCTCGCGCCGGCGCAATCGCGCAGCCACGAACGTCGATCGCACCACTCCAACCGTTTTTTGGATTCACACCGTTCTTTTTGCGGGCCTCAACGTAATTTTTGGCTACTTGCTTCAAAACCTTACCGGGCGCACGCTCGTAGAACTCGTATTGTTCTTTGTAGCGGCAGCCTTGCATTTTTTTGTTATCGACCTGCATCTGCGCGAGCACCACAGCGGGCCTTACGATCGGCGCGGGCGCTGGCTGCTGGCTGCTGCCACGATGGTTGGGGCAATTGTCGGTCAGATCGTTCGCCTTAATGAAGCAGCCCTCTCGATTGTTTGGTCTTTCCTGGCCGGTAGCATTATTCTCAATATCTTGAAGCACGAACTCCCCGACGAGCGCAAGAGCTGTTTCTGGTCTTTTGCTGGGGGCATGACTCTCTACACCGGGCTATTGTTACTGGCTTAGTTTGGTGCTTTGTGGGCTCTCAGGAATTCTACGAATACGCGGACTTTGCGAGGAATATAGGCTCGCGAGGGATACACCAACCACACCGCAGTATTGAAATCAGTAGCCGTCACCTCAAATTCGGGAAACACCTCAACGAGAATTCCCGAGTGCAAGTCGCGCTCCACCAGCCAGTCTGCAAGCAACGCTAGTCCCATCCCCGCGATCGCGCACTGCCGCAACGAGCTGGCGTTAGAAATAAGCGTGCGCCCGCGCACGTCAACCGCGCAGGTGTCACCTGTTTTGTTTCTAAATTGCCAGCGCGAGCGAAATCCAGCCAGCGGAAATAACAGACAATTGTGCCGCTCGATATCGCCAGGATGCTCTAGAGATGTCTCACTTTGTCTCAGGTAAGACGGACTCGCGCAAACAAGGTAGCGCGTTTTGCGCAAACGCTCGGCGATGAGTTCCGAATCTCGCATCAGCCCCAAACGGATTGCTAGATCGATGCGTTCGGCAAAAAAATCGACAACTGTATCGGTTAGTAGCAGATCGAGTGTCAGATGAGGATAAGTTGCCTGGAACTCAGGTAATAAAGGTACGACCCATTGCTGGCCAAAAGAGGTGGATGTCGTGACCCGCAGCGTGCCTTTTGGTTGTCCGGAAATATCGGTCGCGATGTCACTGGCCTGTTGGAGTTCTTCGAGCAGCGGCGCGAGGCGCTCGAAATATTGCGCTCCTGCTTCGGTCAGCGCGAGTTTCCGGGTCGTGCGCTGCAGCAGCCGGATGCCCAGCTCGGTTTCGAGCGCCGCTACCGCCCGCGATATCGAAGAAGGATCGACATTACGGGTGCGGGCGACGGCAGCAAAGCTCCCCTGCCGCACTACTTCCACGTAAATTTGCAAGGCCGATACATCCATCGCCAGCTATTCGTGCGATATCTACACGAGTTTAGTGCGATCTGCAGGCTTTATTTCACAAGTCGCGGCAATCTAAGGTGGGGCTGCTGACTCCTAGGAAATGTCACCATGAGTACTATCGCCTTGTTCGGAACTGGGGCCATGGGCACCCGCATCGCCCAAAAACTACTCGATGCGGGCCATGCCGTCACTGTCTACAACCGCACCCCACAAAAGTCGATGCCTCTAGTGGAGCGAGGGGCCACGCTCGCCCCCAGCCCCAGAGAAGCGGCCCGAGGCGCCGATGTCGCCATCGCAATCGTCACCGACGACCGGGCCTCGCGCGAGATCTGGCTCGACCCTCAAAACGGCGCGGTCGCAGGGCTCGGGAGCGATGCGACCGCCCTCGAGTCGAGTACCCTCTCTCTAGCCTGGACCCAGGAACTCGCGGCGGCATTTGCGGGCAGGGGAATTGCTTTTCTCGATGCTCCTGTTGTGGGTTCGCGACCCCAAGCCGAAGCAGGCAGGCTGATTTACTTAGTCGGTGGCCGCGAAGACAACCTCGAGCGCGTCCGCCCCTTACTCCTCGAAATCGGCGCCGCTATCCATCACATCGGGCCGGTGGGACAGGGCATGGCTATGAAATTAGCCGTCAACGCTCTCTTTGGCATTCAAGTTGCCGCATTAGGAGAGATTCTAGGGTTTTTGGCCGAATTCGGTGTGCCCGCAGCGACTGCCCTATCGTGTTTGGGAGAATTACCCACGACTAGTTTGGCCGCCAAAGGTGCGGGCAATCTCATACTCGCTGGCAACCACGCACCTTTGTTTCCCATTCAGCTTGTAGAAAAAGACTTGCGCTACGCGCTCCAAGCCGCCGAGGCAACCGCTGCCAGTACTCCCCTGGCAAAGGCTACCCACGGTCTCTACCAGCAAGCCGCTACCGCAGGGTACGACCGCGACAACATTACCGGGATTGCAAAACTATACGCGGCTACCCAATAAGCCCGGCCAACTCTGCAGGGGCACCTGCAGGATTATTCTCTGGAAACGAGCGATACCCGGAGCGGTGCCTCATACCAAGGCGATCGCTTTTTAGGGCGGTTGCCCAAAGATAGCTCGGGATAGCGGCATTGCTCTGGAAGTTGTGCAGAGAACAGGACCAAAATTTGAGGTTCAGCCTCGCCGGTGGGTAGTGGAAAGGACCTTTGCCTGGTTGGGGAAACAGCGCCGTCTCAGCAAGGATTATGGGCGGCCACCTGCTGTTAGTGAAGCCGTTGTTTACGCAGCCATGATTCCTTTAATGCTCGAACGAATTTTGGCTTAATTGTTTCTTTGCAGATACCCTCTAAGCTCAAAAACGACTATGAAGCCGAGCTGGTGTCAAGGGCTCTCAGATTCTTCCGTTCTAGATCTACCTATTCCTCTCTCTTTATCTTTTCTATCCCCTGTTTTATAGAGTTAAACGACTATTCGAGTTGTCAATGCTACCGTTCCTCTTGGGTGGCTGGCATTGTCTCTGGCATCCGTTCAATCTTATAGTCCCCGACTCATTCGTTAGGCCAACCTCTTCGAGCTATTTTGAGCTTCGAGTTCGGGGGGATTGACGGTGCAATTTGCGCTCTTGCAGGGGCTGGCTTATCTTAAACCATTTTACAGCCCTTTGCAAAGCTACTGGGTACAGTAACAGCAGTGGGCAAACCAATTG
>CAYTBI010000015.1:0-6306 GCA_964435975.1 uncultured bacterium
AGGCATTGGGGTCGGCTGCCTCTATCCTAATTCCTAGGCCTGACGTGGCACTAGAAGAGAGCCTCGATAGCCGCTTCGACCTCCGCTTGGCCGATGCCTTCGGGCGTGTTGGCCCCGAGAGCGAGCATTTCTGTGGGCAGCTCGAGCATGACGCGCACGATGTTGAAAGCATCAGTCAGAAGCTCGACAGACCCATTCTGGTCGAAGTCGAAAATACCTCCATCAATGGCGTCTTGGATGGCATCTCTGTTGGTGTCGTCAGCCATTGGTATTCCCAACATGACTCGCAATACCTCCATGCCGTCGTCGATGACCCGGACTTCGCCATCGCCATTGATATCCAAGGAAAACGCTGTCTCGTCCCGGAGCACCAAAGTGCCGCGCTCGGCTTCCGTCAAAAATTCAAAGTCCTCGGCAGCAAACTCACCTACCAAGTTGACTCGGACGGGGCCGTAGAGTTGGGGGGCTAGCGGCGTGATTTCCAGTAGCGTCAGGCCATCTTCCACCCGAACTACCTCGACTTGCGGGGCCTGAATCGCGTATGGGAAATAGCTATCGGGTGAGGCAGAGAAAGTGAATTCAATGCGGTCTTCGCTCCTGAAGTCCACAATCGTATCGACGCCGCTGTAGAACGGATCGAGCGCGAAGACATCAGCCCCGTCGCCGCCGAAGTAGGTGTCGCTACCGTGGCTGCCATCGAGAGTGTCGTCGCCTTCGGCACCAATGAGAATCTCGCTAGCGCTAGTTCCCTCGAGGGTGTCGTCGTTATTGGTGCCCTGCAGGAAGCTGCGACTGCGATCGCCCAAGACAACGCTGTCGAAGCCGATACCCAGAGGGCCGACATCGGCAGCATTAAAGAGAAAATCATCTTCTGTTAGGTCGCCTGCCAGGCGTACGGTCGCGAACTCAATTTGTGGCTCTGCAGGCGGAGGTCCGGAAATAAAAGGGGAAGCATCGGTCACCTGGAATGTCACGGTCGTGAAGCCGTTGGCGCTCTCGATGCTAGTAATTTCCTCCGGGAAAAAGCCCCCAAAAGTCAGACGGTCATCGACGCCCCAATCCAGGAGCGTGTCGATCCCTTCGCCAGGAATGAGGTCGGCCGTATCGGCAACTGGGCTGGGCAAGGCAGTGCCTGGCAGCGGCGGCCCGAAGAGAATGACGGCTAGCTCTTCGGGGGTAAAGCCGTCCATTTGAGAGGCAAAGACCGATCGCGCCTTGCCAAAGAGCAGATCGTTCCCCGCACCGCTTCTGAAGGTGTCGGCCAAGCTGGTGCCGAAGAGCAGATCGCCCTCGACCGTACCGGTAACTTCCGTGGCGTCGGCCCGCTCGGGGAATGACGGAAGCATGATGTTGTCATTCTCATCTGCTGGCGAACCCAGATCTTCGGTGGCAAGCAACCGTACCGTAATGTCGTCGAGTGCCGTGCCACTCTCGAAGAGAAGTTCGCCTGCGTCGAAGAAGCCTTGCAGAGCAACGGTTCCTCGAATCTCCCCAACTGCATCGACAAATTGCAAGCGGGTCAGATTGGCTTCGGAGTCGTACTCGACGCCCAGATCGACGATCTCGGTAAAGGCAAGGTCAGGAACGATATTACTCTCCTGAGGAGGTGCGGGAGGCAAGAACGTCTCGGTCACCACAATCGCATCGCCGACGCCAAAATCGACAATTTGGCTATCGTTGCCGACAAAGCTGAGGTCCAGCACGAAGGTATCGTTGCCGCTGCCCCCGAAGAGAATGTCTTCTCCCGAGCTGATGTAGAGAAAATCGTCGCCCGCACCACCCAAGAGGCGATCGTCCCCCGCGCCGCCATTGAGGGAGTCGTTACCATCACTGCCGGAGAGGCGATCGTCGCCAAAGCCACCCCTAAGGGAATTATCAGCAGCCCCCCCAAAGAGGGTGTCGCCGGGGTTGTCGCCAGTCACCAAAGTGATATGGGCAATTGCCCCAATCGAGATGACATCAGGGACGACACTAAGCTCGATTTCTGCCTCCGCAACATTGAAAACTACCGGGAAATCCTGAAAGACATCTGCAAAAGATTGCCCGGGCACAGTGCTCTCGAGCGCAAAATCTTCTTGGATGAACTCTCCGGCAAGCTGAATCGTTCTCTCGCCCAAAACGGTGCCGATTTGAAGCAGCGTGGTGCCATCAGGACCGGGGGTTACCACAAAAGGCTCGGACGATTCGATCTCTAGGCCGCGGACTTCAATGCGATCGCCGGGCTCGAAGTCTAGGATTCGTGCGGGAAAGGCACCAGCAGCGAAGTAGAGATCGCGCTCTGCATCGGTTGCAAAAGCGAGGCCGGGTGTTAAGAGCCCCTCGACTCTGAAAGTATCCTCACCGGCACCGCCGATAGCGACCCGACCGCGGCCGTCATTGAGGATAAAGGTGTCGTTGCCGTCGGCACCATCAAAGAAAGAGAAAACCGGCCCGAACAGGGTATCGTCTCCACTGGTGCCGATGAATCTGGGGCGATCGCTGGGAGGTTCGGGGTCGGAGTCTCGCAACACTAGGGCCTGTCCTTGAAATTCAAAGTCTTCGACAGCAAATTCACCCACCAAGCTAACTTGCAGCGATCCGTATAGATACGGGGCCCACGGCCGGACCTCCAGCAGCGTTGTCCCATTCTCTACCTCAAGAACCGTTAGGGTTGGCTCTTGAATGGCAGCCGGGAAGAAATGGCCAGCTGGCGGCGAGAAGGTGAATTCGATGCGGTCTTCGGCCGTGAAGTCTGCGATCGTGTCGGCCCCGTCGTAGAAAGGATCGAGGATAAAGGCGTCGCCACCATCACCGCCGAAGTAGGTGTCGCTGCCGTCGCCCCCATCGAGAGTGTCGTCGCCGTTGTTGCCTGACAGAAAATCATCGTCGGGGCCACCAGTCAAAAGTACCCCGACATCCCCTTCGGCAAAAAGAACGCGATCGAAGGCAGTAGCAGAGGAATTAGTAGAAATTAGATCGGGGGGAGTTGCCATTTGCTCTGGGCCTTATGAAAGACAAAAGATGCTCTGCGGGATATTCTTTCTTGCACGGTTCTACGCAAAATTGCAGGGATGTGACTCTACATGTAGTTTTGTAATGCTTCATTGATAGGTTCGCTTGCTAGCACGCTAAAGGCAGCTTCTAGCACCCCAGAAACTGACAACACAATTCCAGAGGCCTCGGGGCAAGAGACAAAAGTAAAAGAAAACCCGGCAAAAGACAAGCAAGCCAACCCCCCCATAAAATAATAAAACCACAAAAAAACACCCGCCCCCTCCGCCTCCCCACACTACGGGCCGTATCGCCGAGGCAAAGCTCTCGCTCGCCAGCCACCCATTAAATTCTGCTGCCAAGCGCTCGGCAAGCTGCCGAAACTCAATTTCTGAGAATCGAACGATATCGCTAGCATTGATTTCGACCGCACGGGCATCGCCACAAGTTTCGTAATACTCGCGGTAGAGCAGTTGCCAAGATTGGAGCAACTGCAGCAACTGAGGCGCAGCCGGCAGCAGCGCTCGCCACTGCTGCTGGGGGCTCGCGGCAGCAGGCGGCGTAACGCGCAATGAAATCTCCGAGCAACCCCTGGCGAGCGTTCCGGCTCCGAGATGGATGACAACTAGCCAGTGCATTGCCTAGAACGCAAACTCTTCTGCGACTGTAACTCTCCCCAACCCTATGCAAATCGAGAAGCGATCGCCGGAATGCCCGCAAAATCTTCGCAATTGAATGAAGTTTTCGCAATCGCGCGCGCGAACATCCTGTAACAATGTGCCCACTTCGTCGAGCATCTGCAGGCGCAGATGCTCTGGCAAGAAGCGATCGCCTTCTCCGGGCAAGAGCCGCACCCGCGCGCTCGCGCGACCGTCGGCCCCATCGCGGATCGAAGCAACGAGCAAGACCGCCTGGCGATCGCCCAAGACCATATCCAAATCCAGGAGTTTTGCCTGTCGGATTGCGGTCGGCTCGAGCCCTCGCGTCGCCGCCGCCCACGCCAAATCTTCTCGCGCTCCGAGCAGCCGCTCTAGGCTCTGCCAACAACCCGCTACCTTGCCTTCGAGCCAGTCGCTCAATCTCGTAACGGGTGCGGAGACAGCAGGCCAATCTGCGAGGGCGTGCAAGTTGTCTCGCTGCAAGGCTGCTGCCGGTTGTCGGCTAAACCCCAGAATCGTCGCCGAGCGCAAGTCGGCGGCTAGCTCGACTAGAAAGTAGCCCGCGTGCCCCTGCCGTACCGCTGGTGGCACCCCGCAGGCACGCTCTCCCGGCAATAAGGGCCGGCAATCCCAGCGCTCGCCGTTGGCAAGCGTTACCCCGGCTGTCTCGAAAAACTCGCCCTCGAGGCAGTTATCCACTTCGGGTTGCAACTCGACGCCCCAGCATTGCAGTTGATAAGCTACCGCCCGAGCGGCTAGGGCATTGAGATAGGTTTGCCGAGAGCGACTGCGATCGCCGGCGTGGGTTGTGCTGCGGGTGCGGGCGTAGCGATGGGCGCTAAGGGTTAGAGGAACGACAAACATGGCAGCTCGGGGTTGGGTGGACTTTAGGCTTGCAAATACTTTTGGAAATAGGGGCGTAGTTTCTGCAGGCGGCGATTGAAAAAACTGCAGAGGGTTTGGACGGAGATCCCAAAATGGGTGGCAATCTCTTCCCAGGTTTTGTGCTCGACCGAGCGAGCCAGTGCAATTGCCTGAAAATGCGCGTCGGGCCGATTGCGAATGTGCTCGGCCTGCAGATGACCCTCGGGATCTTCGGCCAAAAATTGCCGCAACAGTTGTCGGTCGTCAACTTCAGAGTCGCTTGTCAAGGCGCGATCGAGCGTCTCTAGGGTCGGCAGAGGACCTACCGCTAAAGGTGTGCCCTTGGGCGCTGCAGTGAGGCCTTGCTTGTAAAACTCCCGCACGACCTCTGTAAATTGTTTGTCCAAGCGGAAGTTGACCCAGGCCAGCACCGGCCGCGTCGGGTCGTAGCGGTCGATTTTTTGGCAGATCTCCAACAACGTTCGTTGCAGCGCCTCGCCGTGCAGCTCTTCGTACAGGGCTGCAGGCCAGGCCCCTTTTTGCGGGCGCGCTAGCTTGCTCGAGTGCCAGAGCCCCCCATCAGCTCGTCTAGGGCCAGACGGCGATCGCGACTGCCGCGCGGGCAACTGCGGGCCTTACAAGATCAACTCTCGCAGATGGGTGTTGCAGTCGTCAGGGTTCATGGGCGCCGAGAAGCAATACGCTCGCATAACTTTCTGCCCGAGCCGGGGGATTTTACGCATTTACTCTCAAAAAATTGCGGCGTCTTAGGTTCCGGTTGCCGGGCCGCCAGTCGCGCTTGCCGCCCCAACCGAACTACGAAGATTTGCCAAGAATTTGCCAAGATGGGAGAGACGACGCGACACCCTCAAGGGAAAGTCATGCCTTTTCCGCCTATTTTTCGCTGGTACCGCCGGCTCATCCGCAACCCCAAGTATCGTCTCTGGGTTATTTTGGGGACGCTCGCTTACTTGATTAGCCCGATCGACATCTCGCCGGACTTGTTTCCGCTCATCGGCCAGATCGACGACGTGGCTCTGCTCACGCTTTTGATTTCGGAAGTTTCGGCCCTGTTGTTTGCCGACCGGCAAGACGGCGCCGCAGAACCCCGCGACCCCGCCGCCGCAGCGGCAGTCGAGCGAGACAAGCAAGAAGCCATCGACGTCAAGGCTGTCCCCGTCGATAGTCGCGAGCGCTAGCCTGCCTGCTCCCAAGCAACTGCCGCGTTTCTCGCGCGGCAGCAGCCATTGCAGCTGCCGGCGGCCGCCGCCCGGTAATCGCCGCACTCAAGTAGCGCTGCAAAATATCCGAGGCCGGGGCATACTGGGCAATTGGCGGTCGCAAGACGGCCGAGTCGATGACCTCCAACAATAGGGGCAAGAAGTCGTATTTCGCTACCAGATCGGGGTCGGTAAAAAGCGCCCGCCGCGTCGGCACCACTGAGTATTCGCTCACCAAATATTTCTGGGCTGCTGCTGAGGTGAAAAACTCCACGGCCCGCCAGGCCGCTTCTGGATAGCGGGTGCTCTTGGCAATTCCCAGGCCCCACCCTCCCTGGCAGGCCGCACTGGCTCTGCCAGGGGCTGCCACCATCGGCTTGATGCCCACGCGACCGGCCACAGGAGAATCTTCTGCGTTAAGGAGCGACCAAGCGTAGGGCCAGTTGCGCATGAAGGCAGACTTGCCGCTCTGGAAGAGTCGTCGCGCTTCTTCTTCTTGATAGGTTACGACACCCGGTGGCGAGACGCCGCTAGCGATGGTCTCGCGCAGAAACTCCACCGCGGCGATCGCCGCTGGCTCGTCGAGACCAACG
>CAYTBI010000015.1:6406-73218 GCA_964435975.1 uncultured bacterium
CGCCGCTGGCTCGTCGAGACCAACGGCGTTGGTCTCGGGGTCGACCCAGTACCCCCCAAAGCCCTGCAAAATCTCGACAAACATTGCCGCTAGGCCCTCGTACTGTTTGCCTTGCCAAACGTATCCCCAGTCGGCTAGATCTGCCTGCTGGAGAGATCGGGAGGCTGCGAGTAGCTCGGCTGTCGTGTTTGGGGGCTCTAGGCCTGCTGCTGCAAGCAAATCCTGACGGTAATAGAGCATCCCCACCCCCGACTGCACGGGAAGGCGATAGAGCTTGCCCCGGTAGCGGCCGCCTGCGAGGTCTCCTGGCATGAATTCGTCGCGGGCTTGAGACGAGAGACGATCTCCCAAGTCCAGAAGCCAGCCCGCCGCCGCCAGCTTCGGCACCCAAATCACGTCCATGTAGACCAAGTCATAAGCAGAATCTCCCAACAGAAACGAGGCAGTGTAGAGATCCTCGAGTAAGTTGGTTGCATTCGGCCCCTCGATCAACTCAATGTCGATGTCGGGATTTTGCCGCTCGAACTCGGCAACCAAGGGCTCCCATTGCGCGACCCCAAGAGCTTGCAACATGAACGTCAGGCGAACCGGCAACTCCTCGGCAGCAACACCAGGGGCAGCGAGCAGCAGCAGGTTGAGGCTCAGAAGGGCCGAGAACAACCAGCCGCAGACCCGAGCCAAAAGCGCCGTGAAATTTACCATTTTGCTGCCGTTATCTTTCGGAGTACCGCCCGACGGGGTCCTGTCGCCTTTTAGAGCTGCTCTGTCAGCCGCTCGATTTGAGCGAGCAAATCGGCCATAGACTCGGGATGGCCGGGCAACACCGCAACAGCCAGGCGATCGAGCAAGGCTGCCAGGGCAGCGCCCGCCTCACCGGCCGGAGGATGAGCCAAGACGATTGCGGGCACCCCTAACTCCGGACCCAGCAGAGTTTCTAATTCGCCTTCGAGCAAGGTCGCTCGTTCCTCGGGAACGGCCCCCAAATCTAGCAGCAGTAGATCGACGCCATGTCGCTGGATCTGGCTGCGGACTTCTACCCAAGACTGAGCCAAGGAGCTACGATAACCTGCTGTTGCTAGGTACTGTGCTGCGGCCTGCAGCCACTCTCGGTGGTGGGTATCTTCGGTAAGGTGGCTCCGCCCGTCTGCAATCAGAATGTGAGGAGCTGCATCTGTCTCCGACAGCTCGACCCCGGCAGCCACCTGAATGGCCGACCAAATGGCATCGGTCGGGTTGGCCTCCCCAGCGACAAAGCAAGGAAACACGGTCAGCGCCCCCAGCTCGTGGGCGACTTGGGCGGCTTGCGGGTCCAAAACAATTAGTGGCAGCGCGGCCACCGGCCGACAGAGACTTAACTGCTGTAAGTATTCGCGGGGAACGGTGCAACCGCTGCTATCGAGCAGGACGGCATTCGGATGCCAAATCCGAGCCAACAAGTTGGCTTGCTCGAGATCTTCGGCTTCGAGAATGCGGCAGTTGAGCTGGCCGGATATGTTGCCCAGGGCCGTCTCTAAGGGAGGGGCAAATTCTCGCCGTCCGCCATACTCCAGGCGCAGGACGGTCAGGTTTTGTCGGTGAATGGGGGTCGTCGATCGGGTTGGATTGGCGAGTGCCAAATGCTCCTGCAGGGCGCGCTCGCTGACGGGCAATGGCAAAAAGCCATCGGCACCGCGTTCTTGGGCCTGTTGTCGCTCGGCCCTGCTGGCCATCACCAGCGTCGGAATCGCGCGCGTGTGCGGATCGGACTTGAGGAGCGTCAGTACATCCCATCCAGAAAGGGGAGATAAAAATGGATCGAGCAAGATGGCCCGTGGCTGCAAGATGCGGGCCTTGGCAACGGCCTCAGTGCTCGATCTGGCGATCGCCGCTCGATATCCCAACTGCTGTAGTAGCTGGGATATCGAATCGACATAGCGCGGAACTGTCTCCACCAAAAGCACCAACGTGCTCAAGCTGGTATGAGGGCGCGGCCGGCCGACGGGTACGCTCGCCGCATGGGTCGCCGGTGGCGGGAAAGGCGGCAGCAGCAGCGTAAACTCGCTGCCTCGATCTGCTTCTGAGACAAAGGAAATATCTCCTCCATGGGCCCGCGCTAGTCGCTGCGCGAGGACCAGGCCCAACCCCGTCCCTTCCCGCTCGCGCGTCAACGGCCCCTCGAGCTGCTGGAATTTTTGGAAGATTAAATGCTGCTGGGCCGTGGGGATGCCGATCCCTTCGTCCCAAATTGTAAAGGCAATCCACCCTTCCCAACGGTTGACCCGCAGGCCAACACGCCCCTTGTCGGCCTGGGTGAACTTCAAGGCATTAGAGAGCAGGTGGGTCAGAATCTGTCTGAGGCGCAGCTCGTCTGCCTCAATCGTTTCGAGGTCGCTCGCAACGGCAAGAGTGTATGGAATATCTGCTAGCTCGCGCGAGGGGAGCTGCGAGGCAGCATGCGCTTTTGCGGCTTCGTAGGCCCCCTCACAGATAGCAGTAATGTCTAGTTGCGTCGGATGCAAGACCAACCGGCCCGATTCTAGGCGCGTGAGATCGAGAATGTCGTTGACCAAGGCCATCAACTGGCGGCCGCTTTGGTGAATGAGCTTGACGTAGCGCTCCTGACGGGAGTTGAGTTCGCCCAGAGTGGGCTGCTGTAGCAAGCTAGAGAGTCCGACAATAGCCGTCAGCGGGCTTTTGAGTTCGTGGCTGATGCAGGCCAGAAATTCATCTTTGAGGCGATTGAGGTGGGCCAGATCGGCATTACGCGCTGCTAACTCTCGGTAGAGCTGTTGTTGTTCGCTGGTATCGCTGGCGAGCACCAACCACAACGGGTGCCGGGTATCCTCGTCGAGGTCATCAAGGGGCAGGCGCGTCAAACACCAGCTCCCGACTTGACCCAGACTGCGATCGCCCGCGCACAGAGGACACAAACGCTTGCCGCTTTCCCCTGCTGCCGGCTCTTCTGCCGTGCCAAGAACGCACCATTCCGTTGCCGCTTTGCCCGTCCCCCGGCTACTATCGACGGCAACGCGACTGCAGGTGCTGCCGCCGGCGGTGCAAAATGTTTCTCTCCAGACTTGGTTGCGAGCCAAGATCTGTCCGTTTGCGGTCTGCAGCAGCAGGGGTAAAGGCAGCTGCTCGAAGAAGGCCAACCAAGGCGCAGCCGGACTCGCGGGCACGACGACCGATGACACCCGACTCTCGGAGTAGGACATCTCAATCGACTCATCGAGAACTCTGGCGAGATTAGGGCGACCGACGGCCGCGCCGTCAGAATCGACCAGAACGCAAGGCTTGCCACCAGCCAGGGCAGCCGCTAGTTCTTTGGGAGAACTCGATAGGGCCAGAGAAACGATCGGCGCGATCGCCCCCGACCAATCGGTTGCAGGATTGTTACCGCCCTCCTGCTGCCAGGCGAGCAAATTCCTTAGGGAAATCGACCCAATGGGGCGATGTTGGGCATCGACGACAACTGCCGACTCTTCGCCCGCCTCTTCCAAGAGTTCCCGCAGGGCCGACCACGGCAAATCCCGCCTGCAAAGTAGTGCGGGCTTAACGAACTGTGTGAGTGGAGGCGTTGGGGGGAGCAAGGGAATAGATGTAGGAGGAGGTGTTGCGGGAAAATTGTGGCGCGGGCAACCATACCGCACATTATTCCTGCCAGCTCAGAGCCACAACGAGTCGGCTTACAAATAATTACATTCCTTGAAATCGAGCAAAAAATGTTAAGTTTTTATTAACTCCACGCAATTGTATCTCTGGCTGGAAATTCCGTTGAGTGCCCCCCTCGAAATCTATGCCTGCGTTCCCAGTACTGCCTTGGCCGCTTCCCTCCAGCAGCGATTGCAGAGACCGCGCTATCACCTGACCTTGTTGCCATCGCTGGCGGACTCAATCGAGCGGATCGCTCAAAATACCGAAACAATCGACTGCCTGATTCTCGAGTTGGCGGCCGAACTAGAGCCAGTCCTGGCAAAAATCGCCGCCAAGGGCCCCTGGCTACCGGTCGTTTTAATCGAATCGGCGCCCCTGCCCTCCCCTCAATATCACGCTGGTGAAGTGTGCCTGCACGTCTCCCACCTGGGCAATAGCTTAGCTAGTTCGATCGATCGCGCTGTCGGTCAATTTCTCAATCTCGAAGAGGCCGAGGGGCGTCGGAAGCCCGCCACAGTCGACGTCCAACAGCGCCTCGCCAGCAAGCTGCGCGAGCGCTTGGGCTACCTGCGCATCTACTGCAAGCGCGATCCGAAGCAGTTCTACCGCCATCTCTCTCCCGACGATCGCGCCGAGCTCCGTCAGGATCTGGCCGCAAGCTATCGCCGCATTATTCTGGGGTACTTCGCTGAAGATACCCAGAATAATGCGGCGATCGACCGGCTAGCAGAAAGTGCTTTCCTCGCTGATGTGCCGGTTACCACGATTGTGGAAATTCATATGGAGTTGATGGAGGAATTCGCACAGCAGCTAAGATTGGAGGGGCGCGATGAAGAAATTCTCCTGGATTACCGCCTGGCTTTAATCGACGTCATCGCCCATCTCAGCGAAATGTACAGACGCGCCCTCCCCAGCATTTGCCGCAGCTGAAGCAATCGACGATGAGCTAAAGCAAGGTTGCTACCGGCTGCGGTTCGATTTTGGTTTACATGTCTCGAAAGACCTACGTTCTCAAGCTCTACGTTGCGGGCAATACCCCAGACTCGGTGCGCGCCCTCAAGACCCTCAAGACGATTCTTGAGGAAGATTTCAAGGGCGTCTACGCCTTGAAGGTTATCGACGTTCTCAAGAATCCCCAGTTGGCAGAAGAAGATAAAATCCTGGCCACCCCAACCCTGGCCAAGGTTTTGCCGCCACCAGTCCGTAAAATCATCGGCGATCTCTCCGATCGCGAGAAAGTCCTCATCGGCCTCGACCTCCTCTATGAGGAGGTAGTAGACGATAGTGAAGGCTATCTCTAGAATATGAAGAATTTAAAAAATATCGAATGTCTTAACGGACTTCGGATTTATTGCTAGCTCCTTCAAGGGCAACTTTTGACATATGAGCGATAACTCTCCTGCCAACGGCTCATCACAGGCGAGCGGCACTTATCAAGGCGTCCAAAAGATCAGCACCAGAATCGAAGGATTTGACGAGATTACCCACGGCGGCCTACCTGTCGGACGCACAACCCTCGTCAGCGGCACCTCCGGAACCGGTAAGACCCTTTTAGCCATTCAGTTTCTCTACAACGGCATTAAAGAATTTGACGAGCCCGGGGTCTTTGTCACTTTCGAGGAATCGCCCCAAGACATCATCATCAATGCCTTGAGCTTTGGCTGGGATTTACAGGGCCTAATTGACGAAGGCAGGCTTTTTATCCTCGATGCTTCGCCCGATCCTGAAGGGCAAGAGGTCGTCGGTAGCTTCGACCTCTCGGCGCTCATCGAGCGCATCCAGTACGCCATTCGTAAATACAAAGCTAAGCGCGTTTCCATCGACTCGGTGACGGCGGTTTTCCAGCAGTACGACGGAGCCTCAGTCATTCGCCGGGAGATTTTCCGTCTGTCTGCCCGCCTCAAGCAGATTGACGTGACCTCGGTGATGACCACCGAACGCGTTGAAGAGTACGGGCCGATCGCCCGCTTCGGCGTTGAGGAATTTGTCTCCGATAACGTCGTGATCGTCCGTAATGTCCTCGAGGGCGAGCGCCGCCGCCGCACGATCGAAATTCTCAAGCTACGGGGCACGACTCACATGAAGGGTGAATACCCCTTCACCATCAACACCACGGGGATCAACATCTTCCCCCTCGGGGCCATGCGCCTCACCCAACGGTCGTCGAATGTGCGCGTTTCCTCAGGCATCCCTACCCTCGATGTCATGTGTGGGGGCGGCTTTTTCCAAGACTCGATTATTTTGGCAACGGGAGCCACGGGCACGGGCAAAACTTTGCTCGTCAGCAAATTTCTCGAAGAGGGCTGCCGCCAAGGAGAGCGAGCTATTTTGTTTGCCTACGAAGAGTCGAGAGCTCAACTTTCACGCAACGCTTTCTCCTGGGGAATTGACTTCGAGGCGATGGAAAAAAAGGGTTTGCTTAAGCTGCTGTGCTCTTACCCCGAATCAGCCGGCCTCGAAGACCACCTCCAAGCAATCAAGTCTGAAATCGAAGAATTCAAGCCCTCCCGGATTGCTATCGACTCCCTTTCAGCGATGGCACGGGGCGTAACCAACAACGCTTTCCGGCAGTTTGTCATTGGTGTAACCGGTTATGCCAAGCAAGAAGAAATCACCGGATTCTTCACCAACACCACCGACCAATTTCTCGGATCGCACTCGATTACCGATTCCCACATCTCGACAATTACCGACACGATCATCATGCTGCAGTACGTTGAGATTCGCGGAGAGATGGCCCGCGCGCTCAATGTCTTTAAAATGCGAGGCTCCTGGCACGAAAAGGGCATCCGCGAGTATGTCATCAGCCAAGACGGCCCCGACATCAAGAGTTCCTTCCGCAACTACGAAGGCATCATCAGCGGCTCGCCCAAGCGCGTGACCGTCGAAGAGAAAGTCGAGCTGTCGCGGATTGTCGATAGCGTTCGCGATCGCACCCCCGATGAGGCGTGATGACCGTGCCCGAACGACAGCCTCCCTTACAAGTGGGCATGCAGGTGCGCGTAGTCTCCCTGCCGCCCTATGTCAAAACTGCCGAGCCCATGCCGATGCTGCGACCGCCAGATGTCATTCGCGTTGGTGAGGTAGGAGAAATTGTCGATCGTCGCCCGGCTGGCTACTGGTGCGTGCGCTTTGCTAGCGGCACATTTCTCTTAGAAGAAACCTATTTCGATCTTCCAAACGCCTCTACTGGGGAATAAAAACAGCCGAAAATCCCCCAAAAACCGAAGAGGGCCCTGTGCGGTGCCCTCTTCGTACTGAAGTTTTATGCTGAGGGCCGGCAGCGGCCCGCCTGGCACTAAAAAGCTTCGTTCGGTTGGGTGGCCTGCTGATAGCAGCGCGCCAACAAAACTAAGCCCAGAACTAACTTACACGCCTCTAGGCTCCAGTAAGCTGCGTGCATAATTGCCATCGGTGCGATTGCGCTGCTAGCTTCGAACCATTCAAGGCTAGCCCCCAATCCCCCCATTGCTGGGGTCAAAACATAGGTTGAGGTTGTAGCCAGCAGAATCAGCCCCCCGGCCAAAGCCAACAGATGCCAATGAATTCTGATGGAGGCGCGATCGCTGCGAAATCTTGCTGCCAGGACGCCGCTGAGAACGGCTGCCGCACAAACCAGCTCCAAGTGATTGAACGTGCCAAATAATCTGTAGCCAACGGTGGCAACTTCGGTACGGTCCATCATGCCGCTACCTGCCAAGCTGGGCATCACCACTGCATCGAGCGTGAGGCTCGCACTCAGCCAAAAGCCCAGAATGCCAAGTACGATTGGCAGCCAATTTACAGAAGAAAGTGAGAATTTGTTGCTTGCCATTATCGTTACAAGGTCGTTACAAGGTAACCGTTATGGGGCGGTCGATATTTATCCCCCTACAGTTCAAAAGCGTAACTAGCTTGCAGGTGCTAACTCGCGCGACTGACATAAAAGATTGCAATTCGATCTATATCTGTAGTAAATCGAGCGATTTTACGTAGGCATATGTACGCCTTGTCCGAGCAACTTGCCACGATTCCGCCACTCGAGATAGTCCGTCAGGCAGAAAATTTGCGAATTGGAAAATCACCGTGACAATCTCGCTCTGACTTGGGAAAACTGTTAGTGTAAAGTGATGTTGCGATTACCTTCCAATCGCCAGCGGGCGGTTGAATTGCGGTCGAGTTGAGGAGCGCCCGATGTTTACCATATTTTGTGACTTTGACGGCCCACTGGTCGACGTCTCAGAGCGCTACTATCGCACCTACCGAGAGGCTCTCGCTGCCACCCAGGCTCGCTACGGTGGCGATGTCATCGGTCTGACGCCGCTGAGCAAAGCTCAGTTTTGGGAGCGCAAGTGCGAGCGGACCTGCGATCTCGAGATTGCCTTGCGATCTGGCCTTCAGGCCGAGCACGTCGCCTACTTTGTAGAGCGCGTCAAAGAACGGGTCAACCACCCCGCGCTCTTGGGTCGAGATCGCTTTCAGCCTGGCATTGATTGGGCGTTGGCGCTGCTGCATTCCCAGGGGGTGCATCTTGTCTTGGTGACCCTGCGCTGCCGCGAGCAAGTGGAAGCCATGCTCTGCAGTCACGGTCTGACGCGTCTATTTGCCGAGATCTACGGTGCGAGTGAGTGTGGGGTGGCCTACCAAAACAATGTCGATCGCAAGACGTTCTTGTTAGCCCAAGCCGTTGCCGAGCATCCTGCCTCAGACGCCTGGGTTGTTGGCGACACCGAAGCCGATATCTTGGCCGCACGGGCCGCTGGCTTGCCGGCGATCGCCCTAACCTGCGGCATTCGCTCTAAATCCTACCTCCACCATTTCGCTCCCGACATCATTTGCCAGGACCTCGCTGCAGCCGCACGGTGCCTTCTGGTTTGCCAGGATCGGGGCTCGATCGGACATCCTTGGGCTTCTAGCCGCAATTAAGGGAGATCGCCGACCTCGGCACACTCGCGCGCGCCAAAAATTGCTTCTGGGTGGGTGTAATACTTGAATTCCAGGAGATTCTGGGACGGATCGGCCAAAAAGCAGCTCCAGTGCTCGGTAACCTGCCCCAGAAAGCGCTGCCTTGGAGCGATGTAGAAAGACACTTGCTGGCTGCTCTGCAAATGCCCGATAAAGCTTTCCCATGCCCCCCAGCTTGCAAAGATGAGACCGAAATGCCGGGGGTAGATTCCTTGCTGGGGAGTAGAGGGTTCGTCGTGGGCGTGCAAAACGACCTGGTGCCCGAAGAAATCAAGGATGACCGCCCGCGCGCTCTCGCGCCCGAGCTTGCAGCCTAAATACTGAGTGTAAAACTGCTTGGCTGCCACCAGGTCCGTTGCCGGAATAGCCAGGTGAAACAGGGAAGTTGGAGTAACCCGTACGGGAGCTTGCTGTGGGTCGGCCATGGCACTCATATAACCCTCTATCGATACTCTCTTGGGGGAAGATCGAATGCTGGGAGTTTTCACGGAAATTTCCGTGTGAAAGCCTCTAATTCTATAGGATTTACCCCGAAAAACCTACGATCCTCAAGGGATCAGAACCGCAATTCCCCAACTTAGCTCATAAAGTGGGCGGCCGCAGCCGCGAAAAGCTGCCAATATGAGTAGAGTAGCTTAAACCAAAAGGCTTGGATTAGCCGATCGACTCTGCGAGGATTTTTCCTATGAACCGCAAATTAGTCTCCCCCACCATTGCTGCCGCTTTCCTACTCGCTTTAGGTGCCAATGCAAGCCTGAGCGCTCCGGAGTCAGCAGCCAGCCAGCCCTTCACCTTTTTCTGTAACGACAGCGGTCCTACGCCCGTGACCGCCATCCGCCTGAACTCCGATGCCGAGGGCGAAAAGGTCCATTCCGTCCTCACCTGGGAAGCCCAACACTTCTCGGACGCCGAGCGAGCCTGCCGCCAAGCAGCCGGTCGCCTGCAGGCGTTCGCCTCGGAGAGCGATCCTAACGATTTCAATTACACCATGGGCGAACTCAGCGGCCTACCCGTTATCTGCCTCGAAGCCGAGCTGACCGATGGCTGCAGCGATCGCGTGCTGATTTCCCTAGAAGAGGGCCAAGATCCCAAGGTAGTCCTCAAGAGCATGACCGGCCAAGAAGTCACCGCACCAGTTGCCACGCGCGGTGACTTCCCCATCAGCATCCAGGCCTTTCCTTTCCCCATCCCCTTCTTCTAGGTAAGGTCGCTCGATAGGGATCTCCTACACGGTCGCCCTTAGAAAATTAAGGTTCTCCTTCTTAATTAGCCCTTGCCGTCCCCGCTGGCAGGGGCTTTTTGCCGATGGCACTCGACGTTGTCGATCTTGGCAACCAAATTGGCCCGCTTGTCGGCCAGCCAGCAGCGGTTGGTCAGCGGATCGTACCCCTGCCACAAACGCGCCCGGGCGTGATAGATGAACCAATCGCGGTAAAATCCATTGCCTCGGCGATCGCCCGCGAGGGGCAACCAATCTTGACTGAGGGGCAATCCCGACTCCACCGCCGCCACCTGAAACTGCAGCCAGTCCCACAGGCAGTCGAAGTCGGCAAAGATGCCTGGGTGCCAGTGGAAAGCAGGGCTGCGAATCGTCGCGCGATACCCCTGCCGGACCCGAAAGATGGCGGCCTCAATGCTGCCGCGCTCGATGATACGAACCAGAGTCATAGGACGCGCGAACCGCTCAAACTTGCAGCCAGTCGAGGATAAAGCTGGGAGCTGGCAACAAAACGACCGCCAGTAAAGCCAGCGCCAGCAGGCCGATGCCGTCTCGCCAGCTGTTGAGTTCGGTGACGTCATCGAGGGCGGGCTGGTCGAAGGGGGGTAGCAAGAACACGACGATTGCGGCTGGAAGCAAGCTTGTTTCGCCAAACGATCGCAACAGCAGCAAGACCTGCGCGACTTTGCCAATGAGCACCGCCGCATGGAGGCCGTACATCGCATGCACCACATGACCCCCATCGAGGCGGCCAACCGGCACGAGCTTGAAAACTGCGATGGCAATGCCGACATAGCCCGCGATCGCTAGCGGCGCGAGATCGATGGCACTCTCGGGAGTCAGGGCTTCACCCAGAACCAACTTACACACCACAACGAGCAGCAGCGACCCGCGCGGGTCGAAGGCATCGAGATTGAATAACCCTGCAGGCGGCAAACTTTCGCCATCGCCGGCCGCGTCTAGAGGCACCAGCTCGGAAACCATCAGACCGCCAACGAGCACCGGTATCGCCACGAGTAACCCAGCCAGCGGCCCGGCCAAAGCCGTATCGAAGAGGGCGCGACGATTGGGAACCGGCGACTGCCGCTGGGAAAAAACCCCCAACACCCCCATGAAAAACGGGATGGGAACCAGAAGCGGGAAGCTCACCGGAATGCGGTGGTAGCTAGCAGCGAAAAAGTAACTAAAACCGTGGACCCCGAGCACCCAGAGGATTCCTAGAGCGTAGGGCAACCCCTGCCGAAGTAGGCTCGGATCGGTTTGCAAGTCGGCTAGCGATTCGCCTGCGAGCTGCACCCCTGCTTGAATGGTGGTGAAAAAGGTAATCGCCAGTAGCAGTGCGGCCAGACCAGTCTGCCGGAGCTCGGCCCTTTGGGAGTGTTGCAGGCGCGGGTAAGGATTGGGATAGAGGCTAAAATAAGCATCACCACGGGGGCGCTCCTGGAACACAACCAGGAAGCGCTTGCCGAACTGAGCCTCGATATTGTCTCGGATGCGCTGGTAGGCCGTTTCGGGATCCGACCGAAGCTTGCCCAGGCAGTTAACCGTTTGCAAGCCGTAGGCAACTTGCTGAAGATAGTAGGTATTCCACGGAAAACAACCGCGCAGACTGGCTTCTTCTTCGGGGGAGAGCAGTCGCGGTGGCGGCTGGATCTGGGGCGGGACCTCTTCTGGCGATCGCGCGGGCTTTTCGCGAGCATCTGCCTCCGGACGGCGGCCGCGCTGGAGCAACCAAAAGTAGAGAATGGGAGAGATAGCAAAGGGAGCCAAAAGCAGCCACTGGGGCATTGCGGTATCTTCCCCGGCAAAAACTCCCCACAGCGCCCAGGTGAGTGCCGGGAGCATTAACACCAGCCACAACAACCAAACGGGAGTGCGGGTCAAGCCCGACGCGCTGTGCCGGACGATTGCGTACATCAACCCCCCGAAAACGACCAAAAATATCCAAAAATTGCCCATGAATCTCTCCCGCTTCCCCGATCCGCGCCGCCCCGACACCAGCAAGCGAGCGCTGCGTGCTGCAGGGCCGCCGCCGCCACCGTTGGCTCGGGAGCAGCGCTCCCCGTTCTAAATCGACCCAGCCCATGTCAACTGATGCCACCCGCTCGATCTTAGACGGAATCTACGCCTTTGCCCCCAACCGCGAAACCCTCGGCGGGACCGCCTACGCGATTTCCGACCCAGCTGGAGTCGTTTTGGTAGACTGCCCGCCCTGGACCGAGGCAACTCGACGGGCTCTAGATCGCCTTGGCGGGGTCCGCTGGCTGTTTCTGACCCATCGCAGCGCCATTGCTGGTGCCGAACGCCTGCAGGTGAGCTATAACTGCGAGGTTGCGATCCAGGAGCAAGAAGCCTACCTGCTCCCGGAGGTGCGCCTGACGCCATTTACCCGCGAGATCGCGCTCTCAGAGAGCTGCCAAGGCATTTGGACCTGCGGGCACTCGCCGGGCTCGGCCTGCTTGTATGCTCGCCTGCCTGCGGTCTCAGGTGAGGGAGTTGGGGTGTTGTTCTCGGGTCGCCACCTGCTACCGGATCCCCAAGGACGACTGCTACCGCAGCGAACGGCAAAGACGTTCCATTGGCCGCGCCAATTGCGTGCGGTCGCGGCCCTGCAGGACCGCTTCGGCCCAGACACCCTGCAGGCGATCTGCCCCGGCGCGAATGTGGGATTCTTGCGCGGTCGCGGCTACCTCGCGGATGCTTGGCAGCAGCTCGAGGCGATCGATCTCGAGAGTCTCGGCCGCGCTAAGATTGGACCCTAGCGCTACCCGAACTTCCCTGGCCAGCCACGATGGGATCCAGGACAGTTTGAATTATCATATAGAAAATCCCCACTAATCCGACCGGGATAGTGGGGATAAGAGTTCACGATTGCCGGACCAAATAGAACAGCGTCATATGGTTGCCACATCGCGCCGCCCCTCTCGCGTTGAGGGCATCAAAGAACGAAGCAACTTTCTCCGGGAGCCCGTCGCGACCGAACTGTTGCAGGATACGACGCATTTCAGCGAAGATGCCGTCCAAGTTCTCAAATTTCACGGTTCCTACCAGCAGGACAACCGCGACAACCGCCAAAAAGGCCAAGAAAAGGACTACCGCATGATGCTGCGGACCCGATCGCCGGGCGGTCAGATTCCCCCGCAGCTTTACCTAACGCTCGATCGCCTCGCAGATGAATTTGGCAATGGCACCCTACGGGCGACAACGCGCCAAGGCTTCCAGTTACATGGCATCTTGAAACGAGACCTCAAGAGCACGGTGGGCGCGATCGTGCGCTCGATGGGCTCGACGCTGGGTGCTTGCGGCGATCTCAACCGCAACGTCATGGCACCGCCTGCCCCCTACAAAAATCGCCCCGAGTATGGCTATGCCTGGGAGTATGCAGACAGGGTTGCCGACCTGCTGACTCCACAAACGGGTGCCTACTACGAAATTTGGCTCGACGGCGAGAAATTCGTCAGCGGTGAAGAAGATCCGGCCGTGAAAGCCGCTCGCCAAGGCAATGGCACCGGCACAATTTTCCACGATAGCGCCGAGCCTATCTACGGCACCCACTACATGCCGCGCAAATTCAAGTGTTGCGTGACAGTGCCGGGCGATAACGCCGTCGATCTGTTCTCGCAAGATCTCACCCTGGTGGTCGTCACCGATGGCGATGGCGAGCTGCAGGGCTTCAATATTTATGCTGGCGGCGGCCTCGGTCGCACCCACAACAAAGAAGAAACCTTTGCCCGCATTGCCGACGCGCTCGGCTACGTGGCCAAAGCTGACATCTTCGATCTTGTAAAAGCGATCGTGGCAACCCAGCGCGACTACGGCGATCGCGTCGACCGCCGCCACGCTCGCATGAAGTATCTCCTGCATGATTGGGGCCCGGATCGCTTCAAGGCCAAAGTCGAAGAGTATTTCGGCAAAGCCATCGCCCCACCTGCCGAGTTGCCTGACTGGAAGTACTACGACTACCTTGGCTGGCACGAGCAGGGCGATGGTAAGTGGTTCTTCGGCCTCTCAGTCGAGAACGGTCGCATCAAAGACGAGGGGACCTTCCGACTCAAGTCGGCCCTGCGCGAAATTGTCGAGGCCTTCGAGCTGCCGATGCGCCTGACCCCGAATCACAATGTCATTCTCCACGAGATTGCCCCCGAACAAAAAAACGAGATCGAAAGCATACTGCGCGATCGCGGCGTCACCACCGACCCAGAGGCCATCGAGCCGCTAGTGCGCCTCTCGATGGCTTGCCCGGCACTGCCTCTGTGCGGTCTGGCCGTGACCGAGTCCGAGCGGATCTTGCCCGATGTGCTGGCCCGGGTGCGCGCCACCCTCACCAAAGTCGGGCTTGCGGGCGAATCTATCGTCATCCGCATGACTGGCTGCCCCAACGGCTGCGCTCGCCCCTACATGGCCGAACTCGGGTTTGTCGGCAGCGCTCCCGAGGCTTACCAAGTGTGGCTGGGGGGCACTCCCAATCAAACTCGGCTGGCAGCTCCGATTGTCGAGCGCTTGCCTGCCGCTGACATCGAGCACTTTTTGGAGCCCATCTTTGCTTACTTCAAGCAAGCTCGAGCCCAGGGCGAAGCTTTTGGAGATTTCTGCCACCGCGTAGGGTTCGAGGCCCTACAAGCCTTCAGCGAAAACTACCAGCCCGCCGAACCCCGCACGGATAAGCGCCAGCGCTACCGCATTAGCGTCTACGACGACCTGCACCGGCGCCTGAAAGCCCTGGCCGAGCGCAAGGGCCTCACCATGACGCAACTGGCAGCAGAAGCCCTAGAAGCCTACCTCGGCGAAGAGGGCTGAAGCGCCGGTAGCGTGTAGCTCCCTCCTCTTTTATTCGGTGATGCCACGGAGGAGACCCCTACAAGACATCGAGTAAACTGAGTCGTAAGGTCTTTACGAATACTTCAGGTGCGGGTGCGGGGTCTCCTCAGCGAGCATTGGCCAGCTCGGCGCGAGCCGGATGTGCTTGTCGGAAGGCTGCTGTTGTTTGTAGAGTTGCTTGGTAGAGCGCGTGAGAGTTAGTTCGATGAGAGTTCTGAGAGGCTCTTTGAGCCAAGCGGTATTGATGGCTGCAGCCAGTAGCAGCCTGGCGATCGCACCAGCTACTGTTGCAAGTACGGTTGTTGCAAGTAACGTGCTCGACTGCACCCGGGACCTCGCCAAGCATGGCTTGCCAGCCGATCTTGTCGTGGAGCATTGCAACAAGCAGGCCATCGAAGCCGAATCTACCGAGCCAGAGTCTCTGCCAGTCAAGCAACCTCAACCCAGTGCCTCCACTGCAGTGCTCGGCTTTAGTTGCGTTGAACTTGAGGGATTGCCCACCACCATAGTCAGTACCGATCGCGGCAACTTACAACTCATTGCTTGGAAGAGCAAGTATTTCAGCAGCAGTGGCTATTCTCCCCAAGCTCGCTGCCAAATTGTCAGCAATCGCTTCCACAATCACGCCCAACAGGGCAACTTACACTACATCTCCCACGGGATTCTCAACCGGCAAAAGGTTTTGTGCGTTGCCGAGCGGACCGCCTCTTTTGAGGGTGTTGACGACTACCGCTGCCAGCAGCCGCTTTCTGAGAGCCTATTGCTGACGCTCGAGGCCAAAGATGACCCCGAGCGAGTCTTGAGCGAACTCTTCGATGTTGCCAGCCAGACAGGTCCCCAAATTGTCACGCGCGGCGGCTCTCCCAAGCCCCGCTTTGGCATCAATCTCGAAGAACTCCTCGGCGATCGCGAGCCCGTAACTCCCTGATATTCGCAGCCGACTTCAGCTTTGTGCGATCGCAGCTGCACTGCCTAGAGCCACCGTTTCAATCTCGGCGCAAGTGCGCCCGAGCAGCCCGCCGAGCACTTTCCCCGGTCCGATTTCGAAGGTTTGATCGACCCCCTCGGCTGCCAGGCGGAGCATCAGCTCGCGCCAGCGCACCGCACCGGTCATCTGTTGGCGCAGGCGCTCTTTGAGAATCTCGCCTGCCGTCTCCGGGCTCGGGTCGACGTTGGAGAGCACCGGCACGTTAGCTGTGGCGAAGCTAACAATATCGAGTTCTTTAGCAAACTCTTCGGCAGCCGGGACCATTAGGGGTGAGTGGAAAGCCCCCGAGACTTTTAGAGGGATGGCACGCTTGGCCTGGAGGCGATCGCAGAGGGTGCCGACGGCCGCTGGTGACCCCGAAACCACGACTTGTTGGGGGCTATTGTCGTTGGCGAGTACCACGCCTTCGGTTTGTGCGAGTGCCGCATCGAGTTCGGCCCGGTCGAATTTCATCAGTGCGACCATCATGCCACCGGTGGCGGCCGCCATCAGCTCGGCTCTGCGCTTGACCAAGCGCAAGCCCGTCTCGAAATCAAAGACGCCCGCGGCATAGAGTGCGACGTATTCGCCCAAGCTGTGGCCGGCAACGAGATCGGGGGCAGCAGCACTGCGATCTCGCAGCAGATCGACCAAAATTGCCTCGATGGTGTAGAGACAAGGTTGCGTGTAGCGGGTTTGTGAGAGGCGCTCCTCATCGCCAGCACACAGCTCCAAGAGCGACCACCCCAGGATTTCCGAAGCTCGTGCTAGGCGATCGCTCGCAACTTCGGCGAGATCGGCTTGCATGCCAACTGTTTGGGAACCCTGTCCCGGAAAAATCCACGCTGTTTTGCCCATAGTGATAATTTGAATCGTCGATATCAAAAGTATTCGGGATCGTCGGGGTTTTAGCCCCACTCAAAGATAGCTGCCCCCCAAGAGAGGCCCGCACCGAAGCCAGATGTGGCAATGATGTCTCCGGACTTCACCCGACCGGCTCGGACGGCTTCATCGAGGGCGATGGGAATCGAGGCTGCTGAGGTGTTGCCATATTTGGCCACATTACTCAAGACGCGATCGCTCGAGATATCCAAGCGCTGCGCGACGGCATCCATGATGCGCTGGTTGGCCTGATGCAGCAGTAACCAGTCGATCGCGCTGGCTTCAAGCTCGGCTTTGAACAGGACCTTGGAGATAACTTCTGGCACCCGCGCGACGGCAAAGCGGTAGACCTCTTTGCCCTGCATGGTAATGGGTGCGTAGGTGCCATCATCGACGCGGGCACTAGCGCACAATGGCCGAGCTTCGCTTTGGTAGCCCAACTTTAAAGTGTGGCCCAAAGCGCCGTCGCTGCAGAGCTCGAACCCGAGCAAACCATCGCGATCGCCGCGAGCTTGCAGTACGACCGCCCCAGCGCCATCGCCGAAAAGAACGCAGGTACGCCGATCGCTCCAGTCGACCCAACGCGAGAGGACATCGGCTCCGACGAGCAAAACATTACGATAGACGCCCGTTCGGATGAATTGGGCGGCCGTCACCAACCCAAAGACAAATCCCGAGCAAGCCGCTGTCAGATCGAAGGCGACCGCCCGAGTCGCGCCCAAGCCGTGCTGAATGCTGGCAGCCGAGCCGAACAAATCGTCAGGGGTCGAAGTCGCCAGCAAGATAAGGTCGATTGCTTCGGGGGCGAGGGCAGCTCTATCTAGGGCGCTGCGAGCGGCCGCGGTTGCCAACTCGGTCAGCGCATTCGGCCCAGAAGCCAGGCAGCGCTGCCGAATGCCCGTGCGGGTGCGGATCCACTCATCGGAGGTTTCCACGATTTGGCCCAAGGTATCGTTGTCGACAACGGCGGCAGGAACTGCCGATCCGCTCCCCGTTACGGCAATTCCTGCTGCAAATTGCTCCACGTGTCGGTCGTCTCCATACTGCTGCAGCTGTAAAGTCCTACTCGGGCTGGGCTTTGCCCGTTGCTAGGGGCGCATCCTCGGTGTAGTAGGACTTAATGCGCTCGATGACTCGATTGTCAATGGCCTCTTTGGCCAGACGAATGGCATTAAAAATCGATGGTGCCTGGGAGCTGCCGTGGCTGATGATGCAAGCACCCGCTACCCCCAACAGCAGTGCGCCGCCATGTTCGGCTCGGTCGATACGCTGCTTGATGCGCTTTAAATTAGGTTTGAGTAAAGCCGAGCCAATCTGGCCGTGCAGGCCTTGAGGGAGTTCTTCGCGCACGATTTGCAGCAGCACCTCGCCGACTGCTTCGGCAAATTTGAGCAAAATATTGCCCACAAAGCCATCGCAGACGATGACATCAAAATCCCCCGAAAGAACGTCGCGTCCCTCGGCATTGCCCACAAAGGTGATGCGCTCGTTTGCACCGAGCAGCTCGTGGGTGCGCAGGGCCAGATCGTTGCCTTTATTGTCTTCTTCGCCAATGTTTAGCAGGCCCACCTTGGGTTCGGGAACCCCCAAAACATAGTGGCTATACACCGTACCCATCGTGGCAAACTGGTCGAGAAAGCGCGCTCGACAATCGACGTTGGCCCCAACATCAAGAACGATAACCGAGCGCCCGGCAACCATTGTGGGCAACACCGCACCAATCGCCGGCCGGTCGATGCCTTTGATGCGTCCGAGGCGCATCATGGCCGCTGCCATGGCCGCACCGGAGTGTCCGGCAGACACCACTGCCTCGGCGCGTCCCTGCTTGACCAGGTCCATTGCCACGTTAATTGAGGCTTTGGGCTTGCGCTTGAGGGCTTCGCGGGGTTTCTCTTCCATACCGACAACCCCGTCGGCAGGGATAATTTCGACGCGGCCGCCGCTACTGGACTCTAAATGGGCACCGATAGCGTCTGGATCGCCAGCAAGTAGAATGTCGACATCCAACTCTTCTGCAGCTCGGCAAGCACCGGCTACCACTTCGGCTGGGGCAAAGTCCCCCCCCATAGCGTCTACAGCAATTTTCGCGCGCGTCGCACTCATCCTTGAAATCTCTCTTTTGAAATCTCTCTTTTGAAATCTCTACGCCTGCAATCTCTCCGGTGCCCTGCAGAATTTTAGCAGACTCCCTGAAGCCTGCCGGACCGTCACCTGACGACACAAAGCTGCCTAGAGCGATTGCTATCCCCAAGAATTGACTTAAGTTTAAACCGTAACTGACTGTAATTGAGTATTTCTTCTGCAATCGCTAGTTTACTTGCTTGGTTGGGCCTGCAAGCACCGCCAATCTCTCCCCTGGCGAGTTTGGAGTGGTCGGATGTGGCGTATTGGCAAATCCCAGCTGCCCCCGACCCAGAGACTCCGGCTGTCATGGGAGATTACCTGCAAGGTTTGACACGGCGGGGGTTTTCCCCTTCGGAGCAGGGGGTTTGGGTTGGCTCGGATTGGGACGAGTTTGCCAGTGCCCGCAGCAGGCTCCCGCTCTCAGCGGCCTCGCTGACGAAAATAGCCACGACCCTCGCAGCCCTGGAGCGCTGGGGACCGAACGATCGCACCGTCACAGCAGTTGAGGTGACCGGCGAGGTCGTTGCCGGGACGGTGCGCGGCGACTTAATTGTGCGCGGCGGTGGCGATCCGCTCTTTGTCTGGGAAGATGCGATCGCCATCGGGCAGGCACTCAACCGCGCGGGTATCGAGCGCGTGGCCGGCGACTTGATTGTCGTCGGCCCATTTCATCTGAATTTTGCAGATGAGGATCCGGTGGTGGCTTTGCAGCAAGCGCTCGGTGCCCAACGCTGGTCTGCAGAGATTGCCCGGCAGTTTGAGGAGATGGACTCGGTCCTGCCACCGCCCGAGATTGAAATTGGCGGCGAGGCCCTTCAAAAAATCTCCCTGAGGGAGGGGCGCCGAGTGCTAGTCTACAGGTCTTTGTCTTTGGCGCAGATTCTGCAGCAGATGAACGCCTACAGCAACAATGTCATTGCCGAGCGCTTGGCCGACCGCCTCGGCGGCGGACCCGAAATCGCGCGCGTAGCAAGGGCGACGGCGGGCATTACGGCAGCAGAAATTCAACTCATCAATGGCTCCGGGCTGGGGTTCGAGAACCGTATTTCGCCCCGAGCGGCCACCCAAATGCTGAGCGAGATCTCCCGGCAGCTCGAAGACACGCCTCTAACAGTGGCCGATTTGTTCCCGGTCGGAGAACTCAACCCCATCGGCACGATTGCCGAGCGCGACATCCCGCGCGGTGCTGCCGTGAAGACGGGTTCGCTGTGGCGGGCGAGCGCGCTCGCTGGTGCGATTCCGACAGCCGACCGAGGTTGGGTTTACTTTGCAATTGTCAATCAAGGCACGCCGATCGTACCGCTGCGCGAAGCACAGGACCGTTTTTTGGCGGCTCTGACTCGAGATTGGCTTCTGGAGCCGGTGCCCCTTCAGCTTGCGCCCATTCGCTTCGGCGATCCGGCGCGGGTGCAGTTGGTGGAGCCCGACACAAAGAGTGCGAGCGGCTTCTAGGCCTGGGTCGCACTCAGAGCCAGCTCTGCCAAGCACCAACAATGGGGGCAGGTTCTGCATACCCGCCTGGGGAGGGGCGCCGTCGCCGACGGCAGCTTCCTGCTGCCAGAGCCCTATTTTTTGAGGGCAGCAAGAGCACCCAGGTAGGGAACTGCAAACAACCGGCAAACTGCCTCGAGGCCAGTGCTGAGGGCTTTAATGCGCTGGTTGTAGGCGCGATCGCCAACAGGCGGCGGCCTTACATAACGAAACCAAGTAACGAGCTGCTGCCACAGCCAGGATTTTACGAGTTGCCCCTACTGCCCTAACTAAGGTTCGGCTCGCTCTGCCCGCATGCGAGTCTCGCCCGCAAGCACATTGGTATCGTTAGCGCCAAAGAAAATACGATGTGCCCCGCCGATCCGGCGCTCTGGAGGCGGGGCCTCACTTCTGGGAGCCAGCGCCGTGCAATATCCACACTCGTCTCGCCCCAGACGCCCAGGCTGTCAAAAGTCAGATCCCCGGTACCGTTGATGAAAGAATCGCCCACAAAGCAGATTGTTAGCCCGTCGGGCATTGTTGCAGTCCTCCCACTGGCTGCGCCGAGTTGACCCGAGTATGAAAACCTCAGACAGCTTGAAGTTGCCCGAAATCATCTAGTAAGGCTGGCGTTAATTTTTTACCTGCTAGATCGAATTTAACCGTTTCCTTGAGAGAATCGCGAAGTAGCAATAGAGAATCCTTGGGGGACTTAACTCTGGCGAGCCTGCGCAGTGTATGGTCGTTGCCACCATGATTGACGACCCAGGCAGCCATTTCCCGGTCGATACGAGCGAGTGAGAGACGGCTATTTTCCTGTAGATAACTTTCGGCAACTTTGTGATTGTACTTAAGCCACAAACACTTAATTTGCTCGCTCATGTCTAGGCTTTCTGGAATGTAAACAGCAGTCCCTACTCGCAGGATAAAAGTCGAGCCGCAACGTTTGGAGAGATCGCCATGAGAATAGGCTCTTTGGCGCCTCCAGCAGATCTCATAGCCCCGATCGAGAACGTACCCGGCAGGATGCCGATCCGCGAGCACTGTTTCAAACAAATCTTTGTGCAGCCAGTCGTCAGCATCGAGCTGCATGGCATATTGAGGCTCAAAGCTGCGGCCGCGAACCAGCGAGCGAATGACCTTCCAATTCCTGTCCCTTTGCGTGCAGGCAGGGAGGCCTTGTTTGGTCAAGGGGGCTCCTGGCGGAAACTCGACGGTCTCGAAGACGACATTTGGAAATTCCTCGAGGTCTGCGATTTCTGGCATGTCATGAATGGCAACAACCACGCGGTAGTTCTCCACCGTCTGATTTCTCAGCGAGCAGAGGGTCCGCCTGAGCATGCTGGAGTGGTGCGCGAAGTCTTTGCTTGCCGATCGGGAAATGAAAGGAATGGCTACTAGGATCACGGTGGTCTAACCCGGAAGAGATTGTTAGTGTGTTGCACGCCAGCAATGCCCGATACCGAGCGATCGCCAGCAGCTAGAGCCTTGAGAACGGGCCCATGCGGTCGAACCCTCACGGACACTGAAAAGCATAGATAGGTTCGCATGGGCCGATTAGTTAATAATTGAAAAGACTCGTCGTTGACTTCCACACCCCCTATGCTTGCCACTCCCACTGCCACAAACGCCGAACTCGCCCAGCAGGCCATTGCGGCCATCTCTGCTGCTGGTTGCGATTATGGTGACGTCCGGTTTTGTCACTACCGCAGCCAAAACCTCATGGCCCGCGACCGCTCTTTGGGGCCCCCAAGCGATCGCACCAGTTCGGGGTTTGGGGTGCGGGTTCTCTGGCAGGGAGCCTGGGGATTTGCAGCGAGCCCCCGCCGTACACCTGCTGAGGTAGCCCGGATCGTCGCCCTTGCCGTTGAAATTGCCAAGGGCAGCCACCTCACCCAACGCCAACCCGTACGCCTCGCGCCGATCGTTCCCCACCGCGATACCTACATCACGCCCATCGAGATCGATCCCTTCTCGGTCCCCGTCGATCGAAAAGCCGAGCTATTGCTCTCGCTGACTGAGGGCCTGCTCGCCCAACCGGGTGACATTAAAAAAGCCTATGCCTTCTTCAGCTGCAGCCGCGAAGACAAGCTGTTTGCCTCTACCGAGGGCGCTCTTATCGAGCAAACTATTTACCGTACCCATCCGGGCTTTGGCTGCACGGCAGTTGCCAATGGCGATGCCCAGGGACGCAGCTACGAGCGATCGCCCCTCAATTGTGGCTACGAATGGGTCGATGCAGCCGATTTGTCGGCCCAAGTCGAGCGGGTCGCCGCCGAGGCTAATGAAAAAGTTCGCGCCCCCGAAGCACCCGCTCGCGAGGCGGCAACGCTCGTCCTCAAGCCCAGCAATTTGTATCTGACCATTCACGAGTCTGTGGGCCATCCGACCGAACTCGACCGCGTGTTTGGCTATGAGGCCAATTTCGCTGGGACCAGCTTTGCCACTCCTGACGGTCTCGGCAGTCTCAAGTACGGCGCGCCTTGGATTAATTTCAAGGCCGACCGCACTCAGCCCGGCGGCCGCAGCACCATTGGCTACGACGACGAAGGCGTTCCCGCCCAAGAATGGCACGTGGTCAAAGATGGCATCCTCAACGACTATCTCACCGACCGCGAAACTGCCAGCCGCCTGGGCCGCCCCACCAGCAATGGCTGTGCCTTTGCCGACAGTTGGGCGAGCGTGCCGATGGTGCGCATTCCCAATCTCGGTCTCGAACCTGGCCCCGCCGGGGGCAGCAACACGGCAACCCTGGCCGAAGCAGTTGCCGATACCGAAGATGGCTATCTTATCGATGGCGTCGGCAGCTTTTCTATCGACCAGCAGCGGCGCAACTTCCAGTTTGGCGGCGATGCCTTTTGGAAAATCGAGAAAGGCCGCATCGTGGGCATGGTGAAAGACTTAACCTATCAATCAAACACTACGGAATTTTGGGGAAATGTCGATGCCATCGGCCCGGCTACCGAGCGAGAGCTGCAGGGCACGAGCATTTGTGGCAAAGGCGAGCCCATGCAAGTGGCCCAAATGAGCCATGCCTGCGTGCCCGTGCGCGTCCGCAATATCCGAATCGGGCGCGCGACGGCGGTAGAATAAGTCGCGCGTTTGTCTTGATAAGGAGAGCAGATGGGTATCGTTCCGACACGGCGCTTCTACGGGTTACTGGCGGCTATTGGCGCGATCGCCGCCATTTTTACTGGGTTTGTTGGCTCGATCCCAGCTCTCGGTCTCCTGTTGGGAGCAGACGGTGTCTTGCTGCTGC
Organism: uncultured bacterium; assembly: GCA_964435975.1. Lineage (GTDB taxonomy): Bacteria > Cyanobacteriota > Cyanobacteriia > Cyanobacteriales > Rubidibacteraceae > CAYTBI01. Next base: position 29,723 of record CAYTBI010000015.1, read on the forward strand.
TGGCTATTACAGACGCAGGCATTGCCCGCAGCAGCCGCGTCGAGATCGAGCGCCGTCCCCTCGATCGCCTTTCTATCGGCCGCGACAATCCGGTCGTTCTTAAAGTACGGCCTCGGGCTGAGGGTGCCCGAGCGTGCCAACTGCAGATCCGGGATTCTTACCCGCCGACAATGCAGGGCACGACGATGCCCCTACTTGCGGACCTGACCGCTCGCGAGCCAACCGAGCTAACCTACACCGTCCGGCCCAATCGCCGAGGTGAAGTGAGTTGGGGAGACATTCACCTGCGCCAGCAGGGCCCCTGGCGACTTGCCTGGCAGAGTTGGCGCGTCCGCCAGCCCCAGGAAACGGTGGTGTACCCCGACCTGATTGGCCTGCGGAACCTGTCGGTGCGCTTGGCGCTGCAGGCAACGGGCACGCTCAAGCAAGTGCGCCCGAGCAATGCTGGCACCGAATTCTCCGAACTCCGAGACTATGCTGCTGGCGACGATCCGCGTGCGATCGACTGGAAAGCGACTGCTCGCCGGGGTCACCCCTTGGTGCGGGTTATGGAACCCGAAAAAGAGCAAACTGTTATCGTGCTACTCGACCGGGGCCGCCTGATGACCGCACGCGTTGCCGGGCAATCGCGCTTCGATTGGGGGCTCAACGCGTCTCTGTCGCTAGCATTGGCGGCCCTCAACCGAGGCGATCGGGTGGGATTTGGCCTGTTCGATCGCCAAATGCACGCGTGGATTCCGCCCCAGCGCGGCCCGCAGATTTTCTCGCGCCTGGTAGAGCGGCTGGCAACGGTCGAGCCCGTGCTGCTCGAGTCCGACTATCCCAGTGCCATTGCTTTGTTGGCGACCCAGCAGCACCGCCGCGCCCTGGTAGTGCTGCTCACTGACGTAGTAGATGCCACGGCATCGATGGAGCTGCTCGGGGCGCTCGCGCGGCTGCGGCCGCGCTATTTGCCCTTGTGCGTGGCCTTGGGCGACCCTGAAATTGGCGCGCGCGCGACGGCCCCAACCGCAACCGTGCCGGATGCCTACGAGCGGGCCGTCGCTCTCGACTTGCTCGCCCAGCGTCAGGGAGCATTCGCCCGCCTGCGCCAAAAGGGAGTCATGGTGCTGGATGCTCCGGCCAACCGGATTTCAGAGCAGTTGGTCGACAGCTATCTGCGCGTTAAATTTCAGAATCTCCTCTAGCAGCAGCTTGCCGGGCCAGTTGGGGGCCGCGACTGCAGTAGGCAACCAGCAAAGCAAAAAGCCCGATCCCGACCAAATATTTGAGCGCGTCGGGAACGGCAGGATTGGGAGAGAAAAACCCTTCAATTGCCCCGGCAATCAGCAGCATCGGCACGATGCCATAGAGGATCTTGGCTGCCTGTAGCCCGTAGACTTTAAGGGCATCGCGGCGAGAATATTTCCCCGGAAACAAAATCGCCCGCGCCAGCAAGAGACCGGCCCCACCCGCAAAGAAAATGGCGGGCAGCTCCAACGAGCCGTGGGGAAACACGAAGGCCCAAAAAGGATAGGCCAGATTATTCTGGGCCACCAGCGCCGAGATAGAGCCGATGGCCAAGCCGTTGTAACCCATGATGTAGAGTGTCATGGCCCCTGGCGGCGTAATGGCTGGGATCTGCTGCAAATAGGCCGTGACACCGCCGACGATGGCGTAGAGGGAAACTGCAATATTGTTGATGGCGATGCCACTGGAGGCCAGGGGCTCGATGCCAACAATCGATCCCATCCACAGTTCGCCCTCGTCTCGGACCTTGACAATCAGCGTCTCAGGCACGAGCAGTGCCATGAAAGCCGGGTCCTGCCACGAAAACCACCAACCAATAGCGCCACCTAGAAAAAAGCAAGCCGTCGCCAGGGCGATGTAGCCGCGCGCTTGCCAAATGACCGCCGGCAAGCCCGTGCGATAAAACTCAGCAATAGTTTGCCAATCGCGGTGGCGAGTGCCCTGGTAGATGAGACGGTAGCTGCGAGCGGCCAGGGTCTGCAGCTCGCGAGCGAGTGTTTCGCCCACGTCGTTGGTTTGGGCGCGCGCGAGATCGGCCGATACCGAGCGGTACAAACTCGCTAGCTTGCGAATGGTCTCTGGCGAGAGCGACTTGAGACCTTTTTTTTCGGCACGCGCCAAGAGGGCATCCAACTCTTGCCAACTTGGTTCTCGACGAGCAATCCAGCGTCGAACGTTCATCGGGATAGGCCCCAGCAGTTTAATAACATTCGAGCTTTAGGATAACTGCCTGGGGCGAGGGTAAACTTGCTCTTCCTGAAGCGACCGGATAAAGTAGTGCTGCTGACATAGTTCGTTGCTGAAAACGTTCATTTTAGGTAACAAAACGTGACGACCAACCCGAGTTCTGAATCTACCGTCCGCCCCTTGAGTGTTGGAAACATTGTCAGCGCGGCGGTTCGCTTGTACCGCGATCGCCCGGGCACTTATTTGCCGCTATCGATTTTTGCGTATCTGTGGGTACTCGTCCCAGTATATGGATGGGCAAAGTACTGTGCGATCTCGGGCTTAATGTCCCGGGTTGCCTTTGGCGAGCTGACGCGCCAACCAGAATCCCTTGACACAGCCCGCGCGCGGGTGCGGCCGCGCTTGTGGTCTTTTTTGTGGTTGGCTATTCTCATCTTTATCCGTATCCTCGGCCTCTATATTGGTGGGGTTATCGCAATCGCAGTAGTCGCCGGCATACTGTCGGCAATCTTCCCTCCTCTGGGAATTCTGGTAGGCATCGTTCTGGGCATTGGCTTTCTCGTCCTGCTCATTCGCTTCTTTTCGCGTTGGTTCATTGCCGAGGTGCCGCTGGCAATTGAGAGCGGTGCGACCGGGGGCAAGAGTATCGACCGCAGCTGGCAGCTCACCCAGAAGTCTATCGGCCGCATTTACTTGGTTGTGCTAGCTACCATCCTCATTACGCTGCCCATCAACCTAATAACCGGTTATTTGCCCAATATCATGTTTACTTTCGTGCTGACCGACAATCCAGCCCTGGGCCAGCTCGTTACTTTCGTTCTCGGTCTTGTCGGCGGGATTGTCGTTCTTCCCTTCTGGCAAATCGTTAAAGCAGTGACTTACTACGATCTGCGCAGCCGCCAAGAGGGCCTCGACCTCGAACTTCGCAGCGAAGAAACCTAAAGCAAAAGTGCCAGATCCGAGCCATGCAGCTCTTCAACACCATTCGCATTCGCACGCCCGAGAGTATCGAGCTAGAATTTACTCTAGCCGGAATTGGCAACCGGGCTTTGGCGTTGCTCATCGATTACGTTGCCCTCAATCTTTCTTTGCTCTCAATTTATTTTTTGGGAGCATTTTTGATTTTCTCTCTAAGGCTCGGCGGTGCCCTTGTGAGGTTCTCTCCCAGCGCGCAGTGGTTGATTGCTCTTTTGGGGTTGACTCTTTTCGGGTTATACGTTGGTTACTTTGTGGGGTTCGAGGCATTTTGGCAGGGGCAAACCCCCGGCAAGCGCTGGGTAAAAATTCGGGTCATTCGCGATGACGCCCAGCCCATCGGCCTGTTTCAGGCGACGCTGCGGGCCTTAATGCGTCCGGTAGACGACATTTTATTTGTGGGGTTTTTGTTCGTGCTTTTGGGCAAACGAGAAAAGCGCGTCGGCGATTGGCTCGCTGGAACGCTGGTCGTCCAAGCCGAAGAATCCGGAGCGCCCGCGCGACTAGAGTTTTCGGCGGCCGCCCGCACCCTCTCGCAAGAGCTACTCGAAACCGCAGAAGTCTCCAAGATGCGCCCGGATGATTTTGCCGTCGTGCGGGAATATCTACAACGGCGATCGCAAATGGCGGCGGCCGCCCGCATGCGTCTGTGCCGGCAGCTGGCCGATCGCGTCGGCACAATCTTGCAAGTAGAATCGCGGGGCTATCCTACAGCCGAAGCCGAGCGCTTCTTGGAAGCCGCATATCTGGCCTATCAGGAGCAACCCAAGGTCTATTTGTAGTTAGGCCTCGCCCCGATTGAGATCCCATATCTAGGTATCAGGCATTATTTCTTACTCGTGAAATGCAAATCCGACTCCTGAACTCGCATGACGCGATCGCTTACCGCAACCTGCGGCTTCAAGCACTAAAGGAGTCGCCAACTGCTTTTGCCTCCAGTTATGAACGAGAAGCCCGCCTTTCTTTGGCTGACTTTACAGCAAGGGTGTGCCCCCGCGATGACGGCGATAGCGGTGTTTTCGGTGCTTTTTGCGGTGATTTTGACAAACTTATTGGGATGCTCCGCTTTTCGCGCGAAAGCCGCCCAAAACGCGCTCACATTGGTTCTCTCCGCAGCATGTATGTTTTACCAGAATTTCGAGGACGAGGTGTTGGGGCTGCGCTTGTCGATGAGGCGATATCACATGCCCGGCGACTTGGGATCGTACGGCAGATAGTTCTGTCAGTTACTGCGAATAATTTAGTAGCACGCTCTCTTTACAAATCGCGCGGTTTTGAGAGCTTTGGTTTAGAACGTGAAGCTCTGTTTGTCAATGGCACGTATTTTGATGAAGAGCATCTTGTCCTGCACTTCGATCGTAGTGCTTAATTATTCGTACACCCCTCTGTTAGCTTCAGAGTGCTGCAGCTCGGGTAAGCTCTGCCTAATACCTCACTGCGGGGGACGCGGTGGTTATGCGCCGGGCTTTGTTGGAGTTCTCAGACCGCGTCCCTAGGCTCAAAAACGTTAGGCTGCCCGCGGCCTCGACACACTTCTGATGAAGATACTTAGCAACATGGTTATTACGCTGGCGCTCTTTGCGGTGGGCTCGATCGCTCTCTTCTACTTTGCCCAGAGCGCCCTCCTTTATCCAGCGCCGACTCGATCGTTCCCCGATACTTTACCCGCGAAAGTAGAAAAGATTTCACTCAAAGAAAGCTATGCACTATTGTTGGAATCTCCCCAAGCATTAGATGGTTCCCCCAGACCACTCGTTATTTTTGCCCACGGCAATGGAGAGGCAGCCTACATGTGGGTTAATGAATTCGGCGAACTCCTCACGCGGGGAATCTCGGTTTTACTCGTCGAGTACCCCGGATATGCAGGTGCTGCAGGTAGGCCAAGCCGTAACTCGATCGAGAGCGCCATGCTCGAGTCTTACGATTTAATGGTGCAAAGACCAGCCGTGGATCGCAGCCGAATTGTTGCCTACGGGCGCTCGATCGGCAGTGGCGCTGCGAGCCTACTTGCTGCAGAGCGAAAGGTTGCGGCACTGTGCCTGGAGTCGGGTTTTTCATCGCTAGCTTCGCTCGTTCGCGAAAAGAGATTGCCTTGGTTTCTCTTGCGCGATCGGTATGACAATCAATCGATCGTGCGAGAGCTTGACGTGCCTGTTTTTCTGTATCACGGCGATCGAGACGAAATTATTCCGGTCGAGCACAGCCAAAGGCTCGCTTCAGTTGGGAAAGACGTTACTTTGGTCGAGGCACGGTGCGGACACAATGATTGCCCCCGGCCCTGGCCAGCATTGCTCGAATTCCTAGAGCAGAAGTTAGGATTCGGTCGCCCCTAAGAATAGCTCTGCGCGCGGGTAGGGTGATTGCTGCAGGGGCCGTACCCTCAGGCTCTCAAATCGGACCCCAAATAGATTGCTCTTGTCAGAGTTGCTCGGTTGTTGTTGCACGCAAGCGCTGGAGCGCGAGCGCGGCCAGGGCAACAGTCCCCATTAGTATTGCAAAGGCAGCGACGACGAGGGCCGAGCCGTAGCCAAAATCTAAGTAACGCATGACGGTGGTGTAGATGTAGAGCGAAATGGTCTCTGTCGCGCCGGCAGGGCCGCCACCGGTGAGCACCTGGATGAGGTCGAAGACGCCGAAGGCTTGGGCCGTACGAAATAACAGCGCGATCGCAATCTGAGGCACCAGCAGCGGCAGCGTGATGCGCCGAAAGCTCTGCCAGGGGCTGGCCCCATCGAGGGCATGGGCCTCATAAAGCGATGGCGGGATGCTCTGCAAGCCTGCCAGCAGCAAAATGCTCATAAATGAAGTCGTCTTCCACACATCAGCAGCAATTGCCGTGGCCATCGCCAATCGGGGATCTCCGAGCCAGACTACCGCCTCAGAAATCAAGCCGAGCCGTAGCAAGAGATCGTTGACTACCCCAAAGCGGTCGTTAAAAATCCAGCTCCAGCCCAAAGCTACTAAGGCCGTCGGCAGCGCCCAAGGCAGAATGGCAATCGTCCGCACCAGGGAACGGCCGCGAAAAGAGCGATCGAGGACCAGAGCAATCGCCAGGCCCAGCACCAGCTCGAGGGAAACCGAAAAGGCAGTAAAAAAGCCCGTATTGGCAATACTCGCCCAAAATCGACCGTCTGAGAGCAGCCGACTGTAGTTAGCAGTGCCGACAAACTGGAGCTGGAGTTCTGTGCCCAGGTTTTGGGCAAAAACACTTGCCACAACTGCCCGAGCGATGGGATAAACAAACACCAGCCCTAGAACGAGCAGGGCGGGGAGCGCTAGCAGCCAAGCCTGCCAAGATTTCTGCTGCATGGGAGCTATTCGGGAGTTTCTGTTTTTAAGTAGCCCTTGTAATAGGTCTCGATAAAGGCCCGCAGTTGCTCGGGGGGGTAGTGCTCGGCTAGCAAATCGAACATCTCCAGGAGTTTGGCCGCGCGCTCGCCCAGAAGGGGATTGAGATCCCAAACATCCTGAACCCAGTCTTGCGGAGAAGACTCGTCAAAAACCAGGCTTTCTAGAAATTCTGTATCGGCAGACATCGTTCTGTCGGAGGTTCCTTGCGAGCTTAACCCTACAGCTTTTTTTCTGGGGTTGCCAGGGCGAGCTGCTGGAGTTCTCCCGGGCCGATTACCCGTCCGTCGCGGAACCAGAGAATGCGGCCGGCCTCACGCGCGACATCAGCCTCGTGGGTGACCATCACAATGGTGATGCCGCTAGCATTGAGTTCGGCAAAAATCGCCAGCACCTCTGCTGCTGTCTGCGAGTCGAGAGCGCCGGTGGGCTCGTCAGCCAACAGCAGCAACGGTTGATTGATAATGGCGCGGGCGATCGCAACGCGCTGCTGCTGGCCCCCAGAGAGTTGGTTGGGCCTGTTACCTAGGCGATTCCCTAAGCCCACTCGCCGCAGCGCTTCGGTGGCGCGTTGCCTGCGGTCTGCAGCCGCAACGCTCGCATACACCATCGGCATCATCACGTTCTCGAGCGCCGTTAGTTGGGAGAGCAGATGAAACTGCTGGAAAACAAAGCCAATTTTACGGTTGCGAACGCTCGCGAGGGTATCGCTGTCGAGCTGGGAGACATCCCGACCGTCAAAAAAGTAGCGCCCGCTTGTCAGGCGGTCCAAACAGCCAATAACATTCATGGCGGTGGACTTGCCCGAACCAGAGGCTCCCATAATCGAGCAATATTCCCCCCGCTCGATGCTGAGATTCACACGATCGAGGGCGCGAACTTCAGTCTCGCCGCTGCCATAAATCTTGGCGGCTCTCTCGAGCCGAATGAGTTCGCTCATGTATTAAATGAAGGCCCATGCTAAGGGCCTAGGCAACAAGGACGGGCTCCTCTAGCCTAGCTTGGGGTAAGCTAACGCGAGCGATCGTACCGGTTGCGGCTGAGGAGGTAAGCTCGAATTCGCCATCGTGTGCGGCAACGATGCGCTTGACGATCGCCAACCCCAGCCCGGTCCCTTCGGCTTTGGTGGTAAAAAAGGGCTCCGTCAGACGCGGCAAAATTTCTGGCGGGATGGGCTCGCCACCGTTGATAACGCAAACGACAGCCCGGTCGCCTTCAAGAGAAGCCCGGCAGGTAATCGTCGTGTTGGGAGGGCTGGCTTCACAAGCATTGCCCAGCAAATTGAGCATGACTTGCTTGAATTTGTCGCAATCGATGGCAACGAGTAGCGGCTGCTCCTGGACCACCAATTGCAGCGGATTGACATTGCCTCTCGGGCAGAACTCGAACTCCTCGGAGAGCTGGGCGAGAAATCGCTCTAGAGGCACGACCTCTTTCACGAGCACTTGGGGTTTTGCATAGAGAAGAATCTCACCGAGCAACCGCTCGAGGCGACGAAACTCGTCCAAAGCCAGGTCCAGGCGCTGCTGGGCGCCACCGTCGAGGTCGACCCGCGCCCCCAAAAACTCCAGAGCCATCTTGATAGTCGTGGTGGGATTGCGCAGCTCGTGAACGATCGAAGTTGCAAAGGCACCGATGGCGCTGAGGCGCTCGCGCTCGATCGCCCTTGCTTGGGCCAACCGAAGGGCTTCGGTTTGGCGGGCTACCTCGTCGGCGAGGTCGGCATTGAGAGCCTGCTGCTGCTGATAAAGCCGGTAGTTATCGAGGGCAACCGCCGCTCGTTCGGCAAAGAGCTCGGCAATCCGGACATCCGACTCATCGTAGCTGCGAGGCTCGCCATGAAAGCAACAAATGGTGCCCAGGATATCGCCTTGGGGGGCGCGCAGCGGAACGCCCAAATAAGAACGATACCCCTCCGGAATCGCGCCATACTGCGATGTAACGACGGCATCAGGAACGACCAGCGTCTCGCCACTGTTAAAGACCGTGCCGGTCAAGGTGCCGTGGAGGTGGTAGACGGGGTCGGTATCGCTAGCTCCCAGGTTGATGCTGCTTGCCAAGACGGTTTCTCTCTCGCCTTCACACAAAGTGACCACCGCCCAATCCATTGCAACTAGGCTGCTGACTCCGTCGGCTAGGGCTTTGAGATAGGGCCGCAGGTCGCCGCTACGGTAGCTCAACCCAGCAAGGTAATTGAGAACCTCGCGATCTCGAGGAACGGGGGCCGCAGAACACTGCTGAAGCTGGGTTGCGTTCTCCAGAGGCAGATTCATGTCTGTGCTGTAGGTGAGAGTCGGCGGTGCCACTGCGATGGCCTCAAATTCCTAAAGCGAGCGATCGTAAGACCCGTACGCAGAGGAGCTAGTTATAAAGTTTATCTAAAAAGTGTTCTGCCGTGGTGTTTTTGCAACCCCCGCACGTCACTACCGTTCGGCTCGGTCCGGTCTCTCTCGCCGAGAATGCCAGTTTCGTACATCCGATAGCACTCCGAGAAATTGAATCTTTGGCGGCGGTCGATCTGCGCGATCTTCATCACCTCTGCGTAACGCTCAGTAGTGGGCTTCCAACCGGACTCTAGCCTACCGGTCGGAGTTTTTGAGCGTGCAGGAGGCTCGAAGCCCGAACGGTCGCAGAGAGAAGACCCTTCAAGACTGCTTTAGGACCGAGCCTCAGCTTAGCTCTCGGCAGGCACGGTAAAGATCTTGCCAGCCGTCGCGCTCCTTGACGACTGTCTCCAAATACTCTCGCCAGACGATCGCATCTTGGACGGGATCTTTGACTGTTGCCCCAATGATGCCTGCGGCTAGGTCGGCGGCATTGAGCGTGCCATCGCCAAAATGCGCCGCCAGTGCCATGCCGCTGCCAACGACCGAAATAGCCTCCGCCGGACTGAGGGTACCGCTCGGGGACTTGAGCTTAGTGCGGCCGTCGAGAGTGGCACCACCGCGCAGCTCTCGGAAGACGGTCACGACGCGGCGGATTTCTTCGAGAGCGGGCACCTCTGCGGGGAGTTCGAGGGCGCGCCCGAGGCTGGCAACGCGCTTCTCGACGATCGCCATCTCTTGCTCGATGGTGTCGGGCACCGGCAAAATCACCGTGTTAAAGCGGCGCTTGAGAGCGCTGGAGAGTTCGTTGACGCCGCGATCGCGGTTGTTGGCGGTGGCGATGAGGTTAAACCCCTTGGTAGCCTGGGTCTCGATCCCCAGCTCGGGCACGGGCAGCGCTTTTTCCGAAAGAATAGTGATCAGCGTATCTTGAACGTCTGAAGGCATGCGGGTCAGCTCTTCGACGCGGGCAATTTGGCCTTTTTCCATCGCATTCATCAGTGGGCTAGGCACCAAGGCCTCAGCCGAAGGCCCATCGGCCAAGAGCTTGGCGTAGTTCCAGCCGTAGCGGACGGCCTCCTCGCTGGTCCCGGCGGTGCCTTGAATCAATAGCGTAGAATCCCCAGAAATAGCCGCTGCCAGGTGCTCCGACACCCAAGATTTAGCGGTGCCTGGCACGCCGTAGAGCAGTAGCGCCCGATCGGTGGCGAGGGTGGCGATCGCAATTTCCATCAGGCGGCGATTGCCGATGTATTTAGGCGAAATTTCCACGCCATTGTCGAGTTTGCCCCCGAGCAAATATTCGCAAATCGCCCAGGGAGAGAGCTTCCAGTTAGGCGGGCGCTGGCGATCGTCGCTTTTTGCCAGCGCGTCTAATTCTTCGGCAAATTGTTGCTCGGCATGGAGGCGCAACAGCGCTTGGGACGGAGTCTCCGGTTTGGGTTTGGCAGTACGGGGAGTTTTGGCTGGCATGGGTTAAGGGTTGGGCGAAGTTAGCAAGAAAGCTTGGTAGATTTGCTGGCGAAATTGGAGGCAGGCAATGGCGACTTCAATAGATCGATCGACGTAGTAGAGCTTTTGGCCCTGCAAAAATCCCTCGAGTTTGCTGGCGGTCTTTTGGGTTTGCTCGCCCTGGCTGACGGGAAAATAACCGACCAAATCCGGGAGCTCGTTGGCAAACCCCACCAGCTGCGAGTGCGACTGTCGGGACCGTTCGACTTGGGCCAACGCATTGGCGAGGCACTCGAGCAGAGCCTCGACGAGGTGTTGCGACCACGGCCTCGGGCACTGCCGCAATTGCTGGCTTGCCTCTGCCAAGACCCGTGCTGGTTCTCGCGTAGATTTCAACAGCTCCAGGCAGTGGGCTTCGCGGTACTCGGGAGGCAGCACGCCAACAAGCTGTGGAACCAGCTCGAGAATGAATTGACTGCCTTCCGATTGCAGTAGCGCTTCGGCCCACAGAGCATCTTGGTGGCGCAGGGCAGCTAGAGCAGTGCCCTGCAAAAAGGCACCCCGCTTGGCTCCTTGCAGCAGGGTCTGTGGCTCCGTTTGCCAATGCTCGCACCAATGTTGGGGCGGCACGATTTGAAGCATTTGCTCGAGCCACCAGGCTTTTTCGCCCTTGCCTCGGGGCGGTTTCGGCACGATGCCATCTCGCTCCATCTGCGAGTCGCAGGCTGTAGGCAAGCTTACTTTGACGGCCGGGTCTCGACCCGCCTCAAAAGCCAACAGGGGCTCGACTCGCGCGATCGCTCGCTGGCAGAGCCCCGACTCGGGCAGCTCGGCGAGCAGGGCCGCACTGGCTTCGCGGACCTGTTTGCTGCGATCGTCGAGGGCTGCTTCTAGCCAGGGCTCATCAGCCATGGTGAGATTGACCGCAAACGTCTTTAGCTGAGCAGCACGGGCGTCGGCTTTTTCCGATTTCCAGCTACTTGCTACCAATTCGCGTGCCCGAGCCGGATCTTGGCAGCGCAGTGCTTGCAGGAGAGCCAAGCGGGCCTCCGGGCTTCCGGTCTGCCAAGTTTCTAGATCGAGCTCGCCGCCCGTCGCGGCAACGGCATAGCTCCAGGCTGGGTTTTGAGCTGCCAGCCAGCGACCGCGCTTGCCGAGCAGGAGCAGCAGGCGCGATCGCAGCTCGGTATCTTGCCTGCCCTTCTCGAGCAGCGCCGGTAGATATTCTGCCGGGACCCGCTGCCCGGCCGCTGCCGCGCGCTCCAACCACTCAGCAAAGCAGCTGCGATGCTCCCCTGCCAAGAGGATTCCCAGCAGCCGCCGCGCCAGTGGCCCGCAGGCAGGCAGGTCTTCTGACAGGTCGCAGGGCTCGGGGGCCGTCCCCTCTTGCAGGGGGGCCGGACGAAAGCCGGCCTGCCGATACGTCGCAACGGTGCCAGCAACGCACAGCAGGTAGCGCTCGGGAGAATCACCAGCCTCGATGCGACCGATTAGCGCCGCGAGCGAGTCGCCTGCTGGTGGCGGCGAGAGCGCTTGCCGATCGCTCCCCACCAGGGCAACTTTCACGATGTTTTGCCAAAGCTCGCTCCCACTCACGGGCGTGTTACCTCAAAGGCATTCTGCAGTTTGCCGGGGCTGCCCCGATCTCTCAATAATCTCAGATGTTGGCGATCTCCGAGACTTTTAGGCACGACCGGCTGCCAGGGCGTCGCGTCACCGTCTCTCGGAGATTACTTCCGTCACAAGGTTAGATCTTCGTGGCTCCATCTACAGAGGCAGGTATTTCAACTCCCTCAATTCCCAGGGAAATTGACCCCGATATTTACTCAGCTTCACTCCCGAATTTGCCCGAACTCTGAAAAATCGGTAGCAGCGAAGATCGAACTATCGATTGCGGGAAGCGCTCGAGCGCATTCATCTCCACACAGACCCTATCTAAGAGCCCAATAATCGATTGCCGAGAAACCCCGAAACTGGCAATTTATTAAGGAGTAAGCATTATGGCTGCTACCGTTTGCGTTCGTCTTAGCTCCCAACAACTGCAAATCGTTCGCCTGACCGTTGCGATTGCCGCTCAGATTCTCCACAAACTTGCGGCGCGCCAAGACGTGCCTGGCTCGAACTTTAAGCTCGACTGCGATCGCTCCGGAGCCGTCTCGACCATTCATTACTGCCAGCGCCGGTTTGCCATCGAATGGCAGCGGGTTTGGGATGAGCCAGCCAAGGCAAAATCGCCAACGACGGTTAGATTGAGCGTCCGACGCCTCAGTGGCGAGCTGGTTTTCTCTGGGACTTACGAAGCTACGGGTTGGACCTACGATGTCGGCCGACTCTCTCCTCTAACGCTGGCCGAACTCTGGCAAGATATCGTCGCACCCTGCGACTGCGAGCTGGCGACCGCAGAAGAGGCCCAAACGCTCGCTCCAGATATCGCCTCGCTCGTGGCGCGAGAACTCTCTTGTGCCAAACAGCAGCAGCGGGGGGCGACGGTCATGCAGACCTTACTGCGCATTGCTGGCTGGAGCATGGCAGTGAATTCTGCAGGCCCTACAGAATTCAGTCGACTCTCCCCCAAGCTCGTGGCTTATGTCCGCTCGGCTCGGGTACGAACTTTCGCGGGTTGGAGCGGCCTGGGAGAATTCCGACAAATCGAAATCGATAACCTCATTCTCGACTATCGTCCGGCCAATAGCTCCTTTGCCGTGCGCGAGCGCGTTCCGCTTTTTGAGACGCAGGGGTGCCTGCGCCGATTGCTCTGCTGCGCCCAACGAGACAAATCGGCTACCTGGCAAGCCTCCCGCGACTCGCTATTGCTCCAGGCGGATTTAGTCCGCTTGCAGCCCATGCTGGCCCTCAAGTTTCCGCCCGCTCCTGCCCGAGCCTTTGCTTGAAGTAGCAGGGCCAAAGGTCGTTGATTTTGCGGGCAACTCACGACCCCGAAGACTCAGAGGCCAGCAGTTCTTCCGCTACGATACGGGCAATTTTGCGGGCAGCTCCGGGTTCTCCACGCGCGGCCTGCAGGCGCGATCGCACCGCAGCGAGCTTCTCAGGGTGGGCGAGCCAGTCGAGTACGCGCCCGGCCACCTCTTCCGGCTGTAGGTGCCCGACCAATTCCGGAACGATTTCTTCGCCAGCCCATCTATTGGGCCAAGCCAATAAGCGCTTCTGCCGGAGCACGAGCCAGTTGATAAGCCTGGCAAAAGCCGATCCCACCCCAGGCAAGTTGGCCAGTAGCCCTGGCAGACCATCCCAGGCCCGCATGACATCGAGCTGCTGAGTGGGCAGCAGCACCAGCATGGGCACGGCCAGCGCCCCCAGTTCGGCGGTGTTGGCCCCGACTGTCGTCAGGCAGAGCTGGCAGCGGCTCAACAGGTCCCAGGCGGGATAGCCCTGGTGCAGCGCCACCCGCAGGCCGCTTTTAGTTTGTAGATAGGGGGGCTCGCCAGTAACTAAAGTCGCCTCTCGCCCGCCCACCAGCTCGAGCGCTTGATTGAGCTGGCGGTTGGCCCACTGCGCTAATTCTGCGAGCGCGACCGTCGGCGCGACGGGAATGACAAACTGCGTTTGGGGCCGCTGCCGGTGTATGGCTTCGGCAATCCCCAGGCATAACGGCACGCCCAGTCGGAGCTTGGCTGCCTTAGAACCCGGCAGCAGCCCGATGAGTTCGGCCCCAGTAGGCGTGGCTTGTAGGCGGTCTCTCAAGCTACGGGCCTCGGCCATCAAGTCGCCAACGACCTCTGTCTTGTGGCGATAGGCAGCAGGCACCCCAGCGACGACCGCGTCGTTCATCGCGGCAAAGCGATCGACGCGCCGGTACCAGCGGGCTTCCCATTCAGCATAGATAATGCTGCGATACCCCAAGCGCCGAGAAATAACCACCGCATAAAACTGGTCGCCTCCCAAAAACAACACGACCCCGCACGGCAGCCAATCCCAGCCCTGGGGCGTGCGCCCCTGCAACAAAAAGGGCCAAAAGTCTCGGGCTGCCAAGACGCGATCGACCCCACCAATAGAAGCGGCCACTGCCGCTTCGCGACCCGTCGCGTGTGGGCAAGGCGAGATGGCCACCGAAACTCTGACGGCGGCAGCATCGGTTTGCTCTCTCCAGGCAGCGACGACCGGTCGCACCCAGGTTGAGATTTCGCCGGGTCCATTGCTCAAGATGATTAAATCAGCGGAAAAATTCAATTTGTTTTTTGTTCCTCAATAACTTTAAGCGGATGTGAAAAATTCACTTTTGTTAGCGCTTCTCCCATTTTGCAGAGCGCGCTTGCAGCATAAATCCGAGAAATTAGAGACCGCCTTATCGCCCTTTGGGCAAGGCATAGGGCTCGCTCGGAGCCATGGATTGTGGCTGGGTTGGGTCTGATGTCAAGCAGTGTAAAAAAATGTTTCTGATTTTTTGTAAGTTTATGTCGAATACCGATCCTCAAGTGGGGCTTGGGGGGTTTTTTGATACAAAAGCTGTAGGGCACCTCGAAAAATTGGCATAGCTGGCCGATGCAGCGCCTGAAACCCCTGAAATCTCGTTATCAAGCCCTGCTACATCCGAATAAATCGAGGTGCCCTGTAGTGCGCACCGGAAGTATTAGGGTTCCGGAGGCTCGCCCCCGAAATGTTTCATGGCGTCAGCCAGACTGGGGATGCTAGGGCAGCACGTCAGATTTTGCACGCTTGCAGCAGTGCCAAGTACCGAATAGGAGAGTCAGCTGGATGTTCACTAACGTCAGGTCCACCATTCGACACATCGAACCCGAGTCACTGCAGGGCAGAAGCCTCATCAAGGTGGTCTACATCGTCCTAGAGTCTCAATACCAGAGCGCTCTTTCCGGGGCAGTTCGTGCCATCAATGCCAATAATCCGGATGTTGCTGTTGATATTCGCGGCTATCTCATTGAGGAGCTGCGCAACGAGGAGAATTACGAGGACTTCAAAGCAGCCGTAGCCGAGGCCGATATATTTGTGGCCTCGCTGATCTTTATTGAAGACCTGGCCGACAAGGTAGTTGCAGCTGTTACCCCCCATCGCGACCGGCTCAAGGCGGCTGTTGTCTTTCCTTCGATGCCCCAGGTGATGCGCCTGAACAAACTGGGCAGCTTTTCGATGGCGCAGTTGGGCCAATCCAAGAGTGCGATCGCCCAGTTCATGCGCAAGCGCAAGGAGCAGTCCGGGTCTTCTTTCCAAGACGGCATGCTCAAGCTACTGCGTACGCTGCCGAAAGTTCTCAAGTATTTACCCATTGATAAGGCTCAGGACGCTCGCAACTTCATGCTGTCTTTTCAGTATTGGTTGGGTGGCTCTGCAGAGAACCTGGAGAACTTCTTGTTGATGATCGCCGACAAGTACGTTCTCGACAAAAATACTGGCGACCGCCCCCAAAAGCGCGAGGCCTATGCCGAGCCGGTCGTTTACCCGGATATGGGCATCTGGCACCCCCTCGCATCGCAAATGTTCGAAGACGTTAAGGCGTACTTGAGCTGGTACGACAACCGCACCGATATCGGAGAAGATTTGCGAGACCCCCTCTCCCCTTGCATCGGTCTGGTGCTGCAGCGCACTCACCTCATCACGGGCGATGACGCCCACTACGTGGCGATGGTCTCGGAGTTTGAAGCCCTCGGCGCGCGGGTCATTCCGGTATTTGCAGGCGGCCTCGATTTTTCCAAGCCCGTGAACGAGTACTTCTGGGACGCACCTACCTCGGGGGTCGAGCCCATTGCCATTGTCGATGCGGTGGTGTCTCTAACGGGTTTTGCCCTCGTCGGCGGCCCGGCTCGGCAGGATCATCCCAAGGCTATAGAATCCCTCAAGCGCCTCAACCGCCCCTACATGGTGGCGCTGCCGCTCGTTTTCCAGACGACTGAAGAGTGGGAAGAGAGCGAGCTTGGCTTGCATCCCATTCAGGTGGCCTTGCAAATTGCCATTCCCGAACTCGACGGTGCTATCGAACCCATCGTCATGTCCGGTCGCGACGGCGCGACGGGCAAAGCCATCGCCCTGCAAGATCGCGTCGAGGCGATCGCCACGCGCGCGCTCAAGTGGGCGCGCCTGCGCCGCTTGCCCAAGCACGCCAAGAAAGTCGCCATCACCGTTTTTAGCTTCCCACCTGATAAGGGCAACGTCGGCACGGCAGCCTATTTGGATGTTTTTGGCAGCATTTACGAAGTTCTCAAGGGCCTGCGCGATAACGGCTACACCGTCGAAGTGCCCGAGTCGCCTAAAGCACTCATGGAAGCGGTCATCCACGATGCCCAAGCCCAATACGCCAGCCCCGAGCTTAACGTGGCTTATCGCATGCCCGTTCGCGAGTACGAGGACCTGACCCCCTACGCCAAGCGCCTGGAAGAAAATTGGGGTCCCGCGCCGGGCCAGCTCAACACCGATGGCGAGAATATGCTGGTCTTCGGCAAGCATTTTGGTAATGTTTTTATTGGCGTTCAGCCCACCTTCGGCTACGAAGGCGACCCAATGCGCCTGCTGTTTGCACGCTCTGCTTCGCCCCATCATGGTTTTGCGGCCTACTACACCTACTTAGAGCGCATCTGGCAGGCCGATGCGGTACTGCACTTTGGCACCCACGGCTCTCTAGAGTTTATGCCCGGCAAGCAAATTGGCATGTCTGGCGAGTGCTACCCGGACAACCTCATCGGCAACATTCCCAACCTGTACTATTACGCAGCCAACAATCCGAGCGAGGCAACCATTGCCAAGCGCCGCAGCTATGCCGAGACGATTTCCTACCTGACGCCACCGGCCGAGAATGCCGGCCTCTACAAGGGCTTGCAGGAGCTTAACGAACTCATCGGCTCCTACCAAAACCTCAAAGACAGCGGTCGCGGCATCCAGATTGTCAACGCCATCATGGACCAAGCGCGCCTCACCAATCTCGATAAAGATATCGACATCCCCGAAATCGACGCCAAAGACCTAGCCCCGGCAGAGCGCGACACCCTAGTGGGCCTGGTTTACAAGCAGCTGATGGAAATTTCCTCGCGCCTGCTACCCTGCGGCCTGCACGTCATCGGCAAGCCGCCGACAGATCTCGAGGCGATCGCCACGCTGGTTAATATTGCCTCACTCGATCGCGAAGAAGATGGCATCCAAGGTTTGCCGCGCACCCTTGCCGAGAGTGTCGGCCGCGACATCGAAGAAATTTATCGCAACAACGACCGGGGCGTCCTCGCTGACGTGCAGTTGCTACAGGACATCACCGCGGGCGTCCGCCAAGCCACCAGCGCCCTAGTCAAAGCCCAAGCTGACGAAGAAGGCCGCATCACGCGCGCGGGTTTGGGGAACTTCTTCAAATTCGGCAACGGCAAAAAAGAGCCCTGGCTTGAAGTGCTCCACGATTTGGGCTACACCAACGTCGATCGCGAGAAGATCGCGCCCTTGGCCGAATACATGCAATTTTGCTTGGAGCAAATCGTCGCCGACAACGAGCTGGGAGGCCTGCTGCAGGGCCTCAACGGTGAGTACATTTTGCCTGGCCCCGGCGGCGACCCGATTCGCAACCCGAACGTGCTGCCCACCGGCAAGAACATTCACGCCCTCGATCCCCAGGCAATTCCGACGACAGCAGCGGTCCAGTCAGCCAAGATCGTCGTCGATCGCCTGCTCGAGCGCCACGCCGCCCAAAATGACGGCGCTTTCCCCGAGAGCATTGCCTGCGTGCTCTGGGGCACCGACAACATCAAGACCTACGGCGAATCCCTGGCTCAGATTTTGTGGTTTATCGGCGTCAAGCCGGTGCCCGATGCCCTGGGCCGCGTTAACAAGCTCGAGCTGATTTCCCTCGCAGAGCTGGGTCGCCCCCGCATCGATGTGGTGGTCAACTGCTCTGGGGTTTTCCGCGACTTGTTCGTCAACCAGATGGCCCTCATCGACCGGGGCGTAAAGATGGCCGCCGAAGCCGAAGAGCCCCTGGAGATGAACTTCGTGCGCAAGCACGCCCTGACCCAAGCCGAAGAAATGGGCATTAACCTGCGCCAAGCCGCCACGCGGGTATTCTCCAACGCGTCGGGATCCTATTCGTCGAATATCAACCTGGCCATTGAAAATAGCTCCTGGGAAGAAGAAGCCGAGCTGCAGGAGATGTACCTCAAGCGCAAATCCTTTGCCTTCTCGGCCGACAATCCCGGCATGATGGATGCCAGCCGCCAGATCTTCGAGTCTTCTTTGAAGACCGCCGATGTTACTTTCCAAAATCTGGATTCTTCGGAGATTAGCCTCAGCGACGTCTCGCACTATTACGATTCGGATCCGACCAAGGTCGTGCAAAAGTTGCGGGGCGACGGCAAAAAACCCGCATCCTATATGGCCGATACCACCACGGCCAACGCCCAGGTTCGGACCCTTTCGGAGACGGTTCGCCTCGACGCGCGCACCAAACTCTTAAACCCGAAGTGGTACGAAGGCATGCTCGGCCACGGCTATGAAGGCGTCCGCGAACTCTCGAAGCGCCTGGTCAACACCATGGGCTGGTCGGCCACTGCCGATGCGGTAGACAACTGGGTTTACGAGGATGCCAACGCGACTTTCATCGAAGACGAAGCCATGCGCGATCGCCTGATGAACCTCAACCCCAACTCCTTCCGTAAGATGGTGACCACCCTACTCGAGGCCAACGGCCGCGGCTATTGGGAGACCAGCGAGGAAAACCTCGATCGCCTGCGGGAGATTTACCAAGAAGTCGAAGACCGCATCGAGGGTGTCGAATAGGAGATTCGCTCGAGAACCCGCAGCACAAGGCCATCAGCCTGCAAAGGCTTGCCGAAAGTGCCGGTCGCGCACGACGAGTGGGCCAGTCTCCCACTCGTCAAAAGCAAGCTGGGCGGCCGTTTCGACTCCTGTCGTTAAATCCCGTCCCGAGTAGCCAGCCAGAGCTTCGGCATAGGCTCTCAGGTCCACATCTTCTTGTAGGTGCCAGTCGGGATGAATCTTGGCTTGCAAGATCGCGTGGCGCTGGTCGGCCTCTGGCAGGGAAATGGCAATTTCGCGCTGCAGGCGCGATCGCGCGGCGCGGTCGATGCGCTCGGGATGGTTGGTGGCCCCAAGAACGAGAACGTAGCCGCCTCGGGCGCGAACGCCATCTACCTCTTGTAAGAATTGGTTGACGAGGTTTTGATTTTCCAGATCGGCTCCCGACCCTTCGAGGGCAGCGCGTTCGGGAAAGAGGGATTCAATCTCATCAAAAAACAGCACCGCCGGGCTGTTGCGGCGGGCGCGATCGAAAATATCGGCCAAATTTTGCGCGGCTTGACCGACATATTTACTGCGAATATCTCCTGGGGCGTAGCTTTTGAAATACAGATTCGAGATCGACGCAATCACCCGCGCTACTTGGGTTTTGCCCGTGCCGGGCGGCCCCGAAAGCAGCGCGCCCTTGGGCGGATCGATGCCGGGGGGCAAGCTGGCGTGATTGCTCGCTAGCTTGATGAGGCGTTGCAGTTCTTGCTTGATTGCTGGGGCCAGAATGACATCGTCCCAGGTCAGCTCTCCGGGGGCTCTCGCCGGTTGTAGGGCCGCCAGAAAATCTTCGGTTGTAATTGCAAAGGGCTCGCGATCGCCGGCGAGTTGGCCGACCTCGCTTACCAGTTGCCGGATATCGCGGCCAGATTTGCCGGTTAAGAGTTGGCCGATGCGGGTCCAGTCAAACTCGGGGGCAACGGGAAACGGGCTCAGAAACAGGCGCAGTAGTTGCTCCCGCTCGGGCTGTTGGGGCAGGGGAATTTCAATTTCTTTGCCGAGGCGGGAGCGCAGGGCCGCGTCAATGCGCTCCGGAAAGTTCGTCGCGCCCACCAGGAAAATCCCCGTCGTTTCGCTGCGGACGCCGTCGAGCTCCTGCAGAAGTTGGTCGACCAAATCACTCGCCCCTGGTGCTGAGGCCTCTTCTCGCTGGGGAAAAAGGGCTTCAATTTCGTCAATAAAAATAATCGCTGGGGTCTCGCGCCGGGCCTGGGTAAAGACCTGCGCGAGCTTTTGGACCGCTTCGCCACTGTAGGGAGACCGCATTGTCGCTACGGGAATATCCAAGAAGCGGCAGCCCGAGGCCCGCGCCAAGATACGGGCAATTTGAGTTTTGCCCGTGCCGGGGGGGCCATAAAGCAGCAGGCCCAGCGGCGGCGTCACACCCGGTAGGGGGTCGCGATAAAAGCGAACGAAGCGCGAGATTGCCCCTTGCAGCGTCGCCTGCAGCTGCGAGCTGAGGACCAACTCGTCCCAGGCCGAGGCATCGAACTCCACCGGCGGCAGCAGCGTGCGCTCGAAATCTTGGCGGCTCAAAACCACGCGCTGGGCCTCCCAACCGACGCGCTGGCCGTAGGTTTGCCCCAAGCGCATTAGAATTCCCTCTAGGTCTCGTCCGGATTTGCCGGCCAGCAGGCGCGCGATTGCCCCGAGATCGACATCGGCTTCAAGGTCCCATTGCTTTTCGGCCAGGGCATTGGCAAGCAGGATTTGCCGTTCGCGCAAGCCAGGTAGCGGCACTTCTAAGACCTGCTGCAGGCGAGAAATGACCGCTTCGTCTAGAATTTCTGGGCGGTTGGTGGCCCCGAGAATAAAAATTCCGGCTGCTGCTTGGCCCGCGCCATCGACCTGCTGCAAAAACTCGTTGGTCGCTTCGAGATCGAGGCCACGCTGGCCCTCGCGGCGGGGAAAAAGGGCATCGAGTTCGTCGAAAAACAAAATACAAGGCGAGCGATCGCGCGCGTCTTCAAAGATATCCCGCAATTTCTTGACGCTGCCGCCGGAGTAGGGGCTTTTGACATCGCTCGGGGCGATCGCGCGAAAATAAATGCCCACCCGCGCGGCCAAGTAGCGGGCGACTTGGGTTTTGCCCGTGCCAGGCGGCCCGACAAGCAGCAGGCCCCTCGGCAAAGGCAGCCCCAAACTGATGGCTTGGGCGAGGTTATCGAGAGTCTCGAGCAGGGTCTCGACCCGCGCCATAATGGCTGGAGGAAGCACTAAATCAGGAACGGGAGCATCATTTCCCGTGCCGAGAATTGCCTTTTGCAGATGATCTAGGCCCAAGGGAATGTCGGCTTCGCGGGCGTGATAGTAGGCTTCTTCCACCCGCGCCCGGATGGCGCGACCGGACTTGCCCACGAGAAGGCGTGCGGCGGTTTCCCACTCTAAATCGGGAACGACGGGCCGCTCGCCGACAAATAGCTTGAGGAGTTCCACCCGCTCGGGCAGCTCGGGCAGGCCAATAGTAATGGTTTTGCCCAAGCGGGAGCGGACGGCCCCATCAATGCGCTCGGGTTGGTTGGTGGCCCCCAAAACGAAAATGCCCCGGCTGGTAGTTTTGGTGCCATCGACTTCCTGGAGGAATTGATCGACGAGTTCGATTTCGTGTTGGGCGCTGTCTTCACCGCGAGTGGGAAAAAGCGCGTCGATTTCATCAAAAAACAAGACAATTGGCGTCTTGTGGCGCGCTTCCTCGAAGACGCGGCTGAGTTTGCGGGTGCTCTCGCCAACAAACTTGTCGCGAATGCTCGCCGGATCGACGGCTTGGAAAGCAATTCCCCCCAGGCGCGCCAGCGCCCGCGCCACTTCTGTTTTGCCCGTGCCGGGCGGCCCCGAAAGTAAGAGTCCTTGGGGCGGGCTCAAGTGCGGGTCGGCCATCGCTTTGAGAAATTGCGAGATTGCCGTGGTGAGGGCTCCCCGCTCGCGCTCGGCTAGAATCACCCCCGTAAGCTCCCCAGAAACCTTGGGGGCCAAGACCGCCGCAAAATCTCGGTCTCTCAGGAGTGCTTGCCCGGCCGCCTGGGCAGCAATGCGCTTGGCGATCGCGGCAATATCTCGGCCCGATTTGCCCATCAGGAGTCGCGCGTAATAGTCAAAATCAACATCCGGGGCGATCGCCGTGACTCCCTCGAGCGCGGTCGCCGCAGCCCTCAGAAGTTGCGCCCGTTGCTCCCGGTCGGGCAGCGCAAGCTCGATGCGGCGGCTCAAGCGCCCCAAAACGTCGGGGGCGACCCGTTCTGGGGTTCGCGTGGCCCCGAGCAAAAGCACCCCGTTGGCGGCTGTGGCGCGATCGTCAGTTTCTGTTAAGAACCGGTCGGCAAGCTCGGCGGCACTCAAATCGACAATGCCATCTTCTTGGCGGGGGAACACCGCTTCGAGATCGTCGAAAAATAGCACCGCCGGCGATCGCGCTCGGGCCTCGGCAAAAATCTCCCCAAGGTTGCGAGCGCTCTGGCCGGGCAGGGGGCTTTTCACTTTCCCCGCACTCACCGCAACCAACTCGCAATTGGCATCTTCTGCCAGGCATCGGGCAACGGTCGTTTTGCCCGTCCCGGCCGGTCCCCAGAGCAGCAGGCCATTTTCCGGTAGCGCCGCTGCTGCCTGGCCGGCGATATCCCACTCTCGCAGCCGTTCGGCTTGCTGCTGCAGGGGCTGCAAGACAGACGCCGGCAAAACGAGATGTCCCCAAATTCGTTCGGTGGTCTCGGGTAAAAAAGGCTCGAAATCTTGCGGCCGTAGATAAGGCGCGCCAGCCTGGTAGCGATGGCGCTCCGCATCGCGCACGATCCGTTGGATGCGGTGGCCGTCAATTCGTCCGAGCTGCTTGGCGAGGACGCCGAGATCGAGATCGCGACTCAACGGCGTGCCGGTTTCGCTCAAGAATTTTTCTAAGGTGGCAACGCGACCCTCTAGGTCGGGCTTGGGGAGCGATTGCACGAAACTAAAAATCGCCCCGGGCTTGCGGACTTCGGGGGGCAGGCGCTCGAGATGGGCGACCGAAGCCACGATGATAATCGGCGACGACTGGCTCAGGTTCCACTGCCAATAGGTCTCGAGATCGGCATCGAGCTGCTCGCGCAGCTTGCGGGCTTTTTCCGCTTCCGATCTCAGATCTGTAAAGCCCATCCCAGACACCAGTCGCATCCACCAGGTCGCCTGGCCGGTCTTCTCGCCACCGAGAGTCTCCGCTTTCTCGAGATACTCGTAGAAAATCTCAAAGTTCTGCAGCAAAAATATCGCCGGTGCGTGCTTGACGCATTCTTTGAGCCACTTGCGGATGAGCTTGCGGGCTTGGGCGAGATTGTAGGCGTCGGCGAGATCGCGGCTGATGAAATTAAAGGGCAACTCGCGATCGCAACCGAGCTGGTCGGTCAAGCAGCGGCAGAGAAAGCGCTTGCCTCGACCGCTGCTAGCCTGCAGCAGAATGCCCTGCAGGGGTTGGTTCAGGTTGGCATCGAGGATGGCCTCGGCAGATCGCCTGAGGGTTTGCTTGACGGCGGCGTGCCCGCGAAAATCTGCCAAACTAAAGGGCGGCGCCGGGGGCGGGGCGGGGTGATAAAACGCACTGGTGGCAACGGCGGCTTCGGGCTTGAGTTCCAAGCAGATGCCGGGGTCGGCTCCCAGCCGAAACTCGAGATCGGGATCCAGCGCTACCTCTTGAATGCGGCGATCGCCCACGTAGGTTCCGAGAGTACTCTGGCAGTCTCGCAAGCACCAAGACGCCCCATTCCAAAACAGCTCGGCATGGATCCGCGAGACACCCGGCATATCCAGGCGAATATCGCGATCTGGATTGCGCCCGAGCGTGTAAACCCGATCGGGCTGCAGTTTCCAAGCTTGCTGTGAATCCTTCAGGCAAAGAAGCATGGGGCACAAGGAAGACCTTACAAAAGAGCGATCGGCAATTTCGCCATTATTGTGCCGTTACTGTTCGCGGGTGATTGTAAAAGCGGCAGTGGAGCCTTCCGGGATGGGACGACTGTTGACATTGCCGATGCCGGCCACGTTTGCTTCTAAGGTAATCCCGCCCTGGCCGTCTTTGACGCCAACAATTTCAACGCGGTTTTGACCGGGCTCGAGGGGAACGAGAATCGTCTTGCCGCTATTGCGAATCAGCAGGTTTGTAGCGTAGTCACGGCCGTTGACTCTCAGGGTAATAAAGTCGCCATCTTCATCCACGTTGTCCCGCAGCTCGATGGCCACCGTTGAAGAGCGAACGACCACATTGCGAAATCCAAAGCTGTCGCCCGAACTCGCGCGCGCGACCTGTGCGGGAGGAATGGTCGCCGCTGGCGCGCTCGTGCGGGGAATGTTCACCGCCAGAAAAGGATCGGTTGCGGTAGTGCGGCTACTTGCTGTCGGTTGCTGGGCTCGAGCGGGGGCAGGAGCTTCGTTCGGGCTACCCAGCGATCGCTGCCGGGTCTGAGTTCGGGCGAGTTCTCGCTGGCGCTGGGCTTCGGCCGCCTCAGCACGAGTTGCTGCCAGTTCTTGTTGGCGTTGGGCCTCGAGCGCTTCGGCACGGGCGGCGGCGAGTTCTTGTTGGCGTTGGGCTTCGGCGGCTTCGGCGCGGGTTGCGGCTAGCTCCTGTTGGCGGCGAGCGGCAGCCGCTTCGGCACGGGCGGCGGCGAGTTCTTGCTGGCGCTGGGCTTCGAGGGCCCGAGCGCGAGTTGTTGCAAGCTCCTGTTGGCGGCGAGCGGCAGCCGCTTCGGCGCGGGCGGCGGCAAGTTCTTGCTGTTGGCGGCGGGCAGTGGCAGCATCGACTGTCCCTTGGGGGCGGCGAGTGGATTCCTGCTGGCGTTGGGCTGCAATGGCCTCGGCACGGGCAGTAGCGAGTTCTTGTTGGCGGCGGGCCTCGGCGAGTTCGGCGCGAGCGGTGGCCAGTTCTTGTTGGAGCTGGGCTTCGGCCGCTTGGGCTTGGGTGCGGGCGAGTTCGGCGTCTTGAGTTCTTGTCGCGATCGCCCCCTGCCAGGTCGCGACTTGCTGCTGGGCTTCGGTGTGGGTCGCCGAGCCGGCGGGGATCGAGTTGGCAATGTCGATGGCTCCATCGAGGTTGCCATTCTCGGCAAGCAGCGCTGCCTGCTCGAGCAGTAGCTCGCTCTCAGAAGCAGCAGCTGGCGGGACGGCAGCAGTGATAGCCGCACTGGGATCGGAGGAGCTGGCAGCGGGTCGCGCTTGCGGCAAGATCCGGGTGCCAATGGCGATCGTGGCGAGGACGCCGAGACTGCTCCCCAGGAGCACCGGCAGCCACCAGTTGATGGTTTCGGCCGGGACGGTGTCAAAACCGTCGTCGCGAGACTCAATGGAGAAATCTCGGGCAGGTGTCGAGCGGCGCTGCTGTTGTTGGGGCAGGGCCTGTTGCTGCTTACCTGGTGCCTGGCGCTGCGATTGCTGGCTGCCTAGGGTTTCAAATTCATCATTTCTGCTCACCCGATTCACCTCCAAGAGTCTCTAGATTTGCCGTTCTGCTTCGATACCGATGCTTGTGCTCGAAACCCGCGCTTCTCGATAGTGCTTCCGACCGCTCGAGAACGACACCCAAACCTTCAGAGATTGCTACAGGTCTGTTCGAGAGGTTGCGAGCGACCCAAGTATATGACTGAAGAATCGGTATCGAGGGTCACCTCCTCTTCGTAGGGGATGCTACTGGGAACGAAAAGCTTGAGCTGATATTTCCCAGCCGGGAAATTCGTGCCGTTGGTTAGAGATTCGACTTGAATGAAGCCCAATTCCCGGTCGTCATTCGCTCGGGCCAGAAGTTTCCCGTTGCGATGGATCTCTAACACAGAACTACCGGGAAGCGCTGTCTCTGGGTATTGAAACCGCGCGGCAAATCCGCGGGTCGGCTCGGTAACATCGGCTCCTGCCTCGACATAAGTAGGGCAGCGGTCGCTGGCCCTTGCGGTCGTTTGTGGATTTCGTCGGGCGGCATACAAAACACCAGCCGTTGCCGCCGCCGACAGAAAGCTCGCACCCGCAAAAACAGCTACCCAGCGATGCCAGCGCTTGAATTGAAACCCGGGTTGTCTCTTTCGAGGGACTGCTTCGCTCTGGAGCGCGGCAGTGTCTGGCAAAACCAGCGATCGCTCGGATAGGGCGTCGCGGGCATCGAGCAAACGACACTCCTGAATCTTCAGCATCTCCTGCAAGAGACGTTGGGCTCTGAGGCTCAATCCCAATCCTTCAACCGCCCAAGGTTGCTGCCAGGGGGGGTCGCTTCCCAAGCACAGGGCGACAATTGTTTTAGCCAAGGCATACAAATCCCACTGCGGCGTTGCGGCGACCAACCCCTCCCGCTGATCGGGGTGAGCGTAGCCTGGCGTGTAGATTTGGGTGTGGCCGGCTTTGTGGGTGACGCCGGGCATTTGGGTAGCCGCAATTGCCAGTCGGCTCAAATCGCAAGCAGAGCCAAAATCCACGATGACCGTCGAGCCATCGGCATCCCGGCGCAGTAGATTGCTCGGCTTGATATCTCGATGCACGATCTTGGCGTCGTGGAGCTGAGCGAGCCCGGATAGAGTCTCCCACAGCACGCGCTCGACCTCATCAGCAGACAGCGGCGGCTTTTCGCCACTGATGCACCGGCCATAATCCCAACCTGCAACCAGCTCCTGGACGATGTAGAAGCTGTCGCGCTCTTGAAAGAAGTGGTAAATCTTGGGGATAGCCGGATCGCTGACTTTCTCGAGGACCTCGGCGGCTCGCTGAAAGGTCCGCTGCCGCAACTGCCGCTCTTGGGCATCTCCGTGCAAGATTGATTCGAGCAGGGCCCGCTGCGGCTGGTTCTCATTTTGGAGATCCCGGACCGCATAGACCCGCGAGAAAGTCCCTTGGCCCACAAACTCTTGAATTTCGTAGCCGGACACCTGCGTACCTGGCTGCAACGGTTGCTCCATGGGTTCGTCCGTTGGAAGTTTTTGAGAAATTTCAGCAATCGCGCCGGTTGCTAGGAGTTACTCTGCGAGAAATCGGGCGTTGCCGGGCGGTCGGCAGTCGGTAAATCGCCGCCGACTACATCGTTGCCTCGAAGTAGGCGCGCGGGATCGAGATCGGGTTGGGCCGTTACTAAGGTCACGTCTGCTAAGAAGGTCTGCCGCACGGTATCGAGCAAGGCTATCCGCTCTTTTTTGAGGCGTTTGGATTCTCGGTTGGCACCCAAAACTCTGAATAATGCAAATAAACCAGTCCCAACTAAGCTCTGGGTAGAAACCCTGCCGCCGCGACGGCCGGCCACATTGGCCACAGCTGCGACGGTCGAAACAGCCGCAATCGATCGCCGCCCGGAGCGCAGCAGAGCTAAATTCTGCTGTCGCTGCTCCAAGAATTCGTAGTTTTGGTCGTAGTTTCTGGTGTAGGTATCGGCATTGTCTTTGAGCGCGATCGTGCCTGGCGAGGCAAAGTCGCGATCCTCAACTAGCTCCACCAACTGCGTGTAGCTCTCGTAGGCGAGATCGTAATTCTCGGTCTGCAGCGCAAGAAAGCCAAGCGTATTGAGCAGATGAGCATTTTCTGTAGGTTCGCTGCTGACCTGCACCAGCAGCCGCTCTAGCTCCTCGCGGCCCTCGTCGGTGGGTTCGGCAGCGCTTGCTGAGGCACTGCCAAACGGACAAGGCGTCGGCGGAACATCACTTTTGCGCTCGAGCTCGGGAGGGTTGCTGCAGTACTGGGCGATTAAAAAGTTGCTGACGTTGACATCCGAAGACTCATCTTCTAGAAGTGCGATTGCTTGCTCCCAGTCGCCTTTCTGGGTCAGGAGATAGCCTTCGACCTCAGTAAAAACGGGACCGCTGGTGGTGCGGTCGGCTCTGCTGAGGGCCGCCTCGGCCTCGATTAGGCGATCTTGCTGGATGAGCGCGACCGCTCTGTAGAGTTGGCCGATCGACCGCGTCTCTGGGAAGCAACGCTCGGTTTCCTCAAGCCAGAGTAGCGCTTCGTCTGCTAGCTCGTAGTCGATTAGGGTTTTCGCAAAAGTGTAGTAGGTCTGTGGCGAAGGCTGAGTGCGCGCCGCAGCATAGGCTTCGAGGTAGTCTGCTGGCAAATCTGACGTAGCGGTTTCGGGAAGGCTTTGCGGGGGGCACCGTAGGGACTGGGGTGCTCCAGCGCTGACTGCCGGCAAGGGAGGGGCGGAGTCGGCCTCAATCTCGGCGCCAGTCTGAGTATCAATCGTGACGGTGAGGCCCCGCACGATGGTCTTCAGGGCACGCTCTGATTCGCGAACTTCGACGATGGCAAAATCTGGGGTTACCCGCAGGACCGCAACAGCAGCAGTCATCCCCACACGAGTATCGCCGGGAGGGGCGGGAAGAACGACCGTGCCGCGATCTCCGACGCTGACGCCCGCACTGCTGCCAGCGTCGATCGTGACTTCCCGACGCGCTAAATCGAAATCAACAACTCTGCTAGAAACTGCCTCTGCTAGAGAGGGCGCTCCGGTACTCGACCAGGTGACGACCCCGGCAGCAGTTGCCAGTACGAATCGAAAGGAGGGGAACGTGCCGCGCAGCATCTCCGCTATCACCTTCAGCGTTTAGTGAATATTCATAACCCAAGGATACTAGCACCTGTCAACCTCAGGGGGGTTACACAAAACAGACACAAAGCGAAGTCACTATGGAGACATCGTCACAAAACCAATCTCCTAGCCCGTTCGGGCTGCTTGCTGCCGGCAGGCGCAGTGCTGCAGGCGAACCCTTTAAGCTGGACTCTGAAAACCCCATAGGTATCAAAGCGAGCATGTTTTCTGGCAAACGAGAGCGCATCGAACCCGGCCCGGGACAAGAATCAGTTTGGGATTATCCCCGACCGCCCCGCTTGGAAGCCTCGACTCGTCGCGTTCGCATCATTTTCAACGCGGTTGCCATCGCCGATAGCACCGCCGCGCTGCGGGTGCTCGAGACCAGCCACCCGCCGGTCTACTACATTCCGGCTGGCGACATCCGGATGGATTATCTGACGGTCGGTCCCGGACGGCGCACCTTTTGCGAGTGGAAAGGACAGGCGCGCTACTACACGCTGCAGGTCGGCGATCGCCTCGAGCCAGATGTGGCCTGGGACTATCCAGCACCGACAGCTGCCTTTGCCGAAATTGTCGGGCATCTGGCCTTTTATCCCTCGCGTCTGGACGCTTGCTATCTCGACGACGAGCGCGTGCAAGCGCAAGCAGGGGATTTTTATGGGGGTTGGATTACCCGCGATATTGTTGGCCCCTTCAAAGGTGGCCCCGGCACCTGGGGTTGGTAGGTCACTCTCGAGGGTTAAAGCCACGGAGCGCGCCGTGGCATGCGCCTTATGATTGAGTTTCTCCGCTGCTTTTTCTGCATGGCAGCTTCGCGCGCCCGGATTTCCGGCAGAATGCTTGGGGCACCTCGCGATTTCGCTTGGCCTTAGCAAGCCGTGCCCGATGGGGGCAATTTTCCTGTTTGGGGCTCCGACGGCCCACATCAATAACCGTAATGCAGTGCTTCTACCGTATAGTCATTTTTCTGTGTATGGGCGCGATTGCCTTTGGCTGCAGCTCGAGAGATTCTCAGGAAATTATAGAAACCGAGCAAAATAACACAGATGCGCGCGCCCAAGAGGCGAAAGGCCCGATAATCGCCGAGCCGAAAGTGCCACTCGTCACCCGCAAGGCGTCATCGGTTCTCTGCCCGTGGACGGTAGTCATCGATCCCGGCCATGGGGGTAACCGCACGATCGCTCGCTCTTCTGCAAACAACGCCAGCGGGAAAGAGCTGCTTGAAAAAGATCTCACCCTCGAGATCGGCCGCGCGACAGCAAGCGCCCTTTCTCGGCGAGGATACAGTGTTTTCCTGACCCGTTCGACAGATACAAATTTGGGGTTATGGGCTCGGGCAAACTTGGCTAAATATTTGCGGGCAGCAGCCTTTGTCTCGATTCACTTCAATGGCTTTCTAGACGAGACTACCCAAGGGACAGAAACAATTCATCATACCAGTGCTTCTCCAGAGTCGATTGCTCTGGCGAACGCCATACAGAAACACGTTCTTAGAGTCACAAACTTAGCAGACAGAGGTGTTAGAGACACCGAAGAAGTCGGGCTCAATATTTTTGTGCTTCGCCCGGAAGAACATGCAGAAGGAACGGCTGCAGCCCTGGTTGAAATTAGCTTTCTAACCGATCCTGAAGAAGAAGAGCGTCTCAAAGATAGAGCTTATAAAGCAGCCCTGGCTGAGGCTCTGCGCATTGCTATCGAAGAGTATCTCGTCAGCCTCAGACGCAAGCTAAATGCCGAAGGGGCTAACACCTCAATCGAGCCGGCAATTTGTCGAAAACGGCCCAACTGGTAAGGTCTTCCATGCCTCCTACAAACGACTCACAAAAATCTGCTGGCGATCGCGCCTACTGGCTAGCTTGGCTGCAGGTGGAGCGCGCCGGTCCGGTCTCCCTCAAACGACTGCACGAGCATTTTGGTTCTCTGGCGGCCGCTTGGCAGGCCCCACCGGCGCAAATCTGCGCTGTTGCCGGGGTCGGGCCTGTCGTTGCCGAGAATCTAGTAGCCGCCCGCTCGCGCCTCGACCCAGCAGCCCTGCTGGCGGACTACGCGGCGCGCAACCCCCAGTTTTGGACCCCCGCCGATGCCGAATATCCCCGACTGTTAGCGGAGATTCCCAGCCCGCCACCGCTGCTGCACTACCGCGGCGCGATCGACCCGGCCGAGTCTTCGGGCACAACACCGACCATTGCTATCGTTGGGACGCGCCGCCCCAGCAGCTACGGCAGGCGCTGGGCGCGCCGCCTGGCGACTGCACTAGTCCAGAATGGC
The DNA here is from genome assembly GCA_964435975.1 of uncultured bacterium. Classification (GTDB taxonomy): domain Bacteria; phylum Cyanobacteriota; class Cyanobacteriia; order Cyanobacteriales; family Rubidibacteraceae; genus CAYTBI01. The sequence continues at coordinate 60,542 of CAYTBI010000015.1, forward strand.
TTCACGGTGATTTCGGGTATGGCTGCCGGTATTGATGGCGAAGCCCATCGCAGCGCGCTCGCAGCTGGGGGGCGCACGATTGCCGTCTTGGGCACGGGAGTCGATGTCGTTTACCCAAGCCATCACGAGGAGCTCTACCGAGAAATTCAGGCTCGGGGGGCAATCTTTAGCGAATATCCGGCAGGCACCGCTCCGAGTCGCACGTCGTTCCCCGCCCGCAATCGCATTATCGCCGGGCTCGCGCGGGCGACTATCGTTGTCGAAGCCCCGACGCGATCGGGCGCGCTAATCACGGCGCGCCATGCCAATGAGTTCGGCCGCGATGTCTATGTCGTCCCCGGCTGCCTCGATGAAGAAGCCGCTATGGGTTGTTTGGGGCTACTCTCTTGCGGTGCCCATGCCATTTTGGGCGAGGGCCATCTCCTCGAGCTGTTAGGGACCATGCCTCAGCTCGATTTGCCCTTAGATCTACCCTCATCCGAGCCAGAAGTCCCATCCTCGGGCCTCGATACTGGCCTTGATGCTGGCCTCAATACCGAACTAGCCGATATTTTGGCGGCGATCTCGCCGACGGAAACATCTTTCGAGCAAATTACGACTCGGGCGCGAATGCCAGCCGGGCAGGTTTCGGCGGCGATCGTGCAGCTAGAACTTCTGGGGTTAGTAACCCAGCTACCGGGCGCGCGCTATCGCAGAAACTAGCAGGTGAAATCTTTTCTGACTCAACTCCTTTCATCTCTTCTGTTGGCCCCAAACAAAAGGGCTTCGCTCTTCTCTGAGTGGCTTTCTAGGGCATCGAGCGCGCGTGGGAGAAAGTCATCAGCGTTGCAGAAGAGCTAGGTGAGGTCGAAGTCAAGCATTTTTATTGGTCGCTGAAATCGTTTGGCTCCACGAGAGCAGCGGTTTCAGCGTTTTTTCTATGCTCTCTCTCGCCGGACTTACGTTCGAGTCAATTCAGATGGGTGGCTCACGGGGCTCTATCGAGCTAGGCCTGTGACAACTCCCTCGCCAGTCAATCTCTCTGGCCGCTCAGGGCAGCGGGTAACAACAGGCTGCGAAGCAGGGTGACTGCATTGGCGTGACGATTGCCTTTGCAGTTCGGAGGCTCTCAAAGCCAGGGCACGACTGCGCGGGCTCAGCTCCTAGAGCATTCTTTCCGACGCCACTCAAAATTACCCCCTGGGGGTGAATTGCAGCGTGGTGTCGATGCGGCCCGCAATATCTTAAGGACAGCTAAAGCGAGGGCCGGGCGCCACGAGGTTTGTGGCAGCCAATACCTCCAGAGACGCGACCTCTCTGCTGGCAGGCTTCAGTCTGCTGGCGGCCGTTACGTCGCAGGGTCCCACCGCTCTAGCTGTGCGGATTATCAAGCGAATGCGTCGAGAAAAAATAAGGTGTAAAGGGCCATGGCAAAAATAACGCAGGAAGAATTCGACCGCCTCGTTCTCCTATTTGCGCCCATTGCTGCCATCAGCTACGCGTTGACGCGCGGGTTCGTTGAAGGAATTGCGGCAAGCGATCGCGGTCTGGATTTTGCGTGCCGAATGCTCGGGGTGCGCGTCGTGCAAGGAGCAATCGGAGACGAAGAAGCCCTCGAAAATACCGCTCGTTCTTCGCGGGGTTAGCCTCCCATCTAGCTGAGTTCGACGACGACACGGTCGGTTAGTAGCCTGCGCTGTGCGAGCAGATCCTCAACAGTGATGCGCAACTGACGGCGCTCGTCAACCCGAAAGAGAACTTTGATACGATCTCGGCCCGGTTCGCCCGGCGGGTCGAGGACGGCAATGGTCTTGGCCGTGTCGTTGTCATTGAGGGGCTTGACTGCCGCCTCGCTACCCGCGATTTCGCGCGTCACCAGGCGATCGCCCTCGAAGACAACCTCTGTCCGACCGGCACTCGCTTCGCCAAGCTCGCCAATGACCAGCTCGATACTCGGCTGACCGGATAAAGATGCTCCCAAAACCAGCTCGGTCGGCTCGCGAGTCGGATAGGGCTGGCCAGCATTAATAATCGGCTGCCAACTATGGCAGTTGTCGCGGCTATTCCAGTAGCGCACGCCATAGCTGTGGAAGAGGAAGTCTTCCAACTCGACCCGGTCGTCGCCGACAAACAGCGCGCCGAGGGCCACGGCGGTGAAGGGCTTGTCGCAGCGAATCTTCTCGGGCGGAAAGTACCCTTCGAGCCAGGTTCGTACTGCGGGAATTTGAGCGGTCCCCCCCACCAGTAGGACCGCATCGAGAGTCGCCGGATCGATGCCTGCCCGCCGACCGTCCTGGAGCACGCGCTGCATCAGATCGTCGAGTCGATCGAAAAAACCGCGCTCTCGAAGTATCGCCTCGAAGGTGGCTCGCTCGAGAGCAATTGCAGTGGGCTCCGTCGCATCGCCGCTGGCAAAGGTCAATTCGGCAGCCTCGGTGTCAGTGAGCTGAATCTTCAGGCGCTCTGCTGCCTGTAAGAGGGCGGGCGTTGGCACCCAGCCGCGATCGCGAGCGATGCGCTCGGCAAGCCAGCTATCGATATCACTGCCACCTAAATTTGTGCCAGTTTTGGCCAGAACCTTGGCTAGGCGAGGTTTTTGACTAGAGGTTTCCCCAAATAGCTTTGTGCCCCACTTAAGAATGAAACCCAACTGCTGGCGGTCGGCTGGGGCTAAATCGAGCTGCACCAGCGAGAGATCTAGCGTGCCGCCACCAAAGTCAAGCGTCAAAACCCGCGAGCGACCGGCAATGCCATAGCCCAAGGCAGCAGCAGTGGGCTCGTCGAGCAAGCGTACCCGCGGCACGGGCAAGCTGCCCGCGCAAGCCTCGACCAGCCATTGCCGATAAATCTCGAAGCTATCGACGGGTACGGTCAAGATCAAGGAGTCGGCAGCACCTGCAACTCGGGCGCGAGCGGCAGCAATTGTGGCATTGAGAAACCATTCTCCGAGGCGCTCGAAGGAGATCCGCGTCCCGTCGAGATCGGGCAAAAAGCCCTGCATTTCAGCGCCGATGCCGCGCTTGAAGGTCCGAAAAAAGCGCAAATCGTCGACTGGGTGGCGATCGCGCACTTGCTGGCCGACAGCGACGCGGTTGCTTGCGGCATCTTCAACGTAGATCAGTGAGGGTATCAAAGGCGGGCCGGCAGGTTGCGAGAGGCCCGGAAGGGTTAGCACCTCATCTGTGGCGCCAGTTTTGTGGGCTACTACGGTGTTGCTCGTGCCAAAGTCAATTGCTAGGGTCATAGTCGGATGCGTCTGGTTGCAAAGCGCTTGTGGGCCTGCTGCTTTTGAACTCATTTGTGCGATTGTAACGAGGTATCTCGCAGCAATCTGCAAGATATCTTCGTAGAACGCACGCACTCGGCGCTAGATCGGACTGGCCGCGAGGCCTATCCGAGCAGCTAAAATGGGTGGGATTTATCACTCTTGCCCCAATGCCCCGTCGCGAAGACCTGCGGAAAATATTGCTTCTCGGCTCCGGACCGATCGTTATCGGCCAAGCCTGCGAATTTGATTATTCGGGCACCCAAGCCTGCAAAGCACTGCGCGAAGAAGGCTACGAGGTCGTGCTGGTCAACTCCAACCCAGCGACGATCATGACCGATCCGCAGCTAGCCGAACGAACCTATATCGAGCCCTTAACACCAGAAATTGTCGAGAAAATTATTGCCAAAGAGCGCCCCGATGCCTTGCTGCCAACGATGGGCGGCCAAACGGCGCTCAATATCACGGTCAACTTGGCAAAAAGTGGCGTTCTCGATCGCTATAACGTCGAGTTGATTGGGGCCAAGCTACCGGCGATTGAGATGGCAGAAGACCGCTTACTTTTCAAAGAAGCAATGGAGCGCATCGGCGTCAAGGTTTGTCCCTCGGGCATCGCCAGTACTTTCGCAGGAGCGCGAGAAATTGCCGCCGAAATTGGCACTTACCCCCTAATCGTACGCCCAGCTTTTACCCTCGGGGGTAGCGGCGGCGGCATTGCCTACAACCAAGAAGAGTTCGAGCGGATCGCCCAGTCTGGGCTCGAAGCTAGCCCAGTTTCGCAAATTCTCATCGAGAAGTCGCTCATAGGTTGGAAGGAATTCGAATTAGAGGTCATGCGCGACCTGGCTGACAATGTGGTGATTGTCTGCTCGATTGAGAATATCGACCCGATGGGCATTCACACGGGTGATTCGATTACCGTTGCCCCCGCCCAAACCCTTACCGACAAAGAATACCAGCGCCTGCGAGATTACGCCAAAAAAATTATTCGTGAGGTAGGCGTCGAAACCGGCGGCTCCAATATTCAATTTGCCGTTTCTCCGACCGACGGTGATGTCATTGTCATTGAAATGAATCCGCGCGTCTCGCGCTCTTCGGCTCTGGCCTCGAAGGCAACGGGATTCCCCATCGCGAAATTTGCTGCCAAGCTGGCCGTCGGATACACCCTTGATGAAATCCCCAATGACATCACGAAAAAGACCCCAGCATCTTTCGAGCCGACAATTGATTATGTTGTGACCAAGGTACCCCGCTTTGCCTTTGAAAAATTCCCAGGCAGCGAAGCAACCCTCACCACGCAGATGAAATCCGTTGGTGAAGCGATGGCCATCGGCCGAACTTTTTGCGAATCCTTTCAAAAGGCGCTGCGATCGCTCGAAACGGGCCGTGCGGGCTGGGGCTGCGATCGCGCCGAGCGCCTGCCCACCCTCACTCGGGTGCAAGCCGATTTGCGTCGGCCTAACTCCGAGCGCATTTTTACTATCGAGCAAGCCTTCCAACTCGGCCTCAGCGTTACAGAAATCTACCAACTCACGGGCATCGATCCTTGGTTTCTAGACAAGTTTGCCGAGTTATTTGCAACCAGCAAATACCTCAAGCGCACCGCCCTAGAAGCGATTTCGACCGAAAAACTACGCGAGATCAAGCAACAAGGCTTTAGCGATCGCCAAATTGCCTTTGCCACCAAAACTACCGAGCAAATTGTCGAGCAGCGTCGCCGCGAGCTGGGTATTTTTCCTGTTTATAAGATGGTCGATACCTGTGCGGCGGAGTTTGCAGCCCTCACGCCTTATTATTATTCGACCTACGAAACCGGCGAATCGGAGGTCGCTCCTTCGGACAAACCAAAAGTGGCCATCCTGGGTGGCGGCCCCAACCGTATCGGCCAAGGCATTGAGTTTGATTACTGCTGCTGCCACGCATCTTTTGCTCTGCAAGCAGAAGGCTTTGAGACCATCATGATTAATTCCAATCCCGAGACGGTCTCAACAGATTACGACACCAGCGATCGCCTTTACTTCGAACCTCTGACCCGCGAGGACGTTGTCAACATCCTCGAAGCAGAAACCCCCCAGGGCATCATCATTCAGTTTGGCGGCCAAACGCCCTTGAAATTAGCCGTTCCTTTGCAGGCTTACCTGAGCGCGCGCGCCGATGATGCCATCCAAATCTGGGGGACCTCCCCAGATGCAATTGATACCGCCGAAGATCGCGAGCGCTTCGAGCAGATTTTGCACGAGCTTGACATTGCCCAGCCCCCCAACGGCATTGCCCGCAGCACCGCAGAAGCCCTGGCAGTGGCCGCCAAAATTGGCTACCCCGTCGTGGTGCGGCCTTCTTACGTTCTGGGGGGGCGGGCGATGGAGATTGTCTACAGCGACACCGAACTCGAGCGCTACATGGCTCAGGCTGTCGAAGTCGAGCCCGGTCGCCCGATTTTGGTGGATAAATTCCTTGAAAATGCCATCGAGATTGACGTCGATGCCATTGCCGATCGAGAGGGCAACGTGGCCATCGGCGGCATCATGGAGCACATCGAACAAGCTGGCATTCATTCTGGCGATTCGGCCTGCTCGCTACCGACAACGACACTTAGCCCGACCGTCCTTGCCGCGATTCGCAGCGCCACCCACAAGCTTGCCCGCGCCCTCAATGTTGTCGGGCTGATGAACGTTCAATACGCTCTGCAAGGCGAGGCTGTCTACGTGCTCGAGGCTAACCCGCGCGCCTCCCGAACGGTGCCATTTGTCGCCAAGGCAACGGGTGTGCCCTTAGCCAAGGTAGCCGCTCGCGTCATGTCGGGCAAGACTCTACCAGAGCTGGGCATCGCGGCCGAGATCGTTCCTGCCCACGTGGCGGTCAAAGAAGCGGTGCTGCCCTTTGAGAAATTTCTTGGGACCGACACGATTTTGGGGCCAGAAATGCGCTCTACTGGCGAAGTGATGGGTATCGATCGCCAGTTCGGCCCGGCCTATGCCAAAGCCGAGCTTGCTGCCGGGCAGCGCCTGCCCCTGGCCGGCTGCGTGTTCGTCTCGACAAGCGATCGCGACAAAGCGGCCCTCGTGCCGGTAGTGCGAGACTTTATCGATTTGGGATTTAAGATTATGGCGACCGAAGGTACCTGCAATCTACTGCGTGCTGAAGCACTAGAAGTCGATTTGGTCCTAAAAGTCCACCAAGGCCGCCCTCACGTGCTCGATGCCATCAAAAACAGCCAAATTCAGCTCATTGTCAACACGCCCACCGGCCAGAGCGCCTTTACCGACGGCCGCCAGATCCGGCGCGCTGCTATTGCCTATAAAGTTCCTACTGTCACCACCATTGCCGGTGCGAAAGCTACAGTGGCGGCCATTCGCGCGCTGCAAGCCAAGCCCTTGGAAGTGAAGGCACTCCAGGATTACCTACAAGGCCAACTATTTCTCGATTAGGGAAGGCGATCGACGAGAAAGCGACCCATATTATCTGGAAGAAGAACGGTCCGCAGCGGAATCAAATTGCGCCGCATAGTGACGATCTCTGCAGGTGTCTTGAGACAGGCGCGTTGAATGGCCGCCAGCCAATCTCCATCGCGCACTTCAAGGCAATTTTTTTCATCCTCAAGGCCCAAATTGTAGCGCGAGATGTCCTCCAGAATGGGGATTGCCCCCCTAAGAAGGCTCTCGACGGTCCGATGGGTCCAACTGCGCCCCCAACCCAGGGGGCAGATACTGAAATCGGATTCTTCGTGAGCTAACCGATAATGGTTGCCGGGTAAGCCCCTGATTTTATCCCCATCGCCATAGGAGTTCCAAACGATCCGGGTCTTGTCGGCTGGGGGAAAGTGTTGTCCGGGCTCGTAGTTACGAACGAATTGCGTACCTTCTAGCTCCGAAAAGTAAGCCTCGATCCGAGCTAGCTCGGCCTGCCGTTCGGGAGGATTGTAGTTGCCCACGAAAACAAAGCGGTAGGGGCGGGGCGACTCGGGAGGTGGGGCGGGCAGAAAAAAGTTAAGTTCGCCGGTTAAGGATTTACGAATATATTGAGGGTGAATATTGATTTTTTGATAGATCGCCCTGGGAATAAAGGGAAAGGGATTGAAAATTTCTGGAGACTCCCGTATCAGGATTGCTTGCGCTTTCAGGCAAGCGGGAAAACTGCGAATGTAGTCCTTGAGAAAGGTTTTCCAGGATTGGTAGCGGCTGCCTCCATAGAGAAGTACGGCCTTATCGGCCAGATCGAGCCAGCGGTGGAGAGACCTGCGGGAGGCAGCTTCGGAGTGTGGCTTGAAGAAGAGATAATCGACGGGCACAGCAATTTCCGACAGATCTACTACCTCCAACCGCTCTAGATCTTGAAGCCGTCTCAGGGCTTTAGGATGGTCGGAGTGAGTAGCTTGGCCGATTCCCGGTGCGATTAACAAAACTCGGCAGCCAGGATTTGTGACTATAAAATAAATTAACGACTCCACAGAGTGGCTGACATGGCCTACGTGGAATCCCACCGTTTTGAGTTTAGGTTGCTGAGTCGATGGCTGCAATCGAGGCACTTCCATAAAATATGACTCTTTAATTTCTAGATAATTAAGTAGAAGCTCGTTGCAGGGTCCGGAACACTCACGGGCAGATTTGAAGTGGCTTTAGGGTTAAAAAACAACAATACTCAGGGGAGTGCCCAGTTCCTCAACGCCAATATACAACCAATAGTGGGACGTTCTGCTCGCATGCCATTGCAGTCGCCCCCTCCCGAGAAAACTCGATCCCAGGGTCTTCTCGCCCCAAATTCCGCTCGTAGGCGCGAGATGGCGATCGCAATCAGCCCAATTTTGTCAGCTCCGATACAATGGAGGGCAATCAAAATTTGAGATGCAACCTCGGGAATTGCAGACCTAGATGAGCGCACCGCAAACCCTCTTCGACAAAATCTGGCAGCGTCATGTCGTCCACCAGCAAGATGACGGCACCTGCATTCTCTACATCGATCGCCATCTGATTCACGAAGTAACGAGCCCTCAAGCCTTTGCCGGACTGCGCTCGAGCGATCGCGCGCCCCGTCGCCCCCAGTTTGCCCTGGCTGTCCCCGACCACAACGTGCCGACGAACGATCGCTCCGCCGGCATTGCCGATCCGGAGAGTCGCCTGCAGGTCGAGACCCTCGAGCGCAATGCCACCGAGTTTGGCATCCCGATTTTCAAGATGAGCGACCCGCGCCAGGGTATCGTCCACATTATCGGCCCCGAGCAGGGCCTGACCCAGCCGGGCATGACCATTGTCTGCGGCGACAGCCACACCTCGACCCACGGGGCTTTTGGGGCGCTGGCCTTCGGCATCGGCACTTCTGAAGTCGAGCACGTGCTGGCGACCCAAACCCTGCAGGCCAAGAAACCCAAAAACATGCGCGTCACTGTTGAGGGCGCGCTGCCTTTCGGTGTGACGGCCAAAGACATCATTCTGGCCATCATTGGCAAAATTGGCACCGCTGGCGGCACCGGTCACACCATTGAATACGCCGGCGATGCCATTCGCAGCCTGAGCATGGAAGGCCGCATGACCGTCTGCAATATGTCCATCGAAGCTGGGGCCCGCGCCGGACTCATTGCACCCGATGCGACGACTTTTGCCTACCTCAAAGGGCTATCCCTGGCTCCCCCAAGCGAACATTGGGAGCGAGCCGTGGCCTACTGGCAATCGCTGCCCTCCGACCCCGATGCCCAGTACGATCGCGAGGTGGTTCTGCAGGCTGCGGACATCGCCCCGCAGGTGACCTGGGGAACCAGCCCCCAAGACGTTTCCCCGATTACGGGTACGATTCCCCATCCGGGAGACTTTACCGAAACCAGCCGCCAGCAAGCGATCGCCCGCTCCCTGGAGTACATGGGCCTGCAACCGGGCGAGAAACTCGCGGATGTTGCCGTCGATAAAGTCTTTATCGGCTCTTGCACCAACGGTCGCATCGAAGATCTGCGGGCCGTCGCCGCAGTCGCTAAGGGCCGCAAGGTTGCCGACAGCGTTTATGCCATGATCGTGCCCGGCTCGGGCTTGGTCAAAGCGCAGGCCGAAAAGGAAGGTCTCGACCGCATCTTCAAAGAAGCCGGCTTCGATTGGCGCGAGCCGGGCTGCTCGATGTGCCTAGCTATGAATGCCGATCGCCTCGAAGCGGGCGAGCGCTGCGCCTCGACTTCGAATCGCAACTTTGAAGGCCGCCAAGGGCGAGGCGGCCGCACCCATCTGGTGAGCCCAGCGATGGCAGCAGCGGCGGCGGTCACTGGCAAGCTTGCTGACGTTCGAGAATTGGTTGATTGAGGGAGAGACCAAATGGATAAATTTAGAACGCTGAGCGGAATCGCAGCACCGCTGCCGATTCTAAATGTCGATACGGACATGATTATCCCCAAGCAACACCTCAAGACTATCAAGCGCACGGGTTTGGGGGCTGTGTTGTTCGAGGAGATGCGTTTTTTGCCCGACGGCACCGAAATTGCCGATTTTGTGCTGAACCAACCTCCCTATCGCGACGCGCAGATTCTGATTGCAGGTGACAATTTTGGTTGCGGTTCGTCGCGCGAGCACGCTCCCTGGGCGCTGCTCGATTTCGGCATCCGCTGTATTGTGGCCCCGAGCTTTGCCGATATTTTCTTTAATAATTGCTTCAAGAACGGTATCTTGCCGGTCGTGCTGCCTCGAGTGCGGGTGGATGCGCTGATGGCCGATGCCCGCAACCCACAGACAGCGACCCTAAGCGTCAATCTAGCGACTCAAACCATCACCCGCAGCGACGGGGAGACAATTGCCTTCGAGGTAGACGAGTTTCGCAAGCACTGCTTGCTCGAAGGTCTAGACGATATCAGTCTGACGCTTCAGTATGAAGAGAAGATTGCTGCTTTTGAGGCCCAGCAGCGCGACGCCCTGCCCTGGCTGTGGTCGGCGTGAGACGGCTCCAGGCACCTGACAAGCTTAAAGCTCCTCAGATAATGCCCGAGCGACCTGTCGTATCGCAGCTACCCAGTTACCAGGCTCTGCTTGGCGAAACAGGCGCATCGTGGGATACCAAGGCGAATCCGACCGCTCCTGCAGCCAGCGCCAGTCGGCATGGTAGCTCAGCACGGTCCAAACGGGCTTGCCTTGCGCCCCGGCCAGATGGGCTACTGAAGTATCGACACTAACAACCAAATCGAGCTGAGAGACTGCCGCTGCAGTATCGCTAAAATCCTGAAGCTGGGCATCGAGCACCCGAGCGAAAGGATTGCCAGGCAGCTCGGCAATTTCTGCAACGCGGGGATCGCCTTTTTGGAGCGAGAAGAAGTCGTAACCTGGCATCTGCAGCAACGGCAAAAAGTCCGATAGCCGTGCCGAGCGGTGCCGGTCGTTGCCGTGGGTAGGGCTCCCGCCCCAAACGATGCCAATACGAGGGCGATCGCGCTTCGGCAGTGGCAACAGAGTCGGATCTGCCTTGAGATACGGTACCTCGGCCGGAATCATTGCCAGCGTCGTTCGAAAAATGCGCGGCAAGCTCATTAGGGGACAGTAGGTGGCAAAAGCGGAGATAGCCAGCTCCCCAGGCCGCTGCAAGCGAACGTTCGGTGGCAACACGGACTCAAACAGGCGCAGTAAATGCTCCGGACAAACGAATAAGACTTCTTGGCAGCGAGCGGCGGCCAGCGGCACGTAGCGCCAGAACTGAATGGCGTCTCCCGCACCCTGCTCGGTATGGATGAGAAGGGTGTTATCGGGCAAGGGCGAGCCATCCCACAGGGGCTGCGGGCAGTCAAAGGGTTCGAACTGGTCGGTGCGCCAGCGCCACTCACTCTCCACCCAGCCACGCTCGAACTCGCCAATTTGCAGTAGGGTCATACCTAAGTTGTGGTGGGCCTTAGCGAAATTAGGCCGAATGGCGATTGCCCGTTCGTAGCTGGCGATCGCTTCCGGCCAGCGGCGGCTGCGGCTGTAGGCAAAGCCCAAGCTATTGTAAGCGTCGGCATGGGCAGCTTCAGCAGCGACCACTTGCTGGAGTTCGGGAACGGCTTCAGCGTAGCGATCGCAATCTCCCAAAACGACGCCTAGGTTGTAGCGGGCGGGCAAAAAATCTGGCTGCAGCTCCAAGCAGCGACGGTAGCAGGCGATCGCGTCTTCTTTTTTACCTGCTTGATAAGCGTCGTTGCCGCGCGCATACTGGAGTTGAGGGGCTTCTTCGGCAGCTTTCACCGTGCGATCGACTTGGGCGAGGGCTTCGTCGGGCAGCACGTAGGAGGTCCCCATCAAGCGCTCGTCGCTATCGACGATCTCAGGAAACCGCATGCCTGGCAGCACGCAGACCGCGAAAATCTCCTGAACAGCAGCCTCGAAGCGCAAAAAGGCCACAATTTCTCCCGTTTGCCAATTCACCACCCAAACGCCGCAGATGCGCTCGGTCAGGGTCTGGGTGAGGGGAATGCCACTGAAAACCGCCGTTTCGCGCACCTGGGAGAGCCCGATAAAAGCCAGCGGGCCGCAAAAATCCAGACCGCGTGTAAACCCAGGCAGCTCGGCCACAACTCTTAGGCGACCGCTCGCCGGATCGAGATAAGATAGATGGCCTTTGCCCGACTCGAGAACCCAAAGTCGCTCGGCATACCAACGCGGCGAGTGGGGCATCGATAGACCGCGCCGCAGCACCTCGTTGGTGGTGATATCCATAAGAATGCCACCGCTGGCCTTGTTGGCTCGCCAGCCCGCAGCCGTATCAGTTTCTCCGAGGGCCGTAACGTAGCGAGGACGACCGTCTCGCAGTCCCAAGCCATTGAGGTGGCAGCGATCGCTTAGGTCATAGGCACTGATAAACGGTGGCCGCCAGCGCGGCACGAAGCTGTAGCGACGCCCAGTATCGAGCGTGCACAGACAAGAAAAGCGCGTGTTGACAAACCACAGCTCGCCATCAGCAGCCCAGGCCATCTCGTGGATGTCAATATCGCCGGTAACGCGCACGTCTCGCGGAATAAAGCATGCATCGTGCTTGCCGGGGGGATCGAGTTTCTGGGCCGCATCAGGGATGTTATGGAGTTCCCAGATTTGCGCGGCGGTGCCGAGGGCCAAACGCTGGCGATCGACAGCGATGCCCATGGGTTTTTTGAAGACACGGAAGTGGGTGTTGGTTGCCGCACCATCGGCGCGAGCAACGATTAGTTTCCCAGCTTGATAAGTCGAGACAACCAGCGAAATGCCCAGGCGCTCTAATATCTGGGTAAGGGAGTTCGTGTGGACGCTCCGTAGCGCGGCAGTCAGATCTTCAGGAGGGGCTGCGGTCATAGCGCAAACCGAGTTGAGAGTTATTGGGAGAACTCAATTATCACTCTGAATCGGTCGCTGCGGAAGGTGCTCGAGACCAAGGGCTCTTTCCCCAAGATTTACCCTGATGATAATCACCTCTAAAAAGACCCCCCAGAAGAGCGAGTCATCTGGGGGGTCATGCAATGTCAACCTGG
>CAYTBI010000016.1:0-28325 GCA_964435975.1 uncultured bacterium
GTCTTGACTGGCATTCCAAGGCACCACACAGCCGAGGTGAGTGCAAACGGCATTGAGGGCGTAGCTGGCAATTTCGCCGTCGTCCGTAACAACGACATAGGTCGGATCGCCCTTGAGGCCCTGGACCAAGGAGCGATCGCCGGCGGGGTGAGATCCCAGATATTCGCTGGCGACGACGTCTTGGCCCAGCTCGTCTTTGGCCGTCAGGCCTTTGCCCGCACCGCCACTCGATGGGGGGACGAAAAACTTCACCACTGGATACAACGCGCCGGCCGCAACGCCCGTCACAGTTCCAAAGGTCAGCAGATTTAGAAGTTGGCGACGACCCATATCGGGCACGTCGGAAGAACCAGACAGTTGAGCCATAATCTCGCGCTTGAGTTGTATATTTTTGTTAAGTTTCCTGCCGATTGGGCTAACGCTAGTCGGGCGGGGATTTGCCCTGCAGGTCGCCCCAGATCGGCGGCACCCACCTGAGGCGTCGCACCTCAGACTGTTAATATCTGTCCTGCATTATTGCAGAAAAAGAATTTCTGGCCGGACGTTTTCTAAACTTTTTTAAAGTTGTTCGATCTCGTCGAATTCGTGAGATCGGCTTAAAACAAATTTATAAAATTCGCAACAATGTGTAATACAAACGGAGATACAACCATGACGGGCTCAGAACTCCGCCAACTCATCCGCCAGAAGTGGGGATACTCCTACGATCTGCAACTGCGTCGCGTTCGCGATCGCGTCTTTTTACAGGTCATGTGGCGCTACCAGGAGCAGGCGTCTTTCCCCTTGGCCGAGGGCGAGTATCTCGATCGCCTCGAGGCAATTGCCCATCGCCTCGAGGCTTGGGACAGCGTCGAGGCAGTCTGCGAGTTCGTGCGCCAAACGCGGGAGCGACCGCGCTTGGGCAAGGCCGTCAATATCCCTTTGGATTTGGGCGAAGTGGCTTCCGAGTGGTTGCTCTAGCCCCCCGAAATCTTAACCGCGCCGATGCCCCCGAAATAAAGCCCGATGACCGCTCCTCCCAAGAGGGATTGCGTCAGAGGGTCGGTAGAAGGCGTCAGGACCGCTCCCAGGATGACCCCGCCAAGGACGACATAGCGCCAACCTGCTAGCATCTGCGCGGCAGAAACGATGCCCAAGCGCCACAGCAGCCATTGGATGACCGGGACCTGGAAGGCCAGCGCGCTCAGAAAAAGCAGCTTCAAGACGAATTCAAAATACAAGTCGATCGACCAAGACTGATCGACGACATCGGCACCGTAGCTGATGAAAAACTGCAGGGCAGCTGGAATCAGCGCAAAGTAGGAAAACGCCAAACCCCCTACAAACAGCACCGACGACCCCAAAACCACCGGACCGATGAAGCGGCGCTCGCGGCGGGTTAGGCCGGGCAAAACGAACAGCAAAATCTGATAGATGATGAAGGGCGTCGCGACTAGCAAGCCGCTGTAGCCGGCTACTTTGAGCGACACGAAAAAGTATTCCCCCGGTGCCAGCTGCAGGAACTTGACGCCGCGCGCGGGCACCTCTAGAGCCCGGACGATGGGTTTGACCCCGACGAAGCAGAGCACGATCCCGGCGAAGGTGGCCAGCAGGGCGTAAAAAATGCGCTGCCGGAGTTCCTCGAGATGGTCGAAGAGGGACATTTCTGCCTCGTCGGGAACTTCGTCGAGGTGGTCTTCTTCAAGCTCGGGAGGCGTCGGCGCGGACTGGATTTGCGACATGGGCGGCAATCTTTTTTGACTATTCTATCGATCCCGATCGCTCGGCCCGACTCGGCAAAATCGCGATTATCATGACTCGGGAATGTTTTTGGGGCGCAGGGGTTGAGGCAATGCCGCAGGCAACAGTAATTGGCTTGGGCCGCTCGGGAGTGGCGGCAGCACGACTGCTGAAACTGGCGGGCTGGCAGGTGATGTTGGGCGATCGCGGCGATTCGCCCGCCCTGCAAGCAAAAGCAGCGACACTTCAGGAGATGGGGGTAAGCGTGCGCCTCGGCCATACCCCCAACTGGACGGTGGCGCGCCCGGACTTGTTAGTCGTCAGCCCGGGAGTGCCCTGGGACGCACCGGCGATCGCGGCTGCCCGCGCGGCAGGCATCGAGACCATTGGCGAGCTGGAGTTGGCTTGGCGCTATCTCAAAGACTGTCCGTGGCTAGCAATTACCGGCACCAACGGCAAAACCACCACCACCGCTCTTGCCGCTGCCATGCTCCGTGCGAGCGGCCTGCACGCCGAGGCCTGCGGCAATATTGGCAACGCCGCCTGCGAGCTAGCCGCGAGCGTTCTGGCTGGCGAGCGGCCCCGGCCGGCTTGGATCGTAGCCGAGCTGAGCAGCTTCCAAATCGAGTCGGCTCCGACTGTAGCCCCCAAAATCGGCCTCTGGACGACCTTCACCGCCGATCATCTCGACCGTCATGGCACGCTCGAGCGCTACTTTGCCATCAAAGATTCTCTGTTGCAGCGCTGCCCGGTCCAGATCCTCAACGGCGACGATCCCTATTTGCGCGCGCGTGCCGCCCATTGGCCCTACGCCCACTGGACGAGCGTTCGCGGCGCAGAAGCTCTCATCGGTCCTCCGACCGGGGGAATTAGTCTCGACCGCATTGCCGGCAGAGACTGGGTCGTGGCCTTCGGCGAGCGGCTCGTGCCGGTTGGGGCGCTGCGGATGCTCGGCGCGCACAATCGCCAGAACTTGCTCTTGGCTGCCGGAGCGGCCAAGCTCGCAGGTGCGAGCGCCGAGGCGATTGCCAGAGCAGTGGCCGAGTTTCCTGGCGTGCCCCACCGCTTGGAGTGGATCTGCCGCCGAGGCGCAACGGATTTCATCAACGACAGCAAAGCAACCAACTACGATGCGGCCGTTGTCGGCTTGGAGGCGGTCCCCACCCCAGCCATCGCCATTGTTGGCGGTCGCCCCAAAGCAGGCGACGATGCGGCTTGGCTGGCCGCGATTGCGGCAACCGGGGGTCCCACGCTCTTAATCGGTGAGGCCGCGCCCCTTTTTGCCGAGCGACTCGCCGCCAGCGGCCACAGCAACATTGAGATTGTCGAAACCCTCGAGGCTGCCGTGTCGAGAGCGGCCGCTCTCGCTCGGACTACGGGCGCTAAGACGGCGATCCTCTCGCCAGCCTGCGCTAGCTTCGACCAATTTAGTAGCTTTGAGGCGCGAGGCGACCGGTTTCGCGAGCTGTGCTTGGCGCTGCCATCCCAGGATTGAATTACCAAACTCTGTGAGTCACAGAGTCTAAAATGGGGGCATGGAAATTCTGGCAATCGTCAACGGCAAGGGGGGCTCGGGCAAAACCACCACAGCAGTTGCCTTGGCGACCGCCCTATCCGAACGTGGGCCGACTCTACTGGTAGACACCGACCCGCAAGGGATGGCCTGCTGGTGGGCCAAGCGTGGCAAGATGGCCTTTGCAACCCTGCCGGTGACCGATGTCAGAGACCTGCGGCAGCTGCGGCGCGCCCGCGATTATGCCTTCGTTGCCATCGATACCCCTTCTGCGCCCCAGAATGAAATGACCTTTACGGCTGTGGCCCTTGCCGGGCGAGCCATCGTGCCCACGACCATTGCACCGCTGGATTTGCGCGGCGCCATCGAGACCGTGCGCGCCCTACTGATCTCGCAACGGGTGGCCTACCGCTTGCTGCTCAACCGTGTCGACGCGCGCCTGCGTCCCGAAGCAGACGAAGTCCGGCAGACCTTGGCAGAACTCGGTATCCCCACCCTCAAGCAAGCGGTCGGCAGCCATCGCTGTTTGGAGCGCGCCCCCCTCGGGGGCAGCGACCTACTGCAAGAGCGTGGCGGTCATGCCAAGGCGGCGATCGCGGCCTACCGAACCATCGTTAAAGAAATTTTGGAGGACTGGAAATAATGAGCGATCGACCCAAAACCTTATCAGATCTGGTACGGGCCGAAGGAGCGGGCATTGCTGCTGCCAGCCAACAGCAACAACCTACGGTCGTCGGCTCGCGCCAGCCCAAGTATCTATCCTTGATTCGCAAAGAAGCGCGCCTGCGCGCCGATCAAATCGATCGCCTGACGACCATCGCGCGCCAGCTCAATCGCCAAAAAATCGAGGGTGAGGGCGAGCGACTGACCGAAAATACCCTGATTCGACTCGCCGTAGATTTACTCTTCCTCCAAGCTGACAAGTTAGCCGGTGCGACGGAAGAAGAACTACGCGTGTCTTTGGACTTACCGTCAATTGAGGCTAGCTAGCTACGGGCTCTCGTAGGACTCTGCTGCTGAGAGTCGAGAAAATGACATTTTTCTTAAAAACTGATTTTTAAGAAAAATGTTAAGCAACCCTTAATATGGAGGTAACACAACCTCACACAACGAAACTCCTCATGAACCTCCGTTCTCTTACCGCCGTTGTGGCAGCAGCAGCCACTGCTTTGAGCTTCAGCCTTCCGTCGGCTTCCGAGACTGCAGAGACCCCCCTTTCTGCGCCTGCGGCCTTACAAAACGGGACTTACGATATTCCAAGTTATGGCCCAGTGACCTTGAGCCAGGGTCGCCACCGGGATAACGCACAGGGCTTAACATTTACCCTCGATGAGACGCACTTTGGCCTGGGCGACCTCAATGGTGATGGCCGACAAGACGCGGCGGTCATCCTGACGGTTACCCCGGATGGGGAGGAAGAACCGTTTACGTACGTTGCCGCCGTTACCAACATCGAGCGGCAATCCCCGCAGCCTCTGACAACGGCTTTTGTCGGGCGCAAGCTGCGCGTCAGCACCCTCGCTATCGAGCGCCGACAAGTGATGGTCGAACTGCTATTTTTCAAGCCCCAAGATCCCTTGTGCTGCCCGAGCGAAGCCCTCGTTCAGACCTATCGCCTCAACGAATCTTTGGGACGGCTAGAAATCGCTTCTTTGGCCGAAGGAGGACTCAACGAGGAAAGGGATAGCATCAATCGCCGGAGACTCGAGTTAGACGTTTCGTCCGGGAGCGACGACCCCAACCGGGGCGATCGCAATTTCACCGGTGGGGCGGGCATTCGCTTCCCCCTATAGAGCAAGGACTAGGAGAGATTCTGCTGAAGCTGGGCCTGCAGGGGTTTGTCAGCAGTAATTCTGAGGCCAACAAGCGCTGTCGTCGCAGTCAACTTACCGCCACCCTCACTAAAAAGCAGCCAGCGACTACCTGCAGGTAACGACGCCAAGCTTTGAGAATTGGGAGTCAACCACAGCAAAGGTCGCGTTGGCAGTGGATGGGCGGCAGTAGCTTGTGGCTGAATCCCAGCCAGGGTCTCCAAGACCTGGCGGCTGCCGCGCACCAGCCCGGTGCTCGGACTCCAGAAGCGGGCGGCAAATTGAGCGCGCTCGGCGTAAATATAAATCGATGCTACGGCGATCGCAGCTTGCTCGAAGCTGGCAGCATCCCAGGTAGCCGCGCTATCGAGGCCGACAATCGAGTCGCGCCCGATACTGGTGGTTTCGAGTTCTCGCACGCGCAGCTCGCCGTAGCGGGCGCTGCTGCGCCAGTGCACCAAACGCAACGGATCGCCGGAACGGTAGGGGCGCAAGCCCCGCACGACCTCGGTTGTGAGGGCGCTAGTGCGAGGACGGAATTGTTGCTGGGCGTCGTCGGCATCGCCAATATTGTCGAGGAGCGGGCACCGATTCAGGGGCAGCACGGTGGGATAAACCACCAACCGCGTCGAGATTTGCCAGCGGCGGCGGCTCCAAAATAACCCCAAGGGTGCGCCCGAGCGCAGATCGACTTCGTCCCAACGGTAAATTCCCCGTCGCGTTGCCAAGCCGGTGTAGCGCACCCGGCAGGACGCCTGAGGGGCGATAGCGTCGATCGCCAGCGTGCTTTCTCCCTGAATGGCGGGGGGCAAGCAATCGCGAAGTTCCAGCAAGCCGCGCCATTGACGGCTTGTATTGGTTACTTCGATCTCTAAAGCGACTTCATCTCCAGCGCTGACCGGTTGGGGCGCGCGCCGTCTTACCTGTAGTGATTTCAGCTCGCGGGCTGGCAGCAAGGCCCCAATTGCCAGCAGCGCCATCAGAGCCCCGCCAATGGCATAGAGCCAGCCAACCATCGTATTCGTGGCCGCTCCTAGAAAGCAAATGCCAATGCCGATGGCAACCCAGCCGGCGTAGGCCGGCGCGGCCGCGCGCAATTCCCAGGCTTCGAGCCACCCTCGTCTTGCCGTCATCTGTTACTTCTCCGAGCAAAATACCCTTACATTTCCGCTAACTGGCAGCTTGCAGGGAATTACCCGCGCTCCACTGCTCGAATGCACGCTCGAGGATGGCCTGAATCTGCTGCGAGACCTCGACTTCGCTGCAATTGGCATCGATGCGGGCGATACGACGCGGGTAGGTTGCAGCCAGATCGGCAAATCCTTGGCGTACGCGCTGGTGGAAAGCCAAGTCGGCCTGCTCGATGCGATCGAGGCCGCCGCGCTGGCGCGCCCTTTGCTGTCCGAGTTCTACATCAACATCTAACCATAGGGTGAGATCGCTCGCTAGATGGCCGGTGGCAATGCGGTCGATTTGTTCGATGGCGCCTAAATTTAAGCCCCGGCCGTAGCCCTGGTAGGCAATTGTAGAATCGGAAAACCGATCGCACAGAATGATAGCCCCGCGCGCGAGCTGGGGTTTTAGCACCGTCTCGATGTGTTGAGCGCGATCGGCTGCGTAGAGCAACAATTCGGCCCGCTCGCACGGGACCGAACCCGGACCGTCGCTTGCCGCCAGCAGCAGCTGCCGCAGCTTTGACCCCAAGGGAGTTCCACCAGGCTCGCGAGTCACCAGAATGGGCGCTCCTTGGCCCCATTTTGTCAGCTGCAGCCACGTGCGAGTCCGCTCGATTTGGGTGCTTTTACCGCTGCCCTCGATACCCTCAAAAACAATCAGCTTTCCCGCCATGCCCCCTCGCTCTCGTACGTCACATGGAAACAAGATAGCGGGCCAACCGCAACCGCCGAGCTTCAGGCACGATTCCTTCGACCCGAGACCAGAGCAGCTGAGGGCTGCGGCTGCAGTCGTCGATTGGGTTGTCCCCGGCGCTTAGTTGCCGCGGGTTTTAGGGCAAAGGCGCAGCCCGATAGGCCCCCCGCTGCCAGGACATAAACGGGATTGAGCATGGCATTGACTAAGCAGTCAGCTGCATACATCAACAAGACAATGGCCAGAACGATGGCCGGAGCGCGATCGGGCCGCCGCCAGGTGTGGGCCGGACACCGGCGAATGATGCCCACAACCGGCAGGAAGAAAGTCGCGTAGAGCGCCGTCAACCCGATTGCCCCCCTTTGTCCGAAGAAGATAATCCAAAGACTATCGGTTGTCGTGATGCTGTGGCCCTCCTCATTCACGACGCGGTTGCGATTGTGGCTGCCCCAACCAAGTAACCAACGCTCTCTGGCATGAGCGGCAAGTAACTCTTCGTTGTCAAAGCGAAATTCTAATGACGAGATTCGTGCTTCTGGAAAAGGGGTAGAGCGGAGAAAATCGATTAACTGTGTCGTGTGGACCGAGTTAGTCAGAAGACTTACCGACAGGTGAAAAATCATCGCGCCGATCACGAGGTAGACCGGCAGTGACGACCGCAGCATGACCCCTCCGAAGAGCAATCCCAACCCCACGATGCAAAGTATCCAGGCCCCCGTCGATTTAACCAATATAAAGGTCACTATCAAAATCGGCACCGCCAACCGCATAAAGGTGCTCCCGGTGCGACCTCCGAAAACCCCGGCTACAGCAGAAGAGACGAGCTGGATCGGTGTTGAGAAGAATTTCGGCAGTCCTCGCAACTGCCGAAACCCTCCTGCGTACCACAGCCAAATACCGACGAGCGTTGCCGCAAACATCCAGAGGCCCACCTGCAAGCCGTGTTGCATGAATACCTGGGGACGCCAGCCACCAAAACGCTTCGTTTGTGCAAATGAGTGGGGGAAGTAGCCGTAGACCCAAAGATGGAGTTGGGGGGACAGCCGCACCTCAAGCAAGCACAGGGGCGCGTAGGCCAGTCCGCCGATAAAAATCCCTACCGCGAGCTGACGCAGCCCTTCAAAGCTGCCCAGGTAAAGGCGACCGATGAAGTACGGCGCGCCCCAATCAAAGATACTTCTTACGCAGGTTGACAAGCCATCGTATAACCCGAGTCCGTTATTGACAGATGTTGCAATCGTGCTCGCGCACAGAATGAGAACGGGCAAGTCCCACCATCCAGGCCGGAAGGACACCAGACGCTTCGAATCGAAAATCAGAACTGCCAGTAAAGCACTGTAGGAAACAACAGACTGTTTGGTAAGGTCGGGAAATCCGGGGATGCCAAAGGCTGCGATCGGCAAAAATAACCACGCGGCAATAAAGATAAAAATCATCGCCTTGCGGATATCGAATCGGCTGGCGACGAGCATGAGGGAAAAAGGAATCCAGCCGTATATTGCTAAAGGGACCAGAGGAGTAGCCATTATTTCTTATGTCTTCTCTGTCTTAGTTAATGTTTTGCAAAGCTCTATTCACTACAGGTCGCCACTTTTGTGGCGCTGGATCGCCCGCTCTAGGGCCGCCTCGAAGCGGTCGGTCGCATCTTCCCAGGTGTAAGACGTTGCAGTTTCGTAGGCCAGATCGGACATCTTTTTCCACGCGGGCTCGGGGAGGTTGCAGATTTCGAGAATTGCCTGGGCCATATCGGTCGGATCCTCAGGGCGAACCAGAATTCCACCCCCACCCATGAGGAGATCGGGTGCTGCACCTGCCGGGGTGCCGATTACTGGCGTCCGGCAGGCCATGGCCTCCAAAATCGGCAGGCCGAATCCTTCCAGGCGACTGGGAAAGAGCCAAGCATCGCAGCTCGAATAAAACTCTTTCAACTGCTCGTCTGTCGGTCGATGCAGGAACCGGGTATTCGTTGGTAAAGAATGCTTCGGAATTTCTGGGCTAAAGCATAGGAGTTGTAATTCTGGCAGTTCCTGCTGAGCCAGCCCGACCGCCTCCAGGGCAATGTCAATTCCCTTCGATGGCAGCGAGCGGTAAACCACACCTACTGTTGGTTGCTGCTGCTTGCTCCGTACGGGTGCGCCGAACTTGCCCGTATCCACGGCGTTAGGCACGCAGTCGACTGGAGTATCGCAACCGCACTCTCGATGGAGGAGATCGACTAACTGTTGGGTCAGGGTGATGAGATGCAGGGGCAGTCGCCAAGTAGACCGGACCTCATCCATGGGTAGATGAGGCGCGCCGTACTCCTGCATGAAGTAGGCTTTCGCCCCTTTTGCCGGCGAGAGAGCAGCCACCCAGGGGGCTGTCTCCCACCAGGTTGCCACGACTACATCGGCGTCAGGGACGTCAGTTTCAGCGACCGGTCCTGCATGGGGGACGATCTCGAGCGGTACGATACTCCGGTCGAAGTGGGATGGGAGTCGCCGGCGAAAATCGGGTAGCTGCCGATCTTTAAGAAGGCTCCTCAAGACGCCACGGAAGCTCGGAAGGGGTCGCTGTTGAGCGACTGCAACAACGTCATGGCCCCGTCGGAGCAGTCGGTCGGCGTAGATTTCTATCACGCGGATCCCACCCGAGAGGTTCGCAGGTGGGAGTACAAAGACAATCTTCACAAAACACCCTTTGCCCTCATGTGAAGGTTGACCGTTACCTGGGGCTGCAACTGCTGCCTGGGCAATCGGTTGTTCGCTCACATTGCTTGATGTGTATCATCACTCTAGCAATTGAGATAAATCTGAGCAAAGCATCTCAGAAACCAACAACCGCTGTAATGGGGCAGGCAATGCTGTCACGGCTACGGAAAGCCATTCTGTAGGCCAGCAGCAGAATGTAGCCCCGATGAAGCCAACTGGGTCTTGTTGCCGCAGGTAGGGATTGGTTTTGCGATTGGCTGCAGTCGCCTCGCGCTCACTTGGCGTAGAAGGACACATACCAATCAACGAAGCGCGCAATCCCGGTCTCGATGGGGGTCTGCGGATGGAATCCTAGATCTGTAGCGAACAGATCGATATCGGCGTAGGTGACCGGCAAGTCACCCGATTGCATTGGCAGCAGTTCGCGATGGGCTTTCTTCCTCAAGCAAGTCTCCAATACTTCTATGAGATGCTCTAGTTCTATAGGCTGGTTATTGCCGACATTATAGAGCCGGTAAGGGGGAGAATTAAGCTCCCCTGCTTGCAAAGGCGAAACTGACGGTGGGCGATCGATAGCGCGCACGATCCCTTCAACAGCATCGTCGATATAGGTGAAATCTCGTCGCATCTGCCCATAGTTAAATACTTTGATAGGCCGATCTTCTAAGATTGCTTTTGTAAACAAGAATAGAGCCATGTCCGGCCGGCCCCAGGGACCGTAGACAGTAAAGAATCGCAATCCCGTCGTTGGAATCCCATAGAGATGGCTGTAACTGTAGGCCATCAATTCATTGGCTTTTTTTGTGGCGGCATACAAACTGATCGGGCAATCTGTTCTATCTCGAACGGAGAAGGGGACCGTACAATTGGCGCCGTAAACAGAGCTAGAAGAGGCAAAAATCAGGTGCTCTATTTGATGGTGTCGGCAGCTCTCGATGATGTTGGTAAAGCCGAGCACGTTGCTATCTACATAAGCATAGGGATTTTTGAGAGAATACCGTACTCCAGCCTGTGCTGCTAGATTCACCACGCAATCAAAGGAATGCGTGGCGAACAGCTCCTCCATTCCCGCCCGGTCCGCTAAATCTAGTTTGTAAAACGCAAACGAACTACTCTCCTTGAGTTGCTCCAATCGAGACTTTTTCAAAGATACGTCGTAGTAATCATTCAGGTTATCAATACCGACAACGACATCTCTTCTACTCAGCAGCTTGTGACTTAAATGAAATCCAATGAACCCTGCTGCGCCAGTTACCAAAACGTTCATAATTCGATCCTGCGGCGCGCTGCCGCCATTCGTCTATGCTGGGCGCGGTCTGGCGATGCCCCAGGAGAACCCTAGAAGACAGGCTACCACGTCACTTCAATGTGACCCATCGGCGTTGAGACCGTCGGCCAAACCTTCACCTGCTAAAAGCGACAGCAATCCAGCCTGGCAGGTGCCCTTTCAGTCGAAGAGACTAGAGGGAAGCATTAAAAAATTTCCCCGCCCGAGAGGCGAAGTCTCAGTCGAGGCGATCGCCTCGACCGAGGTCGCGACTATCCTCGAAAGAATCCTCCAATCCCACAGCGCCGGCAGGGGACAAGTCACCCTCAGAGTAGGCAGTGTTGCTGGGACTGGTCTCTTCAACTCGGGACGCGGTGGAGTTGAGCGCGGGCACTTCATTAAGCTCGTCTTCTTCCTTGGCGCGCTCGGAACGAGCGGCATTGGCAACCGTGCCTACCACATTGAGGCGAACGGACTCAAGGGTGCCGAGAACTGCCTTGAAAGCGGAGCGCTTGGTCTTGCGGAGCCGCGCGACCATCAGCAGGCCATTAGTGCGATCGGCAATGTACTGGGCGTCGGCAAACTTATCGAGTTCTGGCGTGTCGTAGATGACAAAGTCATACTTGTCTCGCAGCTTTTGGGCCAGGTTAATCATGTTCTCGGAGGCCAGAAGCTGCGCGGCGTTGACTGTCGTACCGCCGGCGGTCAGCACGCGCAAGTTCTTGGAGGCAGGTACCGCTTGAAGCGCACTCTTTTGCTTGAGTCCCTGGCTCGGGCTCTCTAAAAGCTGGATGAGCCCGCGATCGTTATCTAGACCCAACAGTTTGTGCAGTGAGGGTTCCCGCAAATCAGCATCGACTAGCAATACGCTGCGCCCGGTCGAGGCAATAACATAGGCTAAAAAGGCAGCCACTGTCGTTTTGCCATCACCTGCATTGGCAGAGGCAACTCCCAGAGAGCGCAGCGGCAGGCGGTCGGCATTGTCGAATCGCAGGCGTGCGTAGAGGGAGTTGAAGGTCTCCAGAAACGCTGCGAGGTTCTCATCCGATCTCTGGGCGTGGTTGAGGGCCGCCTCCTCAAGCAACAAATATGAGATCGGGGACCGGTCGACATCGCAATCCGGAATGGCTGCCAGCACCTCGGTCGAATGGCCGACGTCTCCCTCCTCGTAGAAGCAGTCTTGAGCGCGCTCGAAGAGAAAAGCTAGAGCCGCGCCCACAAGAAATCCGCCCCCAACTCCGAGAATCAGGAATCTTCTGGCACTCGGGGAGCGATCCCGGATGATGGGTTCGACCAGAAGCTCCCAGGGTACCTCACTCTGCTTATTCTGAACCTCTAGACGTTGCTCCTGATCGAGAAGATTGGCTTGTAACCCACGAGCCGAGTTGAGCTCGTTGTTGATGTTGGTATATCGACGGACGACCTGTGGGAACTCGGCTATCTGTGCCTGTAGCCTCGCTCTACTGGTCACTAAAGTTCGCTCGCGCTCGGCCAGCAGCTCTATTTGGGTTGAGACGCTAACGAGTTGTTGAGCGAGCCCCCGGCGGGTTTGGTCCGGAATCGCCAGGGAAATAAGCTCTTGGCTCGAGACAGGGGCGCCAAGCAGTTCTCGGCCGCGCTCCTGCAGCAGTTGCAGTAATTGTCTCCTACGGGCCTCGAGTTCGGCGATGATTGGGGAGCCTGCCTTGAAGCGAGCCCGCTCGAGGGCAATAGAGTTGTCAATGCCGGAAATCTCCGAGAGGGACTGCTGGAAAGCCGGATCTTCGCTCAGGGTCAACGCCGCCAAGACCCGCTCGGCCGCAAGTCCGACTTGGCCTTCTAAAAGTTGCTGGAATTGGCGTTGCTCGAGAAGCTCCTGTCTGACAGCTGCCAAATCCCCGGAGACTTGCTGCAGCTGTGCGGTCAAAGCTGCCGACTCGGAATCAATATCGAGCAGGGTGTACTCTCGTTGGATGCCCTCTAGTTCCCTACTCAGAGACTCTATTTGGGCTTCTAACTCCGTGCGTCGCTCCTGGATAAAGTCGATGCCGACCTCTAAGCGGCCCTTGCGATCTTGAAGGGAGTAATTGAGAAAGGCTTCGCTCAGGATGTTAGTTGCCGCGACGACTTCTTGCAGGTTGTCACTTCTGTAGGAAGCCTCGATGATTCGTGCCCCCCGGATCTGCTTGATGGCGAGCCGATCGACGAACTGCCGCACGCTGACATCGACTCCCTCAGTAATTTGCAGAGCCTCGAGGACCGGCTCGATGATGCGAGGGCTCCTGAGAACGGCAATCTGAGTTGGATAGTCGACTCGCTTGAACACCTCGGGGCTCTTCTGACCGGAGACTATGATGGGATCGCCGGGGTCTGTAGTGGCCGGTTCGACTTGGATCTGGAAGGAGCCCTCATAGGAAGGGGGGCGAGATTGAGCGTACAGGTAAGCAGCGCTAGCCGCAGCTGCCGTCGTAAAGGCAACGAGCACCAGGCGCCGTCGCAGCATGCCAAGAATCTCGCTAGGCCCAGAGGTGCTGCCTCCGCTCTCAAGGTCGGAACTCGTTGCCTCAGTGTAAGACTCGTCAAATGAATCGTCGTAGTTGGCTGGTGGCATGCGGTGGAATCCCTAGCGAGCATCTCTTCACAGCAGCTCACCGCAGCCCAGAAACGAATCAGCTCGATTGGCACACTGGTACGAGAGTGAGTCTGCGATAGTTGCACTAATGTACCAAGCTTAACTTAAAATTTATCGTGAAGTTGCAGGCGCACCTGCTAGCAGTTTTGAGGCGGTTTTGTTAAATCAAGATTAAAAGCAGCGTGAGCGGCCCGCAGCGCTGCAGTTCCGCAATCGCGGCCGACAATGCAACTAATTTTGAAACTTGCAGAGGTGATGGCCAAAATATTGATGCCTTCTGCGGCCAATGCAGCGAAGAAACGGGCGGCCACCCCCAGCGCGCCATCCATTCCTGCCCCGACAATGCTAACTTTCGCGACATCCAAATCGACCAGCAACTCCGACTGGTCCCACGCTTTGACAAGAGGGTCGAGCATTGCCAGGGCACGCTCGGCTTCATTGCGGGCTACCGTAAAGTAAATATCTCGGGTTGGTGCTGCCGCGCTTGGGTCGAGCGCGTGGTAGCGTTGGGACTGCAAGATGGTGTCGACGCTGACATTACCTTCAGCCAAACATCCAAAAATGCGCGCGGCCAAGCCCGGGCGATCGGGCACTCCAGCAAGGGCAATACGAGCTTGCTCGAGATCGAGGGCGATGCCGCGTACCAAGGGAGCCGCAGCCAACTCGGAGTGACACTCGACCGAGACGGCCACGGCAGGTGGTATCTCTAACTTGAAGGCCGACCCTAGCTGCTGCAGGGCGCTATCGAGCTGAGTCGAGTCAATTTCGCAGCTTACTTTGACCTCTGAAGTGGCGATGGTGCGAATATTAATGTTGGCAGCTGCTAAAGCGGCGAACATGCGCGCGGCGATCCCAGGCCGTCCGATCATCCCTGCTCCAGCGATCGCAACGCGGGTAACGGCAGGCTCGACCTCAACGGTGATGGGCGGGGTTGCGCCTGCTTGCAGTTCGGTGGCTAGGGCCTCGGTAACGGTTCGAGCGGCAAGTAAATCCTGTTGGCTTACGGTGAAGGCAATGTCATTGGTGTTGCCCTCGTGAATCGACTGCAAGATAATGTTGACGCTAATACCGGCCCGAGCGAGTTCGCCAAAGATGCGGGCGGCGACGCCGGGAGCGTCGGGAACGTGCAGGAGTGCCAAACGTGCCTCGGTGGCATCAAACTCGATGGCATCCACCGCCCGCCCGAGTTCGAGCGCGTCGCGGGATCTCGCGCGCGGTGCTGGCGAAAGCACGCGCGTGCCGGGTTCCGAACTCCAACTCGAGCGCACCACCAGCGGCATGCCATAGTTGCGGGCGAGTTCTACCGCGCGCGGATGCAGCACCTTAGCACCCAAACTGGCTAGCTCGAGCATTTCATCGCAGGTAATTTCGTCCATCAAGCGGGCTTCGGGTACGAGGCGCGGGTCGGTTGTCAAAATGCCAGGGACATCGGTGTAGATATCGCAGCGATTGGCATCGAGAGCGATGGCCAAAGCCACGGCCGAGGTATCGGAGCCCCCACGGCCGAGAGTCGTAATTTCTAACTCGCCGCTACTGGTCGTGCCTTGGAAGCCAGCTACGATTGCGGCTTTGCCTTCTTGCAAGTGACGCTCGATGCGTTGGGGATCGATCTTGAGAATGCGCGCGCGACTGTGGGCGGTCTCGGTGAGGATACCGACCTGCGCTCCCGTCAGAGAAATAGCGGGTTGGCCGATTTCTTGCAGGGCCATACTCAACAGCGCGATGGAGACTTGCTCCCCGGTCGACAGCAACATGTCCATTTCTCGCTGGCAGGGTGTGGTGGTAATCTCGGCTGCCAGGGCCACGAGATTGTCCGTGGTCTTGCCCATAGCCGAAACCACGGCGACGACCTGGTTGCCAGCGACAATTGTTTGTTTGATGCGAGCGGCGACAGCGCGAATGCGCTCGGTAGAACCAACCGAGGTGCCGCCATACTTTTGGACGATGCGGGCCATTGCAAAAGTGAGTTTGCCAGGGATTAATGCTTAGAGTAGGCTACCAAAAAGCTCTCGAGGGTGTCTTGCCCCTAACGCTTGTAGAGCTAACTCGCGGGACTGGGAACGTTACACCAGTCGGGCCGGTCGATGAGGACCTATACTGAGGGACTGCTCGCTTGAGGGGTGGCTTTTGACGTGCTGAATTATCTCAATCCCTTCGATACCCAGGTCAAGCAATGGGCCGTTGAAGCTCGTCTGGTGCGCTGGCTGACGCTGCTGTGGCTCTCGCTCGGTTTGGTGGCTCTGGCATCATCGTCGTTTCCCGGCGCGCGGGAAGCCTTCGGTGATGGGTTTTACTATTGCAAGCGCCAGCTCGTCTGGGCCGCCATTGGCTTGGTGGGATTCAATATTTTGGTGCGCATTCCCCTGCGAAACCTCCATCGCTTTGCGCCAGTGCTATTGCTGTTGCTGTTGGGGGCGGTTTTCTCAACCAAGTTCCTCGGGACGGATATTAACGGTGCCGAGCGGTGGGTCAAGCTCGGGCCGCTGCTGGTGCAGCCGTCCGAACTCATCAAACCCCTACTGGTCTTGCAAGGCGCTTATGTTTTTGGCGACTGGCAGCGGCTACCTCGGTTTGCTCGCAGAGCCTGGCTGGGGGTTTTCGTTCTGGCCATCGGCGGCATTCTCATCCAACCCAATCTCAGTAATGCGGCTTTGTGCGGTATGACGCTTTGGCTGATGGCCCTCGCCGCCGGGGCGCCCGCCGTGTATTTGGGCGGGGTTGCCTTTGGTGGAACGGCCGTTGCTGCAACTAGTTTGGCCCTGGTAGATTACCAGCGGGCGCGGGTGATGTCTTTTCTAGACCCGTTTGCCGATCCGCAAGGTCAAGGCTACCAACTCGTTCAAAGCTTGCTGGCAATTGGGCCGGGTGGCCTTTGGGGCCGGGGCTTCGGCGGCTCGCTGCAGAAGCTCGGCTATCTCCCCATCCACAACACGGATTTTATTTTTGCAGTCTATGCTGAGGAGTTTGGCTTTGTCGGCAGTCTCGTGCTGCTGTCACTCGTGCTGGCCTACGCAACGCTAGCAACGCGCGTTGCCCTCAGGGCGCAAACTCGCGTGCAGCAACTCATTGCCGTGGGGGCAATGACCTTCATTGTCGGGCAGTCTCTCATCAATATCGGCGTTGCCACCGGGGCGCTGCCTACCACGGGTCTGCCGCTGCCTTTCTTCAGCTACGGCGGTAACGCCCTGCTCTCGAGCTTTGCTTTAGCAGGTCTGCTCGTGCGGGTCGCGCGCGAGAGCAATGAAGCAACGGTGGTGCCGCTACACCTGACCCTGCAGGAGCGCCGCAAGCGCTGGCAAAGCCGCAACCCGGGCCGCAATCTGAAATCCTCTCGGCGCCCCCAACTACCCCCGCTATAGCCGAGCGACTGGGGGTTCGGAATTGATGCGGTCGATTTCTTAACAAATGATAAATAATGAAATAACACCGCCTTAAGCAGAATGCTTTAAGCCAATTTGATTCAGACTGAAACCCTCGACTTGCTTGAATGGCCGCGGTTGTGCCGGCACCTCGCTACCTTTGCAGCAACGAAGCTTGGCACCACTGCAGCCCGGCAGTTTCCATTGCCTAAAACCCGCGCAGCTAGCGAAAAGCTCCTCAGGCAGACCCGCGAAGCTGCACTCCTCGATGGCAAAGACATCGCTGACTGGTCCTTCAAAGGCATTGCTGACTTTGGGCCCGCTCTCGAGCGGGCCGAAGTGGGAGGCATCATCCCGGGAGAGAATCTCATCGAGCTGGCCGCGAGCTTGGCCGGCATCCGGCGCTTGCGCCGTGCCATCGAAAGCTTAGAAGCAGGCGAAGCGCCCGAACTGGGTGCCCTGGTGACTGAGGCGCGCACCTATCCCGAACTGGAGCGCGAAATTCACCGCTGCCTTGAAGACGATGGCAGCGTTGCCGAACGAGCCAGTCCCAAACTCGGCGAGATTCGAGGCAAGATGGCCCAGCTGCGCGGTCGGATTCAGTCGACTCTGCAGCGCATCCTGCGCAATCAGACCAACTCGCTGCAGGAAACAACGATTACCCAGCGTGGCGATCGCTTCGTACTGGCTGTCAAGCTGACCCACAAAGATAATATCCCCGGCATCCTGCACGACACCTCCGGCACCGGCGCGACCCTCTATATCGAACCGAAGGCGGTCGTCGAGCTGGGCAACCAATTGCGCCAAGCCCAGCGCCAGCACCAAATTGAAGAAGAAAAAGTGCTTCGCCAGCTTGCTGAAGCTGTCGGAGCAGTCCGAGAAGATCTCGAGCGTCTGCTCGCCATTGCCACGGCGGTCGATCTGGCGGCCACCCGCGCCCGCTACAGCCTGTGGCTGGGTGCAAATTTCCCCCGGTTCATCGACGCCCACAAGGGCGAAGTGACTCTCCTGCGAGGTCTGCGACATCCCTTGTTGCTCTGGCAGCAGCGCCACGAAGACGGCTCGGAGGTCGTCCCCATCAACGTGAGTATTGATGCGCGCACCCGGGTCGTTGCGATTACAGGCCCCAACACTGGCGGCAAAACCGTTACCCTCAAAACCCTGGGCCTAGCCGCCCTCATGGCACGGGCTGGCCTTTATGTGCCCGCGAGCGAGCCCGTTGAAATTCCCTGGTTTGAAGCGGTACTTGCCGATATTGGCGACGAGCAGTCGATCGAGCAGAGTCTCTCGACTTTTTCAGGCCATATCCGTCGCATTTGTCGTATTTTGACCGAATTAGATCGTTCGATCTCGCTTCAGGCTGAAGCGATTTCCCCTTCTGCAGGTGAGAGCGAAGCGGGAGCAGCTGCAGCCGCACCCCTGGTAACCCCAAGGGCAGCCGAGCCCTCTTGGCGACCGATACTCGTCCTCCTCGATGAAGTCGGTGCTGGCACCGATCCGACCGAAGGAAGCGCGATCGCAACCTCTCTCCTGCAGGCTCTGGCCGAGCGCGCTCAGCTGACGGTGGCTACCACCCACTACGGCGAACTTAAAGCCCTCAAATACCAAGACGAGCGCTTTGAGAATGCCTCGGTAGAGTTCGACGAGGCCACCTTGGCTCCGACATACCGACTGCTGTGGGGCATTCCGGGCCGCTCCAACGCCCTGGCGATCGCCCGTCGCTTGGGCCTAGATGCAGCCATTGTCGAGGACGCCCGCGGACGGATGGGAGGTGCTCTAGCCGACGTCAACGCCACGATCGCCGGCCTCGAAGATCAGCGCCGCCAGCAAGAAGAAAAAGCACGGCAAGCTCGCGAGCTGCTGCAGCAGGCGGAGAGCTTTTATGAAGAGGTATCGCAACGAGCTGCCGCCTTGCAAGCTCGGGAGGAGAGCCTCAAACGCTCTCAAGAAGAGGCTATTGCTGAGGCCATCGCGGCGGCCAAGGCTGAGATCGCCAGCGTCATTCGGGATTTGCAGCAAGGCGATCGACCCACCGCCCAACAAGCCCAGCAGGCAACTGCTGCTTTGCAAGACATCGGCGAGCGACACCTTCCCCAGACCGCCCGTCCCGAGCCTCGACCGGGCTATAAGCCTGTTGTCGGCGAGCGAGTGCGCATTCCGCGCCTGGGCCAGACTGCCGAGGTGCTCGGCGCGCCCGACGCCGACGGCAAGCTCAGCGTTCGGTTCGGCCTGATGAAAATGACTGTGACTTTGGCCGAGATCGAGTCCCTTAATGGCAAAAAAGCCGAAATGCCTGCCAAAGCTAGCGCTCCGAAAGCCAAAAAAGCAAAGCCTGCCAACGAGCAAAGCATCCAAGCCACTACTCAGCTCACCGTACGCACCCCCAGCAATACGCTCGACATCCGTGGGGCGCGCGTAGCCGCTGCCGAATCTGACCTCGAAGCTGCGATCGCGCGCGCGCGCGGCAACGCCTTGTGGATAATCCACGGCAAGGGCACCGGCAAGCTCCGCCAGGGCGTTCACGAATTTCTGGAGCGCCATCCTCAGATCGCCCGCTTCGAGCTAGCAGCGAACAAAGAGGGAGGTTCGGGAGTCACCATCGCTTATCTAAAGTGATGCCCGAGTTTGACCCCGATGCCCTTATCGATAGTCCGGATAGGCAAGCGGCTTGCCGGCGATCGCAATTTCCCTCTTGAGAGGGCTGGCAATTGCGCTCTCCATTGCGAAAACTGACTAGAGAAGCCGCCCTCCCAATTTCCCCAAGATTGAATGACTGCTCTATCTCGGCCCCCGGTTATCCGCCGCTATCATTTCCTCACCTGCACCCTGGAGGTGACCGCAAGCGCGACATCTTTTGTCGAGCGCGCCCTCGGCTCTGCCGCGCAACCGGTTTGGTTCGAGCTGACCCTCGACGATCCTAGGGACTTACAGCCAGGAGAACCGCTCGTTTTGCGCGGCGATCGCGAGCAACTTGTTGCCCTGCAAAAAGCTGTCAAAGGCCTAGGTGCAACACCAGATGCAATGCCGCCGGTTACTGCTGCAGGGGGCGATCGCCGGCTCTCGGTCGGCCAGCTTGCTGTTGGCGCGGACGAGATTGTGCTCGATCCCAGGCAAGTGGCCGATTTGGTTGCTGCCTTCGAGCGGTGTCACGCCGAGTTGCCGTTTGTGGCCGATCCCGATGCAGAGAGCTCTTGGCAGGCTTTAGGATCGCTATCGGTACGGGCGCGGCTGCGCCGCATCGGGGCAATCGCCGCGATCGCCGCCACGGCAGCAGCCGTAGGCTGGTTGGCAATTGCTCGCCAGCAAGCTCGGATAGCGAGCATCTCGCCGGAGGCTCCCGAGCCAACAGATTCGCCAACTACCGCGCCCGTAGAACTCGACCTCGTTCCGGTCGCGCCTCCCAGGTCGGTCGATCTCGAGCTACAAGAGCCAGCCGCGCCTGCGTTTGCAGCCGGGCGGCTCGCCCCGCCCGAGCCTATCGGTCCCCCACCGTCTCGCCCGACTCTTTCATCGCGGCGGCTATCGCGACGGTCGGTGCAGCCGCCAGCGGTGGTAACGCCACAGTCGCCCCAAGCTACCCCCCCAACCCCAGCGGCACCTCCACCGACCCCTTCTGACTCGGTTGCATCGGTCGAGCCAGGTCGGCGGCCCACCTCTCCCGTTTCGATCCGACGGCCGCAAGCACCCCCAAGGACGGAACCGCAGCGGCGCGCGCCGGAAGTGCGGCGGCCTGCAAGCGCCCCCTCACCCGAGCCAATCTCGCCCGAGCCAGTGGCGATCGCGCGGCTCGACGGTATTCCGCAAATTGGCGAGGCCCAGCGTTACTTTGCCGCTCGCTGGCAGCCGCTGCGAGGGGTCGAGCAACCATTGAGCTATCGCTTGGTCCTCAACGCTAATGGGACGCTGCGTCGGGCAATTCCCCTCGACGATGCCGACCTCATTCCCATTCTGCGCACGCCCGTGCCCCTGCCGGGAGCACCTTTTGTCTCGCCACTCTCTCCCCAAGTCGCCCGTCTCGAGCCGCAGATTTTGGTCGTGCTGTTCCCGGACGGACGAGCATACGCGCGCGCGGTGCTCCCCTGAAGGACCAACAGGAACCGAGCCTGCCTCACCAGAAGCTTGCGGATAGCAATCTGGGGTATCTTGGCTGGTGGATATTTCCACTCTAAGTTTGAGGAGAGAGCCTTGGAACGCACTTTTATCATGATTAAGCCCGACGGCGTCCAGCGCAGTTTGGTCGGCGAGGTCATTCAGCGCTTGGAAAAAAAGGGATTTACCCTCATCGGTCTGAAGCTGATGCAAGTTTCTCGCGAGCTGGCCGAGAATCACTACGGAGTTCACAAAGATAAGCCGTTTTTCCCCGGCCTGGTCGATTTCATTACCTCTGGTCCGGTCGTTGCCATGGTTTGGGAAGGCGAGGGTGTCGTCGCCTCCAGCCGCAAAATCATCGGCGCGACCAACCCCCTTAATGCCGAGCCCGGCACGATTCGGGGTGACTTTGGCGTTAGCATCGGCCGCAATCTCATCCACGGCTCAGATGCTGTTGAAACCGCTCGAACTGAGATTGCTTTGTGGTTTGCAGGGGGCGAGTTGAGCGAGTGGCAGCCCACGCTAAACCCTTGGGTTTACGAATAGTCGGGCAGTCTGGCGGGATAGGCGCGATCGAGCCGGGCCAACCCGCTCGTTTGCCGAGCTAGCGATCGCGCCAAGCAGCAACAAACAAACAGACCCAACCAAGAATCAAACCCGCTCCCCCAAAAGGGGTAATTGCCCCGAGAATGCTGATGCCACTGAGAGTCAGGGCGTAGAGACTCCCAGAGAAAAGCACCGTACCGATGGCAAACCCATAGCCAGCGAGCCTGAGCGTTGAGGGTGGGACTGGTCTTTGGGCTGCCAATGCCGCCGTCAGAAAAAGTGCCAGCGCGTGGTACATCTGATAGCGCGCGCCGATTTCTAAAACCTCCAGCGATCGCGCTGGCAGCTGTCCTTGCAACACGTGGTGGCCGAAGGCCCCGATGGCGACCGACGAGCCTCCCAGAGCCGCAGCGACGGCCAGAAAAATGCGCGCGATTGCAGTCATGGCACCCCTCACCCGAGCCAGCGATCGTCACCTGAGATGGCAAATTCTCTCGGTATTGCAGGATAGCCGAGCCCACCCCTTACAGAGCAAAACCCCACAAAATGTCATATCTAGCGAGCCTGCCGTCCTTGCCAGAGGTTTTCGAGGCCTATCCCGAACTTGCTCGACCGCTCTTAGATCTCGGCCAAGCCATCATGCGCGGTCCTTCGCCGCTTTCGCCGGGGGAGCGGGAGCTACTGGCGGCCTATGTGTCGGCTCTAAATGGCTGCCAATTCTGCCAGGAGAGCCACCAAAGTTGTGCGATAAATTTTGGCCGCCCGGCGGGCGAAGCCGCCGAGCTCGTCGCCAATTTCGAGGGCACAGCACTCACCAATCCCAAGCTCGAGCCCATTCTGCAGTACGCGCGCAAGCTCACCCAGGCCCCAGCATCTGTCGAGCAGGCCGATCTCGATGCCATCTTAGCAGTAGGCTGGGATGAAGCTGCCATCGTTGGCACCAATCTCGTCTGTGGATATTTCGCGCAGTTGAATCGGTTGGTAGAGGGCTTGGGCATCCCTGCCGATCGGCAAATTTCATCGCTGGCCGGTCGCGCCCTGTTTGAGGGGGGCTACCGTAGTGTCGGGCCGCAGTAGAAGCAAAGCTGGGTAGTTGCCGTAGTCTTCGAGGTTTTCTCGCTATTTTTCAGAAAAAACCCACGTGCTATTCGGGTCGCTGTCAGGGATTTTTCAGGGAGGGGCACAACAATTAACCCATCGCGAGCAAATTCGCTACGCCTCAATCCACCGACCCCACAACGTACCTCAGGAGATCGCGCGCCATGATTCGCATCCTCGCCCCCCTGTTTGTTACCTCAATTGCTACCGTCAGCTTGACACTCGCCCCCAAAGCAGCAGCAAGTGCGCCCCTTTCTGAGGGCCTGCTTCTAGCGAGCACGACTTACACCCCAGTTGAGTTGGTCGATGCTGCCTACAGCGGTCGTCTCGATGGCATCTCTAGATTTGGGGCGCTCGAGTCGGATATTGCTGAAGGTAACGTCACCGCAGAAGAGGTGGTCCGCGCCGGTATCGAGGCGGGATACGCAACCGAGGCGAACTTGAGCGATCGCGGCTTTATCCGCAACGTCGATGCCGCGCTGCGTAACATCGTCGGCGACGACAACTAGTTTCTGGTGTGAAGGGGGCGCGCGGGCCTGCTGGCACAAACATGGCCCCGAATACCTCTAATGGGTATGGGTCTCTCTCCTCGAGAGCCAGGTTCGGCGCTCCGCCCTCACCTCCTTGTCAGGGAGCGTCACGATCGGCTATAACTATCAAAAGTATCCGTAGAACGACTGCGCGTCGCTCCTGAAGCAGTTGAAGCGGATCGAACGCTCTTAAATGCCAGAGAAAAATATGATCGACCGAGTCGCTCACCCAATGGTGAGGCTGCAGAATAAGGTGCGCTCGCTAGTTGAGGCACGGGTGCTCGCGCCCGAGGACGGCCTGTGGAAAATTGCTTTTTTATATGGCGATAAATGGCAGCACTGGAAGCAGGAGTTGCTTGAATTTGAGTTTTCACTGCAAGATCCGATCCGAGATTTGCTAGCAGTCGATACCTGGGAAGAGGAAGAGTAGTTCCGCTTCTGGAGTTCGCGCCGTCGGCGCTCCATGCCCGATCCCGCCCAGTTTTGCCAAGGTCCCGAACTTGTTGCCGCCATAGCTCCTACGAACGCTGCTAGCCCTGGCGCCACCGGCGATCGCGACACAGACTCGAAGTATTATTCGAGTTTCTCCCAGAGAGTTCCATGCACCTCGATCGCTACAGCCGCCCTGGAGACTACACCCCAGGCGCCCCCCTTTGGAAACAGCTACTGTGGTATTTCGTTGGGTGTCCCCTGGTTCGGTGCTACTGGCTGCCATTCTCGGGTTTAAAAGTCGCCCTGCTACGACTGTTTGGCGCGCGTTTGGGCTGCGGCATGCGGATCAAACCGGGTGTTGTGGTTAAGTTTCCCTGGCGCTTGCATGTGGGGAATTTTGTCTGGATCGGAGAGCAGACCTGGATCGACAACCTAGCCCCCGTCACCATTGGCGATAATGTCTGCATCTCTCAGGGGGTTTACCTTTGCACGGGGAACCACGACTGGAGTGCGCCCAACTTCGATTTGCGAATTGCTCCAATCGTTCTCGAGGCAAGCTGCTGGGTTGCCGCCCGCGCGACTGTGGGGCCGGGGGTGACGGTTGGCGAGGGGGCCGTGCTGGGATTGGGAAGCACTGCCGGGCAATTCCTCGAGCCCTGGACTATTTACGCAGGCAATCCGGCAGTTCCCTTGAAGCGGCGGCAGTTACGTTCGGAGACCCACAGTTAGCTCGCTTGCAGCAGAGCGGCCTCAGCTTCTAGCTGCGAGCGCAACTTTTCGTAGGCAGCATTGACCCGTTGAGCGGCTGCTAGAGAACCACCTCGATCGGGGTGAGCGGTCTGCATGCTGCGCTTCCAGACTATTTTGAGGACAGCAAGGTTGACGGGGCGTTCGACAAGCCCTAAGGTTTGGAGTTCTTCGGCCGGGCCCCGGCGGAGTGCCCTTGCCTGGCGGTCGCGCTCGATTTGCAGGGGCACGAAGTAATGGCTGACCGCGCTATCGCAGGTAAGCTGCCACCAAATTTTGTGCTTCTTCAAGCCCGATCCGTAGATTTCAGAGACCCCTGGCAACCAGAAACCGCTGGCGGGGTCGTCTGTAGTTGCCTTGAGAGCTGCCTGAGAAAGGTAAGCCATTGGCTCGGCTTTGCCTCCAGGCCAGCGAGCGACACCAATCGCTTGCAGCGCGACGAAGAAGTATTCGTTCTCTCCTCGCAACCCATAGATCGCGTCATTGACGGCGTGAATACTTAGCTCGAGCCCCCCGTGTCCGGCCTGCCGTCGCGCGAAGGCATAACTCGGGGCCGTACGGGCCTCCTGCAATGCTAAATCTCTGAGGGGAATTACTCTCATACGCCTGCCTCTACAGAAGATTGCCGGATGCGACGATGGAAGTGCCCATCCTTGCCAGATGCCGCTCGCTACTGGCTCCCATCCCAACATGCCTATAAATTACTTCTTCAGAAGCCCCTGCAAGGAGCGGCAACGCCCATCTGGGGAAATTTGTATCCCGGGCCATAAGGCTTTACACCGAGCTGGCTTGTAGCGCCGCGCCGCTGACACCTCGAGGAAAAGAACTAAGTATTATTGCTGAGCAGCGATCGTCTTTAGCTACCAATAGCATCAGGGTATCCACGTAAGTAATTCTATTTCAATAGATTCCGCACTTTCCCATGCAAAAGCTCGAGCTACGAGTCTCCTAGTATTCACGCAGATATCGGATTAATTCCATCGAAAAAATTTTAAATCAAGTTATATTCGTATATTTTCGGAGAAAGCGATCGGCATTACCGATGCCGATGTCGAAGCTAACAGCCCGAAATCCGAACATTCGACGAGAATGTCCCACATGTTCCCAACATGCTCCCAAAGCAAGGTCGATTGCCACTGGAGGTTTCGTCAGCGAATGGGGTGCCGGCCGGGGGACGTGCTCGCTCTCGCTAGTCTTACGGCCCGAATGAAGCCAGATAACCAAAGAGTTCAAACTTCAGAGATTTAAAATCGTGCTTGCTACCATCACGACTACAATAAGCATCCAACTGCTGAGTGCGGACAATGGCAGAGCGCTGCACACTTGGATCATTGACGGCACTCATGCCCCTATCTCGATCGGGCGCTGCTCGAGTGGCCACATCGCCATCGACAGCATCGTGGTCTCGCGACGCCACGCTTGCTTGGAAAAGGTAAACAGGCAGTGGCAGCTTCGCAACTTAGGCAAAAATGGCTGCTATGTTAATGGCAATCGGGTCGATTGCTACCCAATCTCTGGCAAAGCCCACATTCGTCTCGGTAGAACGGGCCCATGCCTTTGCATAGAAATTAGCACTTCTGACAATCGCCCTCGGAGCATGCGAGCTGCTACCCCGGCACCTGCCAAGAAGAAAAAGAGAAACATTTACATCGGTCGAGCCACGCAAGAATTCCTAGAGAGAAAGGGACTCGTCGAAACAAGCGAGCGCACCTTCACTATCGATCCGACGCGATCGCGGCCGAACTAGCTGGGGCGATCGGCAGGCATTTTCCACTAGCTTAAAAGTCAGGAAATGTCCGCGACGCGATTGTGAGTCCCGATCGGAAAAAGCAAAACTTGCTTGCCCATAAAGAAAGGCTCGGGACCAATCGCCCCAAGCCTTTCGATTCAACTTAGAAGCTAACCTGCTATTACATCAGACCGAGCTGAGCGAGTATCCCCTTCCCGGTCAGATACTCTGTAGCAACGCCGATGACAAAGCCGAGCATGGCCAGGCGGCCATTCCAGGTCTCTGCAATTTGGGTGAAACCAAACGTTGACTGTCTCTCTTCCATGGATTCTCGCTCCTGCTAGATAGGATAGTGTCACTGCGGCCTCTGCAACCGCTATATGTGCAACCTTATCTAAATGTTGCGAAGATTGAAGTAATGTAAAGCACACCCGCCAAGTGCGGTCGCCCGTGCAGGAGAGCCTCAGTCGGCGGCCTTGGGTGTGGCACCAAATTGTGCGATGAGAATTTGACGCAAGGTAGCCGTCAAATCTTCGTCGCAGGCTACCCCCTTGTGTGCCAGCTCTCCGAGGCGAGCGTCTTTGCCAACTTTACCCCCGGTGTAGATGTTGACTCCCTCGACAGCCTGGCCGTCTTTGCGGGCTTTGGTGCCCATCAAACCGATGTCGCCTGCTTGGGGTTGGCCGCAGGAGTTTGGGCAGCCGGTCCAATGCATGCGGACGCGCTGGGGAATGTCAAGCTCGCGATCGAGCTGCTCGGCTATGGCCACGGCGCGGCCTTTGGTCTCGACAAGGGCAAAATTGCAGTACCGGTTGCCCGTGCAAGACACTACCGACCGTGAGAGCGTTGGCGGGTCGAGGCGAAACTCCTGTAGCAGGGGTTCTGCCAGAAACGCCGCTAGATTCTCCCGGGCAATCGAGGGGATGATGAAATTTTGCTCGACTGTCAGTCGTACTTCACCCGCTCCGTAGACATCCGCCAGTCGGGCCACCTCAAACATGGCATCGGCCGTCAGGCGACCGGCGGGCACGTGGAGGCCTGCGTAGACCGAGCCTGCTTGCTTTTGCTCGTGAATTCCCAGGTGA
The DNA here is from genome assembly GCA_964435975.1 of uncultured bacterium. Taxonomy (GTDB): domain Bacteria; phylum Cyanobacteriota; class Cyanobacteriia; order Cyanobacteriales; family Rubidibacteraceae; genus CAYTBI01. Next base: position 27,096 of record CAYTBI010000016.1, read on the forward strand.
TCGCGCTTGTCGCGGTCGATTTCGGTTATCGGTGCTGCAGGAAGCAGCGACTTGCCAATTTCAGCTTCGACGGCCTGGCGAAATTTCTCAAGACCCCATTTCTCGACCAGCCACATCAAGCGTGCTTTGGCACGGCTTTCGCGCAGCCCCTCTGACAAACCATTGGTCGTGTAGACCGTCAAGATTCCCAGAGAAACGGCCAACACGTCCTCAACGGTTGCAGGAATCCAAGCATTCATCGAGATTGCCTCGGCACAGCGCTGTGCCGAGAGGTATCCACCTACGAGCACATTAAATCCCAGCTGCTCTGCTTTGTAGGCAGGCACGAAGGCGATATCGTTGAGTTCGGCGTGGATGGAATTATCGCGGCTCCCTTCGATGGCGATATTGAACTTGCGGGGCAGATTGGAGAACGCCGGGTTGCCTCGGCCGCCGTTAACAATTGCGTCTTGGAGCTGTCTTACCATCTCCCGCGTATCGACGAGTTCTTCGGGCTCGATACCAGCTACGGGCGAACCGGTAATATTGCGAACGTTATCCATGCCAGATTGCATGGAGGTCAGACCCGCAGCCTCTAGTCTCTGGAAAATATCGGGCGTATCTTCCAGGCGGATGCCCCGCAACTGGATATTTTGGCGAGTCGTGATATCGGCGCTGCCATCTTCGTCGTAGCGCTGGATGACCTCGGCAAGGGCGCGCAGCTGCGCGGTCGATAAGCAGCCATTAGGTACCCGCATGCGCAGCATGAACCGCCCCGGAGTCACCGGCCGAAAGAAAAGTCCCAGCCATTTCAAGCGCACCTCCAAATCGGCTTTGTCAACGTTCTCCCAGCCTATCTGCGCGAAGCGCTCGAGCTCGTCTTTGACTGCCAGGCCGTCTTTTTCGGCCTTCACCTTCTCGACCTTGTTGAGCTTAACTTTTGACTTTGCCTCAGCAGTCATGCAGCTTTATTCTCCAGTGATGTTCTCCAGGGCTCTCTCAAACAAAATGCCCGATGATGTTCTGAGCGCGGGCGGCGACCGAGATAGCCCATCGGACTTGCTCGCAGCCTCAACAGAAGATGGTAGTAGGCGATCGCCACGGAGTTTTGTAGCGGGTGGCACACCACCCGCAATTGCCTTGCAAGAAATGCAGATTTTGCATGCAGATCCTGAATTTAGCTGCGCTATTGAATCTCGCCACTAAATGCTCGGATTGCTGTTTTTTATCGCTGTTTTTACCCCTGGGCCT
>CAYTBI010000016.1:28425-71979 GCA_964435975.1 uncultured bacterium
TCGCCACTAAATGCTCGGATTGCTGTTTTTTATCGCTGTTTTTACCCCTGGGCCTCGACCGAGACTGTGCCGAACGAGTCTGCGAGTAACGCGCGAGTTTGAGAGTGCCGCCGCAATAACCAGATATCGCCAGACTCCCAAAATAATTCCGCCTGCAGGCACATCACCCGCCAGGGGGCCCGACCGTATAATTGATTAGCTGTCTTTAAATGATGTGCCTCTCAGATGCCAGAGTGTTGAGGCAAGGTTAGTAGAGAGAGAAACCCGACGATGGCACAACTACCCCAGGACTACCGCCTGACCTGCAATCGTATCTTCAGACACCTGACCGTTTACAGCCAGCAACGGTTTACAGGGAAGCTGCACGTGCCCTCGATCGCGGGAGACGGGTGGGATATTTACATGACTTGGGGTAAATTGACCTGGGCGACAGGAGGCCCCCACCCCAAGCGTCGCTGGCGACGACAGCATTATCTTGCCGTGGGCGCGACGCCCAATTTTTCCACTATAGATACCGACCGCGGCCGCTGCTGGGACTACCTCGAGCTCAGTCGCCTCTCCATGGGCGCCTTGAGTGCTTCTCAAGCCAGTCGCATTATCCAGGGCACCTTGCTGGAGGTTCTGTTCGACCTGATCCAAGCTTTCGAGCAGCCCCTGCAAGACTTTGTCTCCCTTCAGGAGCCGCTGACCCGCATTTCCGTACTCTCAGGCATTGGCGATGGCATGCAGGTGCAGCCCCATGAGGGCGTGCTGCCTTCCGAGCGTCACCGCTTCCCGCCCACCTGGATGGCTACCGTCATGGACCTGCAACGCGAGTTGCAAGCCGCCTGGGAAGAGTGGGTAAGGCTGGGTCTGTTTGCGATCGCACCTAATGAAGCACCCATCATTCAAGAGCCCGAGCAGCTACGCGCCCAGACGAGTCCCCGAGTTTTTGAAAATATGAGTACGCTCCTCAACGGGCAGCGTACGTTCCGAGATATCTCTTTGAAAATCAAAAACAGCAAAGACCAGTTCGGCGGCGGGCGGGCTCTCGCGGGATACATCCGGGCAGGCTACGTGCGCGTCAAAACCGTTGAAGATATTATGGCCAGCAATGTCACGACTATTGCCGCGCCGCGCCCCAGCACTTCGCGTGCCAGCTTGCCCGCTATCGTCTGTCTGGATGCCGACCCCAAGCAGCAGGAATTTTTCAAGGGGCTGATCTCCCAAGCAGGTTTTGCCTATGAAGGCATCGCCCACGCCTATGAGGCCCTCTACAAGCTCAGCCAGGACTGGTTCCCCAAGCCGTCACTTATTTTCATATCGGATAGTCTGCCGCTTCTTCCTCACGATGAGGCCTGCCGGCTCCTGCAGCGCATCGATCGCCTTCGCCAAGTTCCGATTGTGGTTTACGCTCGCGAAGAGCGGGATCCTCAACTTCAGATCGATGCTGAAAGTGCTGGCGCAGCAGAATATTTGTGCGGCAAAAATTTCTCTCGCAAGCGCATTTTGTCTCGCCTGTACGCCTATTCGGGCCGCGACACATCCACGTCGGGGCTGGGCAAGCAGACCTTGGATGCCAGCAGCAAGCTGACCTTCGTTTGAAGTCAGCTTGCTGCCTACTGACCGAGCATCTGTAGCTTGTAGAGACTCGCGTAGAGCCCGCCGCGCGCGAGTAGCTCCGTATGTGAGCCTTCCTCGACGAGTTGGCCGCGTCTGAGCGCTAGGATGCGGTCCACATCTCGGATTGTGGAGAGCCGGTGGGCGATGACAATCGCAGTGCGCCCCTCTAGCATCCGACCCAGAGCCTCTTGAACGGAGGCTTCGGTGCCTACATCCAGGCTGGCAGTTGCCTCGTCGAGGATCAAGACTCGCGGGTCGCGAATGGCCACGCGAGCAAACGCCAGCAACTGTTTTTGGCCGCCCGAAAGATTCGCACCGCGCTGGCGCAACTCGGTCTCGTATCCCTGCGGCAGCTCTGCAATGAACCGGTCTACGTTGGCCCGCCGCGCCGCCCGGCGAACGCCCTCAAAGGGATAAGACTCGCCCAAGGTGATATTCTCGGTCACATTCCCAGCAAAGAGAAAGCAATCTTGCAAAATCGTGCCGACATACTGGCGCAGTTCTTGCTGCGGCAGAGACCGAATATCGATGCCGTCAATGGTGATGCGTCCGCGCTGGGGCTCGTACAAGCGAGATAGCAAGCGAATGATGGAGCTTTTGCCCGCACCTGTCGGCCCAACGATGGCGACTTTCTCGCCAGGAGCAATGGTAAAGCTCAGCCCCCGCAGAATGTAGTCATCTTCTTTATAGGCAAACCAAACATCCTCAAAGCAAATCTCCCCAGCGCCGGATTTGTCGGCTAACTTCTTGCGGTTGTCCGCCTCGGGATCGCGAATCTCAATCGGCTCGCTCAAGATTTCGTCGATTCGCTCGATGCCCGTAAAGCCACTTTGGAGGAGGGTAAACTTATCGGCAAATTGGCGCAGTGGCTCGAAAAGACGCTGTGCGTAAAGAATGAATTCTGTAAGCGTACCCAGCTCCATGCTCCGGCCATAGATCAGCCAGCCGCCGAGCCCCAGAACGCCACCAATCGCAACGAAGCTAATCCACTCCAGGGTGGCTGAGATTGCCGAGTCATTAAAGATCGTGGCATTAACAGCATCAAGATAGCGATGATTGACCTTCCGAAACCGGTCGCTATTGAAGGATTCTCGCCCGAAGAGTTGAACGACATTGACCCCCGTAACATTCTCTTGGAGAATCGAATTGAGTTCGGAGAGCTCTTCCCGCGCTTTGTAGTTGGCTTTCCGGAATTGGCGCTGTAGATACACGATCGAAGCAGCCACCGGCAACAGCATGCCCACCAGTAAGAGTGCGAGCTGCCACTGACGCAAGAAGGCAAAACTCAGGATGACCAGAATGTAGACTGCGTCCCCGAAAATGCCGATCGCACCAGTCGAAAACACGTCTCCGAGGGTCTCAACATCGCTGGTGAGGCGCGTGACCAAACGACCGACAGGCGTGCGATCGAAAAAACGCATGGCCAAAGCCATCACATGCTCGAAGAGGTTGCGCCGGATGTCGGCTGTAATTTGTTGGCCGACACGCTGTACCAGGTAGCCTTGGAAAGCGGTCAGAATGAGCCGCACGAGAATTGCCCCGAATAGAAGCAGCGCCAAAATCTGCAAGCTCTCCTCGAAGGGAAGCTCCGCGAGTCCGGGCAAAAAAGTGGCAGGTTCGCTGCGCAAGAGCGATACGGCCCGACTGATGAGTAGAGGTTGAACCGCTCCTGCCAGCGAAAGGGGAATCAGCAGTAGCAGAGCTGGCAAAAATAGAGCGGCGCTGCGCCGGGCGTAGGGAGCGAGCCTGCCTAGTAGAATCCAGTCGTTGTGCTGGTGGTCTCGGCTAGAAGAAGTATTGGCGGCGGTTGTCATCGGAAAATATGGATCTCGCGAGATTGCTTGTGAAATTGAGCCAGCACTAGAGCCGTTGCTAGCCTAACAAGTCGGGTTCGGTCTCGGGGTAAATCTCCTGCAGGAGGGCTCGGGTCTGCTATCCGAGCGGTAGCCGAGCGGGGACCCCTAATATGGAGGGGAAGTTTTTCGGAGCGACCGTCTTGTGAGTTCGTCTGACAATAAAAAGCGTAGTATCTGGGTCATTGGAGTCTTAGCGGTCATTGTGGGGGTGTTTGCTTTGTTCTCGGTCTTGCCGCTGATCGAAGCCCTTAACAGCTCGCCCGAAGCAACGCCAGCTAGCACGCCAACCGATACGCCTGCAGCCGAAATTCCCCCCGCCGAGATCCCGGGGGCTGCAGAACCGACTGCAGAAGAACTCGAAACTCGCGCCCAAGGCTACGAAGCCGTCCTCGAGCGAGAACCGGATAACCTGAGCGCCCTGCAGGGTCTGCTGGAAGCTCGCCTGCAGCAGGGCGATCTCCCCAGTGCAATCGTGCCTTTGGAAACCCTTGCGAATCTGCAGCCCGAGCAAACGCGCTATCGTCTGGCTCTGGCCCAGGCCAAGCAGCAACTGGGCGACCTTGCTGGGGCCGAAGGAGCCTATCGCCAGGCAATCGACACCGATCCTGGAGAATTGTTTGCTCTGCAGGGTCTCGTCACGCTTTTGGTCGGGCAAAATCGCAGCGACGAAGCTGTCGGCGAACTACAAAACACCCTTGCGATGGCCGAAGAACTCAACACGGCCGAGACCGAGGTCATCCCCCTCAAACCCGTGCGCTTCTTGCTCGCTCAGGTTTACACTTCCCAGCAGCGCTACGACGAGGCGATCGCTATCTACGATACTGTCGGTGCGAGCGATGCAAGCGACTTCCGGCCGGTATTGGGCAAGGCGATCGTGCGTCAAGAACAGGGCGATGCCGCTACGGCGAAAACTCTATTCGAGCAGGCTTACGAACTCGCGCCGCCTGACTTTAAGCCTCAGATCGCTCAGTTAGGCGGCATAGAAGAAGCCGCAGCAGAACCACCCGCTGCACCCCCCGAGACGCCCGCGGCCGAGTAAAGGCCCGAGCGAAGTCACAGCGACGACAGAGACGATGAGTAAGTTGTTTCCTCGGGGGCCTGGGAGTGGCGATCGTCGAGACCCCAGACCTGGCCATCGAGGGCAATTTGCTCGACGGAGCTTGCCAGACGCAAGGCTTTGAGCGCTTGCTCTCCGCCTACGGAGGGGGGCTGGCCGCCGCGCACGCAGCTTGCGAAATGTTCGAGTTCGGCATGGAGCGGCTCGATGTTGCTGGTGTGCACTTTTTCGATCAAGCCGTCTTGGCGGTAGAGCACTTGGCCGTAGTCGGTCGTGTAGCTGCCCGTGGTTTGCCGGTGGATCGAAATATCGTTGTTGAGAAAATCAGCCTCAGTCAGCGAGTTTTTGCAATGGGCGACAAGGCGGCGGACTTTGCGGTGGGTTACCTTACTGGCTGTCAGGGTAGCCACCATGCCGTTGGTGAAGCAGATGGTCGCCGTCACGTAGTCTAAGTAGCCCGAAGCAGCCGTGCGATTGCCAGCAGCGGTTACCCGAGCGATGGGAGAATCGTTAAGCTCCAGCAGCAAGTCGATGTCATGGATCATCAAATCCAAGACCACAGAGACATCACTGGCTCGCTGCGAGTAAGGGCTCATGCGATGGGCCTCGACGGCGAGGATTTCTTCGGTCTTGAGGACCTTACCGAGCTCTTGGAAAGCTGGATTGAACCGCTCGATGTGGCCGACTTGCAAAATTCGGCTGGTCTCAGCAGCAGCATTGACCAGGGATTCAGCCTCTTCAATACTGGCTGCAATGGGCTTCTCGATTAAAACGTGAACGCCCGCAATCAGGCAGTCGAGCCCGACGCGGTGGTGCAGGCGCGTCGGTACGGCAATGCAAGCCGCGTCGATGTGGGGAAGCAAGTCGTGATAGTTCTCGAAGAAGCGCACCCGATATTTGCTGGCAATATCTAGGCCGCGGGTGACATTGATATCGGCGACGCCATAAAGCTCGACATCTTTAAGGAGCCCCAAAATGCGGGTATGGTGCTGCCCCATGTTGCCAACGCCAATCACCCCCAAACGGATCGGCCGCCGACCGCCGCCAGCTACTGTCTCCATTGCCATACCGTTGTTATCTCTCTCGTGCACGCCGCTTCCATCCTCCACCACATTCGGAACGCTCGCCTCGGGGTCGTCTGGGGCTGGCAATCGTCGGCTGCCAACGATCGCGCTAGAGGTTGAGTTCCGACTTTAACAAAAACTAACATTTGCCCCGAATATGCTATCACACACCTTTGGGTGCGTAGAGAGCGGCATCCCAGGCGACCACTCTCGAGTAGTGTAAATGACAGACTGCCTGGATGTGGTTCGACACCACCGAGCTTCTGTAGAAAGGTAAAAAGTAGGAGCAAATGCGATGAAAGCCGTCATTCTTCTTTCGGGAGGATTGGATTCTTCAACAGTCTTGTTCCAAGCCAAAGCTGATGGTTGCCAATGCTACACCCTCTCCTTTGACTACCAGCAGCGCCATCGCCGCGAATTGGCGGCTGCAAAAGCGATTGCTACGGCTGCGGCTGTCCGGGAGAGTCGCGTCGTCAGCTTCGATTTGCAAGCTTGGGGAGGCTCGGCACTGACCGATAGCGGGCTAGCCGTCCCGAAAGGGCGCTCGGATGCTGAGATGAGCGACGGCATCCCCATCACCTATGTGCCCGCACGCAACACCATATTTCTAAGTTTTGCCCTGGCCTATGCCGAAGCGATTGGGGCCCGGCGAGTCTACATTGGGGTTAACGCCCTCGATTACTCCGGCTACCCAGACTGCCGCCCGGACTATTTGGCAGCAATGCAAGCGGTCTATCGCTTGGGGACCAAGCAGGGCCGCGAGGGCGACCCCATCGAGATTGCAGCTCCATTAGTACGGCTGCGCAAAACGGAAATCATCACCTTGGGCAATCGGTTGGGCGTGCCTTGGGAGCTAACGTGGTCGTGCTACGAGGGCGGCGATCGCCCTTGTGGCGAGTGCGACTCCTGCCGGTTGCGATTGGCCGCTTTCGCACAGTTGGGCCTAGCCGATCCGCTGCCGTATCTTTAGGTTTTCTTTGCCGATCGCTCCCGCAACTGACGCCAGCACGCGCCTAGATTCTGCGGTCGCATCCACTATCATTAAGCGAGCAATTACAGCATCCGACGATCTCAATCAAAGCCATGAGAACCCAGCACTGCGGCGAACTGCGAGCATCCCACATCGGCGAAACGGTGACTCTTTTCGGCTGGGTCGATCGCCGGCGCGATCTGGGGGGGGTCATTTTTTTGGAGCTGCGCGATCGCACCGGCACCGTCCAGATCGTCAGCGATCCCGAGCGCACCCCGGCATCCTACCCGCTATTTGATGCCGCGCGCAGCGAGTACGTCGCCCGCGTCACCGGCACGGTCACGCGCCGCCCCGACGAATCTCTCAACCCCAAAATCCCCACCGGGGAAGTGGAAATCTACGCTGACGAGTTTGTTTTGCTCAACCGCACCACCAAGCAGCTGCCCTTCCAGGTTTCGATGGCCGAAACCGACACCGTCAGAGAAAACCTGCGCCTCAAGTATCGCTACTTGGACCTGCGCCGCGAGCGCCTCAGCCGCAACTTGCAACTGCGCCACCAAACCGTCAAGGCCATGCGTCGCTTCCTCGAAGACGAGGAGCACTTTATGGAGGTAGAGACGCCGATTCTCACCAAGTCCACCCCTGAGGGCGCGCGCGATTATTTGGTGCCGTCTCGGGTCAACCCCGGCAATTGGTATGCTCTGCCCCAGTCGCCACAAATTTTCAAGCAACTGCTGATGATTGCCGGGTGCGATCGCTACTACCAAGTAGCGCGCTGCTTCCGGGACGAAGATCTAAGAGCCGACCGCCAGCCGGAATTTACCCAGCTCGATCTCGAGATGAGCTTCATGAACCAGGAAGAGATTCTCGATCTCAACGAGCGCTTGATCTGCCACATCTTTAAAGCAGTCAGAGGCATCGACCTGCCGCGGCCGTTCCCGCGCCTGACCTATGCTGAGGCGATGGCCCGCTACGGTAGCGATCGGCCGGATACGCGCTTTGGCCTGGAGCTTGTCGATGTCTCGGATATTGTTAAAGACTCGGGCTTTAAGGTCTTTTCGGGAGCCATTAAAAGTGGCGGTCAAGTAAAGGTGCTGCCTATTCCGGGAGGCAACGAGGCCATTTCTAACGTTCGCATCAAGCCCGGTGGCGACCTCTTTAAGGAAGCGACGATGGCGGGTGCCAAAGGCGTGGCCTACGTGCGCGTGCGCGAAGGCCTCGAAATCGACACCATCGGCGCGATTAAAGACAACCTTACCGAGCAACAGAAGCAGGAATTACTCACGCGCACGGGGGCGCAGCCGGGCCATCTGTTGCTCTTTGGCGCGGGAGATACGGCCACCGTCAACAAGTCTCTCGATCGCCTGCGCTTGGTCGTCGGCGAAGAACTCGGCCTCATCGACAAAGACAAGCTCAATTTCTTGTGGGTGACGGATTTTCCGATGTTTGAGTGGAATGCCGACGAGCAGCGCCTCGAAGCGCTGCACCACCCCTTCACGGCGCCCAACCCCGAGGATCTCGACGACATTAAAACTGCCCGCGCCGTCGCTTACGACATCGTTCTCAACGGCATCGAAATCGGTGGCGGCAGCCTGCGCATCTATCAGCGCGACATCCAAGCCAAAGTCTTTGCAGCAATCGGGCTCTCGGAGGCAGAGGCAACGGAAAAATTTGGCTTCTTGCTCGAAGCGTTTGAGTATGGCGCGCCGCCCCACGGGGGCATTGCCTACGGCCTAGACCGTCTGGTGATGCTGTTGGCCGGAGAAGAATCGATTCGAGATGTGATTGCCTTTCCGAAAACCCAGCAGGCGAGCGATCTGCTTTGCGAGGCCCCCGGCACCGTCAGCGACAGGCAGCTCCAAGAACTCTTTGTCGCCTCGACCTACGAGCCTCCTGCAGAGTCTTAGTCACCACAGCGATCGCGCCTGGCACCACCCCAGAGCAAGGGCAGAGCCGAGAGCAGCGCGAGCAGCGCGACAACAATTGCCAGCGGACGCCAGTCGCCCTCGCGGACGATAGCTCTGCCCGCCACGCCGAGCCACACAAAGGCCAGCGTCCCTGGCAAGATGCCCACAAAGGTGCCGAAGGTGTAAGGCCACCAGCCAATTTTGGTGAGGCCGAAGAGGCAGCTCACCAACCCAAAGGGTGCGACCGGCATCAGGCGCAGGGCCAGCACGATCCGGAGCGGGCGGCGGGCAATCTCGGTGCAGCAGCGCTCGAGCAAGGGGCGATCGCGCCAGCGCCGATGCGCCCAATCGTGGAGCAGGTAGCGCGCGAGCCAAAAGGACACCACCGCCCCGAGAGTCGCTCCCACAACCGACCAGATCGTTCCCCACAGAATGCCAAAAACAAGGCCGCCGGCAACTGCTAGAGCCGTGCCGGGAAAGCCCAGAGCACTCAGTGTGGCAAATAACCCGACAAAGATAACCTCGCGCCAGCGACTGGAGCTTTCAATTGCCAACAGCAGGCTCTGGCCACCGAGGAGCGCGCGGCCGGGACCGACGGCAAACCAAAAACCCAGAGAAAATAAGGCAATGACTGCCAGTACTTTCCCTGGGAACTTCTGCACAAACACGTCCGCCTTACTCGGCTTGTGGCTCGATGATGTCTTCTTCGCTGGCAACGGAGGTGCTCTCTAACTTGCTATTGAGGGCTTTCTGTGCGATTCGGGTCACGTAGGCCGTAACCCCAAAGGTAGCAGCCAAGCCGACGACCAGGAATACCTTGCGCAGCAAACCACCGGGCTCCTCGCCGCCACCACCGGCGGTCGCCAAGTTTTTAGCAACCGTGCCAATGTAGACATAGAGGATCGTGCCGGGGAGCATGCCAATCCAGGAGGCCAAGAAGTAATCGAGGAACTTCACCTTCGTCAGGCCGAAGGCATAGTTGAGCACGACGAAAGGAAAAATCGGCGACAGGCGAGTCAAGCCCACGATCTTCCAGCCTTCTTGGGCAACTGCTTCATCGACTGCCTTGAACTTAGGATTCTTTTCAACGATGCGGGAGACGCGCTCGCGAGCGACATAGCGACCGACCAAAAAGGCCGCGCCCGCACCCAAAACGGAGCCTGCAGAGACAAAAATCGTGCCTTTAACGAGACCGAAAATTGCCCCCGCCCCGAGGGTCAGGGCCGTCCCTGAGATGAACAGCACCGCTGCGACGATGTAAATCAGAATAAAGGCAATCGGCGCGAGCGGACCGAGGCTGTCGATCCAGTCGAGAGATTGCTCGAGGAGCGTTTGAGCCTTAGCGAAGATGCCAAAGTAGCTCCCCGCAACAATAGTAATAGCCACGGCAATCGCGATTAATCCATACTTAAGCCAGGGTTTCATCGTAGCTGTCTCCTGTAATTATTGGTGTAAGGGGTTAGTTTCGTCACACTAGGGCGCCGCCACAACTCGACCCACTACCGGCGGTGCAGCCGTAGCAGTAGGGCTTGGTTTGGACCGTATCGATAACATCCAAGCTACCGAGTGATAGCAAGCGTGCTACGGTCAGGGCCTCACCATTCGGAGTCCGGGCAGGCAGACTTTCCATCTGATTGAAGTCGCAGTCGTAGATGTTCCCCAAGTAATCGATGGAGAGCTGATTGCGACACATCAATCCCGGTACGGTGACCGCGTTAAAATTCATCTCCAGGAAACGGAGGTAATCGGCTTCCATGTCCCGGCGCTGCATGAATTGCTTGACGCGACCGATGGGTAAATTAGTAATCGTCAGCAAGCTGTTGAAGGTAATGCCAAAGTGCGCTTGCAAAAAAGTGCGGTAATCGGCTTCAAGTTTTGCTTGCTGTGGTGGCAGCGAGAACTGCTCGGGAGAGAGGGGCACGGGCGGGTTGTAGACCAAATCCAAAACCAAATCGCGCCCGTAACCTAACTCATTGAGCTGCTGAATTGCGCGAATTGATTGCTCGTAGACGCCGTTACCCCGCTGCTTGTCGACATTGTCTTCGAGATAGCAGGGCAGGGAAGCGACGACACGAACCCCTCGATCGGCAAAATACGTCGGCAAGTCTTCAAAGCCCGGTTCGAAAAAAATCGTCAAGTTCGAGCGGACGATAACCTCCTTACCTAGAGCGCGAGCGGACTCGACAAGGGGCCGAAACCCGTAGTTCATCTCCGGCGCGCCGCCGGTTAGGTCGATGGCTTTTATCTGCTCGAACCGCTCGACCAGCTCGAGGAGCAGGCTGCAGACTTCGGGAGAAAGCTCTTCAGTTCGCTGCGGACCGGCCTCGACGTGACAGTGAGTGCAGGCCAAATTGCAACGACGCCCGAGGTTGATTTGCAAGGTGTTGACGGCGCTCTTTTTAAGAGGGGCGCCGATTTTGCGATTGAAGGGCGTGATATCGGAAACTAAGACCATTGCAAGCTCCTAAAACTTTTCAAGCGATTCTCCCGCGCAGTCTAGCCGCAGCAGCTACTGCGGCTGGCTTTGGGGGCAGCTGCATCCGTGCTGGCTTCGTCTAAGGCAATAAACTGCCCGGCATAGGGGCTGCTGCCTGCAGCAAGCAGGGCTTGGCAGGTTGCTGCTGAAACCTGGGTTATCTCGCCGCGCCGGTAAACGCCACCGCGCTCGTCGACAACCTCTTGCCAGGGGCCTTTGTAGATAACTTGACGGTCGGTGGTGGCTGCGGTTGCCGCAGGCGCTTTCCAGGCCCGCACCGTCAGCGATCTAAACTCGATTCCGCCGACAACTTGCCAGGGCTCGGCTTGTCGCTGCAGAATTTCGATGCCGCTAAATCCAACATCGGCAAACTGGGTCAAGAAGGCGACTTCTTGATACGCACCAGAAAGGCAGCCGCTCCACAGCTCGGGGTCGGCAATCATTTCAGGCGTGGGTTCTCGATCGCAGACAATATCGGAGATGACTGCACTGCCGCCGGGCTTGAGGGCGCGAAATATTTCTTCAAAAAGCTGCCACTTATCATGGGGTTTCACCAAGTTGAGCACGCAGTTAGAAACGACCGTATCGATACTACCATTGGGAATCAGCGTTGCCTCCGAGCGCAAGCGAATGCTCTCGGCCTCAAGGGCAGCTAAATCTTCAACGGACGCAACTGGGTGAGATTGCAGCCAGGCATCGAGCTTGTCGAGATCGAGCTTGAGATCTTGGATCTTGCCTTTCACAAACTCGACATTAGCGTAGCCGAGCTTGCCCGCAACTTCCTGGCGATAACGGCGCGCCAGCTCGAGCATCTCATCGTTGAAATCGACCCCGATAACGCGCCCGGTCGCGCCAACTTTTTGAGCGATGATGTAGCAGTTTTTGCCCGCACCAGATCCGAGATCCAAAACAGTTTCCCCGACACCGACGTAGCGTGTGGGGTCGCCACAGCCATAGTCTTTGGCGATAATTTCTTCAGGGATGATATCTAGGTAGCCAGGCTCGTAGCTCGTCGGGCAGCAGAGGCTCGGTTGCGGCGCGCGCGCGCCCTCTTGATAGCGCTCTAGAACCGCAGCTTCAAAATCGACAGCATCGACGGTCAACTTAGGGGGTTGGGTAGCAGTCATGGATATCTCTCTAGGAGTTGCCTTTAGTAACGGGGGACCGGGAAGATACTAGCGTAACCAACCCGGCACTTTTCACCTAATTCGTGCGGCCTTTACGATGTTTCCATTCAACGCAGGCGGACTGAATTTTCCCTGAGAGCTTGCCCGCGCGCCCGTGAGAGTTTGATGGCCGCGCCCTATCATTAACTTAAGTCTCTCTTCAGCTGTTACACGCACATGCGCGCCGACCGCCGCCCTCTGCCCCGTCGCTACCCGCGCGCGCCCCTGACTCGCCGCCTTTACGCGCTTTGGCTCGACTTTGCAGCGGTGTGGCTGGCCAGCTTGTTGCTCGGCGGCATCCTCGGTCGAGGCGTCGGACCGCAAATTCTGGCATTTATCGTCGTTTGGCTGGGAATGCGCGTTGTTTTGGCCGGTAACTGGCTCGGACAAAGCCTGGGACGGTGGGCTTTCGACTTGACTTTGATTGACGAGCGCGACGGCCGCATCCCAGCGCCGGTCGATTTGCTCAAGCGCGAGGCAATTACCTGTGGAGTCTTGGTCCTGGCCTTGCTCGGGTTTCGGCCCGGTGCGGTTACGGGGCCGCTGGAGGTGCTGCTGTGTTTGGCTCCGGCGATCGCGGACTTTGTCGTCGCCATCGCTGATGAAGATTACCGTCAGGCACTCCACGATCGTGTTGCCCGAACGTTAGTGCTGCCGAGCAAGCGCGGTTACTCGCTCCACGAGCGCCTGCGCGGCTGGATCGAGGAGCTACAAGATCGCTGGGACGAACGACGTTGAAATGACGTTGAGCTAGAGCGCCGCGCCAGTTACCTTATACTGTTAATGCTCGAGCCCTATAAATATATTTATCTTTCGGTCAATAAAAGCTAGATTTGGAGTAACTTTTTTATCGAAATTCGGATTTCAAAAAGACGAGCAATGCTTTAAACAGCTAACTCGTCTTTTCGACCGATGCTGCCTGCAATCGCGAGCAGCTCGCTCGCGCGAGCTTGAAAAAGGGTTCCTCGCACCGAGCAAAGCAGAGGCGCGAACTCTCAGCCGCAAGAATTCGGGGCGTCCCACCCCGATTAGCCTCTGCCAACGATTCGATTGCCATCTCTCGAGCCAGTGGCAGCACGCAAGCGCCACCCTAGGTTTAAAAAAAATCCTAGATGCCGACCGAAGGCTTACTCTTCCGAGTCAGAGCCACCAGGAGAGCTGTTGTAGATCGCGTCGAGGCGCGCGCGCGCGTCATCAACGCTGACCGATTTCATCACCAGCAATGGCTCTTCGATGGGGCGTCCCCGCTCGTCGATCAGCTCGGGGTGGGGAACGGCGTAAGGGCGAACTCTAGCGTTTGGAGTGCCCGCCCGGCTCGCACGCGCGTCGGCGCCCACCAGGACCAGGCTGCGAATTAGATTGCTGACCGCGAAGAAGGCTACGGTCGTAAACGCCAGGACATAAAGCAGATGTAGCATTTGCAAGTCTCCTCCCAGTTCTAATAATTTTGGCTGCAAGCTAGCGCCCTGCAGCACCTTCGGGCTCGCGCGAAAAACTTAGGGCTGCCCTTCATATTCGGTTGTTGAGTCGTCGGGGCGGGCCTGCACTTGAGAGTGCTTGCCAAACTCGGAGGCCTGCCAGCACTCGGCAACTAGCCGATGCCAGGGCGCTAGGGTAGACATTTCCAGACCCACACTCCCATCGGTTGCCCTAAATAGGCCCTGGGCGGCCGAGACCTCTCTTTGGGCAACTTTGACGCGCTCTAGCAGATCTGCCTGGGCCTCTGGTGTTAGGGTTGGCAATGCCCGCGACGCCAGCAGGTCCCGAGATCTCGCAAACCAATACTGGAAATCGTCTAACAGGGGCCCCAAGATTGCTTTGAGGAGTTCCCCATCCGAAGCTGGAGATGATGGTGACATGGATTTTACTTCTATGGTATCAGCATCTTATCCTATCCTTACGAAATGTAACCCATTCTCAGGAAGAGTCCGCGCTGCGGTTGTCAGCCGGATCCCGCCAGGGATGCTGTATAGAATGAACTATGCAAAATAACGATCCGGTGGAGTCCATGTCGTCAGCGGCTGCAAGCGAGGGCCAAGCGCCCGTCAAACTTCCGCGTACTAGCGAGTCGGAAACCCTCAAGCGCATTCGCCATACAACCTCCCATGTCATGGCAATGGCCGTGCAGCGTCTCTTCCCCAAAGCACAGGTCACCATCGGCCCCTGGACGGAGACGGGCTTCTATTACGACTTCGACAACCCGGAGCCGTTCGCCGAAAAAGATCTCAAAGCCATCAAAAAAGAGATGGACAAGATCCTGCGTCAGAAACTACCCATTATCTGTGAGGAGGTAAGCCGCGAGGAGGCCAAGCGCCGCATCGAGGCCTCGAGCGAGCCCTACAAACTAGAAATCCTGGCAAGCATTGACGAGCCCATCACGCTATATCACTTGGGAGACCAGTGGTGGGATTTGTGTGCCGGGCCCCACGTCGAGAACACGGCCGACCTCGACCCTAAGGCGATCGCCCTAGAAACTGTGGCCGGGGCCTATTGGCGCGGCGACGAAACCAAAGCTCAGCTCCAGCGCATCTACGGCACCGCCTGGGAAACTCCCGAGCAGCTCGCCGAGTACAAGCGCCGCAAAGAAGAAGCCCTGCGCCGCGACCACCGCAAGCTCGGCAAAGAACTCGGTCTGTTTATTTTTGCCGACCCCGTGGGGCCGGGGCTACCCCTCTGGACGCCCAAGGGCACCGTGCTGCGCGGGTTGCTAGAAAATTATTTGCGCGAAGAGCAAGTCAAGCGCGGCTACCTGCCGGTGGTCTCCCCCCACATTGCTCGTATCGACCTCTTTAAAACTTCCGGGCACTGGCAGAAATACAAAGAAGACATGTTTCCGATGATGGCGGAGACGCCAGAGGCGGCGGCTAGTGAGTTGGGGTTCGTCCTCAAGCCCATGAACTGCCCCTTCCACATTCAGATCTACAAAAGCGAGCTGCGCTCTTACCGAGAGCTGCCGATGCGCTTGGCGGAATTTGGGACGGTTTACCGCTACGAGCAGTCGGGCGAGCTCGGCGGCCTGACCCGCGTGCGCGGCTTCACCGTGGATGACTCGCACCTGTTTTTGACCCCCCAGCAACTCGACGACGAGTTCCTCAAGGTCGTGGATCTGATTCTGACGGTCTTCAAAAGCTTGCAACTCAAAAGCTTCCGGGCGCGCTTGAGCTTCCGCGACCCAGAAAAACCCGAGAAATATATCGGCGCGCCCGAAGACTGGGACCGAGCCGAGAATGCAATTCGCCGAGCGGTGGAGCACCTGGAGATGGAGCACTTCCTGGGCATCGGCGAAGCGGCATTCTACGGCCCGAAACTGGATTTTATCTTCCAAGACGCGCTAGAGCGCGAGTGGCAGCTCGGTACCGTGCAGGTCGATTTCCAGTTGCCCAAACGCTTCGAGCTAGAGTACGTTGCCGAAGACGGCTCGCGCCAGCAGCCAGTGATGATTCACCGCGCCCCTTTCGGCTCTCTCGAGCGTTTGATCGGCATTTTGATTGAAGAATACGCCGGCGACTTCCCGCTGTGGCTGGCTCCCGAACAGGTGCGGCTGCTGCCGGTGAGCGACCCCCAGGTCGACTTTGCCCGTGGCGTGGCAGCGCAGCTACAGGCGCGAGGCATCCGAGCCCAGGTCGATACCAGTGGCGATCGTCTCGGCAAGCTCATCCGCAATGCCGAGAAGCAGAAAATTCCGGTGATGGCCGTTGTGGGTGCTAAAGAAGTCGAAGACAACGCCTTGAGCGTGCGCACGCGGGCCTCGGGAGAGCTTGGCGCGATGCCCGTTATCGAAGTGGCCGAGAAATTAGCAGCGGCCATCTCGGCCTATGAGAACTTTTAAGCGGTGCCTCTTGCTAGGAGACGCACCGCTTGGCTGCATCGGGAGCATTAGCGTTTGAGTCGGGCCCTAGCGCGTTGCTTTTGCCTGGCAATCTCTCAACTAGTCTTCGTGATCTTCGAAGGGGTCGCTCAGCTCGGCAGATGGCGGGCCGAAAGACATGTACACGGCATACCCAGCCACAAAGACGGTCACCGCACCCACGGCAATGCTAAAAACTGTTGCAGGTTCCATGGCAAATGTGAAGTAATATTTCTTTCCAATCATAATATACACTAAGATACTGTTCGGCCCGGCTAGCCATCCCACGGCGAGCTGCAGCGAGCGGTTGAAGATGCAGAGTCACTTTTGCACGCCAACAACAGCATAAGAACCGGTAAAAATTAACCTTTGGGTGACGTCATGGCACAGCGCACGCGCTTGGGAAATCTCCTGAAACCTCTAAATTCTGAGTATGGTAAGGTGGCCCCCGGTTGGGGAACCACGCCACTGATGGCGGTGTTTATTGGGTTATTCTTCGTTTTTCTACTGATTATTCTGCAGATCTACAACTCTTCTTTGCTGCTCGAAGGTCTTGATGTCGATTGGAAGAGCCTTTAGTCTTTAGAGGGCTCGAATCGAGCACCCGGGCCGCTTGGCATCAGGGAAGATAGCAGAGAGCCCGGCTGGGGTCGGGCTTTTGTCGTTGTTACATTATCCGTGCGCGATGCGCACGCATGCTGGAGGGTAAAAAGACATGAATGTCTTTGGGATAGGGTTGCCCGAGATGGCGCTAATTCTGGTAGTCGCGCTGCTGGTCTTCGGTCCCAAGAAGCTGCCCGAGATCGGACGCAGCCTGGGGAAAGCTATCCGGGGCTTCCAAGAAGCCTCCAAAGAATTCGAAAACGAGTTCAAGCGCGAAGTACGCCAGCTTGAAGAATCGCTCGAGGAATCGGTGCAGATGGAAGCGCGCCTCGAAGACGAGCCAGCCGCAGATAAGCCGAAAGCAACTAGCGAGCCCACCGAAGAGCGCGCTTAGCTTTTCGCTGGCGCAATTTGCCGCGAAATTTTTTGTCTTGCCGGCGCGCTTCTGTAGAACAATGAAGGCTCCGGTGCTATTTTCGCGACCAGGAGAGCCATGACCGGCCGATCGCCGCTATCTGCCACTGAATGCTATCGTCTGCTCGGGTTGCCCGACCGCGCTCCCGTGGAGTCAATTAAGGCAGCCTATCGCCAGCTTGCTCGGCGCTACCATCCGGATTGCAACCCCGACGATCGCAGCGCTCAAGAGAAATTCGTCGCCCTCTCGGCAGCTTACCAGCGCTTGCTCGCCGGCGATGCCGAGTCGGTCGGACTTGATAGCGACCTGTCATCCCAGGATAGCCAGATTAAGTGGCAGGCCCACCAGCAGCTCCAAGACTTGCTCGGGGCGGGGCAGCTTCTGCGGGCCGTTTCTCTGACTGACAGCTTGGTGCGACGCTTTCCCCAAGATGTAGAGGTCCGCCAGTGGCAGGCAATCGCCTGTCACCAGTACGGCCGCCAGCTCGTCCGACGCAAGCAATACCCCCAAGCGCGGGTTTACTTGCAAAAGGCCCGGCGCGCCGACCCCCAAAATCGCTCGCTGCTCGGGGCAATCGCCCGAGACCTACAGCAGATCCAGCAACATCTGCGGTAGCAGCGATGGTAGAGTCAATCCGCACCCCGCAGTAGACTAGTCGAGACGCAACACATTCGACTGCACTAGCACCAACCGACACATGGGAGACCTGCAAGCCCTCCGGGGTACCCGCGACATCTTGCCCGACGAAGTTCCCTACTGGCAGTATGTCGAGGCCACTGCCCGGGATATCCTGGGCCGCGCTGCCTACAGTGAGATTCGCCCGCCCATCTTCGAGAGTACGGCGCTTTTTGCTCGCGGCCTAGGCGAAGCGACCGATGTCGTTGGCAAGGAGATGTACACCTTCACCGACCGAGGCGATCGCTCGGTTACCCTGCGACCGGAAGGCACCGCTGGGGTGGCCCGGGCTTACATCGAGCACGGTCTCCACGCGCGGGGCCTCCAACGCCTGTGGTACGTCGGCCCCATGTTCCGCTACGAGCGCCCTCAGGCCGGCCGCCAGCGCCAATTCCACCAAATCGGCCTCGAACTTCTCGGCAGCGATAGCCCTCGCGCCGATGTCGAGGCTATCGCCGTAGCGACAGACATTCTCAATGCCCTGGGTCTAGAGAACCTCACTCTCAATCTCAATTCCTTGGGCGATCGCGCCGACCGCCAAACTTACCGAGACAAGCTCGTCGCCTATTTAGGCCCTTACAAAGCCGACCTCGACCCCGACTCGCAAGAGCGCCTGGAGCGCAATCCCCTACGCATTCTCGATAGCAAGGATGCTCGCACCCAAGAGATTGTCGCCGGCGCTCCCAAACTGGCGGACTGCTTGAGTGGCTCTACCCGCGAGCGGTTTGCTGCCGTTCGCCAGCAGCTCGGCGATCTGGGTATCGAATATGCGATCGATCCTTTGCTGGTGCGCGGCCTCGACTACTACACCCACACGGCGTTTGAAATTCAATCGAGCGATCTCGGCAGCCAGGCAACGGTTTGTGGCGGCGGCCGCTACGACGGGTTGATTTCTCAGCTTGGTGGCCCCGAAACCAGCGCTATCGGTTGGGCCATTGGCCTAGAACGCTTGATTTTGCTTCTCAAGGCGTTCCAGGCTGCTCCCGCTCAACTGGTGGACTTTTATGTGGTATCGCGAGGCGATTTGGCAGAGGCACAAGCTCTCAAGCTAGCCCGCGACTTACGCCAGCAGGGGTTTGCCGTCGAACTCGACCTCAGCGGCAGTGCCTTTGGCAAACAGTTCAAACGGGCCGATCGCGCCGGGGCGGCGGCATGCCTGGTAATCGGCGACGCCGAGGCCGAAGCTGCCACTGTCAATCTGAAGTGGCTGGCAACCCAGGAGCAAACCCAACACCCCCAAGCAGATCTGCTCGGCAAGACAATGGAACTTCGCGGGCGCCTCAACGATCTTCGTTCTTAAATTGTCGAGATTGTCGAGCCACACTCAGTAGGCAAGCCCCCGGGGAGTATGGACGCAAATTGGGAATTTCTGCTGCAGTGCAACGGTGAGACAGATTGGATTGCTCTAGGGGATGGGCGGCAGCAGCAGCTCGCCCTAATGGAAGGGCACTACCGCCTAGCGCTCTACCGACCACAAGCTGCAGGCGTCGAGATCGAAGTGCGCCTGAGCTATAGCGACCTCAAAGCCACGCCCCCCAAACATCGTAGCGAGCGCCGGCACTGCCGCACGGACGATCGCGGTCTCGCGGTCATCGTGCCGCCGACACATTTCAAACCGGGGTGCTGGGATATTCGCTGCTACGGCGATCTCATGGCCGAGCTAGCCGGAACGGGTTGGCGATCGTTCTTGCAGCTCGAAGTTTCTCCAATGCTGCCACCCTTGCCGGCAGTACCAACCCCAGACTCAGAAGCCAGTGCCGAGAGTATTGTCGAGAGCATCCTGGCAGAAGCTGAGAGCGTTTTCACCTCGGGTGAGAGACGACCTGCTGAAGGTGCGCCTCACGAAAGCGAAAAGCGCTCCGAAGAATTTACCGATTCTCAACCCCAGCCAGTTCCCGGTCCCCAACTTCCGGCTGCCGATCTGCTGAGATCGCGCCTGCTTGACGATCTAGATCGCTTTCTCGACCGGGCCTTTACGCGCCTGCCGACCGAGCCCCAAGCCTTGCCGGATGATGAAACCCTGACCTCGCCGGAGCCTGCGGCTCATCCTGCCCCCACCAGCCATCCCTCAGAGCCCCCCAGACTTGCCAAGGCCCAAAAAGCCGCCGCTCCCAAGCTGCCTCCCATTCCCGGTCCGCGCCTGCGCGAGCAAATGACGCGACTGCTGCAATACCCCGAGCTGTCGTATGTTGAGGACTCCCGCACGCAGCGCTGGGAGGCAGCGATTGCGACGCTACCGCCCCCACCCCATCCTCCTAGAGCCAGCCTCGTTCCGCCTTACATCGAGGTTCTAGGCTCGCCTCATGCGGGCCACACGTTGCGGGTACGCGTCGGGCTGCCGCCTCAATCTGAAGCCGATGCCATCAAGCTCTGGCTCCTCGACGGGCGTGGCGAGTTTCTCCTCGACGATCCGAAACATCTCACGCAGCTTGCTGACGACGGCCACGGTTACCGCGAAGCGATCGTGGCGTTAGACATTCCCTTTGGTTGTGCCGTTGCCAGATTCGAAGCGATTGCCCTGCAGCGCGAAACTGGCTGCTACAGCCGGAAAATCGCGATCGAGCGCTGTGTCAATCTCCCCAGCATCCGACGAACTGAATTTCATACCTAGGGTTGAAATCTGTCAAAGATCTACCTCCGGCTTTACAAAAATTTGCCGAGAAGTACATTACTTCATATAGAATGAATATCAGTCCTAGGTATTTATCCTCATCAGTGCCGATGTTCGTAACAGACTTCCCCTGGTTGACTGCCGCCATTGCTCTTCCCCTGGTCGCAGCCGCCTTCATTCCCCTCTTTCCCGAGCGTCAGGGCCGTTACCTGCGCGTCTATGCCCTGGGGGCGGGCCTCGCGACCCTGGCGACGATCGTTTTCGGCTTCTGGCAAAGCTTCGATCTCAACGATCCTGGTTTCCAGATGGTCGAGACCTATGCTTGGGTGCCACAGATTGGCCTGAGCTGGTCGGTTGCAGTTGACGGGTTGTCCATGCCCTTGATCGTGCTCTCCGGGCTGGTAACGGCTCTGGCACTGCTCGCATCTTGGCGCGTCGAGCGCAAGCCCAAGCTGTTCTACTTTTTAATGCTCGTGCTGCTGAGCGCGCAGATTGGCGTTTTCGCCGCCCGCGATCTGCTGATGTTCTTCTTCATGTGGGAGCTAGAACTCGTTCCGGTTTACCTGCTAATCTCCATTTGGGGCGGCAAGGATCGCTTCTACGCCGCGACGAAATTCATTCTCTATACCGCGCTGGGCTCGATCTTCATTCTGGTCTCTGCGCTAGTCATGGCCTTCTCGGCCGATACCTTCACGTTTGACATGGCCGAACTGAGCCAGATGCACTACCCCCTGGCTGTCAGCGTTTTGGCCTATGCGGGCTTCTTGATTGCCTATGCGGTCAAGCTACCGATCTTCCCCCTCCACACCTGGCTGCCCGATGCCCACAGTCAAGCATCGGCTCCGGTCTCGATGATCTTGGCGGGCGTTCTGCTCAAGATGGGAGGCTACGGCTTGATTCGCATGAATCTGGAGATGCTCCCGGAGGCACACGTCTACTTCGCACCGGTTCTGGTCGTTCTCGGCGCGGTGAACATCATCTACGGAGCGCTCAACGCCTTCAGCCAGACCAACCTCAAGCGTCGCTTGGCTTGCTCTTCGGTCTCCCACATGGGCTTCGTGCTGATTGGTATCGGGTCTTTCACCGAGCTGGGCATGAACGGTGCGGTCCTGCAGATGCTCTCCCACGGATTGATTGCAGCGGCGCTGTTCTTCTTGTCTGGGGTTACCTACGAGCGCACTCACACTTTGGTGATGGAGAAAATGGGTGGCATGGCTCAGGAGATGCCCAAGGTTTTTGCGCTGTTCACTACCGCTTCGATGGCCTCTCTGGCGCTACCCGGTATGAGCGGTTTCGTCAGCGAGCTGACGGTATTCCTGGGCGTTACCTCCAGCGATGCCTACAGCAACGTCTTCAAGGTCGTCATCGTCGTGCTGACGGCTGTCGGCATCATTCTGACGCCGATCTATCTCCTGACGATGTTGCGCTCGGTCTTCTACGGCAAGTACAACTCCGGCATTATCATCGAGCAATACCTCGGCGATGCCAAGCCTCGAGAAATCTTCATCACGGCTTGCTTGCTGGTTCCAATTGTCGGTATCGGGCTGTATCCCAAGCTGGCGACTCGTACCTACGATGTCAAGACGGTTGAGGTCGCCCAGCGAACTCGCGGCGCGATTGAGATTATTGCCAGCCGACCCCAGGCGGAAGCGAGAACGGAGACGGCGACCTTCGGTGGCGGCTTCTACGCGCCGGCAGCAACCATTGCTCCGAGCCTCGGCGATCGCCGCTAAGAGTCACCGATTCGTAGCTATTTCTCTGCCCAAACACGGTAGTCGAGGCGACATCTACGCAGGATGTCGCCTCGATTTTTTGTTGACACGTGAGTTGAGAGAATACTGGAAAATCGACCCACACTAGCGAGGTCTTGAGAAAGCCTAAAGCCAGAGAGACCTCCAGCACTGCGAGCTAACCTGGGGAAGACTACCGGCCATCATTGCCGCTCGAGGAACCGCTTGTGAGACGCTCTCTGGCTTGGACTGCAATCGCACTCGTTGCCCTCGTGGGTGGCTGCACTCGCCCGCCACAGCAAGAGCTGAGTGCCGACGACATTTTCGAAAAGCACAAAGCCAGCTTGGCGGCTGTCTTTGCTGGTGAAGCCCAGCAAAAAGTTGGCGGTGCTGGCTTTTTTATTGCTGGCGAGGCCAATCGTTGCACGGTCGCGACTTTGGGGCGCTTGGTGGCTGGGGCTGCTGGTGTCGAGATTGCCAGTCACGACGGTATCACTCGCCAGGTTTCGGGCCGTCGCATTCATCCTACAGCCGACCTCGCCGTTGTCAGCTTCGCACCACCTGAAGGTCACGATCGCTGCCCCTACCCAGCCTTGCCCCTGGCCGACCCCGAAGCACTTACCAGCGGCGACCCCGCTCATATCTACGGTTTTCTGACTCGTACGGGCGGCGCGCGCGCAATTGTCACGGGCAAAATCGTTCGAGTTGCCAGTGACGCTCCCATTGCCGGTTACGCGCTGGCCTACGATGCCAATGTCCCCCCATCGATGCAAGGCTCCCCCGTCTTCAACCGCTACGGTGAGGTTGCCGCCATCCACGGGGCGACCGACCGGGAGCTATTGAGTCTCCTGCACGCTAGACCGCGCGATCGCGCGGCCACCGAAGCGCGCCTAGAAGCGCAGTCCGAACCATGGCGCTGGGGTGTTTTGTCTCAGTTAGCGGTGGGTCAAACTCCCCTCGACTCGACCGATCCGGCCGACGCAGGTTTGGTGCGGCGCGGGGCGCTGCTGTTGCTCTCGGGAGATCGCCCCTCGAAGCAGCAGGCTTTGGCCTTGCTAGAGAAAGCCACCGAACTGCAACCGCGAACGCTCGATGCTTGGATCTCGCTCGGCAACGGCCGCCTTGCGCTCGGGCAATTCGATCTCGCGCTTGCGGCCTATGAAACGGCCTTAGAAATCGACCCGCAATCGACTGAGGCCCTCTACAGCAAAGGCAACATTCTCGAGCTGCAGGCCCAGCCCCAGGCTGCCCGAGAAATTTACGAGCGGGCTGTGGCCATCGAACCCGAGCTTGCCCAAAGCTGGTACCGACTGGCTACCATCGCCAGACAAGCACGAGAGCGCGAAGCTGCTTTGAGCGCGCTCGATCGGTATCTGGCAATACTGCCAGAGCGTTGGGAGGTTCGGTTTGAGAAAGCGCGAGTGCTCTGGGAGCTGGGCCGCTACGAAGCGGCGGTTGCCGCCTACGACGCGGTTGCTGAGTATCAGTCGGACTTGCCCGAGCTTTGGAACGATCGCGGGGCAGCGCTCTACAAGCTCGAGCGCTACGGCGAAGCTATTGCCTCCTACGATCGCGCTCTGGAGCTCAAAGCCGACCAATACCGAGCCTGGAACCATCGCGGCCTGGCCCTCCATGCCCGCGAACGCTACGGTGAGGCTCTCGAATCCTACGACAAAGCCCTGACCTACGCTCCCAACTCGGCTGAGATTTGGAATCATCGCGGCCTGGCTTTACTGGAATTAGACCGCCTCGACGGCGCCCTCGAATCTTTCGATCTCGCTCTGGAGCTGTCTGACGACAACTTCCACATCTATGTCAATCGCGGCAATGCTCTCCAGATACTCGGTCGCGATCGCGAGGCCCTGGCAGCCTACGAGCGAGCCTTGGAGCTGGCTCCGCAAAGCCCGACGGCGTGGTTCAATCGCGGTCTGGTTGCCCAAAAAACAGAAGACTACGAGCTAGCTTTGGTTGCCTACAACCGAGCGGTGCAGCTGCTGCCTGAGAATGTCGATGCTTGGTTCAACCGAGGCGAAGTACAACGCCAGCTCGGCCGCTACCGCGAGGCCGTTGCCTCCTACGACCGCGCTCTGGAGCTGCGACCGGGCCACAAGGCTGCTCGCAACAGCCGCAGCATTGCTCGAGACAAGCTCGGCTAGCTCCAAAAAGCACAATGTTGGTGAATTCAAGCAAACGCCTCAACTGGGCACCAACCAGCGCTGCAAAACCTGGTTGAGGCAGTCCGGATTGATGGGCTTGGCCAAATAATCATCCATTCCCGCCTCGAGACACTGCTCGCGATCGCCTTTCATGGCATTAGCCGTCAGCGCCACGATCGGCACCCGACGATTGCGCTCGCCCGCCCGACCCGCCCGGACGAGCTGACTGGCCTCGTAACCATCCATCTCAGGCATCAGGCAGTCCATAAACACCAGAGCGTAGGGAGTGACTTCTATAGCAGCGAGGGCTTCTTTACCGTGGGCTGCCAAATCGACCGTCAGGCCCATGTTTTTCAAGATCCCGATCAGCACCATTTGATTGACGCGGTTGTCTTCGACCACCAGCACCCGTTCTCCCTCGAAGCGATGGCAGCTGCGCGTGGCAGGTGCGGCGGGCGGCGGCGACTCGCCGGAGATCGCGCGCCGCAGCGTATCTCGCAAGTCGGCGGGTGTGGCAGGTTTGATGAGGCGAGCTTCAGTTGCGGGCAGCGAATCTGGCTGGGTATCGCCACCAGTCCAGCCCATTGAGGCCAGCAAAATCGGCTTCGTGGTAGCAAAGCTAGGATCGGCTGCCAGCTGGTGGCTCAATTGCAAGCCGTAGCCGTCCGTTGCTGGCATATTCCAATCGATCAGCGCGACATCAAAGGGCATTTTGCCTGACAAGGCACGAGCCTCGCAGCAAGTGCGAGCTTCAAGACTACTGGTTGCTGTCACGGCCTCGGCACCCCAACGCACGAGCTGGTCGCCTAGAACTTCGCAACTGGTGATATTGTCATCAACGACAAGAATTGCCTTGCCGCGCAGGTCAGCCACAGGCGGTCGTGCGGGGGCGCCGGGTTGCAGGCGAATGGAAAAGTCAAACTGACTGCCGCGACCGACTTCGCTCCAGACAGAAACATCACCTCCCATCAGATGACAAAGCCGTTTGACAATCGAGAGGCCTAAGCCGGTGCCACCGTATTTGCGCGTCGTCTCGGCATCGATTTGACTGAACGGTGAGAACAAATTGGGGAGTTTGTCTGCTGGGATACCAATGCCCGTATCGCGGACCGTTCCCGAAAAAATTAGATCGTCCCCCGCTTCTTGCAGGCTGCCGCGAACGACCACTTCGCCCCGCTCGGTGAACTTGATGGCGTTACCAACTAGATTGGTGAGAATTTGACGCAGCCGCCCGCAGTCGCCCTTGACGTTAGGGCGGTGGATGTCGCGCAGGTCCAGCACGAGTTCGAGTCCTTTGCGATCGGCTCTCAAGGCCATCGCCCTAACGAAGTCGCTCAGTTGCTCGATGAGATCGAACTCCCGAAGCTCCAGGTCTAATTTACCCGCATCAATTTTGGAGAAATCGAGAATGTCGTCGATCAGAGTCAGCAAAGACTCGGCACTATCACGCGCGATGCGGGCTTGCGACTGCTGCTCGTCATCTAGGTCGGTCTGTTGCAGCAGCTCCAACATGCCCACTACACCGTTCATGGGGGTGCGGATCTCGTGGCTCATGCTAGCCAGGAATAAACTTTTGGCCCGGTCGGCAGCTTCGGCTGTTTCCATCGCCGCCTGCAGTTTGCGCTCGTCATGCTTGCGCTCGGTGATGTCGGCTGCCATCGAAATCACCAACCGACGCCCGTCAGGCAAAGCCCCCAAAGGCGCTGACTGAAAGTCCCAAATGCGCTGCCCGCCGTCGCGCGTGTGTACGACGAACTCTCCTTCTTTCCAGGGCTCGGTGAGGGTGTATTTTTTGGCAATTACTGCTTCGAGCAAGCGATCGGCTCGGGCACCATAGGCGCGCTCGGCCCAATCGCGGATGGTGGGAATATCGGCGTGGGTGTAACCCGTCAGCTCGGTCCAAGCTGAATTGATTTGTAAGACCTCGCCCCCTTCGGCGTGGATCATGGTGGGATAGGGCGCGTTGGCAATGGCCGAGCGAAAGCGGACCTCAGAATCTTGTAGCCGCTCGCCAGCGAGCTTGCGCTCTGTAATGTCCACGCTAGATCCGATCGCTCGCAGAGGCTCGCCTGTGGCCGCTCGCTCGACAACGCGCCCGAGGTCGAGCACCCAAATGTAGCTGCCATCTTTGCGCTGCAGCCGCATTTCGCATTCGTAGCGCTCGCTTTTGCCCTGCAAGCAGGCCTCAAGGGCAGCGTAGGCCCGCTTGCGATCTTCGGGGTGGATGCGTTCGTCCCATTCGGTCGGAGTAGCACCGACTTCGGTGTCTTCATAGCCGAGCATGGCCTTCCAGCGAGGCGAGTAGTAGACCCTCTGGGTTGGAATTTGCCAATCCCAAACGCCGTGGCCGGCGCCTTCTAGGGCAAATTGCCAGCGCGCTTCGCTCGCCTGCAGAGCGGCGGTTTTTTCTGCAACTTGCTGCTTTAGGTCCCGTTCGTGGTTCTGGCGGAACCGAGTCGCCTCTTGCAGCGAGTCCGTCATTGTTTGAAAGGAATTCGAGAGCGTAGCAATTTCTCGAATGCGGCTGGCGGTGGACAAACTAGCGGTCTTACCAGCAGCAATGTCTTGAGTTGCGCGGGTGAGTTGCCCGAGCGATCTCACCATCAACCAGCTGGTGCGGGCGCTCAGCAAAATCGAACCGACCAGAGCCAGCGCGCACAGCAGGATTGTTTTATTGCGGCACGCTCGCACCTCGGCCATCACAACCGAGCGCGGAATCGTCGTCGCGATCGCCCAGCTCAAATTGGGCTCGGCCTCGTAGCGCATGACGCGCAGAAAGTGAGATTCTCGACCGGATTCGGTTGCTACCTCGACATGCAGGGGCTGAGAAGGTCCGATCGCGCCAAAGCTGCCAAACTCTTGGAGTAGTTGCTCGGCAGTAGCCCGAACGATCGGGTCGGTGCTCTCGAGGGCCGCAAGGCGGCAGAACGTCACTTTGCCGGAGCAAGCAGCCTCAGCGTGTGCTGAGGCTGTCGGTGGCTCGTCGGGCTGGGCCACATAAACCGGCTCGCTACCCGAGTTGGCGATGGTCAGGCCGTTACGATCGATGATGAAGATTTGCGCTCTGGTGCTACCGGCTAGGGTCGTGACAAGCTCGTCGAGCTGCCGCAAGCTCAAATTGACAGAAAATACTCCCGCAAGCTGTTGGGGAGCCCCGTAGAACGGGGTGGAGTAACTGATAGCCAGTAAATTCGAGGCCCCAACTTGGAAGGGCTCGCTCCAGCCAGGAGTACCCTCTAAACGTGCCCGACGGTACCACGGACGCTCGCGAACATCAATGCTGTCGATGCTTCCTAAAGATCGCGTGCGGGAGCCGAGCTTATCGATGGCGTAGAGCTGCAAGCGATCGGGCGCCTCGAGTGTGGCGTACCCGGCCTCGAAAGGCAAATCCGTTGGCTCGATCCGACTCAATCCTGCTTCAATTTCAACCGGATCGACGCGATGGGCAACCAAAAACTTGCCCTCAGGGGTGCCTAGCATCATGCCCGTAACGCTAGGCCAGTTACGATGCTGCTGCAGCATGTATTGATGCAGCCCATCGATATCGTCGAGCCCGATGGCACCAGCGCTTAGGACGGCGACATTGGCTGCATTAATGTGGCGGGCAACTTGGAGTTGGCTGTCTAGATTTTGACCGACCAGCGCGCCTGTCGCGGCCAGGAGTTCTTGGGCGAGGTTTTCAATCGCTCTTTGGGCGCTGCGGTGCGAGAGATAGCCGACCAAGGCAGTAATGCCAATGACCTGCACCGCGCATTGGGCGGCAATTAAGAGGCCGAGAGAAATCTTACCGGTCCCCAAGCGCCACCCACCTCGCTTCAGGAGATGCCGTAACCGTTGGAGGTGCGAGTTTGCCCGACTCATAAGCAGCAGTAGTGGTATCGGAGCAAGCCTTTGTTACGGAACTATACAAAGCTTACAAAAACACCACAGAGGCGCCAACCCTCGAGCGACAGAGGCGGTTTCCCGAACTAGGCCTAGCGATCGCCGAGGGCGGCCAGAGCGGCTTTAACTAACTGATAGTAAGGTGCCTGCGTGACATCGATGGTGCGGGCATTGCCGGGGGAAAGCTCCAAGGTGGCATGCCGCTGGCCTTTGCAAACTGACAGCCAGCCGCCACTCTCGCCGGCGATGCGTAGCTCGGCGGGCGTGCTTTGCCGGCAGACATAAGACTTGCCGCGAAAGGCAAAGCGGGCCTGAGGTTCGGCAGCAGGCATCGCGGTAGCTCCTGTCTGGGGCAGGCGCGCGCCCACCAGCTCGAGTTCGATAGCCGTGCTGCCATTCCAGCGATTTTCCCGGAGTTTGTAGGCGATGTCTACTACCGGCGGCAGCGGGCAGTATTCGCCCCAGCGCCAGGCAATCGCATCGATGCGGTTGCCTCGGGCATCGCAGAGCCCGAGCTTGAGGTGGTCGCTCCCGACGATGCGCTGCCGCACTACGCGCACCCCTGGCGTCCAGAAGACTGGCTCGGCGTTGCCGATGCCCCAAGGATGCAGCGCGCCGATTTGGGCGTAAAAGTCTGGCACGAACTCGGCAAAAGTCGCTTGGCTGTCAATTTCGACGAGGGGTTTGAGGTGTTGGGGCTGCAAGCACTGATGGGCAAAGGCGCTCAAGCCCTCGGCAAAGGCGCTCAGGTTGCGCGCGTGCAAGCTAAAGCCGCCAGCAGCCTTGTGGCCGCCGTACTTGTCGAGGTGGCGATCGCACGCTTGCAGGGCATCGAAAACATTGAATTCCGGAATGCTGCGGGCCGAGCCGCGAATGCCGCTGCGATCGTCGTCTTCGTAAGTACCGATGAAAACCGGCACGCCGTAGCGCTCGACGAGGCGCGACGCGACGATGCCAATAACACCGTGGTGCCAGCCAGCACGCACCACCACTAGCACGCGCTTCTCGCGCCAATCGGCCAAATCTGACTCGATGGTGGCGATCGCTTCTCGCTCGATTTCGGTGCAAAACTGCTGTCGCTGGCGGTTGGTTGCCTCGCACTGAGCGGCCAGGACCTCGGCATCGCCAAGGGAATCAGTCGTCAGCAGCTCGATAACCGTGCGCGGATCGCCGATGCGCCCGATGGCATTGATGCGCGGCCCCAGGCGAAAGCCAATATCTTCGGGTTCGATGGCGCGGTCTTTAACCCCAGAGGAGGCAATCAAAGCCTGGATGCCTGGAATCTCCGATTGTGCCAAGTGGGCGAGGCCCTGGCGCAGCCACTGGCGGTTGATGCCCTGCAAGGGGGCAAGGTCGGCAATGGTGCCGATAACAAACAGATCTAAAACATTGGCCCGCAACCCCGGCGGCACCTCTAGAGCTTCGGCGGTGGCGATCGCCAGAATGTAAGCCACTCCTACCCCGGCCAAGCAAGCATAGGGAGACCCCGGGGGCAAGAGCTTGGGGTTGAGGATAGCGTCGGCAGGGGGCAGCAGCTCGGGCAAGTCGTGGTGGTCGGTAATAATGACCGCCAGGCCCAATTCGACGGCTCGGCGGACGGCGTCGTGGGCGGCAATGCCATTATCGACCGTCAGAATTAACCCCACTCCCGCAGCGGCAAACTCCTCGACAATGCGGGTGTTGATGCCGTAGCCTTCGCGCATGCGGCTGGGAATGGCATAGTCGATATCGGCGCCTAAGGCTCGCAGTGCCCGCAGCAGCAGGGCCGTGCTGGTCATGCCATCGGCGTCGTAGTCGCCACAGATGGCGATTTTTTCTTCGTTTTCGATGGCTTCGACGAGCAGGTCGATGCTTTTTTCGAGGTCGGCAAAGGCGGCTGCCGGTGCGGGCAGCTCTTGGCGTTCGGGGTCGAGGTGTACGGTGGCGAGATCGGGGGTGTCGATGCCACGATTGACCAGTACTCGTGCTAGTAGCTCGGGGAGCCCTGTAACGCGGGCAATCTCAGCGACGGTTGCGGCGGGGGCGGCGGCAATGTGCCAGCGTTGGTCGGGTAGCGAGTCGGGCATGGAGGGGTCACTTGCAAGACAGCTCGGGAGTTAGCACGGTAGCTCGACTCATCCGGGCGGGTCAAGGAATTTAAGCTTCTTTTGCCGATCGCTGTTTGGGAGAGATCGGAGCAGAGTTTTGGGTCTTGTTAGAACCGCTTGCTAGCGGCCCAAGTAATGCTAAATTCGCGAATTGAGGCTACGCATCACAAATCGACCTGCAACCCCGATTTCGGACCCCAGCATCAACCAAACACCATGCGTCGGGATACCCTCTTCCAGCGCACTCCCCAACTCCTCTTCGACCTCCTACCCACCCCCCCAAAAAACGCCACACAATACCGCTTCGATTCAGTCGCCGTCAAAGAACCAAAATTTGAAATCGACGGCGTCTTCTTACCCCCCACCGAACCCGGCATCGTTTACTTTTGCGAAGTGCAATTCCAAAAAGACGACCGCCTCTACGAACGTCTCTTCGGCGAAGCGTTTTTGTACTTTTATCGCAACCGCGACCGCTTCTCAGACTGGCGAGCCGTCGTCCTCTACCCCAGCCGCAGCCTCGAACAAGTCCAAATCGAACCCTACCAACCTCTGCTAGAGAGCGATTGCGTCTGGCGCATCTATCTCAACGAGCTAGGCAACATTCGAGAGCTACCCGCCAATCTTGCCGTGATGATGCTAACTGTAGAATCCCCCAACCGAGCGATTGAAGAAGCAAAGTATTTGCTGCAACGAACGGGCGCAGCTGATACATCGGCAGCAACAAACGAGCGCGAGCCTACACTAGAAACCATCGTCACCATCCTGAGCTACCAATTCGAGCAACTCAGTCGCCAGGAGATCGAAGCAATGCTAGGAATCACGCTGCAGCAGACCAGGCTCTATCAAGAAGCCAGAGCGGAAGGCCGCGCGGAAGGCCGCCGAGAAGAAGCCGCCAGCCTGCTTTTGCGTCAGTTGGCGCGACGGCTCGGATCGCCAATATCTGCCCCTACTCAACAACGCCTTCGGGAGATGCCCTTAGCAAAGCTAGAAGACTTGAGCGAAGCGTTGCTCGACTTCACTAGCGCTGAAGACCTGCAAACCTGGTTGGAGCGATCTCAGCCACTCTAGGACTGCCTGGAGGTCGAGCTTCAAAGATGGGATCTGGCTCGCGTTCCGTTGCGCAGCAAGCAAACAGCGAAGCCAACACCACAAATTAATGTGCGGCCTCAATTTAGAAATTTAGTAGCAAATCCAGACATCACGGCTCGGGCAATTACGAGCATTTGCAGTACGCTGGTCTTGCTACCTGCAAGGTCTCGTTATGAGCGCTGAACTCAATCGCGCCCGCGCAATTTTGGCTGAGTATAGCTGTCTGACTCCTAAGGTTGCTGCCAGCTCTGAAGAGAAGCACGAGCTGCAGCAAGCTCTGAAGCTGATGGTCGCCCGCTCGGATTGGGAAAATCTGGGCATCTGCGCCGAGAGCATTGCCGAGGCTCGTGCCGCCCTCGACCGCTATCTCGCGGCGTTGGGTTATGCTGCTGCGCCGGCGATCGGTGCGCCACCTGCTGCTGGGCCCGTGTATCTCAAGTACAATACCCAGCGTCAGATCGTCTACTGCGATCGCTACGACGGGGAGTATCGGGGGGTTTTGGTCTCTTGTCAGTCTGAAGATGAGGCGGTGGCGGGCACCTATGGGTACTTGCCGCTCGACTTGTTTGCCCAAGCGGTCTGAACGAAGACGCAGGCGATATTCTCACCTTCACAGCCGAGGGTTTGCCGCCTTCCCTTGAAATTTCAGATTCGATACAGGATATCACCCAGCCTCTACCAAACTGAGAGCGACAGCTTCCGCGACCGCGATGCCGTCGACGCCTGCTGACAAAATGCCACCGGCATAACCCGCCCCTTCGCCAGCAGGAAATAGGCCGCGAGTATTGAGGCTCTGGCAGTCCCGGCCGCGCTCGATTCGAATCGGAGAGGAGGTGCGTGTCTCGACACCGGTCAAAACCGCGTCGGCAGCCGCAAAGCCGGGAATTTTTTTCTCGAAGGCCGGAATCGCCTCGCGAATGGCAGCGATCGCATAATCGGGCAAGCTCTCGCTCAGATCGCCTAACTGTATGCCGGGTCGATAGGTCGGCTTTACCGCACCAAAAGCCACAGAAGGTCGCCCAGCCAGAAAATCTCCCACTAGCTGGCCCGGCGCTTTGTAGGTCTCTCCCCCAAGGGCAAAGGCCCGCGCCTCCCAGTGACGCTGCAAAGCAATCCCCGCCAAGGGGTGGCCCGGATAATCGGTTTCGGGGGTAATGCCCACAACAATGCCGCTGTTGGCATTTTTGCCACTGCGCTCGTACTGGCTCATGCCATTGGTGACGACCCGCCCGACTTCGGAGGTGGCCGCCACGACCTGCCCTCCCGGACACATGCAGAAGCTGTAGACCGATCGCCCGTTGCGGCAGTGGTGAACGAGCTGGTAGTCGGCCGCACCGAGCTGCGGGTGGGGAGCGCAGTCGCCGAAGCGGTTGCGATTGACGATGCCTTGGGGGTGCTCGATGCGAAAGCCAATGGAAAATGGTTTGGGAACGATGCAGACGCCGCGCCGGTAGAGCATCTCAAAGGTGTCGCGCGAGCTGTGGCCGACGGCCAAGACCACGCGGTCGCTCCGGATCGTCTCGCCACTGGCCAAAACGACGCCTCGGACCTGGCGCTCGCCAGTCTCGGCGATGTCGAGATCCGTTACGCGGGTTTGAAAGCGAATCTCGCCCCCGAGGGCCTCGATGCGATGGCGCAGGTTTTCGACAATTTTAACAAGCCGGTAGGTGCCGATATGGGGCTTGTGAAGGGTCAAAATCTCTGGGACGGCCCCAGAGGCCACAAGCTCGCTGAGCACCTTGCGAGCCCGATTGCCGGGGTCTTTGATACGGCTGTAGAGCTTGCCATCGGAGAAGGTACCCGCGCCACCCTCGCCAAACTGGGCATTTGATTCGGGATCGAACTCGTGCTTGCTCCAAAACCGAAAGGTATCCACCGAGCGATCGCGCGCGGCTTTGCCCCGCTCCAAAATGAGGGGCCGAAATCCCATTTGAGCGAGCAGCAGCCCCGCAAAAATTCCGCAGGGACCGAGCCCCACCACAATCGGTCGCATCGCCAGGTTGGGGGGCGCTTGGGTCACCGCGTGGCGATAGGTGGTATCTGGTGTCGGTCGGACGTGAGGATCTTTCTGGAAGCGCTGGAGGAGTTTTTTTTCTTTAGGTGTCTCGAGATCGACGGCGTATACCAGGGCAATCGCATCGCGCTGGCGAGCGTCGTAGCTGCGCTTGAAGATGGCGTAGCTCTTCAGCTCCGCCGGGGCCAGGCGCAGTTTCTTGCAGATTGCTGCTTCTAAATCTGCCTCGGTGTGGTCGAGGGGAAGTTTTACTTCACTTAGGCGGAGCACGAGCGTTCGAGACCTAATTTGAGCTTTAAGTAGGCCGGAAGATACCAAAAACAGACGTGTAGCCGTGCAGAAACGTCCGGTCGGCAACAGGGCCAATTTCACCATTGCAAAAGAAGCCGCCAATGGGCAAGGTCTCTCCCATATAGCGCCGGAACAGGCGCGCGTCAAAATTTGGCTGGCCGTAGAGGCCCTCACCGCGACCCAAACAAGAAAACATCAGCGCGCCAGCTGCCTCGGGACGGCCACTTTCTTTAATGTAATCGCTCAGCAAAAATTCCAGATCGTCGGCAGAAGTGCTGGCATCGCGCAGGTGAAATTGGAAGCGCTGGCCCGGTCGCACGCGATCGCCGATGGCAACTGCCCCAGAGCGCGGATCGACCCCCATCAGGTTGCGAATGAGGAAGTCGCCTTGATTGAGTTCGAGCTTGAAGGCATCCATAGCCATGCCAACAAACAACGAGGTTTCGGCGAGCTTGCGGTCGGCTTCGCTGAGGGTATCGAGGGTACCTCGCAAAATTTCCAGAGGCGAGCTAGCCGGCGTCTCGGCATCGGGGGTGGCCGCCAAGATGATATTGCGCTCTCCTTCGACAACCTGAAGCAACGGGCCAATGGGACGGCAGCCCTGAGCAACGATACTCTCGACTGCGATCGCCCCGCTGAGGGCCAGGCCCACGGTTCCCGTCGTTTGCTGCAGAGCGGGCTTGGGGCGGCGTTGCGAGTGATAGAACAATCCACCAGAAGCACCCATTGCCGAGGAGCTTGCCAAGCCGCCAACTTTGATAGCACCGGGATAGGCAAAATCGAGACCTGCCAAGAGGTCATTGATCTGAGCCGAAAAGGGGTCGGCAAGCAAAATAAAGTGAGGCTCGCGCTCGGGAGCGACGCCCACAAGGCTCGTCCAAGCATCGGTCGGCCCATCGAGATCTGGGAGGGTGTCGCCATCGACGTGAAAAGCCGTCACTTCAACACCCGGCAGGCAAGCCGCGCTCACGCTCAGCGCTGGGGAGTCTTCTACCTCGCAAGCTTCATTGCCCGTGTCAGTGCCAATAATACCGCCACCGCCGCAGCCGATAAGCTCGGCACAGGGCAAATGCTCCAGCAGCAGTGGGACTAGGCGAGAATATTCGCTGGCATAAGCAGACGAGATTGTCACGACTGCAAGATCGGGATGGGCCGGAAGGGTTCGGCGCACGCGCTCGGCAACGTCTTTGACGGCAGCCTCTAGCGAGAGGCGCGTGGAGAGGGCGTTCGTCCACCGGAATCGGTCTACTGTCATACCAAAAAATTTGGGTTGAGGCTCTAAGGACTCTAGGCGATGGGGTCGATCGGCAGCATCTACCCAGCTGGGTAAAGCACCCTCAGGCTAGGAACAAATCTTAAGATACCAGGGACCCCCATAGAAGTAGTCAAGGCGGCGATCGCCCCAAAGGCGGGCGGACAACCCCTCTCAAGGCCACAATCGGCCTGCGCTACCATAACTGTCAGGCCGGTTCCAGGTTCCGATATCTTTATCCCTGATGCGGAGTCATCTTGGAGCTGCGAGTCTGTCACCGAATCGCGAATATAGGATAAGCGCATGAGCGATATTCAGGAAAAAATTTCTCAAGAGCTAGAGGCAGCCCGCACAGTTTGCAGCACTGATGGTTCCGACTCTGCCAATTGTGCGGCTGCTTGGGATGCTGTCGAAGAGCTGCAAGCCGAAGCATCCCACCAGCGCCAAGATGCCAAGGATACCAAGAAGACCTCTCTCGAGACCTATTGCGACGCCAATCCCGAAGCTGCGGAGTGCCGCGTCTACGACGACTAGTTTCGATATCGCGGGGGCGAGCCTGAGTGACTCGTTTTCGCGCTCTCTCCTGGAGCCAAATTGGAGTCAAATTGATTGTGGGCAGTGCTTCTATGTGAAGCCTGCCCCTTTTTGCGATCTTGCCCGCGAGAAAACAACTCCCTTGGTAGCGGGAACTTTTGGAGGTTTTGCTGCCTCACCAGGACCTCCATACCAAGCGCAAAATTCGAAGCATGGCGACCGTTCCTAAACTGTTTCAGTACGTGCCCCTGCGCAAATCCAGCCAACTCGCCCTCGGGACGGGGCAGATAGCAGTGGTCACCGGCTGGACGGTAAAGGAAGCGCTCCTGAAATACATCGAGCCCCACGAATATGCTGTTGTCGGCAATCTCTACAGCCCGACGCGCGGCATTGATGTTTTGGCGCGCAATCTGCTGGCCAATCCCCACGTGCATTATCTGGTGGTTCTCAATGCCACCAAAGAAGATCGCAACGCTGGGGCTGCTCGGTGCTTGGTGGATTTCTTCGCGCGGGGCTTCCACGAGGGCCGCAGCGACGAGGCCGGGCGGCCTTGCTGGGTGGCAAATTCTGAGGTGCCGGGGTTTATCGATATCGAGGTCGATCGCGCCGCTCTCGAAACCCTCCGCCAGCGGGTGCAATGTGTCGAGGCAACCGATATTGCGGCGGCTGTCGCGCGGGTCAAAACCTTTGCTGATTTGCCCGTTCGGGCCCCTTGGGGTGCGCCTGTAAGTTTTCCCCCCCACGAGATTGGCACCAGCGTTTTGCCAGGGCCGCGCTACGGCCATCGCATTGAGGGCAAAACCGTTGCCGAAACTTGGGTCAAAATCGTGCATCGCATCAAGACGACCGGCAGGGTGCGCGAAACCAACTACGACAGCAAATGGCAAGAACTCGTCGATCTCACGGCGATCGTCACCGCCGAGCCGGAGGAGTTTTACTTTCCCGAACCTAATTTTTTGCCCATCGGGCGCGAATTCCTAGGCGAATATATTGCCCAGATCCTCGACGACGCGCCCCAGCGCGAAGGGGTGAAGTACACCTACGGCCAGCGCCTGCGCTCCTGGTTCGGTCGCGACCAGATCGAAGGGATTATTACTAAGTTGCAGCACGATCGCGACTCGGCTCGCGCGGTGATGAACCTCTGGGATGCCCGCGATCTCGAGGGCCAAAATCCGCCCTGCCTAAACCACATTTGGGCGCGCGTGGCGGCAGGCGAGCTGTCGCTGACGGCCACCTTCCGCAGCAACGACATGTTTAGTGCTTGGCCCGCCAATGCCATGGGCCTGCGGGCGCTGCAGCGGCACATTTGCCAAGAAATTGAGGCGAGATCGCAGCAACCCCTTGCCCTCGGGCCGCTCGTCACCGTCAGCCAGAGCGCCCACATCTACGACGATTGCTGGGACAATGCCGAGCGCCTCATTGCCAAAGAGTACGCGCGCCTGCACCGCGCCCGCGACTACAGCGACCCGTGTGGGAGTTTTTCAATCGAACTTCGCGAGGGTGAAATCGTCATCGAACACCTAACCCCCGGCACGGGCGAGGTCGTCAATTGCTATGCTGGGCGATCGGCCGTGAAGCTCTACCAGCAGATTGCTGCCGATTGTCCGGGCCTGCAAGTCGAGCACGCCTTGTACCTAGGGACTGAGTTACAAAAAGCTGAAACGGCCTTGAGTTTGGGCCGGGCGGACGCATACTGGCAAGACCGCCCCTTAAAGCTCGTCTGAGTTGGCAATTTGGATGAATTCTTGAAACCGACCATGAAGCTAAAAGTTACGCGCCTTCACCCCGAGGCCCGGCTCCCGGCCTACCAGCACGCCACCGATGCGGGCCTGGACCTGAGTTCGGTCGAAGATCTCGAAATCTTGCCTGGCGAGAGCCGACTCGTGCGCACGGGCATTGCCATCGAGCTGCCTCCTGCCACCGAAGCACAGGTGCGCCCTCGCAGCGGCTTAGCCCTGAAGCATCAAATTACGGTTCTCAACGCGCCGGGCACCATCGACGCCGGTTACAGAGGCGAGATTGGGATTATTTTAATCAACCACGGTCGCCATCCCTTCCAGGTCACGGCGGGTATGCGCGTCGCCCAAATGGTTATCGCACCGGTAACGCGCGCGGTCATCGAAGAAGTCGGCCAACTTACCGAGAGCGATCGCGGCACTGGGGGCTTCGGCTCGACGGGCACCCAGGCAAAACCGGAAGCCACCATTGCCGGGGTACAAGCATGACACCGATCCGAATGACACCGATCCGACCGAATTGGGACGAGTATTTTTTGATGATGGCCAAGTTGGCCGCCACGAGATCGACCTGTTTGGCCTTTCCGGTAGGCGCGGTCATCGTCAAAGACCGTCAGGTACTCGCCACCGGCTACAACGGCTCCCCAGCCGGGTCGGCTCACTGCACCGAGCAGGGCTACTGCTATCCGGGCCTGAGTAGCTGTGATGCCAGTAAAGAGCTGCCTTCTAGAGCGGTCCATGCCGAAGCCAATGCCCTGGCGCAAGCGGCCAAACACGGCATCTCCACCGAAGGGGCCAAAATTTACGTGACCCTAGAGCCTTGCTTGTCTTGTTTGAAGCTAGTTATCTCCGCTGGCATTCACGAGGTTTTCTACGAAACGACCTTCAACAGTGGCAGCAAGGCCCTGGTGCGAGATTCTTTCGTGGCCGATGGCATCGTCCGGCTCGAGCAGATTTCCCTCTCGGGGGAAGTCGCGCGATTTGCTGCCGAGAGCCTGTTGCGAGCGACCTCAATCAAATCCGTTCCAGCAGCGATCGCCAATCACCCGTTCTAGCCCGGGTATTTTTTAAGCCCATGAACATCGATTTGAGCGATCCGAGCACGCGGGCTTGCATTGTTATGTGCGCTCGCGACTGCCAGCCCGCGACCGATCGCCTTGCTGAGGCCATTCGCGATGAATTTGGCACCGAAGTTGCCGTCAAACCCGAGAGCGATACCGACTGGGCGATCGCGCTACCTGGTTGCCAGCAGGCTTACTTGGTTTTTGTCGGCGAGCCGCTTCCCGAAGCCGAGCGGGCCGCTCGCGGCAATTTTTTGTGGCCTACGGCCCCGGAGGCGCTGGCAGCCTGTGGCACCCATGCGATCGCCGTGGTTTCTGCGGGGCCCGAAGACTTGCTCGAGCTGAATTTGCTGCTGAGCCGCCTGGCGCGAGCGGCCACTCTAGCCCTTGACGGTCTGGGCGTTTACTGGGGCGACGGCGGCGTAGCTAATTCGCGGGAGGTTTTTTTGGGCCTCTCAGAAGAGCTGACCGAAGAAGACCCACCCTTGCACTTGTGGGTGCGCTTTCAGGCTTACCCCAACCCCGATGGTACGATCGGGCTCTACACCCAGGGCATGGGGCAGTTTAACTTGCCCGATATCGAACTCGACACCTGCAGTTGGGACGCTCGGGAATTGCATGTCTTTGCCCACAATTTGGCGGCGTATCTCCTCGATGAAGGCCCAGTATTCGAGGATGGCGCTACAGTTGGTGGCGACGCCACAGAAACTCTTGTCGTTCGCCGCCAAGAGAGCCGTTTCGAGCCAGGCAAGTTGGTTTATAAGGTGTCGATCGCGCGGAAGTGAGAGGAGCAGAAGTCATGGAACGGTTACGAGCAATTGCCGAACAATTCAAGCCAGCAGGCGAGATCGCATCCATTCACGAATTGGGCGACGGGATTATCAACGATACCTATCTCGTCAGAGTCGATCGTTGCGATATCGAGCATTTCGTCCTGCAGCGCATTAATACTAATGTTTTTAAGCGACCGGATTTAGTCATGCAAAATATGCGGGCTTTTGCCGAGCACGCCCGCGATCGCCTGCAATCTCGACCCTTTTCGCGCCGCTGGGAAGTCCCAGATGTTTTGCTCACCCAGGCTCGCCAAGATACTTGGTATTGCACTGAGGGGTTTTGCTGGCGTGCCATTGGCTACATTCAGGCCGCCCGAACCTTCAATACGGTTCAAAGCTCCGCTCACGCCCGCGAAATTGGCTTTGGCTTGGGAACTTTTCAAAATTTAGTCCACGACTTGCCCCTCGAGAGCCTAGCCGATACCCTCGAGGGATTTCACATCACGCCTCATTATTTAGAGGGCTACGATCGCGTGCGGGCCGAGGCCCTCGTGGTTGGCTCTCCCGAGGTGGATTGGTGTACGGCGTTTATCGAGCGCTATCGCCGCAGAGTAAGCGTTTTAGAAGATGCCAAAGCGGCCGGGATTTTGCAGCAGCGTCCCATTCATGGCGACCCCAAAGTTAATAACATTTTGTTCGATGCCCAAACTAGCCAGGCGGTGGCCCTCATCGATCTCGATACGGTCAAGCCAGGGCTGATTCATTACGATGTCGGCGACTGCTTGCGCTCGGGGTGCAATCCTCTCGGCAGCGGTGCCAAAAATTGGCAGGATGTGCGCTTTGAATTGGATTTGTGCTGCGAGATTTTGCAAGGCTACTTTGAAGCGGCAGGAGAATTTTTGACCGCAGCCGATTATCGGTATTTGTATGACGGGATTTTCCTAATTGCTTTCGAGCTAGGGCTGCGGTTTTTCAGCGACTACCTAGCCGGAAATGCGTACTTCAAGGTGTCCTATCCCGAGCAAAATTTAGCGCGATCGCTCGTGCAATTTCAGCTTGCTGCGAGCATCGAAGCCCAAAGATCGGAGCTAGAGCGTGCCATCGCAGCACTCTGCCGCACCTTTGCAGCCCGGAAAGTCCTTGTTTGAGCGCCTTGAATTTCAAGTTGGCTTAAGAGCCTCGCAAGCAATGATGATAGTAGGGTAGAGTCGGCTGCTCGTTCGGGCACCTCAACTACCACGGCCAGCACTTGCAACAAGTGAGACCCCCCGTGAGGAAGACCCAATGCAATCCAGAGTAAAAGAGATACTGAGCTGGTACGGCAGCGACTCCCCTGGCACCCTTGCAAACCTGGCACGCTTGCTTAATGCGGGCAAGCTCGGGGGCACGGGCAAGCTCGTCATCTTACCTGTCGATCAAGGCTTCGAGCACGGACCTGCCCGTAGCTTCGCGACCAATCCGCCGGCCTACGATCCCCGCTACCACTTCGAGCTAGCCATTGAGGCCGGCTGCAATGCCTATGCCGCTCCGCTGGGCTTCTTAGAAGCCGGGGCGCGAGAGTTTGCCGGTGAGGTGCCTTTGATTCTCAAAGTCAACGACCACGATGTTTTGTTCGACGAGGCCGACCCAACTCAGGCCCTGACCGGCAGCGTCAACGACGCCCTGCGCTTGGGCTGCGCGGGCATTGGCTTTACGATTTATCCGGGCTCGGCGCGCCGTTTTGAAATGTACCAGCAGATTCGCGCCTATGCCGAAGAGGCCAAGCGGGTCGGGCTCGTGGTTGTGATTTGGTCCTACGTTCGCGGCTCTGAAATTAGCAAGGCGGGCGAAACGGCGATCGACACCATCGGCTACGCCGCCCAGATCGCCGCCCAGTTGGGCGCTCACATCATTAAAGTAAAACTACCCTCGAGCCACATCGAGCAAGATGCCGCTCGGGCGGTTTACGAGCGCTCGCAGGTCCCTATCGAAACCCTCACCGAGCGCGTCCGCCACGTCGTGCAATGTGCGTTCGACGGCCGTCGCGTCGTCATTTTTTCGGGGGGCTCGGCTGCCGAAGACGAGAAATTTCTTACCGAAGTTCGTGCCATTCAGGACGGGGGCGGCTTTGGCTCGATTATCGGCCGCAACTCTTTCCAGCGCCCGAAGCCCGAGGCGCTGAAGTTTCTCGCAGAAGTGATGAAGATTTACGGGGCACCTACAGCCTGAATTGCCTTAAAGTAGTCGGTCCCTACCGCAAGGTGCCCGCTTCGCAATCTCGCAGCCACAGCCGAATGCCGTTGGCGATCGCGCTGCCGGTGCTCTCGCGGATGGCACCGGGAGGATCCTCGGGATCTAATGTCCCCAGGCGAGAAAACATTGCTACCAAGTCCCAGCCGCGCTCGGGGGTTTGGGCGAGCAAGAGCCAATGGAAATTTTGGGTGGTTTGGCGCTCGGTCTCGGCGTACTGCTGCTCTAGGGTCGTGAAGAAAATTTGCTCGATTGCCTGCCTCGAAGCGGGGAAGGCGGGCTGGTATTCTTGCGAGCCTGCTGGGAGCGGCTCGAACTCCGGCCGTCCGGCAATAACGACGTGGCGCGCCCGCAACTCGGTGCGATCGCCTCGCGTGCGACGAATGACTCGGTTGGCGTAGCCGGGCAAATCTTCTAAAAGCTTCGAGGTAAGCGGCTCGAGCTCGACCGGGCAAGTCGCCGCTGCGACCGGGCCCGAAAGCAAGCTCAAAGCACCGCCCAATACAATCGCTAGGAAATTTCCGCGCATATCTTCTCCCAAGCCGCTTGCGGATCGGCAGCCGCTGTCAGCGGCCGACCGATGACTAAATAGTCTGCCCCAGCAGCGATCGCCTCGGCGGGCGTCATCACCCGCCGCTGGTCGCCCGCGCGCGCGAATGTCGGCCGCACCCCCGGACAAATTAGCAGAAAATCCCGGCCGCAAACATCTCGCAACTGCGCGGCCTCCTGGGGAGAGCACACCGCACCGTCGAGGCCCGTGTCTTTGGCAAGAAGCGCCAGATTCAAAATATACTCGGGCAACTCAATGGCGACGCGCAAATCGAACGCCAGATCGCGCGCGCCCAGACTCGTGAGCAGAGTCACTCCTAGCAACTTGGGCGGATGGGGTGCCTCGGCAACAGCTGCAACCGCCTGCTGGAGTGCGGCTTTACCTGCTGCGGCATGGAGCGTTAAAAACTCGACGCCATACTGACTCGCGCTGCGGCAGGCCCCAGCCACCGTGTTGGGGATGTCGTGGAATTTTAAGTCGAGAAAAATCCGTTTGTTTTTGCTTTGTAGGTAGGCCAAGATTTCGGGGCCGGCCGCGACAAATAGCTCGAGGCCCACTTTCCAAAACCCCACCTGGGGCAAGCGCTCCACCAGAGCGACTGCCTCGGTTTGGCTGGGAACGTCGAGGGGGACGATGATGCGATCGGCTGCAGAGATCATGCAATTGCAGGGGGTTTAACCAACAAGGCGGGCAAACTTCTTTTTGCCGACTTGCAGGGTTTTGCCAGCCAGCTCGCCAGGGCTAGTAAAGGTCAGCTCCACATCGGTGACTTTTTCGCCATCGAGGCGGACGGCTCCGCCTTGCATTTGGCGGCGACCGTCGCCGCTGCTCTTGCAGAGGCCGCTAGCGCCCAGAATGTAGAACAATTTTGCCGGAAACTCAATTTCTCCCAAGGAAAACTCCGGCACCGCCTCGGCGGCCCCCGCTTTCTTCGTCACCAGGTTAATGGCAGTTTCTTGGGCCTTGAGAGCCGCTGCTTTGCCGTGAAACTGGCCGGCCACCTCGACACCCAGGAGCTTTTGGCAATCGCGCGGGTTGGCTGGCAGCCCGTCGAGAGGCAAATTCGTCAGCAGCTCGAAGTACGCTGCGATAAGCGTGTCGGGGGTTTTCTCGAGCTTGGAGTACATCGAGAGGGCATCTTCGCTCAGGCCCACGTAGTTATCGAGGGATTTCGACATTTTCTGGACGCCATCGGTGCCAATCAAAATGGGCGTCAGCAAGCCAAATTGC
Source organism: uncultured bacterium (assembly GCA_964435975.1). GTDB lineage: Bacteria > Cyanobacteriota > Cyanobacteriia > Cyanobacteriales > Rubidibacteraceae > CAYTBI01. The sequence continues at coordinate 71,289 of CAYTBI010000016.1, forward strand.
GGCCGCTTGCCGAAGTGGCGCTGTAAGTCGCGGCCGACGGCGATATTGAATTTTTGATCGGTGCCGCCTAATTCCACGTCAGCCTCGACGGCTACCGAGTCGTAACCCTGCATCAGCGGGTACAAAAACTCGTGCAAGAAAATCGGTTTGTCTTGACCGTAGCGCTCGGCGAAGCCTTCTTTAGCGAGCATTTGCCCGACGGTCATGGTAGCCAGCAGCTTGAGGATCTCGGCCAAGTCCAGGCCCGAGAGCCATTCGGAGTTGTAGCGCACCTCCAAGCGGCCCGGGGTTTCAAAGTCGAGAATCGGGCGCAGCTGCTCGAGGTAGGTTTCGGCGTTGGCTCTGACGCGATCGCGCGTCAGCTGGCGGCGGACGTCGGACTTGCCGGTCGGATCGCCAATTTGGGCGGTGAAGTCGCCAATGATGAGCACTGCCTGGTGACCGGCATCTTGAAAGGCCCGCAACTTGCGCGCTGGGATGCTGTGGCCGAGGTGAATGTCGGTCCCGGTGGGGTCGATGCCAAGCTTGACGCGCAGGGGGCCTTCTCTGAGGCGGCAGGCTAAATTTTCGTTGGGATCCTCGGAGTCGGGGCGATCGGGGAAAATTTCACTGGTGCCACGGTGTAGCCAGGCGAGATCGCTCATCGCGCGTCTTTCTTAACCTTTAAATGAAACCCCGAGGGGTAAAATGC
>CAYTBI010000017.1:0-71952 GCA_964435975.1 uncultured bacterium
GTTGAACGCGGCGATGGTTGAAGAGCGAGAGGTCGGCCTAAAGCAGTCCGAGTGCGAGGCAGTTGCCGACAGAGTTCGGGCGGGGGTGCGCGATCGCGTCGAGTTGCCTGCGTTTGAGGCGGGGGCTCGGGATGAGATTTTGGAGCGGGTGACGGGGATTTTGGTGGCGGCAGCTAGCGAGGGGATGGATATGGAGGCTGTGCTGACCAGTTGAGTCTGGGGGTTGGAGCAGGTTGAAAGGAGCGATTCGGTCGTAGGTGGCCGGGTCGCTTTTTTGTGCGATCGCGCGTTGCTGACGGAGATCGATGGCTTTGAGGATGTCGCGGAGTTTTTCCCGGTCGTCTCTACATGGGGACATGGGTTTCTTGCAGGAAATCGATGTCGCTTTCTGGCGGCACCTGGCGGTATATCCTTCTGAAGTCATAATGATTCGGTAAGGATCGAACGCAAACTCGGCCACATGCGTCTCCCAGGAGGTCCAATGACGATCGTTCAAGCTCCGCACAAGAAATTTACCGTCGAGCAGTACCATCAGATGGCTGCTTCGGGGATCCTCACCGAGCGCGATCGCGTGGAGCTGATTGAGGGAGAAATCGTTCAAATGTCCCCTATTGGTAGAAAGCACGCGGTTTGTGTGGACCGCTTGACAGTACTATTTGTCATGGCACTTGCTTCAAAGGTTATGATTCGAGCTCAGAACCCCGTGCGCTTGAGCGATAACTCTGAACCCGAACCCGATTTTGCAATCTTGCGAGGTCAGCCAGGTGATTACCTTGCAGAACACCCCAAGCCCAAAGATGTCATTGCCCTAGTCGAGGTCTCTGACTCAACCATCCAATACGATCGCGAGACGAAGGCTCCCCTCTATGCCCGTGAGGGAATTCAAGAGCTGTGGATTGTCGACCTCAATGAGTTGGTCATTGAAGTTTACCGTTCGCCCAGTTTAACCGGTTACCAGAACCTGAAAACGTTTCGGCGGGGGGAATCGCTAGCCTTTCAGGCCTTCCCAGACACGCTCTTTGAGGTCGATCGGTTGCTGGAGGATTTCTTCTGTTGACCTAGAAGACAAAGACCGCGACCGTAAAGACCGAGCGTCAGCAAAACTAGCGGTGCAGCTCACCACAAACTGCAGACGTAAGCTACGACTGCTTTACAAGGCTGAAACGTACGGAGAGGGGGGGATTCGAACCCCCGTCTGAGTTGCCCCAGAAGCGGTTTTCGAGACCGCCGCAATCAACCACTCTGCCACCTCTCCAGGAGCGCCACGACACCGACAAGCTAAACCCCGACGGGAAGAACCGTTGACTACCTGTCGTTCCGGCAACCGGTTTAGGATAGCATACCCTTCCTTATGAGAACGCGGGAGGGCTGCTAGCGGGCAAAGTGGCTCGCATCGTGCCAGCCAGCTCCACACTCGGGCGCGCCTGCTATCTGGCAACTCGACCGACGGTCGTAAGAGCGATTCCCCCAGACATGCTCCGCAAACTTGACTGCTCCGTTTGTTTGGATCGGGATTACTTGGAACCACTCCCCAAACCTTTGCCAGCACTCTCATGGTGCGATCGCTTTTCGAGCGTCGGTGATTTAGCTCGTTTTCTCAAGCAGCACACCGTTCAAGAAGATATCGGCAATACCTTCGGCCATATCCCGCATGGCTGCTGGCGACGCTTGGGGCTCTGAGAGAGTATTCCAGGAAAACCCGGCAATGGCAAACATGCCGAGAAAGACCTGGGCGACCACGCGCGGATTCGTGCGGCGGTAGATTCCTCGCTCCATCGCCGTCTCAAAAAAGGCTTCGGCAACCTCCGTCATTTTGCCAACCACTTCTAGCTGAATGCGATCTCTGAGTTCGGGATGGAATTGTGCTTCGATGAAACAAACCCGCATCAGGTCGCTATTGTGCTGCATGTTCAACATGCGGCGACGCATGAGTTGGGCGATCGCTTTATAGCTTGCCATTTCGCTTAGCTCGGTGAGCAGATCGGTGAGGATTTCGACCCAGCCATTGGTAGCAACCTCAACCAGGATGGCTTTTTTGTTAGGAAAGTGACGAAAAAGCGTTCCTTCAGCCACTCCAGCGGCGGCGGCAAGGTCCTTGGTCGTCGTTGCGTCGTAGCCCGTTCGTGCGAAGAGCCGCTGTGCTGCCTGCAAAATCTTGTTGCGGGTTGTGGATTCTGATATGGCTGATTTTTTGAGATCCCCTACCAGGCGGCGGCGAAAGGTCTGCATGGCATTGCAACGTCAACGAGAAACAACGATCTAACCCTAGTCTCTTTTGCGAGATCCGCTCCCTAGAATCAGAGAAAGTTTCACAGACTGTTAAATTTTGCAGAAGTAACCCCTCGGCATCTGCGATCGCACGCATCGATACTCGCGTCCTAGCAAGGATGAAGAAAACTGGGCCGCTCGGGGCCGCAACTCCGGTCTCGTCGGGGGTTCGACCGACATTCCAATACTAAATGTCGAGCGAAATTGACCGGCCGCGCCTGGAGTAAGCAATCACTTTTGGTTGGCAGATCTGAAACGCCCTGACAGGAAGTCTCGCTTGTGAAGGTGTTTGGTTTTGCGCCCGGTAACGCGGCGGCGCCACATGCGGAAACTAGATTCCTTCATTTCCCGGCGCATCAGGGCAACGATCTGCTTTTCCGAGAGACCGTACTGGGTTTCGATTGCCTCGAAAGGCGTTCGATCTTCCCAGGCCATCTCGATAACGCGGTCGACGATCGTTCTGTCTAATTCTGGAAGTTTCACGTCAAATTCCTATAGAACACTTAACTTTTCTTAAAGTGAGATTATTGCGGTAGCAGCGCCTACGAAAAATTCCTGCGGATTTAGCAAACTGCATCGGTATCGAGTTCGATTTCGCGTTTGGTGAAGGGCAAATCTTGATTGACAGCCTCAATCTCGGCTTGCTCCATCTCATTGAGCTCGCCAATGTAGGTTTGAAAGATTTTGTTCATTCGGGGCTCGAAAAACCGATGCAAACTGTAGTTGGGCGTCGCGGGGAAGCCGCGCCGGCGCTTGTGACGCCCGCCAGCTCCTGGGTCAAAAGTCGTCACGCCTTGCGAGAGCGCCCACTCAATCGGCTTGTAGTAGCACGCCTCAAAATGAAGACAGTCGTACTCCTCGAGACAGCCCCAGTAGCGTCCGTAGAGATTCTCACCCTTGCGCACGCAAAAAGAGAGCCCGGCCGGGCGGCGGTCGCTGTCGTCGGTGTAGGCAGCAACGAGAAAGATACGGTGGCAATACTCGGGGTAGAGCTGTTGGAAAAATTTCCGCGTGAGGTATTTGCTGCCCCACATGAATTTGTCGCAAGTGCTGCTGTAGAAGCGATAAATTAGGGGGAACAAGTGCTCGGGAATTTCTTCCCCGACGTGGGTCTCGACGCGCAACCCGGCTTTTTCGACGGCCTTGCGCTCCCGCTTGATGTTGCGCCGCTGGTTGGCGTTGAACATCTTGAGATAGTCCTCAAAGCCTCCTAAGCTGCCATCTTGGTTGCTCCAGATGTAGCTGTGGTGCAGCCAGGCTCGGTAGCCAAACTGCTCGGCGATCGCCTGCCACTGCGGATCGGCAAACAAAAAATTGCAGCTCGGGATACCGTTGTTCTGGCAAAATTGCTCGATTGCCGCCAACATCAGGCCAGTAATCTCCGTTTCATCCTCGTCGGGCGCAATTAGAAAGCGATAGCCCACAGCCGGGGTAAAAGGTGTCATACCCAAGAGCTTCGGATAGTACCGAGCGCCAATGCGGGCGGCTACATCTGCCCATTGGTGGTCGAAGACAAACTCACCGTAGCTATGGCCCTTGAGATACAGCGGCGCCACAGCAAGGAGCTGCGTGCCGCGCCAAGCCGTTAGGTGAATGGGCTGCCAGCCCTCGCGAGCGGTCGCACTGCCGGAAGATTCCAGGTTCTCGAGCCAAGCCCACTCCAGAAATGGTGTTTCCAGAGGCTGGGCCAGGCTATCCCAAGCTTCTCGCGGGATATCGGCGATGCTCTGGACGAATTTCAGCGTGAGAGTCTCGGCCATGGCTGCAGCAGGGTTGGCTTTCTCCTTAACTTAACTTAAAGGTGCGTGCGGCTGCGCGAGATTTGCCAGGGCGGTGACCGCTCGGGCTGCCACGGTACGGCAATTGCGAGACAGCCCTGCCTTTGCCGCGTGTCTAAAGTGAAGGAATGGACCCGACGACGAGCAGGCCGAAAAACATGGCAGCACCGCTTCATCATGTCAAGTTCCCGTTGAGGAGCGAATACAGCGAGGTCATCGACGTGCGATCGCCAGCCGAACATGCCGAAGATCGCGTTCCGGGGGCCATCAATCTGCCAGTACTTAGTGATGCCGAGCGAGCTGAGGTCGGAACGCTCTACAAGCAGGTTTCGCCGTTTACCGCGCGCAAATTGGGAGCGGCCCTAGTCTCGAAAAATATTTCGCGCCATCTCGAAGCGCATTTTGCCGATAAAGATAAGTCCTATCGCCCGCTTGTATATTGTTGGCGGGGCGGGCAGAGGTCTGAGAGTTTGGCTTTGGTTCTGGCGCAAATTGGTTGGGCTGTCAGTGTTGTTGAAGGTGGCTACAAAGCCTATCGAGGCTACGTTCGCTCCCAGCTAGAATGCTTGCCGCAGGCGCTGCAGTTTCGCGTATTATGCGGTCTGACTGGAACGGGTAAAACTGAAATTTTGCAAGCGATGCGAGCTTGTGGCGCGCAGGTTCTAGACCTAGAGGGAGCGGCCAATCATCGTGGTTCGTTGTTGGGGCAAGCTTGGCAAGGAGAACCCCAGCCTCAACCGAGCCAAAAGTGGTTTGAGTCGCGTTTGTGGCAGACCTTAGCCGCTTTCGAGCCGGAACGGCCGGTCTGGCTCGAATCAGAAAGTAATAAGATTGGCAACCTGCAGGTTCCGGTGAAGTTGTGGCAAGCGATGCAAGTGGCCCCTTGTGTCGAGATACGGGCACCGCTGCGGGCGCGAGTCAAACTCCTACTGCAGCAGTACGGCCATATGGTGGCCAATCCGACATTTTTACTGGCAAAACTAGAGCACCTGCGCGCGCGCCATGGCACGCTTCGGCTAGCGACCTGGCGAGACCAGATCGAGCGTGGAGAATGGGCAGCCTTCGTGGCAGACTTGTTAGAAACGCACTACGACCCAACTTACCAGCGCTCGATGCAGCAGTCCTACCTGCAGCGCGCGGTCGGGCATTGCGCACTACTGGAGCTATCTCCAACAGAAATCGAGGGCGTTGCTGCCAGGCTGGCAGACATGGATAACTCGAACGGCGACTCCGAAAAATGATGTTGCCGAATTGCACGTGCCATTGCGGTGGGAGTTGGCAGCTTGAGTGCCGAGCCGCAACAGACTCGAGAGGCAGCGCTCTCGCCGCAGTCCCCTGCCGATAAAATTGGGACAACCCGACGGAGATAGCAATGACACTTGCAGACCTGTTTGAGGCGATCGCGGCCTGGCGCGTTCCTCTGGTGCTGCTCATGCTGAGCGCGCCCTGGCTGACATATTTTATCTGCCGGGCTATCCCCGGCCAACGAGAGGAGCCGGCAGTGCTTAGCGTCAATCTCGGTTTGGCAATGCTGAGTTTGCTGCTGTGGCTGGGATACCTGCTTTACGCCAACTACGCAGGGGGCTGGGAGCGCGTCGTCGGCCAAGCCGATGTGTTTTTACTGCTGCTGCCGCCCTATTATTTTGGTGCATCTTGGTGGGTGGCCCGCCGTCGCTTGCCCCTGGAGCGCGTACCCGCCGCTCGCCTGCTCGGGGGACTCGCCTACTTGTCCGGCGGCCTGTTGGCTTGCTTCTGGCTGCTGGGCCGACTGCGCATCATCGTATTTTCGTTTCTGCCCTTCCCAATTCTTGTGGGTATCGTTATTGGGTGCTTGGCGATCGCCTACTACGGCTGGCGCGCGCTCTCTGGCCCCGAAGACCGCTAGAGCCGCAGTGCTAGCAATTGCTTGTGCCAGTCGCGGTCGGTGGCGATGGTCGTGACAAACGGTCGGTCGATTTCGCCGAATCCCTCCACCGAGGCAAGCTGCCGCTCTAGGAGTTCTGGGGTGGCATCGGAAATGTCATCTTGGCGGTAGGCCAGGCGGTCTTGCAGCACTGGCAGCGGCGCGCTGCAGTAAAAAATCCGGACGGGAAACCCGCGCGCCCGCGCGCCCTCGACAGCAGCCTCGCGCCAGAAGCGACGCTCGAACTTGGCATCGAGAATGACTGAAAATCCCTGCCGCGCGAGATCGAAGCCCAAACTCAAGAGGCGATCGTAGGTCCTGTCGCTCATAGCAGGGGAATACAACTCCCGATCGCCGCGCGCCTCAAGGGGAATATTGCCCAGGTGCTTGCGCACGGCATCGGAGCGAATGTGGATGGCCCCCCACTTGCGGGCGAGCGCGCGCGCGACAGTGGTCTTGCCCGAGCCCGAAAACCCCGACATCACAAATAGCCGGCCCTGGCGAAGTTGCGCGTACTCCCAGGCCAGGTGGTAGTACTGACGGGCTGCCTCGCTAGCGGCATCGCGGTCGCGGCCGCGCGCATCGCTCCAGCGCAGAGAATTAACCTTAGCCCGAACGTAGGCTTGGCGGCATAAGTATAGCGGCAGAACCGTCGCCCCCGCCCAATCGCCGCTGGCTTCGAGATAGGTATTGAGAAAAATATTCGCCAAATCCAACCGATTGCGGGCTTCGAGATCCATGACCGTGAAGGCCACATCGTACATGACATCGACGTAGCGGAAGGCCTCGTTAAATTCAATGCGATCGAATAAAAACAGGCGATCGCGCCAGTCGCAGATATTGCCGAGGTGCAAGTCGCCGTGGCAGCTACGAATGAAGCCACCCCGCTTGCGTTCTCGCAATAGGCTCGCGCGCTCGATAAAAAAGTTATCGGTGAACCCTTTGGTCTCGTCGTACTGCTGCTGGGTTTGCAACGTACCAATGTAGGGGAGCGAGGTGTAGTAGTTTTCTTCGATGGCCGCTCGCAGGCGAGGAATCTCACCGAACTTGGCAATTTCGCTGCTGGTTGCTGCCCGGGCATGGAAATTGGCAACGAGGTCTCCCAGCTCGGCTACTCGCTCGGGCGCTAGCTCGCCGCGAGCGAGTACCTCGCCAAGCAGACACTCTTGGGGGAAACGGTGCATTTTAACGGCGTATTCCACCGCTTCCCCCGCACCGCCAAGTTGTAAGCCATCCTTGCCCAAAACGATTGGCACCACATCAAGATATAACTCCGGGGTTGTCTCCTGATTGAGGCGAAGTTCTTCATGGCAAAAATGGCGACGCAGCTCTAGGGTAGAGTAATTTAGAAACCCAAAATCAACGGCTTTTTTTACCTTGTAAGCAAAATCTCCGGCTAAAAAAATATAAGAAATGTGGGTTTGAATGAGTTCTACGGGTTCGGGAACGGGATGGGGATAGGCCCGAGCCTGCATCAGAAACTGAATTGAGGGGGGGAGATGGGGCGTTTTCATGGCTGCATGGGCTGCCGCGCAAATCGTTCGATTCGGTCGACACTCACCGTGTCAAAGGGTCCGGAGGGCGATCGCAGCCTGAAGGGAGGGATTTATTGATGAGCTTAGTTTAGCATTGGCAAAATCCCCACTCGATCGCGAGTTAAGTGAGTGCGAGTTGCGGTTTGGTTACCCGAGCAAGTTGAGCCTTAACAAACGCGTCTGATGAGAGCAGATGAGAGCACTTTCAATTTTGGGCACGTCTTCCAATGCTGGCAAAAGTTGGCTGACAGCAGCACTAGGGGCTTGGCTGCACCGGCAGGGGGTCCGAGTCGCGCCGTTTAAGGCCCAAAATATGTCGAATAACTCCTACGTCACCCTCGAAGGGGGAGAAATCGGCCGCGCCCAGGCCGTTCAGGCCGAAGCTTGCGGCCAGCGCCCGATTGCCGAGCACAATCCCGTGTTGCTCAAACCCTCTGGCGGTACCTCCCAGATCGTGCTTCTCGGTCGGCCGGGAGAGCACCTGCAGGCGCGAGATTACTACCAGCATGTCGAGCGCATCTGGGAGGTCGTCCGCGCGACCCTAGAGGGCTGGCGATCGCGCTGTGATGTGTTGCTCCTCGAAGGTGCGGGCAGCCCGGTCGAGCTCAATCTCATGCACCGCGACATCGTCAATCTGCGGCCGGTGCTCTACCTCGATGGGCGGTGGGTGCTCGTCGGTGATATCGAGCGCGGCGGTGTTTTTGCCCAAATTGTCGGCACCTACACCCTGATGCCGCCGGCAGCGCAATCGCGCGGCCTGGGGCTCATCGTCAACAAATTTCGCGGGGATTTGAGCTTGTTTGCTGATGCCAGTTGCCACTTCGCTCGGCAGTTACCCGCGCTGCCATATTTGGGCACCTTGCCCTACCAAGCAGATTTGCAGCTCGAGAGTGAAGATAGCCTCTGCGAGCGGGCCGAAACCGGCGGCACCGGCGAGATCGTTGCCTGGATTCGCTTTCCCCACCTCTCGAACTCTCAAGATAGCCAGCCCTGGCAGCTCGATGGTGGCATCCAGACGGTTTGGGCGCGCCGGCCGGTGGATTTGCAGGCCGCGCGGGCGATCGTCTTGCCGGGGAGTAAAAATACCATTGCCGATTGGCACTGGCTGCAGACGACCGGGCTAGCAGACGCCATTCGGCAAGCGGCAGCTGGCGGCGTACCCGTCGTCGGCATCTGTGGAGGCTACCAAATGTTAGGGCAGCGCCTCATCGATCCGACAGGCGCGGCCGGGGCGGCCGGATCGGTGGCCGGACTGGGCTTGCTACCTGCAGAGACTACCTTTAGCGAGCGCAAAGAAGTCCGCCAAGTTCGAGCCGTTTGGGCCGATGCAGACTCCTGGGAGGCCTATGAAATCCACATGGGGCGCACCCACGCGCTAGAGGCAGTCGAGCCCCTATTGGCAACGCAGCAAGCCGGCAGCCCCCGCCCCGAAGGGATGCGACGGGGCCAAATTTGGGGAACTTATCTCCACGGCCTGTTCGAATCGGGGGCCGTGCGGCGGGCGCTTGTAGCGATCGCTGGTATCGAGGGCCACCGCCCGAGCGAAATTGGTTGGCGCGATCGCCAGCAGCAACTTTTTGGCTTATTGGCCGATTGTCTCGAGGCCCATCTCGATCTCGATCCCATTCGGGAGTATTTGAGACTTTAGCGCCGCGCCAATGGCCCCTCAAGAGCAGTTTTGGTTGTCTTTGGGGGCGATTTGCAAGTGGTGGCCGTAGTTTTTTAAGCAACGCAAATCCCAATAAAAGTGTGCGGTCGATTGCTTTTTTTAACGCTCGTACCTGTCAATTTTCCCGCGCGCCCGTTGACTTCTTCTCTCGTCTTGAGGGAGAATGGCGGCGATTTTCCCGTAATTTGAGGAGCTGGCACTATGGCTGGGACTGTTGGGATTGCTGGTGGAATTGCCCGATTGACCGCCAGCGCTGGTGCAGTCTTCGGTGCAGCCCTGGGCGCGGCTCTACTCTCGGCAACGGCTCTGGCGGCAACCCCACCTCGCCCTGCGTCTCAGGAGTCTCCCATCACGGTCGCTCAGTCTGCAACCCTGGAGGTCAGCGCTCTAGAGCTCGAGCAGCTCATCTTCACCGTTCGCGCCATCGAGCGGCTGGGCATCAGCCCAGCTCGCGCCCTTGAAATTCGGCGACTGGGTCCCGCACTCAGGCAACTAGAGCTTGTCAATCCCAACGCGCCTCGCTACGTCATCCCTGAGGCCGAAACCCGCAGCGTGCGATCGCTGCTCGACTCTTTGAGTCCCGAAGAAAATACTGCCCTCAATATCTTGCTACTCTCGGGCCTGCCTTTGAGCAACTTGGCCCTGACCCGGCAGGAGATCGAAACATTTTTGGAGATTGCCCGCCGCCAGCCCCCCGCCGGATTGACAGCCGACTTCCAAGAAGAGCTTCTGGATCTAGCCGAAGACGCAGGCCCGACCCCAGAGTCTCAAATCTCTCTAGAAGAGAGCCAAATCGTTCTGGCAAGCATCGGGGCGATCTATGGCCTGGGGGACTTTCCTCTCGAAGGCGCAGCGACGGCACCTAGCGATCGAGTCAGCATTGGCCAGTTGCAAGAGGCACTCGCATTTTTGAGCCAGCTTGAGAGAACCGCCGACGACCTCCGGCGCCCGGCCGTGTCCGAGCTAATTTTTAATTTGAGCCGCCTCGAAGCCGATGAAAATGGCTTGTTCGCCCTCGATGCTGGCGTGGCAAATCAAGTGAACCTGTTTGCGAATACTCTCAATGGCAGTCGCCGCCGCCGTCTCGGGCGCCAGCTTACCCTGGCAGCAGGAGGGAGCTTGCTTTCTCCTGCCATCAGCGTTCTGACCCCCATTGGTTTTGGCGGCAGTTTCGGCAGCGTCGTCGCGGGGCTCAGCTTCCAAAACGAGACGCGCTTCTCCGATGGTGCCGAAGATGGCAGCTTTGTTGTCGTTGCCAGCCTGGGAGACCCCGTGCGTGCGGTGGGTTTTGATGTAACCCTCGCCATCTTTAGCTTGACCGGCCAAAACGAAAGCCCTATCTTTGAGAACCAAAGCCTCGGCTTTCAGTTGAGTCGCTTCATCACCCCGAGCATCTCGGTCGGCGCTGGCGTTGAAAATCTCATCACCACTCCGGCAGGCTTCAACGATAGCGGCACCAATACCTTTGTCGTGACCAGCGGCTTCATTAGCCTGCGTGATGACCCGAGCAAGGCGCTTGGTGTCATTTTTCTCTCGGGCGGGTTTGGCAATGGCCGCTTCCGCGCCCCACAAGACTTCGACCCGATTGACGATGGCGGCCTCGGAGAGTTTCGGCCCTTCGGCAGCCTCGCGCTGCAGGTTCTGCCCCGTGTCAATGCGATCGTCGAGTGGACCGGTCAGGACATTTCTGCAGGCATCTCAGCCGTGCCTTTCCGTCGCGTACCGCTGGTCTTCACCGTGGCTGGAATCGACCTGACGGGTAACGCCGAAGAAGATTTTGGTTTTGATGGCGATCCGCGCTTTACAGCAGCGGTTTCCTATGCAATTTTCTTCTAGCTAGGATTCCGGTGGCGACTGTGAAGGCTGCGAGCCGTTCTGGGCACTCTCTTGCAACAAGTCTGTGATGCCCCGAGTGAGTTCGGAGAGGGTAGCGGTTAGCTGGGGCGTGAGTTCGATGGGCAGCGCGCCGCTGCGAACGTGCAAATCGCGCTGGGGGAAGGGCACCTCCACGCGACGGGCGCGGAACAACTCGTCGATGCGGAAATAAAGATCGCTTTTGATGCGAAACTGCTTGCGGGGCTCTGCGATCCAGACCAAGAGGTGAAACAGGAGGGCATTTTCCCCAAATCCTTTGAATAGAACGCTCGGAGGAGGCATCTCGAGCACATCGGGATGCTCGCGGGCGGCTTGCAGGAGCGCGCCGCGCACGCGGGTGAGGCTAGATCCGTAAGCTGCTCCCACCGGTACGTGCAGTCGCGAGACGGCATTGGTGTGGTTCCAGTTGGTGACGGCTGCTTCTAGGACTTGGGAGTTTGGCAAAATGACCGAGATGCGGTCGACCGTTAAAATCTCGGTACTGCGGAGATTGATGTATTCGACCGTCCCAGCGACATCGCCAATTTCAACATAATCGCCGACCCGAACCGGACGCTCGAAGATGAGTACCACGCCACTGACGAGCTCTTTGGTAATGCCCTGGAGGCCGAAGCCAACGGCAACACCGACAACACCAGCAAAAACTGTCAGCGAGCTGTTGTTGAATCCCCACAGCTGCATGAGCACCAACACACCCACAAAAATCAGGGCGTAGTTCATCACCAGGGCAATGCTCTCTTGAGCGGAGCGATCGAGCCCGGTCAAGCTAAGAATCCGCAGCCGCAAGAGTCGCTTGGTGTTGCTGGCAATGAAGATTAAGATGGCAAGCTGCGCGGCCAGAATGAGGACATCTAAAGAAGAATAATTGGTCTCCCCTAGAGGAATGGTCTTGGCCGTCAAGCCGCCTTGCAGTCGGCTCAGACCCTCTTGTACGGGAGGCGGGCTACTGGCCGTAATGTAGGCGATCGCCCCAAACCAAACGAGCCCCTGCGCGCAGACCAAGCCGATGCGAGCGGGCACTTCGTTGGGGCCTATCTCTGGCGCCTCGGGGGCCCCGACTTGGGACGATGGCTCTGGGGGAGCCGAATTTTTAGGGGCCGGCCGACTCCGCCTCGCCCAGGGGAACACCCAAAACTGCCACAGGCGCAGCAGCCCCCAGCTGGTCGAGAGCGCCCCCCCCAAGAGAACGACAACCACCACCAACCAGCGCTGAAAATGCCCCGACGTTCGCTGCGCATGGGCGCGGTCGAGGGCCTCGGCCAAGCTCTGCTGCCATATATCTGCTTGTTCGCTCGGCAGCAGGCCGGGCGGTGTGTCTGCCGAAGTCACAGAAATTAGGTAGCGCTCGTCAACATAGAGAACGGGTATGACTGCCTGGCCATCGGCTGTCTCCCGCTCCCGAACCGTTACCTTGGGAGAACTCTCCAACTCTCGCAAGCGAGAGCGCAAAATGTCATTGGCGCGCTCGGCGCGCTCGCGCGCGGAAAACCCGCCAGAGTCGCTGACCTCAAAAATCGTGCGTCTATCCACAGCGACGGGCTCGCGGGCAGAAGTTGTCTGGGCAATGGCTGGGTGCAGCGGGTTAGCCCCCACCAGCCACAGCAAAGCTACCAAAACCACCGTTGCCAACCTGCGGGCGGCTCCGCTGCTCATTACATTCGCCCTCCCATGTGTCTGGCGTCGCTCCTGTTAGATTGCCTCAAGGCAGGATAGCCGGTTGCCGGTCGTCCCCTAGGGCTGCTATGCGGGCGGCCTCGGCTTGCTTTTTGGGTTTGAGGTAGAGCTCTTCGAGGAGCACGGCCGATCCGGCCACCCACGGCGGTACGATCAGCGCGCCGATGATGCCGAGCACCTGCGTTCCCCCTAAGACTGCCAGTAGCTGGTAAAGGGGCGGCACCCGCACGCGATCGCCCACCAGCAGCGGGTCGAGCAAGTAGGTCTCTACATTTTGGACGACCACAAATAAAATTGCGACCCAAACCAAGGTCAGGCCGCCCCCCTGTCCGGCCGCGACAATTAGTGCGGGAATCGAGCCCAACACCGGCCCGAAAAAGGGAATGAGGTTGGTAACAGCCGCAATGGCCCCCAGGCCCAGGGAAAACTCCGATAGGCCCAAAAAATTGAGCCCGATAGTGATGGCAGTTCCCAAAATAGTTGAAACGAGCACCCGCCCCTGAATGTAAACTCCCATACGTCGCCCGACTGGCTGCATCTGGGCCGCCACGCGTCCGTTCCAGGGTGCGGGCAACAAGCTGACGAGCCCTCTGACGAGTCCCTGCGATCCGGCCAGCATGTAGCCCGAGATGAGAATGGCGAGCAAAAAGCTCACCAACCCCCTGAGTATGGCTTTGGTGACGTCGTATGAGCGCACCAGTAGCTGTTGGCTCGAGCGAATGGCCCAGCCGGTCAGCGCCTGCAGGTTGAAGAGTTTGTCAAAGCGCTCGAGTGCTTCTGGCTCGCTCGCGCCAATGCGGATAGCCCAGTCACGGAAAAAGCCTCGGGATGATTCTAAATAGCCAGGCAAGCGCCCGAGCAGCAATTGAATCTGCTCGACTACTGTCGGGCCGATTAGAAAGAGAACCCCAGCCAGCACCAGCGCCAGCAGAGCATAGGCCAAGATAACAGCCAGAAAGCGCGGCACGCCCCAGCGCTCGGCGCGATCGACGAAGGGGGCCAGGGCTGCAGCCAAAACGACCGCTCCCATCAAAATGACAATCAGGCCGCGAACCTGCCAGAGAAGAACCGTCACCAGCAACAGCGTGCCGATACCAAATAGCGTCGAAAGCGAGAGTGAAATTGAGAGGCGACGGTCGAGCATAGTGTGTGGGGGTCGCACCTTGTCTTCCGCACGGCCTGCGTTGGAGCCCTAGGCTGTGTCGGTCGGCTTTTTTCTCCACTCTACACGCCTGTGGCAATCTGCCGAGTCGAGACCCACCGTAGTGGCGGCGGCGGCTGTCGACCGACTACCGGCCGGGATACAGTGCGGTCAAATCCCTGTAACGCTTGACCTAGGCCCTCTCTTGTTGGGTTGAAGTTGCCGCCTGCTGGGGGTGGTACAATGACACGGCGAGGTTTGCGGTCGACTTCTATCTAGCGAGCGGCTCTGCCCAGTCATCCTGCTGTCTGTCCGGCGACGGGGTTAGCAGGTGCGAGACTTCTACTCGTAAGAAACGCTCTAACTAGCGGAGGATGACGGGTCTGGGCTAGCAACGGCAAGCTCGAAGAGCGGGTGGCAGTCGCAGCACGATCGAGCTGAGAATGCTGCTTCGAACGCTGCGGATGCAAAGTTCAGGAGATGGGTCGCGAAACACCCCATGTTCAGAGTAAAGCTGCGAGGGCGCTACGAAATCCTGAAGAAACTGGGGAGCGGTGGGTTCAGCGAAACCTACCTCGCTAGGGATCTAGACTTCCCTGGCAGCCCCCAGTGTGTTGTCAAGCAGCTCAAGCCTCAGTGCGATGATGAATGGGGCCTGCAGACAGCGCGCCGTCTGTTCGACAGCGAAGCTTCCGTGCTATCGCGCCTGGGATCCCATCCACAGATCCCGCAGCTGATGGCCTATTTTGAAGAAGAGCAGCAGTTTTACCTCGTTCAAGAGTTTATCGAGGGCGAGCAGCTCTCAGAAGAACTCGATCCCGAGCGGCAGTGGATTGAAGAGCTGGCAATCGCCTTCCTCGAAGATACCCTCGGAGTCCTGGCATTCATCCACAGCCACGAAGTCGTCCATCGCGATCTCAAGCCCGAAAACATCATTCGTCGCGCTCGCGATCGCCGCCTGGTCCTGATCGATTTTGGTGCGATCAAAGAAATCACCGGAGACTCTATTGCCGCCCCGGCTGCTGAGAATTTAACCATTGCCGTGGGCACCCCTGCCTACATGCCCGTCGAGCAGCAGAGTGGCAAACCTCGACTCAATAGCGATATCTACGCCCTCGGTCTGATTGCCATTCAGGGATTGACTGGTGTTTCGCCAAAGTATCTGCCTGAAGACGCGCAGACAGGAGAGTTTCTCTGGCGCGATCTCGCCCAAGTTAGCGAACCGCTAGCCAGTCTTCTAGACGGGATGATTCGCTGGAATCATCGCGAGCGCTATCAGTCTGTAGAAGAGGTTCTCGAAGACCTGCAGCAGTGCCAGCGTCACAAACCCGCCCGTTCGACCGATCTCTCCAGCGTGCCCTCGGCGGTCCTCACACCCGACGAGCGCGTGCTCTCAGAGGTCGTCCGTGCCTTAGACCAACACCCGGACCGGGCGCGCATCAGAAAGCTCCTTTTCTGCGCGTTTGCAGGCTATTGGGAAAATGATGCCAGCCAGACCGAGGCTTACACGACTGACGAACTCTTGTTAGGACTCTACCAAGCCCACTCGAGCCAGACCGAGCTGAGCGATACCCTCTACGCCGTCGTTAAAACCCTCAATAAGCAAGCAAAGTACTTTGCCGTTTTCAATATCATCGTTCGCCTAGTCGACCGCCTTTACCGCGACGATGGCAGCAGCTACGAAAATGGCAGCTCGGCCGGAGAAAGCCTATCTCAAGTCGATGCCATATCTCTCCCCCAGCCCGCGCCAGAACCCACCCCACCACCGGCATCGACGAGTCCCGACCCTTCGAGACAACCTCCGGGAGATTCATCGGCCAATCGCGAAGGTAGCGAGGCGACGGCCGCCCACGACCCCTTCGATCTGCGCGCAGAAATCGTCCGCTACACGACGCCCCTGCGAGCCAAGATTCTCCTCTTCTCGCTGCTGTATTTCCAGTTTGGCTACGGCGGCCAAGACTGGTCGGTGCTGATGACCCATGAGTTGGATACTCTCATTGAGAAGGCCCTACAAGAGTACAAGCATCTCGACGAGCTAGAAGCCCGTTTGCAGCGCATTGCCGAAGGGTTCGGCAGCTCGGAGCGGCAGGAGTCCATTCAGGCTGCCACGGCAATCTCGCAAGCACTGCGTACGGTCTACGACTACCGCTGAGGACGAGATTTATGGACGCGCGGATTTTGGTACAGAAATTCTCCAGAGGTGAGAAAAACTTCGAGGGCGAAAATCTCGACGGCATCAATCTCCAGGGAGCGGAGCTCATCGGTGTCATCCTCAACCGCACGAGCCTGCAAGGCAGTTGCCTCGTATTTGCCCATCTCAATCAGAGCTTTCTCAAGCAAGCTTCTCTGGTGGGAGCCAAGTTAGGGGGTATCAACCTCAACCAGGCATCCTTGCGGCAAGCCGTTCTCCAAAATTGCGATCTCCACGGGGCAAGCCTGCAGAAGGCCGACCTGCGAGATACGAAATTCAATCAGGCCAACTTGCTCGATGCCAATTTGATGGAGGCCGACCTGCGCGGTGCGGACTTGACCGGTGCCAACCTCACCGGGGCTTGTTTGCGCCAGGCCAACCTGCGCGAGGAGAACCGCGTCATCGTCAAGTTGCCGTGGGCGACGATGCGGCGAGCCGACCTAGCCGGCGCTAACCTGCGGCGGGCCGACCTGGAGGGTGTGGATTTGCGGGGCTCTAACCTGAAAGAGGCAACCTTTCGGGGGGCCAACCTAGCCGGTGCAGATTTGAGCCAATCGCGCCTGCGCGGAGCGCTGCTTTCTGATGCGGAGTTGCCCAAGACAAACTTCAACGGCGCCGAGATGAGCAATGCCATTCTCGATCGCTGCCAGCTCGCAGAAGCCAATCTCAGCCGCGTCAACCTGCGCCACGGCTCTCTCAACGATGCCGCGCTGCGGTTTGCCAATCTAACGCTCGCCGATTTAAGTTTCGCTCGTCTCAACCGTGCCGACCTGCAGCAGGCCGATCTCTCAGGAGCCAATCTCAGCGAGGCTCGCCTGGTGGACGCCCAGCTCGGTCGAGCAAACTTGCGAGGAGTCAACCTTTCCTACGCCGATCTAACCCGTGCCGACTTGACGGGGGTAGACCTTACCGAGACAGAATTGCGCGGGGCGCGCTTGCCTGACGGTCGCATTAATGACTGAGGGCGATCGCGCTGACTGGCTCGGGGCGATTGCGGGCAATACGCGCTTGCACTGGGGATGCTACTGCGGCGATCGGCTGTTGGCTACCTGGGATGGCCCGCACGTCGGGCCTGAAGGCGATTCGCTCTCTCTGGCAGGCGCGCCCGCCCCATTGCAAGCAGCGGTTGCCGCGAGCGTGCCCCTGCATCTGGCGTCAGTTGTCGCCGCTCAAACCCGCGCCCTCCAACGGCAATACCAACCCACTCAAGTTGTTTCTCTGGCGACTCTGCTGGCAGCGGTGACGCTTGCGGGTGCGTACCCAACCCTGGGAATCGACCGTGCCTTGGCCGTGTTGGGGGCGGGATGGCGTTATGGCTTTCCCGTACTGGTTGTTGATGGCGGGACGGCCCTGACTTTCACGGGTGCTACCCGTGCGGCCGACCGAGAGTGCGCCCTGGTCGGTGGCGCAATTTTGCCAGGGCTGAGGCTGCAGCTACAGGTGCTTGCAAATGCCACGGGCGCTCTGCCAGCAATCGAGTTGCCGGCCGATCTGCCCGTGCGTTGGGCGCGAGATACAACCGATGCCATTGCCAGTGGCGTTCTCCACGGTGCGGTTGCTGCTATTGCCGATTTTAGTCGGGCCTGGCAGCACGATTACCCAGCGAGCGCGCTGATCTTGACTGGGGGCGATGGACCCTTGCTGCTAGCGGGGCTCTACCGAGAGTATCCCAGGCTCGGAGCGGCGGCCCGGCTCGACCCACGGGTGGATCTAGCCGGGTTGCAATACGTTCGGATGTGCCAGGGCTCAATTTGGCACCGGCAGAATTTCAGAGAGCCCTAGTCGCTAAGTCGGCTGGACCAAATTCTCGCTCCCTCGAATCGTGCGAGCCTGGAGAATGCGATCGACTTGGGGCTCGATTTTGCTGAGAACATCTTGGCCGCTGACAGCGTAACCGAACACGGCATAGCGCCCGTCGAGCAAATTCAAGCCTGCCGGGGTGAGGTTGGGCTCAAACAGAAAGAAAAATACCTGCGAGCCGCCGCCGTTGACTTTTAGGCTCGGACGAGCCAGCGCCAGGGTACCGTAGGCTGAGAACGGCAGCACGGGCTGCTCGCGATAGCGACCGATATCTTCGAGGGTGACCCCATACTCGGGCTCGTAGTCGCCTCGAATCAAGATCTCGAGCGGAATGGCTCGGTATTCGCCCGTCTCAGGATCGACAAACCCCTCATCGGGGCCTTCGGGATCGCCAAACTGGGCGATGTAAAACTCCTCAGAACGAATGAAGGGGAGGCCATCGTAGAAACCCCGCTCGACGAGATCGACGAAGTTGCCCGCCGTAACCGGCGCGCTATAGCCATCGACAACGACGGTAACGGTGCCTTGGGTCGTTTCAAGCTCGATCGTCGCGCGGCCTTTGAGCTGGGGTAAGTTGGCGTATTCTTCTGGTACCTCGTAGGGGAACCCAGCAACCATCATTTCTTCGAGGACATCAATTTTTTCGAGAATGGCCCGACGCTGGATCCAGACGGCTTCTTTATTTTTGCTTTCGGCAGAAGCTTTCAGCGTCTCGATGTCGCCGCGTAGCTCGGTAACGATGGCTTCGGCAGCAGGTCGCTTCTGCTCGGGTACCCCTTCGAGCAATTGGGGCGCGCGATAGCCGACGACGCGGGCTGCTCCTTTGATATCTTTTGCGATCGGTCCCCAGCGGCGACCCCGCAAGTTGTAGGCAATATCTTCGATATCTTGCTGCAGGTCGCGAACCGGACGATTCGAGATCGGGAGGGCGTAGCGCAACAGGGAAGTGGGGTCGGTGATGGCGTTGCCCTGAGGCAAGACGCTCTCGGCACGGGGGCGTGGGTCGGGGGTGCCCTCGTCGTCATCTCCAAAAAAATTCCACCAGGCAGCACCACTCAAGCCCAGGGACAGCGACAGTAGTAACACAGCCAGAGCGCCCGTTTGCAGTAGGCGCCGGCCGGCATTGCGGCATGATTCCAGCATTAGCTCTCTCTCGTTTTTGGCCACTGTCAATCTTCCCACACCGCCTGAGACTTGCGCCCAAAGGTCGCGCGAGGGTTGCTGTGGTTCGGTCCCAGGGCGCCGAACCGCTATATTAAGAGCAGCCAAAAATAAATCCGAGCGGACCGACCCCACCATGCCTGACAAAAATCACTCCTGGCAAGGCAGCCCCAATGCTGGCCGCGTGTTAGCGCTGTTGGCCATAGGGGGTGGCATTTTCTTAATTTTGTCTGGCTTTATCGGCCAGTAGGGGCTCTGACGAGCGGTTGCCGATGGCATTCAGGGGGCGCTGCAGGACCGCCAGGCCGAACAGGCCGCCAGCAAGGGCGCTAGTGCTGCCGATGGTGATGATGCCAGCAAACGGACAGCCGCTACCAAAAGTTGCTAGGAAGGTGACGAGGTGGCCGTAACTCTGACGGCCGAGCGCTGCCAGGCCGGGGAGCGAGGCAGCCAAGCAGACGATGGCCAAACCGACTGTCAGCAGGACGACGGGAATCGTGAAGCTGAGCAGAATGGTCAGCAATACGAAGATTGACAATTCTTTCATTGCTTCTCCTGCAAGCGCGCTACCGGTGGGGTGGTTGGGGATGGTCGGGTGTGGCAGCAAGCCGCAGCCGGTAGAGGTGGAACAGAACGCTCCGGTTCTTAGGGATCACGATAGGAGCTGTCCCCGCTTGAAAGCTAGCGAAAGACAGAAATCTTAAATCTTTCTAAAGAAATCCTAGATTGCAGCCGTGGCCAGGGCTTCGGGCATTGCTGGCCCCATAAAAGTGGCGAATAAAACGAACCGGAACAATCGGTAACAAAGAGTGATACTCTGGACATTGGCTATTTTTAGATTGCGTTAAGACAGTTCCTCTAGCATCAGAGACAGGTTAAATCGACATGGTAACCACTGCAGAGAAGACGAATGTCGGCCGGATCGTTCAGGTGATCGGCCCCGTTGTAGACGTTGAATTCCCCGGCGGCAATTTGCCACAGATCTACAGCGCGCTGCGCATCGAAGGCAAGAACGAAGCCGGTAACGATGTCGCAGTCACCTGTGAAGTCCAGCAGCTCCTGGGCGACAAACAAGTCCGTTCGGTTGCCATGAGTGGCACTGACGGCCTCGTGCGAGGAATGGAAGCCGTCGATACCGGCGCCCCCATCAGCGTTCCGGTTGGCGCTGCGACTCTAGGCCGCATCTTCAATGTTCTCGGCGAGCCGATCGACAATCTCGGCCCAGTTAACAACGACGAGACCTCTCCCATCCACCGCACGGCGCCCAAGCTAACCGAGCTGGAAACCAAACCGACCGTTTTCGAAACTGGCATCAAAGTTATCGACTTGCTGACCCCCTACCGCCGTGGCGGCAAAATCGGCCTGTTTGGTGGTGCCGGTGTTGGCAAGACCGTCATCATGATGGAGCTCATCAACAATATTGCCAAGGCTCACAGCGGGTTGTCTGTCTTCGGTGGTGTCGGCGAGCGCACCCGCGAAGGGAACGATCTCTACAACGAGATGATTGAATCCGGTGTCATCGACGACAAAGATCTCTCAAAATCGAAAGTGGCGCTGGTTTACGGCCAAATGAACGAGCCCCCAGGCGCGCGCATGCGCGTGGGCTTGTCCGCTCTAACGATGGCTGAGTACTTCCGCGATGCCAACAAAACAGACGTTTTGCTCTTCATCGATAACATTTTCCGGTTCGTTCAAGCAGGCTCTGAGGTATCGGCACTGCTGGGCCGCATGCCCTCTGCGGTCGGTTACCAACCCACCCTAGGCACCGACGTTGGCGACCTGCAAGAGCGCATCACCTCGACCAAAGAAGGCTCGATTACTTCGATTCAGGCCGTTTACGTCCCGGCAGACGACCTCACCGACCCCGCCCCGGCAACCACCTTCGCGCACCTGGATGGCACCACGGTCCTATCGCGCGCGCTGGCTTCTAAGGGCATCTACCCTGCGGTGGACCCTCTCAACTCCACCTCCACGATGCTGCAGCCTGCCATTGTCGGGGAAGAGCACTACAACACGGCTCGGGCGATTCAGTCTACCCTGCAGCGCTACAAAGAGCTCCAGGACATCATTGCCATCCTCGGCCTCGACGAGCTCTCAGAAGAAGACCGCCGTACTGTCGATCGCGCCCGCAAAATCGAGCGCTTCTTGTCGCAGCCTTTCTTCGTTGCGGAAGTCTTCACCGGCTCTCCCGGTCAGTACGTTCCGCTCGAGAAGACCATCGAAGGTTTCAAGCGCATTCTCTCTGGCGAACTTGACGACTTGCCCGAGCAGGCCTTCTACCTTGTTGGCGATATCGACCAGGCCCTTGAAAAGGCCGAGAAGATTAAGAGCGAAGCCGGCGCTTAGGGCCTTTACTGGGGGGTGCGGGGTTCGTTCCTGTACCCCACCCGATTTAGCAAGGAATCTATAGATATGAGTCTTACCGTACGCGTGATTACCCCAGACAAAACGGTCTGGGACGAAGCTGCCGAGGAAGTGGTTCTCCCCAGCACCACCGGGCAGTTGGGCATCTTGAGCGGCCACGCCCCTTTGTTGACCGCCCTCGATACGGGCGTCATGCGCCTGCGCCCCGAAAAAGACTGGCTGGCGATCGCCATCTCTGGCGGTTTTGCCGAAGTCGAGAATGACGAGGTAACTGTTTTAGTGAACGGTGCCGAAAAAGGCGAGGCCATCGACACCGAAGAAGCTCGCACCAACTTCGAGAGCGCCCAGGCTCGGTTGTCTGCTGCCGAAAAAAGCGAGGATCGCCAAGAGCAGATCCGCGCCAAATCGGAATTCAAGCGCGCTCGGGCTCGCTTGCAAGCCGCTACTGGCGTCGCCGCTCCCTAGAGCCGGCCCCAAGTAGGCATTAAGTCCTTATTTTAAGTAGGGCCTCTTGCTCCCGTGCGAAAGGGACCGCGTCTGCGGTCCCTTTTGCGGTTAATTGCTCCCTGCAAAAAGAACTTGCGGAAACTTAGTCTGAGCTTGCTGCATGGAAGTTGTCTTGATGTGACTCTGCCAGTAGTTAATCACCTCGGTACTTTGGTTGAGCAGCTCGATGCGCTCCTCCTCGGCAATCCAGGTCTTGCCCTCTAGCTCGGTCTTGAGCTGCTCCCAGGCATCGTCGCGCGGCCAAAAGAAATACTTAGTCAGGGGGCTCGTTCCCTTGCCGACGACTTGATCGACGGCGATCGCCACGTTGGCGTCGAGCCAAAGCACTTTTAAGACAAACCGGGCATCAATATTAAGTTCTGTCGTGTTGTCCGTGGTCTCCAACGATCCCTCCGTAGAACGCACTCGTTCGCAATTGAATAGTTTTACAAACCTTTATTGTACATCACCCGCGCTGCCCTATGGAAGACTTTTTTGCCTACCTAATTTTTGATATCGATGGTGTCGTCCGAGATGTTGGCGGATCCTATCGACGCGCCCTTGCCGATACGGTCGAGCATTACACCAACGGGGCTTGCCGACCGACACCGACGGATATCGATCGCCTCAAGGCCGAAGGCCTCTGGAATAACGACTGGGAGGGCTCTCGAGAGCTGATCTACCGTTATTTTGAGGCTCGAGGAGCGTCGCGATCGGCAATTGCCCTCGACTATGAAGCGCTGGTGGGCTTTTTCCAGTCGCGCTATCGCGGCCAAAACTGGGATGGCTACGTTGCCAGCGAGCCGCTGTTGATGGATGCGGCTTACCTCAGTGCCCTGAGAGCTGGGGGGGTAGCCTGGGGGTTTTTTAGTGGGGCGACGCGCGACTCGGCAGAATACGTCCTCAAGAAGCGCCTGGGCCTCGAAGATCCGGTCTTGGTGGCCATGGAAGATGCGCCGGGCAAGCCCGATCCTACGGGGCTGTTTGATAGCCTGGAGCGGGTGGCCGCCCGCGAGGGGGCGACCGAATCCTTGCCGGCAATCTACGCAGGCGACACGGTGGCGGATATGCTGAGCGTCGTGCGAGCGCGGGAGCGCCAACCAGAGCGCTGCTGGCTTGGTGCGGGTATCTTGCCACCCCACGTGCGGGAGACCCCGGAGCGGGCGCGCGTCTATAGCGCGCAGTTGCGCGAAGCAGGGGCACAAGCGATTTACAGCAGCATCAGAGAGCTTGACGCGGCTGCGGTGCGCGGGCTAATTTCGACGCCGCAGGCGATCGCCTGAATCTTGTGACGATATGAGAGCGCAACGTGGCCGATCGCGTCCGGAGACTCTGCTATTTGGCGGCTTCTACTATTATATAGTTAGATTTCGCCTGGCGGTATGGGGCCTTATTGAAAAACGCGGTGACCTTTGCAATGATGCTGATGCCCGTCAGACCGACTGCTGCTAGCGCGCAGTCGCGTTTTGTAGGAAGGGGTTCGCAATCTATGGCTTCGGTAACAACAATTGTCTTTACAACCCATAACCGCCGCGATCTCCTGCGCCAGGCCATTGTGGCCGCGCGGGGCCAAAGCGTGCCGCTCGACATCTTGGTTATGGACGATGCCTCGACCGATGGTACCGCTGCGATGATGGCCGCAGAATTCCCCGATATCGGCTACCACCGCAGCAGCAGCAATGTCGGCCCCTGCTACCATCGCACCAGGGGCATCGAACTGGCCGCGACAGATATCGTTTTTCCCCTCGATGACGACTCGATTTTGCAATCTCCTCACACCATCGAGCAAACCCTGGCAGAATTTACCCACGATCGAATTGGGGCAGTGGCCATACCGTTTGCGAACAAATTGCAAGGGAACGAGATCTTTACCCGCGCTCCTGCCACCGACGACATCTATCTCACCCATGCCTTTGTGGCAGCAGCCCATGCCGTGCGCCGGGAGGTTTTCCTCAAAGCAGGAGGCTATCGCGATTTCTTCTTCTATATGGGAGAAGAAGGTGACATCTGCATCCGCATGCTGGAGATTGGGTACTGCGTGCGGTTGGGCAATGCCGATCCGATCCACCACATGCAGCCTCCCGCCCGTATTTCCGCCCGAGCGGATCGGTACGGCCGTCAGAACGACATTTTGTTTGTCTGCTGCAACGTCCCGAGTGCGGTTCTGCCCTTGTATCTTGCGGGCACCACGTTGAAGGGTCTGTGGTTCGGCCTCAAAGTCGGACGGCTGGGTAACGCGCTATCGGGTTTCGCCAGCGGCTACCGCCTCGCCGTCGAGTGCGCCGATGCCCGCACGCCGGTGAGTGACGATTGCTTCCGGCTTTTCCGCACCCTCAAAAAGCGGCAGCAGGTTGGGTTTGCCGAGGTTGCAGACTACTTCCAGGGGCCGAGGCCGCTGCTGAAGAAAGCAGCGGTGCCCTAGGCGATCGTGCTGGGAAAAGTTTGAGACACCTTCAGGACTGCTGCTGCGCGTCTCGAAACCGCAGCACCCTGGCCGGCGCGCCCACGGCAACCGCATTCGGCGGCAGATCGCGGGTAACGACACTGCCCGCTCCAACAATCGTTCCCGACCCGATCGTGACGCCCTTGAGCACGATCGCCCCAGCCCCGAGCCAGACGCGATCGCCGATTTTCGTCGGCCGTACGAGTAATGGTTGCTCTAGGGGTGTTTTTTCCGGATCGAGGCCGTGATCGTGGTCGGTGATGTAGCAGTTGGGCCCGAAAGCACAATCGCTGCCGATTTCGATGCGCTCGGCCGCGTCGAGAAAAGTACCGCGATTGAAATAACAGTTGGGGCCGATGCGAATTTTGGGCGAATGGAGGGAGTGACCCACACACAGCAGGGTCACGCCGCGATCGAGCGCGCAAGGACTGGCAATTTCGATATCGCTAAAGTTGCGAGGAATCTCGATATCGCGCATCCAAATGTAGCCCTTGAGGCGCACGCCCAGGGCGCGGTAGTAGGCGTTGCGCCAGCGCGACTGCAAGCCGCCTGCCAGGCGATGACAGGTGGCCAGCCCCTGACACAATCGCGCGATTGCACTGGCTGAGGTAGTTTCGGGTAAGTGGGCTCGCGGCAGCCGCCACAGCTCCCCGAGCCCACTGAGTTTGCCCCACGCAACCGCTGGCACGGACTGCCAGCCGCGATCGGTGTTGATGGCGGCGGCAGTTTCAAAAAGCTGCAGGACGGCAAACTTGAGGCGATCGCGCGGCTGCGTGCGCCCCAACACGCGGGTCATGACATAGTAGCGATTGACCATTGCCATGCGCGCCAGGACGACCGGGTTATTTTTGTGGTCGCCAGGTTGGCTGTCGTGATAAATCCGGGCCGTCCGGGCGTTGGCCAATTTCCAGCCGCGCTGGCTGACCCGCAGTGACAGCGTGACATCTTCGAAGAGAGAGTAGCCGGTAAAAACTGGCGGAAAGAGGGGCTCGGGCAGTGCCTCGCGCCGATACAGGGTGCAGGTGCTATTGAGCCACTCGGTCGGGACGACTACCGGCAGCTCGGGCAAATCTTCTGGTAATAAGTTGAAGGCTGGCCCGAGACACCGACCGGCATAGGTCGGGGCGCTGCCATCGTTCAAGAAGCGCAGCAACGCTCCGGTAAGGCGTCCGGGAGGCTGATAGCCCTGGTTGGCGATCGTCGCGTTGACCCCTCCTAGGCGTGGGTCGCTCTGGAGAGCCGCCCATAGGCGCGCGACGCACTCTGGCTCTAGGAGAATATCGTCGTCTGCCAGCCAAATTGTGTTTTGAGTGACGTAGGTCGCAGCTTGATTGCGCTGAATGGCGGCTCCCAGGCGTTCCGCGCGGTAGTAGCGGATTTTGGTTTGCAGTCCCTGGATTGCCTGCCTACAGACAGTTTCGGTCGCACCATCGTCAGAGCCGTCAACGACAATGGCCTCGAGGGGCTGGGTAGATTGCTCGGCCAAACTCGCCAGCATCCGAGCTAGAGGCTGGCTGCGATGGCGCGTCGGCACGATCGCCGAGATGGGCAGCAATTCGGGCATGATTTGTCTCAGGGGGCGTTGGCAGCAGGCTTTTTAAACTTGCGAAGCTGCCGTTTGAGGGCAGCCAGGCGCTCGGCAGCCGCGAACCCAAGCCAGCGATAGGCCCAACGGTACAGGGGTGGGGCGGCG
The DNA here is from genome assembly GCA_964435975.1 of uncultured bacterium. Lineage (GTDB taxonomy): Bacteria > Cyanobacteriota > Cyanobacteriia > Cyanobacteriales > Rubidibacteraceae > CAYTBI01. Next base: position 25,982 of record CAYTBI010000017.1, read on the forward strand.
GTTCCTTGCGGAACAAAACCAGGCTCGCGATCGCTAACCCGCGCTGCGAGCTGCCGCGCCCAAGCGCGATCGCGCAGCCACAAGATACGGGCGCATTCGAGGCGGGCTTGGTTGATGGCATTTTGGCGCGCGGCCGTCAGCCAACCTCGTTCCTCGAGGAAGACCTCGACAGCATCGGTAATCTCCTGGCGGCGACGGTAGGTTTCGGCGAGGTCTTTTTTGCAGACCGTTCGGTCGCTCCACTGGCGATAGACCGATCCGGAGGCCTCACAGTAAGCAAAGTGCTTGCCAGCTCGCAAGAGCCGGGCGTAGAGTTCGTGCTCTTGGCAGCAAGGCTGGTCGGGTTTCCAGCCGCCTACATCGACGATCGCCTGCTTGCGCCACAGGGGGCTGCCAGTTTGGGGCAGGTACCAGCGCACCAAGAGGGTCCAAGGATCGTCGTGGGGCTTGGGAATGGGCAGCAGCTCGCGGGTGACAGGGCGCTCGGGGTAGCAGTGCTCGAAGATACTCGGCCCGAAAATGATGTCGGTCGCGGAGTTTTTCTGCAGGAAAGCAACCTGGTCGGCAATTTTGTGGGGCTCTAGATAGTCATCCGCGTCAAGGTACTGCAGCCAATCGCCTCGGCTTAGGGCAAGCAATCGGTTGCGGGTAGGGTTGCTGCCGCGATTGGGACCGGTCTCCGAGCGAATGCGATCGCCGAAGCGAGCAATTTTCTCAAGGGAGCCGTCGGTCGAGCCGTCATCGACGACGATCGTCTCGCAGTGGGGATAGGTTTGGGCGAGGGCGCTCTCGATGGCCTGGGCGATCCAGCGCTCGGCGTTGTAGCAGGGAATGAGAATGCTAAGTGTTGGGGCGTCCATGACCCACCCGTGCCAGGATCGCCATTTATACTACCGCGATCTACTGCAATTGCGAGGCCTGCAAGAAAACTGCTGCCCCAGGCTGCCTACACTTGGGGCACCCGCTCGATCTTGGCGTAGCCTGCAAAGATCAGGGCCTTACCTTGGGTCTCCAGGCGGTTGATGCGCATGGTGATGCCGTCGAGGTCGAAGCGATCGAGGTCGACCATATTGTTGAGAATGTCACCCAAGACCTCCGCGAGCTTGGCGGCAACCTCGCGCTGCTCGACGGCGGTCTTTTCGGCATCGAACTCAATGTCCTGGAAAGTAACTCGCCGCCGCCGCTCCACGCCCAGCACGCAACTCAAGCTCACCGGCACCGAGCCGCGATCGCCGAGGTCGGCTGTAGCCTGTAGCGCGATGCGGTTACCCGGGAACAGCTCTACACGGACATCGGCAAAAGAAACGGACTTGCCATCAGACAGGGTCGTTAGCGCGGGCTCGGAAAGGTTCTCGAGGCGACGGCGCACCAGCTCTGCCTCGAAAGCAACGTTGATGTCTTCCTCGTTAAGCTTTACCTTGGCAATTGCCTGGGTGGGCTGCTTTAGAGCAAGCTTGCCTTGCATGACCGAGCCGAAGTCGATGCTGACGGCATCGGTTTCAAAGGTCAGCTCCTCAGTGCGAAACGCCTTGCGGATCACCAGACCGCGACCGCTCATTTGAAAGCTATCGATTCCACCCTGGAGCAGCTTGCTCGCAGGTTGGCAGCGAACCTTCACTTCAACAGATTCGCTCTTTGTAAACAGGTGGCGAATGGTGTTGCTTGCAACTTTGTTGAGGAGTTGCTCCCCCCAGTCCGAGCCCTGAGGGTTCTGGAAACCTGTAAAGCCACCAATCATAAGCTGAGAAACCATCTCTGCTACTCTGAGCTCTCTACCTTTGTAACAAAATCTTAATCGATCGACAACGAAAAAGCCGAGAATGTCTATCGAATCTGCTCATCGCCTGCATAAGGAGATCGACACATCTAAACCCCAAAGTCCGTCTGAGAGAGGATTCTAGCTGAGGGATACGCGATCTCGCGGCAGCGTGCGTGTTTACAGGAGAGCTTGACAATGGCACTTTTTTGTGATAGGTGGCATTGCCAATGACGATCGCCATTCCGGGGCATGTTGGGCTTCAATGGTCAGGAGCATGGGTAGAGTTGGTTCGATTATGACCGAACTGAGCAAGCACGATCGGGATGTGCCCTTGGGGCTGTCGGTGAAGCTCGCCTACGGTGCGGGCGAGTGGAGTGGTGAGATACCGGGCAGCTTGCTGGTCTACTTCATTTTGTTTTTCCTGACGAATGTGGCCGGACTCTCACCGGGGATGGCTGGCGGCGTGCTGCTGGCGGGCAAGATTTGGGATGCAGCTAACGACCCAATTGTCGGTTGGCTCAGCGATCGCACGCGCTCGGCCCGTTGGGGGCGGCGCTTCCCTTGGATGCTCGCCGGAGCGCTCCCGTTGGGAGCAAGCTTTGCGCTGCTCTGGTGGGTGCCATCGGGCCTGAGCCCGATGGGCCTGGCAATTTACTACGGCGCAATCGCGCTGGTTTACTATGCCGCATTTACGGTCGTGCGGGTTCCCTACACGACGCTGGCAGCAGAACTGACCGAGGGCTACGACGAGCGTACGAGCTTGGCGAGCTACAAGGCAGGTTTTAGCATTGCTGGGAGCATTGTCGGCCTGCTAATCGCCCAGGGAATTTTTAGTCTGGCAGTTTCGCCTCGCCAGCAATTTGCAACGTTGGGCTCGGTCTGCGGCACGATTGCGGCGGCGGCAACCTTCGTGTGCGTGTGGGGCACCCGGCGGCGCTACTGGACTATTTGGGCCCGGCGCCGGGGTGGAGAGCCGGCGGTGGCTCCGGCAGGCCCGAGTTCGTCTATTTGGGGGCAACTCCTGGCAGCGTTGCGTTGCGGGCCGTTTAAATTTGTGATCGGCATTTACCTGTGCTCTTGGATTAGCCTGCAGCTCACGGCTGCCATCTTGCCCTACTTTACGGTTAATTGGATGGGCCTCGGCGAGGGCGGCAGCATACGAATGTTGCTGGTAGTGCAAGGGACGGCCATGGTCGCGATCGTGCTGTGGAGCCGCTTGGGCAAGCGCTTGGGCAAGCGCGCGATTTTTTGTTGGGGCATCCCATCGACCATCGCCGCCCAACTGGGCTTATTCGGGCTGGCACCGGGCCAAGAAACAGCCATGTATGCCCTGGGAGCCCTGGCGGGACTGGGATTGGCAACGGCCTACCTAGTGCCCTGGTCGATGTTACCCGATGCCATCGACGTTGACGAGTTGCACTCGGGCGAGCGCCGGGAGGGTATTTTCTATGGTTCGATCGTGCAACTGCAAAAAGTCGGAGCGGCCCTGACAGTATTTGGCCTGGGCTTGCTTCTGGAGTACTCGGGGTTTGTCGCAGCTGGCGAAGGAGCTGCCGTTACCCAGCCCCCCAGGGCAGTTGCCCTGATTCGTTGGGCTATTGGCCCCATCCCCGCTGCTGTTTTACTGCTCGGAGTGGCGATTGCGGCTTTCTACCCGATCACGCGCGAGGTGCACGGCGAGATCGTCCTCAAGCTCGTTGCCCAGCGCCAGCAAAAGCGGGAATCGGCAGCTGGCAACTCTCCCGAATGAGGCTAGAGCAGGCGATCGATAATCTTGTGTAGCTCGGCTGTCAGCGCGTGGTTTTGGTAGCGCAGGCAGAACAACCCTTCGCTCCCCAAGCGCATCATTTCGGTCGAGAGAGGCAAAATTCCCGCCACGGGCTGTTGGTAGTTGTCCTCAACAGACCGGCGCAGGGCAGCAAGATCTGATTCGACGAGGGCCTTGTTGACCACAAGCAAGATCTCGGGGACGCTGAGGTTGCGAGCGATCTCTAGAACCACTGCCGTGCCCAAAAAGTCCTGCTGGTCGGAGCGCAAAATTAAGACCAGTGTATCCGAGACGCCGATTGAGAGGAGGGTTTCTTCGTTGAGTCCCGGATGGGTGTCGACAAAAATGTAGTCGAGTGCCAGGCTATCTGCGAGATCGTAGAGCCCATCTTGAAGTAGCTCTACGTCGTAGCCCTCCCGCAAAACCGCAGCGATTTTCTCACCGCTCATACTCGAGGGCACGATGTAGAGGTGGCCTTTTCCGCCGCCGTTATGAATGAGATGGGTGACATCGTAGGCAACCTGCTCGATGTTGCAGCGCCCCCAGAGGTAGTCGTTGAGCGTGCCCTTGAGGATGCTCTCGTTATTGAGGCCGAACAGCACGTGGAGCCCCGGTGACTGAATGTCCGTGTCGATGACACCCACGCGCTTGCCGCGCAGAGCTGCAGTCGCTGCTAGGTTAGCGCTGAGATTGGACTTCCCCGTACCGCCGCGGTAGGAGTGAATCGAGACGATCTGGGTCATGCCCGGTGAGAATCCTGACAGCGCACGTGCGGGTACTAGGTAGCTTTTTTAGCCTTAGAAAAGTATACGCTCTCCCCCAGAGGCGTTTTCGCCTGCTTCTCCCGCTTTTTCTCAGGAGAAGCGTGACTGGGCGGCGTCGCGGGTGGCTGACATCATCATCTCCCGGCAGGGGTTGGAGCGAGCGTGCCGTCCCTAAAAATTAAAATTTCCTGAAGTCAACTAAAAGAGAGCCGTCACGGCGTTGCTCGGTCAGCGCCGGGGGTTGCGCTTCGGACGAAGCTTGGTGTGGATGCGGAATTCTCGTATGATCCAAGTTACAGTTCTTCTGTAATTTCTGAGTATTTTCCGATAGACGAGACATGAACTCAAACATGCTGAAAATCACCTTTGTTACCACACTGACAGTTGCTGCCGGCGTCTTGGGCGCGGGGACCGCGCGGGCTGCGTCTCTAGTCCTCGACTTCGAGCAGTTTGGCGTCACCAACCTAAATGGCCCTGTTGGCAGCGGTTCCCAGAATCTCAATGGCCGAGAAGTTGCCGTTGGTGGTGTCGGTATCACTCTGAGTGCTTTCGATACCAACCCTTTGGGCTTGCCCCTGACAACCTTCGACTCTAGCTGCCCGGGTGGTGCGACTGGCACTGGTCCTGCCGACAACGACCTGTGCCAGACAGGCTTCAATAATGTGCTCATCATCAACGAAGATTTCGATCTAAGTGACCCTGACGATGATGCCAGTCGGCCGGCCGGGACGATCGGTTTTGACTTCTCGCAGAACGTTTTCCTCGAGAGCATTACGCTCATCGATACCGAAGAGACGGGCACCGTTCGGGCTTTCCTCGGGGGCAACCTGCTGCAAGCGAATTCCTTTAGCGGCATCGGCGACGGCGAGTTTCAAGTTATCGACTTGAGTGGCTTCGGTGAAGCCGATCGCCTGGAAGTAGCACTGGGCGGCAGCGGCGCTCTCGATAACCTGCAATTTAGCCCCGGTGGTGCCGTTCCCGAGCCTGCGACCATGCTGGGCTTAGCCTGCGGCGGCGGGGCAATGCTGGCGGCGCGCAAGCGGCGCCGCCCGAGGTAACCCGCTCGATCCTCCTCGCGCGGCAAGGGCGACCGAAGCTGCAAATGGAGTAAAGAGGCTGCCAGCAAACCCCCTAGGGTTCGAGCGCGGCAGCCTCGAGCGACGAAAACTCATTCCTGCTGCGGCACCCCACCTGATTCCTGGCGGACACCCGCAGCCGGCCCCTAACAAGCACAGTTTACGCCGGGGGCACCAGCGCGATCGCGGTGCCCATGCGCTTGTAGAATTGGCTGTTTGCAACGATGCTGCATGACGCGCGGCAGGGGTGGCCCCGGCCCGCCGGTATAATCCAGTTGCCCGGCTGCTCGTGCGATTCTACTCTTGAGTGCCTTTCACCACATCCCCGTTTTGCTGTCTGAGGTTATCACCGGTCTCGAACTCGCTCCCGACCGGCACTATCTCGATGCTACCCTCGGCGGTGGCGGCCACTCCCAGGCCATCTTGGCGGCCGCTCCTGGCGCGCGCCTGACCGCTATCGACCGAGATGAGGCTGCTCTAGAGGCTGCCCGCGCCCGCCTGGGTCAGTTCGGCGACCGGGCGAGCTTTTGGCATGGGAACTTTGCCGATTTTGAGGCTCCGGTGGGCTACTTTGCCGGAATTCTGGCCGATTTGGGTGTTAGTTCTCCCCAGTTCGACGCCCCCGAGCGTGGCTTTAGCTTCCAGCACGAAGCGAACCTCGATATGCGCATGGACCGCCGCCAAATATTGACCGCCGCCGACATCATCAACCACTGGGACGAACGGGATCTTGCCGATACGATTTATGAATACGGCGAGGAGCGCCTGTCGCGTCGCATCGCGCGCGAGATTGTGGCCCGCCGTCCCCTAAAAACCACGACCGAACTGGCCGAGGCAATCGCCAAGTGCGTGCCGGGCAAATACCGCCACGGCCGCATCCACCCAGCGACGCGCACGTTCCAGGCCCTGCGCATCGCCGTCAATGCCGAGCTGGCTTCTCTAGAAAGATTTTTACCTAAAACCACCGCGTGGCTGCAGCCTGGTGGCGTCTTGGCGGTCATCAGTTTTCACAGCCTCGAAGACCGGCGCGTCAAATATCACATTCGCGACACGCCAGAGCTAGAAGCCATCGTCAAAAAGCCCATTACAGCCGCACCCGAAGAGTGCCGCCAGAACCCGAGAGCGCGATCGGCTAAGCTGCGGCTGGCGCGGCGGGTGCTGCCCGAGCGCTCGCGGAGTCGGTCTCCGAGAAAAGACCGTAAATTGTAGCTTTGGGGTGCCTCTCGAGCTGCAACAATATCTCGGGCAGGCGGCTCTGGCAGATTTTGCCGCGGTCCCGGCCCACCCGAGTGTTGCCTTCTTAGCCTGCAGGCCGTTGCTTAAGGCTTATAGCGCTCGAAGTCGATGAAGTGCTCGTCATTGAGGTCATTGATAAGCCGGCGATCGATGACTTGACCGTCAATGATGATGAAGCGATCGTCGTGGAACCGATCGCGGTCGATGAATCTTCTGCGTCTGAACTTGGAGCCGCTGCGGAAGAAACGCCCGCGACGGAAGCGACTGCGACGGAAGGAGCGACCGCGGAAGCGACTGCGACGGAAGCGACCGCGACGGAAGGAGCGACTGCGGAAGCGACCGCGACGGAACCGGCGGCCGCTAATGCGCTGCGGCTGGTTCTCTAGGCCGTCGAATTGTCGGTCGTCGAGGGGAAGCGTGCTGTCACCGCTGAGGGATTCGAGAGTCGTGATATTGGCTCTCGTCACTGCAACCGAGGCAGATAAAACCGGTGCAGTCAACAGCGCAATTCCGGAGAGGGCTGCAAAGAGTGGGAGTTTCATGGTGTAGACACCTCTGGGTAAGTGGGCAAAGCACGTCTTGGGGAGTGGCGCTCATTTAACCTTCAGTCTGTCTGCCAGCATCCGTGATGATCCTTAGGGTGATGCGAGAAACTTCCTGAAGATCCCATGAGAATACTGCGAGCGACAATTCAGTTGCCTCTCAGCTACGCTGCGACCGGAACTGCGGAGCTGTGTCGTGTAGCCCGAGCCACCATTGACCTGCCGCGCTCGTGTCAAGATGTTTTACAATCAGCACTGGCACCACGGGCACTTTCGGGAGTTTAATTGCCCGAGATCCGGTCCTCACAGCTTCTTTGTAGCTCCAGGGACCAGCGCTTGGCAGGAAGCCGATTGACGCCTTCCCGTGTCTGGCTTGCGGAGGCCATCCCGATTCCCAATTCTGGCGGCAACCCCACAGGCGATCGCCACACGAACACCTAGCAACTCAAGACCAAGGGTAGAGACATGACGGACCTCTCTCGCTATCGTAATATCGGTATCTTCGCTCACGTAGACGCGGGCAAGACGACTACCACGGAACGCATTCTGAAGCTGACCGGCAAGATCCACAAGATTGGCGAGGTCCACGAAGGCGCGGCAACCACCGACTTCATGGAGCAAGAGCAAGAGCGCGGCATCACCATTCAATCTGCCGCGACCACTTGCTTCTGGAACGACCATCGCCTAAACATTATCGATACCCCCGGTCACGTCGACTTCACCATCGAGGTTTATCGCTCCTTGAAGGTGCTCGATGGCGGGATTGGCGTGTTTTGTGGCTCTGGTGGTGTCGAGCCGCAATCTGAGACTAACTGGCGCTACGCCAATGACTCTAAGGTCGCACGCATCATCTACGTCAACAAGCTCGATCGTATCGGTGCGGACTTCTACCGCGTCATCGACCAGGTCAAGAACGTCTTGGCGGCCGAGCCCCTGGTGATGGTGCTGCCCATTGGTTTTGAGAATACTTTTGTCGGTGTCGTCGATCTGCTGACTCGCAAAGCCTGGGTTTGGGACGATTCGGGCGACCCGCTGAACTACGAAATCCAGGAAGTCCCTGAGGACATGAAAGACAAAGTCGAGGAGTATCGCGAGCAGCTCATCGAGACTGCCCTCGAGCAAGACGACGAGCTGATGGAGAAGTACCTCGAAGGCGAGGAGCCCTCCATCGATCGAGTCAAGGCCTGCATTCGCAAGGGCACCCGCGAGCTGGCATTCTTCCCGGCTTACTGCGGCTCGTCCTTCAAAAATAAGGGCGTGCAGCTCGTTCTCAATGCCGTCGTCGATTACCTGCCGAGCCCGACAGAAGTTAATCCGCAACCAGAAGTCGACCTCGAAGGCAACGAAACCGGTGAGGTCGCTCTCGTCGATGCCAGCCGTCCCCTACGGGCGTTGGCCTTCAAAATCATGGACGATCGCTACGGCGCGCTGACCTTCACCCGGGTCTACTCCGGCAAGATGAAAAAAGGCGACACCATCCTCGATACCTATACCGGTAAGACCGAGCGCATCAGCCGCATGGTCGAGATGCATGCCGACTCCCGCGAGGAGATCGACACGGCGCAAGCGGGCGATATTGTCGCGCTGCTGGGGATGAAGAACGTCCAGACCGGGCACACCCTCTGCGATCCTAAAAACCCAGCCACTCTCGAGCCGATGGTCTTCCCCGACCCGGTTATCTCCATCGCCCTCAAGCCCAAAGACAAGGGCTCGGTGGAGAAGATGAGCTTGGCGCTGAGCAAAATGGTGGCTGAGGATCCTTCCTTCCGCGTCGAAACTGACGAAGAAAGCGGCGAAACCATCATCAAAGGCATGGGCGAGCTGCACCTGGATATTAAAGTTGACATCCTCAAGCGCACCTATGGCGTCGAAGCCGAAGTCGGCAAGCCCCAGGTTGCTTACCGCGAGTCGATTACTAAGTCAATTGACGACAGCTACACCCACAAGAAGCAGTCCGGTGGTTCCGGTCAGTTCGGTAAGATCGACTACACCATCGAGCCTGGCGAACCTGGGACTGGCTTCCAGTTCGAGTCAAAAGTTACCGGCGGTAACGTTCCTCGGGAATACTGGCCGGCGGTCGAAAAAGGCTTTGAGTCTTGCATCGACAAGGGCGTTCTGGCAGGCTTCCCCTGTGTCGACCTGAAAGTCACCCTCAGAGATGGCGCTTTCCACGCTGTGGACTCCTCGGCCGTTGCTTTCGAGATTGCCGCTCGCGCGGCTTACCGGCAGTCGATGCCGAAGGCGCGCCCGCAGCTGCTCGAACCCTACATGAACGTGGATGTCTTCACCCCTGAAGATTACGTCGGCGATGTCATCGGCGATCTCAATCGCCGCCGTGGTTTGATTAGCTCTCAGGAGCCCACGGCCACGGGCGTTCGTATTAAGGCAGAGGTGCCTTTGAGCGAAATGTTTGGCTACATCGGTGACCTGCGAACGATGACCTCCGGGCGCGGTCAGTGTTCGATGGAGTTCGCCCACTACGCAGCTTGCCCGAGCAATGTCTCCGAGGCGGTCATTGCTGAGGCTAAGGCCCGTCAAGAGGCGAAATAGGCTCCAGGTAGCCTGACTGAATTCGCGAGAGTGCGGGGTTTTTTAGGGCCTCGCACTCTTTTGCTTCTGGGTCCAACTCGAGAGTGCGGGCTGTCCGAACCCTAACCCCAGGCCGGGGGTCAATCTGAATCATCCTGGTATAATCTGAAGCAAGACCTCCGATTAGAACGGAAGTACTACTAGCTGCAACACCCCCCAAGAATGGGGATCGGCTAATAGGTATTGCCAGAAGCAACGCCACTCTGCGTTTTTCTGGCACGAAGGCCGCATCGATCGCGTGTTGTTCTGGGAATCGGGCCTTACGCTCGTCATCCCTCGGGCGGCCTTAATGCACTCAAAGGAACCTGAATGGTCAGCCGAATTCTCAAAGAGATTCCGACTTACAATCACACTCACAAACCGGGAACGAACAATATCAAGCTTTTTGGCCTCGACATTCACCCGGTCGTCGCGCCCATTTCTAGCAGCATTACCCTCCTGACGGTTGTTTTTGCCCTCGCATTCACCGATCGCGCCGAGGCGCTCTTTGGGGTCATCAAGGATACGGTTGCGGCCTCGACAGGCTGGTTTTACATCCTGAGCGCGAGTGCCTACCTTGTATTTGTTGTTTATGTGGCCTTCAGTAAGTTTGGCCGCCTCCGCATCGGCGGTCCCGACGCTAAGGCAGAGTTTTCTTTATTCTCGTGGTTTGCCATGCTCGTCAGCGCTGGAATGGGCATCGGTCTGATGTTCTGGAGCGTCGCCGAGCCCGTGCGCCACTTTGTCGAGCCACCGCCGAGTCTGGGTGGTGGCTTTGAGGCGGGCACTCCGGCAGCCGCTAAGCTCTCAATGGCAATTGCCTTCTTTCACTGGGGCTTGCACCCTTGGGGAATCTACGCTCTTGTAGGTTTGGCACTGGCTTTTTGCTATTTCAACCGCGGGCGTCCCCTGGCGATTAGTTCGATTTTCTATCCCATCTTGGGCGAGCGCGTCTACGGCTGGCCGGGGCAGCTTATCGATATTTTGGCCGTGCTGGCGACTCTCTCGGGCCTGGCCACCTCGCTGGGGGCAGGAGCCGAGCAAATTGACAGTGGCTTGCAGTTTCTCTTTGGCACTCCCGATAACGACATCGTCAAAATCGCGATCGTGCTAGCAGTCACGGCGATTACGGCGCTCTCGGTGTCCTCGGGCCTACAAAAGGGAGTCAAGCAGCTCAGCGAGATCAATCTCTACTTGAGTGCCGTGCTGCTGGTCTTTGTGCTGCTGGCCGGGCCGACTGGGTTTGTACTCGATACTTTCGTCGAAGAACTGGGCTACTACACGTCCTTGCTGCCGACGCTGAGCTTCTGGACCGAAGCCTTCACCGAGAGCCAATGGCAGGCCAATTGGACGCTCTTCTACTGGAGTTGGTGGATTGCCTGGTCGCCTTTTGTCGGCACGTTTATCGCTCGGGTTTCCAAGGGGCGCACCGTGCGCGAATTTGTAGTCGGGGTGCTGCTGGTGCCCTCTTTGCTGACGTTCTTGTGGATGTCTGTATTTGGCGGAGCGGCGCTAGATCTCTCTTTGTCAGGCGAGGCAAGTATTGTCACGGCAGTGGGTGCGGACGTATCTACGGCATTGTTTGCCCTACTGGCGCAGCTACCGGTGCCGCAGATTAGCTCGCTGCTGGCGATCGCCCTGGTGGTGACATTCTTCGTCACATCAGCCAATTCCGGCGCGCTGGTCACCTGCTATCTCACCGCTGGCGGCAAGCTAGAGCCTTCGGTGGCCCTGCGCTTGTTCTGGGTCATTATTGAGGGGCTCGTGGCGATCGCACTGCTGCTAGGAGGCGGCCTGAGTGCCTTGCAAGCTGCTTCTTTGACCGTGGGGCTCCCGTTTGCCCTCGTACTGTTGGTGATGTGCTACAGCCTGTATCGGGGCTTAGACGACGACTGCAAGCTGATCGATGCGGCGAGCGATCCGCACCTGCGCGCGCTGCCCATCCGGGAGCGCATTCGTCGCCTCTTTCATGCTTCTCCCAGCGACTGACGGCGCAGCCAAATGCCCAAGACGATCAGGCCCAGCCAGCCCGGCACGCTGGCGATGGGGTTGCTGCTGATGCCTGTCAGCCAAATGGGTACTGCGGGCGCGGGCCGCAGCAGGCCACCGATGGCCACGATGTAGTAACCCCAAACCAGACCGGCATGCAAACCCACGGACAGCCCCAGGCGCCCGTGGGTTTGTCGTTTGGCTTCTACTAAGACCAACCCCAGCAGCACCAGTCCCGGAAAAGCTGCGGCCTCCCGCACGATCGCGGCGATGGGCTTGAGGAAGTGCAAGAGAGCAAAAACCAGTGCGTTAGCCCAGAGGGCGATGCGGGGAGGATAATCGCGCTCGCACTCGGACAGCAACCAGCCGCGAAACAATAGTTCTTCGGCAAGGGCAATGCCAAAGGCGCTAGCCAAGCCCTCGCCCGCCACTCGTACGAGTGCGGTCAACTCAACAGGTTGAGAAATCTGCCAGCCCATCAGGCTCTGGATCGCAAAGAGCCCGAAGGCGGCTAGCCAACCCATGGCTAGGCCCCGTAGCAAATCGCGGCCGCTGGCACCGGAAAACTCCAAGCCATAGCGCTCCCAGAGATTTTCCTGGCGCAGCCAGTGCCCCCAGGCACTCGTCAGCAGAACGAATGCCACGAAGAGCCAGCCCATCGTCACGATGGTCGTTAGATTGGCATCGGCGCGCAGCCACCAGTACAGCGGTGCGGCAATGGGGAGCCAGAGGAGAACCAGGACCCCAAAAAAGGCCCCCATGCGAACGGGGGCCGAGCGACGATCGAGCTGCCGCAAGCGCTGCCAGGTATGGCGTCGGAGGTGGCTCAATCGTCCGGCTCGATCGTGCTGGTCAGGCCGTGGTTCTTGAGGGTTTCGCAATAAAACTCAGCGGGCTCGAGATCGCAGACGATAACTAGGGCAACGTCATTGTTGTGGGCTTCCATCATGATGCTGACCGCTTGGGCTTGGCTCAAGCTGGGGACGGTCTGCATCAGGACCATCACAACATAGTCTCGCTTGTTGAATGGGTCGTTGTGGAGCATTACCCGATACAGGGGGGAATGCTTGCGGGCAGCCTCTTTCTTCTCAATCGTCCCGATTGCAGGCCGCTCCAGAATTTCAGCTGGCATGATGGGCAAATCTCCTTTTCGAACTGCAACATGATGTTCCCCCTGCGTCGTGGGCCAAAACAGGGCCAACGCTCGGGACGCCCCATCAACTGCGGCCAGCGTGCTACCGCGGGGCAATCGGCATCGCCTTTCTCTGTTCGCAGGGAACCTACTAAAAATAGTCAAACAAATTTAACTATTCGTCAACATCGCCACGACCTAAAGCTGGAGCGACCGCGGGTTCGATCGCACAGGTCAAACCGCGTGCTTCGAGCGCCTGGCAATAGGCAGTTGCAGTCGTCCGATCGGCCAGCACGATTGGCGCGGCGCCGTGCGTGTGAGCGGACATCATGATATCGATCGCTTGGGGCTCGCTCAGTTGGGGGACGGCAGCGCCAAGGGCTGCGGCCACAGCTTCCATCGTGTTGCGATCGTCGTTGTAGAGCAATACTCGATAGGGCAAGTCGGACAACGGCACGCTCCTGCTGGGGACATACGGATAAGCTTAAGAGTATCGAACTTTGCCAAGACTTCTCCTCGAATCATAATGACTGCCCCTGCTATACCGACTCCCTCGGGCGCCCCAAGCGTACCGGGAATTTATTGGAACTGGCGCGGCCAGTCGATCTACTATCTGCATGCCGCTCGCCGTGACGGGTCTGCAGTGCGAGCCGACCGCGCGCCGCTGCTATTGGTGCACGGATTTGGCGCCTCAACGGACCACTGGCGCAAAAATGTGGCCGAGCTGCGGGAAGATTTTGAGATTTGGGCCATCGACCTGTTAGGCTTCGGGCGCTCGAGTAAGCCCAACTGGGCCTATAGCGGCCAGCTCTGGCAAGAGCAGCTGCAGGAATTCGTCAGAGAAGTTGTTGGCAGACCGGTCGTCGTGGCCGGGAATTCCCTTGGCGGCTATGTCGCACTTTGCTTGGGGGCCAATTGCCCTGAGTGGGTGGCCGGAGTCATTTTGCTCAACAGCGCGGGGCCTTTCTCAGAGAGCCCGGAGGCACCCCAGCGCAAGACCCCCCTGCAAGCTACTCTGCAAGCTACGGTGCGATCGCTGTTCTTGCAGCCTTGGGCGAGCTACACGCTCTTCCAATGGTTGCGACAGCCCTGGGTGATTCGGCGAACTCTAGAGCAAGTTTATGTCGATCGCACGGCAGTCACCGACCGCCTGGTCGAAGAAATTTATTGGCCCTCTTGCGATGTGGGCGCGCCGCAGGTCTTTGCCTCAGTGTTTAAAACCCCTCAAGGCGATCCTGTCGACAGGCTCTTGGAGCGGTTGCAGCATCCACTGCTGCTGATTTGGGGTGAGGGCGATCCGTGGATGAAAGCCAGCGAGCGCTCCCAAAAATTTCGGCAATACGCACCCCAGGCAACCGAAGTGTTTCTGGCGGCGGGCCATTGCCCCCACGATGAAGACCCGGTTCGAACCAATGCTGCCATTCGAGATTGGATGTTGGCAAAGGTGACGACGTAGGAAGGGTGCGAGGCTCTAACACAATTTTCCCAGATTCCCTAATGGCGGCGGCGGACCGCTCGATTCGCCAGGCCGCCATTAGCGATGGAGTAGTGGTGCTTCTTTGCTTGAAGGGTCGACACGCCACATCCTGGGACTAGATATTTGAAACCCTTTACGGGAAAGAAACATTTTTTAACAAATCGCAATATATTACGATTCGTCACGTCGATTTTTCCTTGAAAAGGGAGTTAGATCTGTGTGGGTTATTTCATAGCCCCCGGGATTCTATGTGCTGAAAATTTGCGCGACTCTTACCAGTCGAGCTAACTTTCGGGCGAATCCACGTACTTATCAAATCGAGAGGAGATCGAGCATCGTGACTCGCTTATTCGGTATCGTTTTCGCTATTTTGCTATTTCTAATGGCCGGTCCATCAGGCTCGGCTCTTGCTGCCGACGTAGACGGCGCCAAAGTCTTCAAGGCCAACTGTGCGGCCTGCCACGCCCTCGGAACCAACCGCGTCAATTCCCAGAAGACCCTCAAGAAGGCCGATCTCGAGCGCTGGGACATGTACGACCACGACGCGATCGCCTACCAGGTCACTAATGGTAAAAATGCCATGCCTGCTTTCGGCAACAAACTAAGTGCCAATGAGATCGATACGGTTGCCGATTATGTCATGGCCCAGGCTGATGCTGACTGGCCCAAATCCAGCAGAAAGAAGAAAAAGTAAGTTGCCGGGGCTCTGGCACTACTTTGCTCGGGCCATATTTAGAGATTCAGCTTTTCTAGAGCTAGCAAACAGAAAAATTACCAATTCGAGAGCTTGGCTTGGCGCTCGCGGCGGTCAATTTCTGAGGGTTGCTAGCTCTTTCTTCGTAGGTCTGGAATCTCTTAGGCAGCCGAAGCTTCTTCAGGGTCTGCTTCTGAGGCCTCGGGAGCAGGCTCTGCGACTGCAGCAGCAGGTGCGGCGTCGGAGACATAGGCCTTCAGGCTCTCGGGAAAACTAGCCTGGAAGGCAAAGAAACGGGCCATGCACAACACTTCGCCGTAGGTGAAGACGAGGGCACGCAGGCCTTTTTTAGAGACCTTGCGACCCAGAACGGATCGGTAGTAGTCGGCGGAAAACTTACGGCGCAGTTTGGCGATTGCTATACCGCGACCGGCGTACTGCAAGAATTGGTAGGCCCCTTCTTTTTCAAGACAGATGCCGCGCTCGACGAGGGCTTCGATGGGAATGCCAAACTCTGCTTCGAGCTGCTTGGGAGACGGAGTCGCCCGTAGATTTTCGCGATCGAGCTGAAGAGAAGCGTGCAGGGCTCGGGCAAAGGCCGCGCGCTGCTCTTCGGGCAGCTCGTTGATTTTTGCTGCGGCTGCTTCGAGGACATTTTTGGGCATCGGTGGCTTTGGTGGTTGCATTACAGTCCTCATTCTAGGGTTTGTTGCACGCTGTTGCACTCATCTGCACGCTATTGCATGAGATTGCACGAACTTTTCCCCAGCGCAATCTAGAGGCTCCCGCAAATACCCACAAAAGCGGTCCCAAGTCCTCACCAGGCCGGATCGCGCTCGAGCATCTCTGCAGACAGGCGATCGACTTCTGCGAGCAGCTCGATCAGGCGGCGAGCGGCAAAATCGACAAGTGCTTTGCCTTTCTCGGCATCGGCGGCTCGGGCGTCGCCGCAAACCCCGTCCGGATTGAGGTCTTGTGTTTGCCAGGCTAGTTTGGCACCGCCGCCACCACCAATTCGTCGGAAGCCCCGCGCGTGCAACGCTTCGGTGAGGGATTTAAAATCTCGGGCTGCATCCATGCGAACCAGTTCTGGGGCCAGATGCAGCATCATGGAAGTCTCGATCGCGCCGCCGTGAATGCCGAACTTGACCTCGCGCTCTGCAAATAATCCTTCGGGCAATCCGAAGGAAAACCAACTCGCACTCACCACCAGCAACCCGTGCCGAATCCGCAATTCCCGTCCGACGATATCGAGCAAGGTAACCTGACCGCCATGGCTGTTGAAGAGAACCAGCTTGCGCAATCCTGCGGCTGCAACACTCGCGCCAATGTCGAGCCAAAGGCGCATTGTCGTCTCGGGGCTCAAGCTCAGCGTTCCTGGAAAGCGTCCGTGCTCGGGGCTGCAGCCAACAGCTTGGGTTGGCAGAATCAGCAGGGGAAATTCCGCTGGCAGCATCGCCAGCGCGCGAGCCAAGATCCCTTCGAGCAAGCAGGTATCGACGACCAAGGGCAGATGCGGGCCGTGCTGTTCGATTGCGGCTACCGGCAGCAGGGCAATGGCCCTCGCGCGATCGAGTTGTGCGATGTCCGGGCTTGTCATGGCAGCCCAGTGGCGATGAGATGAAGGGGATAGCATTGTTTTTGGTGATGTCGTACGGATCGGGTCGAAGCCCCCACACGCGAGCTGCCGAGCCCTGGAGCTATGGTATCTAGCGAGCGATGCCGCCTAAGACTGCGCCAGCACGCTAATAAAAATTACTTGGTCTTGGCTCGAGTAACCCCGGCAACTCTCAAATAAGGAAGTTCGAGCCCCGGATCGGTTGTCGTGCGCTGTACCGTCGCCAGATACCCATTGAGGCGTGCGGGTGACTCGAGGTCTTGCCGCTTGAGCAGAAGCGGTACGAGGGGGATATGGGGAGCCCGCGGCAGCACGTACCCTCGGGAAAATCCCAAAATTTTGACGCTGGATCGCGCCTCGTCAATTTCAACGAGAACTGCCCCTACCCGAGGTGATTGTGCCTGCGGGGGCAAAATGGCAGCAGGTTGTTTGGGTAAGATTGGCCGACACTCAAGGGCCCCAGCACCTCGAACGTGCAAATGCGCGCGATCTGCCACTAGCGGCGGTGAGGTAAAGAATTCCTCCTCCCCCCATGCCGGTGGGTCTTGTAGGCTAATTTCAAAACCCGAGCGCCGTAAGTAGGTTTTGACCGCCATGCGGGCTAGTACATTCAAGTAAGTTACCCGTATTAGTTGCGTCTCGGATTCCCGACTGGCAAACTCGGCGGCCTTGCGGTAGGAGCGTTCGCTCAATCGGTAAGCCACAGTTTCTTTATTCGACTTAGCCATCTTCTCATTCCTAGCCTTTCATTCTCGTCTTGTGCTGGCGAGACGCGTAGCCGTAAAAAACACAGAAGAAGAGGCAGGAGTGTAGCAAGACTCTCGTCTCTTTTCGGGCTAACGTATTTCTAAATATTTGCGTGCGTATGACAATCCAACTATTCGTCTGGCCCGGAAGGCCACGTTACTTCCACGGAAATTTGTTGCTGCAACCATACATTAATGAGAATACCCTAAAGACTTAAGATTTGGGTCTTCAAATAAAGTGATTTAAGTCAACTTTTGTGAAATACGATTTACGGTCCCCCACACGCTGGCGATTTTTTTCTCGCACGCTCGACATCCAATACATCGAGGTGACGATCCACTTTAATACTTGCTCTGCTACTTTGGATTGGCAGGTTTCGAACCAGGCTCCAAAAGCTGCGCCTGGAATCTTCCAAGCTTTCGGTCATGTCTCTTACCATCGCTACTTTCTATAAGTTCGTCTCGATCCCTGATTTTCGGGAGCTGCAGTTACCCTTGCAAGCCCATTGTCAGCAGCACCAAATTCGCGGCACGATTTTATTGGCAGCAGAGGGTATCAATGCCACGATCTCGGGCCCGCAGTTCGGTATCGATGCGACGATCGCCTATTTACAGACCGACCCCCGCCTGGCTGACCTAGAGGTAAAATATTCCCAGGCAGCAGACTTTCCCTTCGAGCGCCTCAAGGTTCGCCTGAAGTCCGAAATCGTTACCCTAGGCCAACCAGACATCCATCCCAGCAAGTGGGTTGGTACCTATGTCGAGCCCTACGACTGGAACGACCTCATTCGCGACCCGGAGGTTACCGTTATCGATACCCGTAACACTTACGAAGTTGAAATCGGCACCTTTGAGGGTGCTCGCAACCCCGAGACAAGATCGTTTCGAGAATTTCCCGAGTATGTCGAACGCGAACTCGATCCCGAACGACACGAGAGCGTTGCCATGTTTTGCACCGGCGGGATCCGCTGTGAGAAGGCAACGTCTTATCTGATCGCGCGCGGCTTCAAAGAGGTCTACCATCTCAGAGGCGGTATCCTGAAGTACCTCGAGACCGTACCGATCGCCGAAAGTCTCTGGCAAGGAGAGTGTTTTGTATTCGACGAGCGCGTTGCTGTCGGCCACAACCTCGAACCCGGATCCTACGATCTCTGCTTTGGGTGCGGCCGCCCCATCACCTCAGCCGATTGGCAATCGCCCCATTTCGAACCCGGTATTTGCTGCCCGCATTGCTACGAGCGACTAACCGCTGAAAAACGGTCTCGTCTGGCAGCTCGGCAGCGCCATCGGGCCCAGAAATCCCAATAGCGTCAGTGCCTCTCACTTCTCCAGGCGCAACTGAGAGCCAGATCGCCCCGGAGAGGGAAGATTTTCTCCATGCGAATGCCTGCTACCACACTTGGGCTACCAGGGGCTAACGTCACTTCCCCAGGCAAGCATCATGAAGCGGGACCTTGCTGTGGCCAGCTGCAACTCCGGTGCGGGAGGCTACACTCTTTTCGAAGCAATCGTCACAATCCTAATCTTGGGGATTCTGAGCGGGCTGGCCGTACCAGCGTTTGTGGGCCTGCGCGATCGCCAGCAGCTTGGCATCGCGCGCGACAAGATCTTGCAACAGATGCGCAGAGCCAAGCAGGAAGCCAGACGCCGTCAGGAGCGCGTTCAGTTTAGCCTCGCGACCGCGACTGTCGGTGGTGAGGAGTTTTTGGTGACAGCCGTTCATCCCGTTCGAGCAGACGCCAGCGATAGCTCGCCAAACGCAGCGAGTGAGTGCATGCCAAGCGATAGCAGCGTCTTCTACGAAACCTTAGTTAGTGCGGCTATCGTGCGGGTATCGGACGCCAACACGACCCTCGGGCCCAGCAGCCTCTGCTCGGGGGAGAGAGCCCGCATACAGTTTGACGGTAGAGGTGGCGTTCGAGATGTGGTTTCCGGCGCAAAACTGGGGCGCATTACACTCGTGCTCGCGAACGACGAAACGGTCAAGCGCTGCGCCTACGTTTCGACGATTTTAGGCGCAATGCGGACGGCCCAGGACGGTGATTGCGGCTGAGGATCGCGCGGACTCAACGCGCGATCGCTCGAGGAAAACACCCAGCGGAAATTGCTGAGGCGCAACGGGATACAAGAGGGTAATATCTAAACTGACGGTATCGTTAAGGGTTGCCCCGGAAGGCACTGCTCGACATTTAACCTCCCAGGTAAGTGCTATGAAGAGACTGCTATTGCGTGCCCTAGGCAAGCCTGCTCGAGAGAGCGTCGGCTTCACGCTGATCGAATTGCTTGTCGTCACGATTGTAGTCGGTATCCTGGCCGTGATAGCTGCCCCTTCTTGGGTTGGCTTCCGCGATCGGCAGCAGCTCAACAGCGCCGTAAACGAGGTGCAGCTGCAGATCCGCCGGGCGCAAGAGGAGGCCAAACGCCGCCAGCAACCCTACCAGCTCTCGCTTCGCAGGGATAACGATCTGGCAGCAACGTTCTTTCTGGTGCATCCTCAAGTTATTAGAGATAACGATGGCAATGTCATCTTTGACTCCACGGAGTTCGATCCATCAGATCCCGATGCCAGTGGCAACTGCGCACCTGGACTAACCAGCAACGCTGCAGATGTTTTTGGTGGGTATACCAGGCTAATTGACCTTGAGGTTGCGCGAGCTGCAAACAGCCCTGACTCACAGTTACTCAACTGTGGTGGTGGCAATGGCTCGACTAATTTGATTGTCAAGTTTGATAGCAATGGGAACGTCTCCGACCCAGGCAGCATTGGTGGTAGAATCATCTTCGGCCTGACGACGGGCAACGGTACGAGCAACGCTGATATTACCGACACGAGACGGTGCCTCACGCTCGGCACCCTGCTAGGAAACGTGCAGGTAGGGTTTAATGGCGATTGCTGATTGCAGCCAGAGTTCTAGGGCAATCCTCCAGATGTAACTTTCGGTCTAGGTATTGTAAAGTTCCGAAACATACTCCCCATAACCGTTGTAGGGCAGCGTTTCTCGCGTTTCCCAGGAGAGTTGGGGCTTATCGCCAATGAAGCGCTCCACTGCCTGCGACCAGCGTGGGTGTGGCACCGTCGGATCGACGTTGGCAATGAAGCCATATTCGTTAGGAACGAGCGTATTCCAATAGGTTGGCGGCTGCTCGGCAACAAATTCGATTTTGACGATAGATTTGGCTCCCTTGAAGCCGTATTTCCAGGGAATGACGGCGCGCAAAGGCGCGCCGTGCTGCTTGGGAAGCTCGTGCCCGTAGATGCCGAGGGCAAAAAACGCCAGGTCGTTGGTCATCTCGTCCAAGCGCAAGCTTTCTTGGTAAGGCCAGGGCAAAGACCCAAAATGAAACTCCGGCCCCGTGGTAATCTCCGGATCGTAAAACGACTCGAAGCGGACGAACCTTGCTGCTGCAGTCGGCTCGACCGCCTCGACAAGCTTGCGCATGGGGAACCCCACCCAAGGCAGGACCATCGACCAGGCTTCGACGCAACGGAAGCGATAGATTCGCTCTTCCACCCCGAAGCGCTTTTCGAGCTTGTCGACATCGAAGGTTTGGGGATTGGCCACGAGCCCGGTGACCTCCACTTTCCAGTTTTCGACGGGCAGCCGCTGGGCCTTGAGCCAGACCTTCTTGGTGCTGCCGAACTCGTAGAAGTTGTTGTAGCGACCGGCAACTTCTTGAGTAGTAATGGGGCGATCGACGCGAGCAAAGGCAGGATTGGTCCGAAGCGGGGCAAAATCCGAGCCCCCCAAGCTTTCTTCGAAGACTTTCTCGGCAGTAGATGGGCGATCGCAGGCCCCCAGCAGAGATGCGCCGATCGCACCGACTGCAGCTCCCCCCATTCGTCGCAAGAATTGACGACGTCCCCAGTAAGCTCGCTCGCTCGTCGTCGAGCGCTCCGGAAGCTGCCAGGATTTGGGAATACGAATCAGAGTCATGGGCTGGCGACTATACTCAGCATCGCGCACCATCTATGGGCGCTTCCGGATCCTATCAGACCCGTGCGGCGCTATTCTACGTACAGAAGGTGTAATACTCTGAACAGATAAGAGCGATCTCGCGCAACTATAGAACGCTTCCCAGTTCGAGCCAGCATGTCAACTTCACTGGTAGATACGTTTTTGCGGCAGCACCCTCACCTGCGCGCTCAGACGTATTTCAAAGCTTCGCTGACGGCTCTCTCCCATGCCATGGAAGATCTGGTGTTGGCCTCGCAAGAGCCAACGCTGATTGTGGCCAACTTCCAGAGAGAGCACTTCTACCGCAAAGAGGCCAGCCGCTATCAGCGCTTGATGGGTCAAAACGATGTCTTCGTCCTCTGCCCCTCCGAGACAGGATTCCTGGAAACTCAGGTTGCCGGGTCGGGGCGGGTCGTTCCCTTTGCGCCCGACGATTCGCTTGCCAACGAGTGGCACCTGGCCATCTTGAGTCGGGCCCACGCGAGCTGTTTGATTTGTCGGGAGCGCCGCGATCTCAACGCGGCCGGCATCGACGTTCTCGATACGGCTCGGGTCTTTGAGGGGATCTGGAGTAGCGACCGCACCCTGGTAATATCAGCAGCTAAGTTGCTGCTGGAGAAGGTAACGGCCTACCGTCCCGATCTCGCCGTAGCGGTGGCTGCTGTTTCGGGCGATCGCCTCGAGTGCGATGAAGATTGTGCTTCTCTAGAAGAAGTTGCCTCACAACCCTTCGTCGATCGCCTCATAACCCACCTGCAGGCCGGCCAATACAAGCTTCTGAGTGCCTACCGCTCCTTGTCAGCCAAGGAGAACCGGGAGCGGCTCCTGGCTACCACCGGAGCCGTCATTCGCCGCTCCCTTAATTCGACCGAGATTTTGCAAGCTGTGGTGGAGCAGGTCGGGCGCTACTTCGAGGCCGATCGCGCCATCGGCTACCGCTACCGCCCGGGCGAAAAGGTCGCTACAGTCGTCGGTGAGTTTTGCGCCCGGGCTGGGCTGCAATCGCTGCGGGGCCAGGCTTGGTTGCCTTGGGACGAACTCCTCGGAGAGCGCCTCCTGCAGCAGCGCGAACCCCTCAACTTTGATACCCCCAGAAGCGAGGGACTCACGCCAGAGCTATCGGTTTCTTTGGAAGCGGCGGCCATCTCCCGCTGGCTGTTGGTGCCCATTGCCTTTCAGGAGCAGCTTCTCGGGGCGATTGAGTTGCATTGCTGCCAACCTGACGCATCTCCCTGGTCGGAAGAAACTGCCTCTTCAATCTCGGCTGTGGCCGAACAGGTGGGGGTTACGCTTACCCAAGCGGAGGCCTACACTCGCCTCGAAGACCTCAACGAACAGCTCGCCGCACTCGATCGCACGCGCTCCAATCTTGTGGCGATTGCCGGCCACGAGCTACGCACGCCTCTTTCGACCATTCAGGTTTGCCTCGAGAGCCTGGCTGGCGAGCCCGATATGTCTGGCGAACTGCGGCAGGTGATGTTGAATACAGCCCTGGCCGATACCGAGCGAATGCGCCAGCTCATCCACGACTTCCTGACGCTCTCGCAGTTCGAGAGCGGGCGTATCGACTGGAATCCCGAGGCAATTTCACTACTCGAGTGCCTCGAGCTGTCGGTGAGCAACCTGCGGGCGCGCTGGCGGGGCAAAGCCTTGCCAGAAATTGCCATCCCGCCCCAGGAGCTTGTCGGAACCGTTCCCTTGGTTCGGGTTGACGGCGAATGGCTCGTAGAAGTCATCGCCAAGCTCCTAGACAATGCCTGCAAATTCACCGCTGCCGATGGCCGCGTCGCAGTCGAGGTCGATTGCCGCGATGGCGATGTAGTGACGGTAGGAGTTGCCGACACGGGTCGAGGAGTAGAACCAGCAGATTTAGAGCGCATCTTCGATCGCTTCTACCAAGAAGAGGGCGCCCTCCAGCGCACCCGCAACGGCACGGGCTTGGGCTTGGCAATCTGCCGCAAAGTTGTCGAGCGCTGGGGTGGCAGAATTTGGGCCGAATCGGCCGGCCGGAATCGAGGCATGCGCGTTTCCTTCACCATCCCCTCTGTGACCCGCCAGCCCGTCACCTGACGCATTCAGCCCCTGGCGCTAGCATGAAGTTGAAACCGTCAGTTCTTTTCGATAGCAAAATTTGCCATGGTTAATAAAGTTGTCAAGTCCGAAGCGGCCTGGGAGGAGCAGCTGACCCCCGAGCAATTCCGAATCGCCCGGAAGAAGGGGACCGAGCGGGCCTTCACCGGCGAGCATCACGACCGCAAAGACGCCGGCGACTACTACTGTGTCTGCTGCGGCCAAAAGCTCTTTTCTTCCGAGACCAAGTTTGATTCTGGGACGGGCTGGCCGAGCTTTTTCGAGCCGGCCTCGCCTGAGAGCGTGATTACCGAAACCGACCGCAGCTTTTTTATGGTCCGCACCGAGGTGCTTTGCTCGGCCTGCGGCGCTCACCTGGGTCATGTTTTTGATGACGGTCCCGCGCCGACGGGCAAGCGCTACTGCATGAACTCGGCCGTACTCGATTTCCGCCCGCAAGCAAACGCTTAGGAAACCATCAACCTACTGTCAGCGTCACCTTTGCGGTAACAAAAGCCACAGCTTACTTGACGGTCGGGCTGCCACGCTGGCAGCCAACCTGCACCAGGAAACCTGCACTAGGATTGGGGCGAGAGTTCTCTCGCGACGCGCGATGGCAATAACGAACTCACTGCAGGCTGCGACGGTACTGGGCCTACCCGTGCATTTGTCCGCTGACTACTGTACCTGGCTCCACGCCCGCCTGGGCCAGGGAGTTGGCGCTTGGGTTGTCACATTGAACGCCGAGATGGCCATGCTCGCCCAAGGCGACCGGGACCTAGCAGCGGCGATCGCCGCTGCTGACTTGGTCGTGCCCGACGGGGCAGGGGTTGTTTTCTACTTGCGGCTGCGGTCTCGCCAGCAACCTCGCTGCCCCGGCATCGACTTGGCAGCGGCAGTTTTGATGGCGCTCGATCGCGCCGGATCGGGGCGTGTCTTCTTTTATGGGGGCGCTCCCGGTCGCGCGGCGGCGGCAGCGGCGACTTGGCAAGAGCGCTGCCCTAGCCTGAAGATCGATTGCGAGCATGGCTACCTCAACGATGCCGACCAGGCCAGTTTGCGGTCTCGCCTGCAGGCACTCCAGCCCCAGGTGATTTTGGTGGGGCTCGGCGTCCCCCGCCAGGAATTTTGGATCGCGCGCCATCGCGAACTCTGTCCGATGGCTATTTGGATGGGAGTGGGGGGCAGCTTTGACATCTGGTCGGGGGCCAAGGCACGCGCTCCTCGCCTTTGGCGACAACTCAATTTAGAGTGGCTCTATCGCCTCTACCAAGAACCCTGGCGCTGGCGACGCATGGGTGCTCTGCCGCGATTTGCCTGGCGCGCGATCGCCGATCGCTCTTAAATACTCTTAAATTAAAGGCGATCGCCAGACCAACGTTTCCCAGGTACTCCCGATGCGCCCGCTACGACCGCTGCGAACTGGTCC
Organism: uncultured bacterium; assembly: GCA_964435975.1. Taxonomy (GTDB): domain Bacteria; phylum Cyanobacteriota; class Cyanobacteriia; order Cyanobacteriales; family Rubidibacteraceae; genus CAYTBI01. Next base: position 50,806 of record CAYTBI010000017.1, read on the forward strand.
TTTACGTGTCGAGCATCTCTCCCTTGAAATTGCGGGCCTGCCTGCTGCCCTCGACGGTTGCAAGGTCGTCCAGCTCAGCGATTTCCATTACGACGGCGCTCGCCTTTCGGAAGCGTTGCTCGCTGAGGCGATCGCTCGCACTAATGCCGAATCTCCGGATCTAGTGGCCCTCACGGGAGACTTTGTCACCGACGACCCGAGCTGGATCGACCCTTTGGTGGCCCACTTGAAGCACTTGCAGGCAAATCAGGGCTGCTTTGCCTGCTTGGGCAACCACGATCTGTACTATCGCGAATCGCCGGCTCGCATCGTTGCGGCCTTGAAGCGCGCCGATATCGTGCCGCTTTGGAATGAGATTGTCTATCCTCTCGGGCCGGGGCTTGCCATCGTCGGGCTTGCCGAGTACTGGTCGTTGGATTATCGTCCGACTCCCGTGTTCGAGCGCATTCCACCGCACGTTCCGCGCGTCGCCCTCTCCCACAACCCGGATAGTGCCACCGGCTTGCAGCGCTTTCGCATCGACTTGCAACTCTCGGGTCATACCCATGGCGGCCAGATTTGGCTCCCGGGCTACGGCCCGCTGCCTAAATTGCTTCAGCCGTTGAATTACCGAGTCCCCCAAGTGCTGTTGCCGAGCATCTTCCGCAAGTGCAACCAGGTTGTCAAAGCTTGGGAGTACGCGCGCGGCCCCTATCGCGTGGGCAAAAACTTCTTGTACGTCAGTGCTGGTTTGGGCAGCTATTTTCCGGGGCGTTGGCTCTGCTCCCCTGAGGTAGCAGTCTTTACACTAAAATGCAGTGACTGAAGGCGCAATTGTTGTCGCTCCCCGTACTTCGCACGCTATCAATGACTCTGCCTTTCCTTCGCCCCCAGCTTGTCGAACTAGCAGCCTATACTCCCCATGCTCCCGAGACCGGCCAGCGCGCCCTAGACAAGCTCGATACGAACGAGAGTCCCTACGATTTGCCGACAGCTTTTAAAGAGAAGTTAGCCGGGGTCTACGAGCGCGAAATTGCTGCCAATCGCTATCCCGATGGCAGCCACGCCGCCCTCAAAGCCGCGATCGCCGACTACGCAACGGAATCGGCGGGTTTGGAGTCTTCTTTTTTGCAGTCCGAATGGGTTTCGGTGGGCAATGGCTCGGACGAGCTGATTCGCTCTCTGCTGATCGCCACCTGTGTTGGTGGGGCGGGCTCGATCTTGGTGGCCGAACCGACGTTTTCGATGTACGGCATCTTGGCGCAGACTTTGGGAGTACCGGTGGTGCGGCTGCCGCGCCGCGAGCGCGACTTTGCCATCGAACCAGCCGCCGCCGATGCGGCGATCGCCGCTGCTGAGACTCCCGTGCGCGTTGTTTTTGTCGTCCATCCCAATTCCCCAACGGCTAACCTTTTGAGCGCGACCGAACTTGCTTGGCTCCGAGGGCTGCCTCCGGAGATTCTGGTTGTTGTCGATGAGGCTTACTTCGAGTTTAGCCAGACCTCGACGATCGCTGAGTTGCGCGATCGCCCCAACTGGCTGGTCATGCGGACGTTTTCTAAGGCATTTCGGCTGGCCGCACACCGGGTCGGGTACTGCCTCGCGCACCCAGGTTTGATTGCCGCCCTCGAAAAAGTGCGCCTGCCCTATAACTTGCCCGGTTTTTCCCAGGCAGCAGCGCTGTTGGCCCTCCACGAGCGCCACGCGCTTTTGGGAGCTATCGACGAAATTTTGCAGGAGCGCGATCGGCTGCTGCGCGCCCTACGACTGCATCCTCGCTTGCAAGTGTGGCCGAGTGCGGCGAATTTTATTTACTTGCGCCCGCGCGATGCGGGTGCTGCCGATCGCGGACGACTGCAACACGCTCTCGAAGAGCGCGGCACGCTGGTGCGCCACACCGGTGGCGGCATCCGCCTGACGGTGGGAACCCACGAGGAAAATACGCGGACTCTCAATCGCTTGCAGGCCTCACTTGCCTGAGAAACGAGGGCTGACGCGAGCCCGACGGTACCGGCAACTGAGCTGGCCCCAGAGCATCCAAGGGGAGTATTACGGTCAGACGCATTAGGAGACGTTGCTCGTCCCCCGAACGTGACATGGTCTGCAGTAGGGTGCGCTAAGTTGCCAATCTTCAGAGCAGAAATCGGTCGTGCTAGAATTTAGCCACTTCGCTCGAGAAGGTGGTAGCTACACACTAGATAACTCTATTTGCCATCAGACTAACTTTAGGATCGAGCTAATGAAAAAGCTGATATCTCTCCTTCCAACTGCAGCGCTATTAGTTACTAGCACGGCGGCGTCAGCATCAGTATATGAGGGGAAATGCCTATATGCTGATGTTGAGAACGCGAGTAATGAATTCCACACATGTATCATATCTATCCGTTCTACCTCGCTCGGCATCACCTTCAAGAGAAACAAGTTTCAGGATGGGAATCGGGAGATAGTCGGCAGTAATATAAGCCAAGTTGCATCCGGCAACTACGCCAAACGCTTACTTTCTGATACTGGCAGTGTTATTGGTGGCGTTCTGTTTGCGCCGATTGGCATTGCCAGCCGTCTCTTCAACAAAGACTTCCAAGAATATGTGCTCGATTACACCAGCCAGGGCCAGCAAACTGCAACTGTAGTCCGGGTAACGCCCCAGGATGCTCCTCAATTTCAACAAGAGTTGAGGGCTCTGGCCCTCGATTTGGCCGTCACCTTTGAAGATCCACAGCGGTCGACTGTTATCGACGCGGGTCCGGACCTGTAGCTAGATCTCCAATTCTTCTATTGCGAATGGCTGGAATGACCCGGATCTCCAAAGCCCGCGAGCTAGCTGGATTTTACGCAGATGGAGTATCGCTAGCGCAGCGAAACCCCGCAAACATCTGCCGCATGCCTGGCTCGTACCAGTTGCGCCAGCTCGCCCGCAATGCCCAGGGCTGCGTCGCCCAGCTGCCGCCTTTGAGGACGCGGTGACGGCCGTCGAAATAGGCCGACGAGTACCCTGCGTAGGGGAATGGCGAAAAATCTTCGTAACCTGAAAACCAGGTTGCCGTCCATTCCCAGACATTGCCGAGCATGTCGCGGCAGCCCCACGGACTCGTTCCCGCTGGGTAGGCCCCGACAGGGGTCGTATGACCGACGATGCCGGCGTGGTTGCAATGTCGGGCGCTGGGGAAATCTTGGCCCCAAGGAAAATCCAGCGCCCCCCCGACCGGGTGCCAGCGTGCGGCTTTTTCCCATTCTGTTTCGGTGGGCAGGCGCTTGCCGAGGCAGCGGGCAAAGGCTTCGGCTTCGTAATAACTGACCCCACACACCGGGTGCCGATCCCAAATAGAATCTTCCGACCAATATAGAGGTCGGTTTACCGGGTGTGCCTGCAGCCACTGCCAGCCCGCCGCCGACCACCAACGCGATTCGCGATAGCCGCCAGCAGCCATAAACTCTCGGAATTGCCCGCAGGTTACCAGATCGCGATCGAGCCAGAACCGTTTCACAGACTGGCGGTGGGCCGGGCGCTCGTTATCTTGCGGGTGTAGGTTGCTGCCTTGTGTGAATTCTCCGGCCGGGATCTCGACGCGATCGCTGGCCGCCGGGATCGCGCGAACGAACCTGGGTTGCAGCGCTGCGGGCTGACCCCGCTGCAACTGCTGGATAAAGGCGATAGTCTCGTTGTGCTGGCACTCATGTTGCAAGAGCCACCACCAGAGACGCTCTTGGGTTTCTAGAGGGGTTGTTGCCAGGGTCTCGAGGGTGCGATCGCGGGTTCGCGCCAAAAAATCCAGCGTTTCTGCCAGCTCCGGCAGAAAGCAGCGCTCGGCCTTGGGCAAACCAGCAGCGTCATAGAGGGTACGATAGCCAGCGGGATAGTTGCAGGCGAGCCCGGCGGCTCGCTCTAGGAGCCAGTCGCTCTCGACAAACCCGATGTGGCCGAGGTGCCAGCCGATGGGGCTGAAGTCGGGGTGCGACTGGGCGCAGTAGGCCGCGCGATCGCACTCGGCAAAAAGCGCCAGCGTCCGGGCGCGGCAGCGCGCGAAGGCATCGGCAATTGCTTCTCTACGAGATTGGATGGATGCGGACGGCAAGATTCTCCTCCACCGAAATCAACGCTTGCTCCGGGCAACGATGCCAGTCGCCTGCAAACAAAGGCTCGGAGGCAATGATAACGGCATTGGGGAACTGGGGGTCGTCTCGCAACCAATACAAACTGGCATGGGGGGGACCGACCGCGTAGCGTGAAGCTACCATCTGCCGACCATCGGTCAGCAAAACATTGCACAAAAAATCAGCTTTTTGGGTGCGGGCGAAGTGACCGATGCGCGGCAAAACCTCGCCGAGGACTGCCACAAAAGAAGCCGTGGGTTCGCCAGCGAGGCGATCGAGGATGGAGGCGAACAAGTGCTCGGAATCGGTGGTGCCTTGAATGTGCTTGTAAACCTCGTCGGTGAGGAGGTTGCGCAGGGGCCGATACAGAGTTTGGCGGAAATTCTCCAGATAACCATTGTGCAGGAACAACACCTGCGGGTCGCAACCGTGCAGGCCCCGGCTGCTAAAGGGCTGGCAGTTGCTCAAATCGACGGCCAAGCCCGGCGTCGCGCTGCGGACGTACCCAGCAACGCAGCCGGAGGTGACGTAGCGGCAAAGTTCGGGAAGATTGATGTCGCTCCAGACGGGCGCGATACTGCGGTAGGTGCAGGGTGGCTCGCTCCGACGCTCGGGATGGTACCATCCGATGCCGAAACCATCGGCATTGAGGATCGCAGTTTCCATCTCCTTGGGAGCATAGGCCTGCACGACCAGGGAGTGCTCGGGTTTGTAGAGCAGGCGATCGAGAGAAATCGCGGGACCGAGATAGCCAAGCAAGCGACACATGGGGCGATCGGAAATGGCGTGATGGCGGACAGTATTCGCCATTCTAGGCTAGCGGACTGCCCGCCCAACTTTTGAGGCTTTTGCTACGCCGAGTCAGGTTTCTGTGCTGGGCACAGAAACCAACATCTAGGCGATCGCAATCTCGATGTTGTCGAGGGCAAAGTTGTCGAAACTGCTGCCGCTGTGGGCCACCTGCTGGAAGCGGAACTGGGTTTCGCTGGTGCGGGCAGCCGTTGGAATCACTTCCGTGATGTTGGTAAAGCTCGTAAAGGCTTCCGTGTCGTAGCGGGCAAACTCAACAAAAGTATTGCCACCGTCGATAGAGTAGCTCAGGCTGACATCCTCGCCGGCATCGGCATTTTCACCGCCGTTTTGGCTGGTGCCAAAAACCAAGTCAAACGCGATCGTGCCGCCATCGCTGACATCTAAGGCTTGGGTCGTCGCAAAGCGGGACCCGTCGTTGCGGCTGCCGCCGGTGAAAAATAGGCTGTTGCCGCTGCCGCCGAAGTTGTCGTTGGCCGTGCCATTGCTAACCTCGGCGAAGAGGCTCGCGTCGATGCCTGGGTCGAAGTCTTCGCTAAAACCCGTCACCGGGTCGGCGATCGCCGGGGCTACCACTGCATCCGCCCCGAGGACCTCCACATTGTCGAGGGCAAAGTTATCGAAATTGCTACCGCTGTGGGCCACCTGCTGGAAGCGGAACTGGGTTTCGCTGGTGCGGGCAGCCGTTGGAATCACTTCCGTGATGTTGGTAAAGCTCGTAAAGGCTTCCGTGTCGTAGCGGGCAAACTCAACAAAAGTATTGCCACCGTCGATAGAGTAGCTCAGGCTGACATCCTCGCCGGCATCGGCATTTTCACCGCCGTTTTGGCTGGTGCCAAAAACCAAGTCAAACGCGATCGTGCCGCCATCGCTGACATCTAAGGCTTGGGTCGTCGCAAAGCGGGACCCGTCGTTGCGGCTGCCGCCGGTGAAAAATAGGCTGTTGCCGCTGCCGCCAAAGTTATCGTTGACCGTGCCATTGCCAACCTCAGCAAAGAAGCTCGCGTCGATGCCCGCGTCGAAGTTGTCCCCAGTCGCCGCACTTGCAGCAGCCGGAGCCGGGGCCACGGTGACTGTGGCTGTGGCTGTGGCCGTGCCACCCTGCCCGTCAGCAACGGTGTAATCGAAGCTTGCCGCGCCAGCAAAGCCGCTAGCTGGTGTGAAGGTGATATCTCCAGACTGATTGAGTTGCGCGCTGCCGCCAGAAAAGTTGCCAACCCCGACAACGGCTAGCGTATCGCCGTCGATATCGCTGTCGTTGGCCAGGAGGTCGGCGACCGCGATGGTTAGAGGCGTGTTGGCCTGCGCTTGCACCGTATCGCCGACGGCCGTGGGGCCATCGTTGACGGCGGTAACCGTCAGCGAAATCGTACCGGTGGCAGTTTCACCATTGCCATCAGTGATGGTGTAGGTGAAGCTGTCGCTGCCATTGAAATTGGCATCGGGCGTGTAGGTAAAGGTGCCATCAGCATTGAGGCTCAAGGTGCCGTTACCGGCCTCGGTGAAGCTGACAATCGTCAGGGTATCGCCGTCGGCGTCGCTATCGTTGCTCAAGGGCGCGATGGCGATGCTGCTATCTTCTGCCAAGACGACCGCGTCATCAACAGCCACGGGAGCGCTGTTGGTTGGGAAGGACTCGATCAGCGCCTGGGCGGCAGCGGCAAAGTCGAGAATGCCCCCAGTTACGGTGTTGCCCTGCAAGTCAGCATCGGGCGCGACGGTGTCGAGCAATAGGTCGATGACCGTGTCGGTGGGGTTGGCCACCGAAGCGGGCAAGCTTGCCAGCAGGGCCGCAGCTACGCCCGCCACCAGCGGCGAGGAGAAGCTCGTCCCCGAGATCGAGGCGAACTGGCCGTCAGGGACGGTGGTGACGATGTTGGCACCAGGGGCGCCGAGATCGACGCTGGTAGCGCCAAAATTCGAGAAGCTCGCTAGGTCGTTGCTGCTAGTGGTAGCAGCCACAGAAATAATGTTGTCGAACCCAAAAGAAGCGGGGAAGGTGGGGAGCAGATCGTTATCCTGACCGGCATTACCCGCAGCAGCCACCACCAAAACATCATTAGCATCAGCGTAGGCCAGCGCGTCAAAGAGACTCAGGCTAAAGCCGCCCCCCCCGAGGGAAAGATTGATCACATCCGCGCCAGTATCGACGGCGTAGACGACCGCCGCCGCTACATCGTCAAGGGTGCCCGAGCCATCAGCACCCAGAGCCCGGACGCCCAGAAGCTCGACGTTGAACGGGTCGGCAACCCCAGCAATGCCGAAGCCATTATTGGAGTCCGCCCCAATCACGCCAGCAACGGCGGTGCCATGAAAATTTTCGTCGAAGGGGTCGCCATCGTTGTCAACAAAGTCGTAGCCAAAGATATCGTCAACGAAACCGTTGCCATCATCATCGACACCGGGGGTGCCGTTGGCTTCGAGATCGTTGGTGAAGACGTTGGGGGCCAAGTCGGGGTGGGTGTAATCAATACCGGTATCGATGACGGCAACGACGATGGGCTCGGCACTCCCAGGCAGGGGAGTCAAAATCTCATAAGCTTCCTGGGCGCCGATAACGTCTAGGGCAAATTGCGAGCTAAAAAAGGGATCGTTAGGTGCAGCTGCAAGCGTCTCAAAATCCTCTGCGATGGCAGCTTCTGAGGCTACTTGCTGGGAATTTGGCAATAAAGATTGAGTCAAAAAAGATCGCACCAAAGCCAGATCGATGGTGGTGGCCTCAGAATCGCTAGCCACTGTCGAGGCGGCGGAGATGTCGGTCGCAATGGAGTCAACTTGACGGTCGACCTCGAGAGATCTAGGCGTACCTTCAACTGAGGGGACGGAGCGCAACAAGCCGCTATCGGTCTCTGTAAATTCACTGATTATGGCGTCTGTAGCAATAACTGTTTTCATCAGACCTCAGTCCTAGGCGAGTGGTGAAACAAATAACTATTTATGAGAAGAGACGCACCCAGATGGATCCTGGAGGCCCCAACCTGGGTGCTGACGTTGAGAGCGCGCGGGAGATCCGCAGCAGACGTCCTGCCCTGCATGGGAAGCTTGCCTCCAGCTTCCTTGTCAGACGCATTCGTATCTTAAAAATCAGTGCGTCTGGGAATCTTCCACGTTTCGGACTTCGCGATCGCCCTTAGAAGAAGAGGGCATAGGAATCTGCTACGGTTGCCCGCAAAAATCACTCCCTCAAGGAGTTTTCTCCCTACGTCTTTAATGTAATACGACGCAATGCTAACTTCAGGGGCTAGAAATGCATGACTTACGTCTATCTTCTGAGGTTATCCAGATACAGTCATCCGTGAAAACCACAGGTCGCCCCTCGGATCTTTGTCCGATCTCGAGCCGTGATTTCTAGGGGAAAGAGATCCGTGAAGAGTTTGCGGACGCGCTCGGTGCTGCTGCCTTTGTAGTTCCATAAGGTTGTCTCCCAGCAGAAGAACGCCATGCCCTCGTAGCCTGCAGCGCGCACGGCAGCCGCCTCGCGCTCGATTTGCTCTGCTTGCTTGGGTGCTTTTAGCGGGCCGGTGTAGAGCCCGATGGCAACGGGGATAGGCAGCGCCCCAAACCCGCCACCATAAAGCTCGGCGTCGATCGCCGCGACATCTTGGCGATACACCTGCACGATCGCCTCGTCGAGATACCCCAAAGCGACCCACCGCCGCCAATCTTGGAGGTATTCGCGGTAGGCAAAAGCGGGAGGATTGGGGGAGAGCGATACGATAGCCTCTGGGTTGCGAGCCTTGACTGCCGCTGCGATGCGCGCCATCAGTTGCGTGAGCTTCTCGGCTCGCCAGCGCATCCATTCGGAATTGCGCGGATCGCTTGGTGGGGTGGCACCGCCGTGCTCTTGGCGGTAGAGATCTTGAGTGTAAGGGTCGTAGCCAAACTCCACCGGCAAACCGAAGTGGTCGTCGAGCTGGATGCCATCGATGTCGTAGCGATCGACCACATCAGCAATGAGATCTACCAGAAAGTCTCGGACTTCCGGATGAAAAGGATTGAGCCAACCGCGATCGACACCTACGGCTTCTTGCTTGAGGGTCCAGAGAGACCTCAACCAAGGATTGCGAGGACCTGCCGAGGTCGATCGCAACCCGGAAGGGCTAACAGTCTCGCCAGCTGCAGTGGTCGTCAGCCAGCCGGGATGGGCTTTGGCAATCGCCGAGTGAATGGGCATCATCAGTCCGTACTCGAACCAAGGAATGATGCGCAGGTGCTGGCGATGGGCTTGGCGCACCAGACCGCCGAGGGGATCTTGTAAGGGAACGAGGGGTAGCGAAGTCAGGCGATCGCGCGCTACACCGCTGGCCTTGCGGGTGACAGGGCTCGGGTAGAGGGTGTAGCCTCGGTTCCAAACGGCGGGGTAGAGCGTGTTGAGATTGTGGGTGGCGAGATTGGCAAATTCCTCATCCAAGCGGGTGGTGTAGTAGAGCAAGCTAGCACCGTAATTGGTCATCCAGATGCCGCGAATTTCTTGAGGGGCGAGTGCCTCAGAATGAACGACCGGAGCCTGCCAGCAATAGACCGTCGCCCAAGCCGAAAGTAACACCAGCAGCAGCAGACGCAAGGGGCGTTTGGGCAGGAAACCGATCATAGATGAGGTTGGTAAGGCGGCTACAGCCAGGGTATCTCAGGGCTACTAGCGCTGCATCTTCAAAAGATAGCGCTCGAATCGCACGGTCAATCCAGTGGTTCTCAGTAGACTCTGGTAATTGAGGAGCCCCCCAGAAAATCCGGGGGGCTCTTTTTCCGGGCCAGTGGCCTGCTACTTGCTACACCACAGACGCCATCTTGATCTCGTTCTCCCGCAGAATCTGCTGCAGCTCTTCGGCATCGACAGTTTCTCGCTCGACGAGCGCTCCAGCCAATTGGTCGAGAACCTTGCGGTTTTCAACAAGGACCTGCTTGCAGCGCTCGTAGGCGCGGGCGACGAGCTTGCTGACTTCTTCGTCGATCGTCGCAGCCGTCTCGTCGGAGAAATCACGATCGCTGGCAATATCGCGGCCTAAGAAGACATTACCTTGCTGGCGACCGAGGGCAACGGGCCCCAAGCGATCGCTCATGCCCAGGCTCGTGACCATCTGGCGGGCGACGCGGGTTACCTGCTGCAAGTCGTTAGAGGCACCGGTCGTGACCTCCTCTGGGCCATAGAGCAGCTCTTCGGCGACGCGGCCGCCAAGGGCGACAGCCATCTGGTTTTGCAGGTACGCACGCGAGTACAACCCCGAGTCGAGGCGATCTTCGCTGGGGGTAAACCAGGTGAGGCCGCCAGCCGCACCGCGAGGGATGATGCTGATTTTTTGGACTGGATCGTAGTCGGGCATCAGAGCGCCGACAAGCGCGTGGCCTGCTTCATGGTAGGCTACCAACTCTTTGCGCTTCTGGCTCATGACGCGATCTTTTTTCTCGGGACCGGCCAAGACCCGGTCGATGGCGTCGTTGACCTCGTCCATGGAGATTTCGGTCAGGTTGCGGCGCGCGGCCAAAATAGCCGCCTCGTTGAGCAAGTTCGACAAATCCGCACCCGTGAAGCCAGGGGTACGGCGGGCAATTTTGTCGAGATCGACATCCTTAGAGAGGCTCTTGCCGCGGGCGTGGACGTTGAGGATCTCCAGGCGACCGGCATAGTCGGGGCGATCGACGACGATCTGACGGTCGAAACGGCCGGGGCGCAACAGCGCCTGGTCGAGCACGTCGGGACGGTTAGTCGCGGCAATGATGATGATGCCGGTGTTGCCCTCGAAGCCATCCATCTCGGTGAGGAGCTGGTTGAGGGTTTGCTCGCGCTCGTCGTTGCCGCCGCCGAGGCCCGCGCCACGCTGGCGGCCGACAGCGTCGATCTCATCGATGAAGATGATGCAGGGGGCGTTGCTCTTGGCCTGCTCGAACAAGTCGCGCACGCGCGAAGCACCCACGCCGACAAACATCTCTACAAACTCAGAACCAGAAATACTAAAGAAAGGAACGCCTGCTTCGCCGGCGATCGCGCGAGCCAGCAGGGTTTTGCCCGTGCCGGGAGGGCCGACCAGCAGCGCGCCTTTGGGGATCTTGGCGCCGACTTCGGTGAAACGCTCGGCATTCTTCAAGAAGTCGACCAACTCGCTCAGCTCGAGTTTGGCTTGCTCGACGCCTGCCACGTCGGCGAAGGTGACGTTAGTCTGGGGCTCCATTTGGACCTTGGCGCGGGACTTGCCAAAGTTCATGGCTTGAGAGCCCGGTCCCCCTTGGGCGCGGCGCAGCAAGAAGAAAAGACCGACCAGCAGCAAAATCGGGAAGACGAGGCTGCTCAGAGCGCGGAAGGCAAAGCCATCATCGCTGGGGGGCTGGACGGAGATGTCGATGCGGTTGCTCGACAAAATGTTGATGAGGTCGGGGTCGTTGGGCAGGTTGACGAAAAACTGCGTGCCATTGCGATCGGTCGCGATCGCCTGGGTGCGATCGGAGCTGATGCGAACGGTCTCGACCTGCTCGTTTTGAACTTGCTCGATAAACTCGCTGTACTTCCAAACTTCCCGAGTTTCTTGCTCTCGGTCGAAGAAGGAAACTGCCAGCGCAATGACGACGATGGCCAGCAGCGCGTACAGCCCGGCATTGCGCCACTTTTTGTTATTGTTTTTGTTCACGCGATTGGACCTCCTTGAAGGCTCGAGGGGTGCTGTTGCAGTGCGGCGGTGGCGGGCGCCTAAGCCCGGTCGCCACCCGGATTAAGCCCACACGGTCGAGCGCCTACGGTATTTTCAGTTGTTAACTAATGTTAACGAGTCTCAGATATTCTGGGCGAGCTTGGCAAAATCTAAGTTCTTCCAATTGTAGGCCGCAGACTCGACCTCAAGCTGGCTTGAGGCTATTGCGAGGTTCCAGCCGGAGCGACTTTGCTGGGTTTGCTCAGGGGCAAGCGGGCGCGGGCCTCAGCAAATAAGCTCTCGATGAGGCTGGCACGCTTAGTGAGGGCAAAGACCGACTGCAGCTTGTGTTGCAGGCTCGCCAAAGCAGACTCGCTGCTGCCCTGGCGGTCGTCGGACAGGGTGGCAAAGGCTTCAATCAAACTCAGGCCCGCCAGGCGCGTCAGGTAAGCCGCACTGACGCCCTGGACGGCCCCACCAGCAACATAGGTAAGGGCGTGGCTTTTAAGCAAGCTTCCGACAGTCTGGGTCGATAGCTCGACAATACCGAGCTGCACCATCTGCTTGCCCAAGGCATTGGCGATCGCCTGGGCTTCTGGCAAAGAGAGCCGGCGCTGGTAAATTTCGCCGAGATCTAAAGCGAGCTGGGCGCTGACTGCTGAGGTAGCCAGTAAATCTAGGGTCCCGACGGGATTGGCAAAGGCTGCTGCTGCCGAGATCCACTGGTAGCGCTCGACAACGGGCAAGGCACGATCGCGGCGGCGCGCGTTGAGGCTGCGGCGGGCCTCAGCTGCAATTGCCGTCGCCTGACGCCAGGCAGTTGCCAAACAGAGGTCTTCCGGGGCGGCCAGGGCAAATTCGATGCGGGACTCAAGGGCGGCTACGTCTGGTAGTTGAGCCTCCTGGGTTTCGTGCTGCGAACCATCAGGCTGCTCGCGGCGGACCTTGAGGGGGCTCGGAGCTGCTGCGGTGGCGATCGCCGTGTCATTGGCAGGTAGCAGCGGGGCTACTCGCTGTTGCAGGGATTGCGCGATGGCCGCGCGTTCTTCCGGGGGGTGGCGATCGCACTTGCTCGAAACCAACAACAACCGGTGCCGCGAGGCCTGGAGCGATCTCAAGGCTTGAAATTCGGTCTCGCTGAGGTCGCCTTCAACGACGAAAAGCGTCAGGTCGCTCGCAAGCGATAGGGCGTCGAGATTGCCTTCGAGGTCGATTGCGAGCGTCTCGACTGTTGCTGGGAGATCGAGCGCGGCAAGCAAACTGGTTTTGCCCACGCCCGGACGGCCGATCGCCGCGAGCAACAGATCGTCGCGCTCTAGGGTTGCAGGCAGCTCGGCCAAGCGCTCGCGACCGGTGGTAAGCGTGCCACCTTCGGCTTCGAGGCGAGCGATCGTCGCTTCGGCCGCCGCGATCGCCGCTTCGAGGTCGGTAGGCTGCAGCGGTAGCTGCGGGGTGACGGGCTCCTCAGCTGCCGTTTGAGTTCGCCGGCGCTGCCACCCCCAAACAGCGGCACCAACAATCAAAAGCCCCAAGGTTCCGTACTCACCGACCCGCTCTAAAGACTGCTCCAGGCTCGACCATAGCCAAATTAGAAAAGAGAGGCCGACGCCACCGACGAGTAGGGGCTTGCGCATGGAAGGTACCTCGCGACGATCTTAAATATTGTTGACAACGTGCAGTCCGATTCCCATGCTAGCTCCAGCTCTCGAAACGAAGGAGGGGGAAATTGCGGCCTACTCGTCAAGGCGCGCCTTGGTAAATCCGTTGGGATTGGGATGAAGACACCCAAGGCGTCGGATTATCGTAATCGGTGGCTGGGGGGACTTCCCGCTCGGGCAAGCTGCAGGCAACCACTGGAGAGGGTGCGTTGCTGCTGGGGCCATCGAGAGCAAACTGGCTCTGGGGGGCGATGTAGGCGTGGGTATCGGGATCGTAGGCCAGCACCTCGCCGGTTTCGAGCAGATAGATCCAGGCATAAATTTTGAGCTTGCCTTGATACAACCGCGAGCGAACGACGGGGTAAGTGCGCAGGTTCTCAAGCTGGGTGAGGACGTTCTCGGCCACGAGGACTTCTAGTTTTTGCTCGCCTTCTAAAGTGGAGTAATTTTCCATAACCAGGCGACGGGTGGCTGCAGCATGGTTGAGCCATTCGTAAACCAGAGGCATTTCCATTTCAAGTTTGTCGAGCTTGAGGAGGCCTTTCATGGCACCGCAGTGGGAGTGACCGCAAACGACAATCTGCTCGATGCCCAAGGCGTGGATGGCGTATTCGATCGCCGCCCCTTCGCCGCCGTTGGCTGCCCCGAAAGGCGGCACGATGTTGCCGGCATTGCGAATGACAAAAAGCTCGCCCATATCGGCCTGGACGATTAGATTGGGGTCGATGCGCGAGTCGGAGCACGTAATAAACAGGACGCGGGGCTTCTGGCCGTGGGAGAGATGCTCGAGAAATTCCCGATGCCTCGAAACATAATTGGTCTGAAACTCTCGCAATCCCTCGATGAGTTCTTTCATGGGCCTACTGCTGCCACCGATCGCTCTGCAGTCAAGCATTATCCCCCGAATAGGGGACGCACTAGCATCTCAATGGCAAAAGAGGGCCATAAAGGGCTCTTATTTTCGCGCACCAGAGGCCCTTTTTAGCTGCTTGTCACCTCTGCAGGAGCACAAACTGGCACGGTCTCAGCCAAGATTAGCTGCTGCCGGTGTACCCGCACCAGGTGTAGTTCTCGCTCTGCGACGCGCTCGAGCATGTAAATCAAATGCTCCGGTCGCAGGGTCATCCCATCATTGCGGCAATATCCCAAATACTGCAGCGTGGCTCTCGGCCCGTCGATGCCAAGTAACGCAGCACCAATCAGGCGCTCGCGCAGATCTACTTCGCGTTTTTTGCCTTTTTTGGTGGTTTTCTCCCAGAGAATTTCGCCGCTGGCGAGGGTGGTCGCGAGCCATTGCTGCCAGATTTCGGGAGCAACGGGTTCGGAGGCCTCGACCTGGATTTCGTACTCGGCTTTGTCGAGTAAGCTCGAGGCCGAATGTTTCATGTCGGCTTCTTCGATGGAGACAACTGGTAGATCTGCCGGCAACTCGGCAGCCAGCCGCTCGCGAAATTCAACCATCTCCAGCCGCTCGGTAAGGTCGAAATCGACAATCTCGCGATCGCTGCTGGCCCCAAGCGAGAGGGCGCTGGCAATGGCAATGCGCGGGCCGGGATGAAACCCGCCGGTAAAGGCAATCGGCAAGCGCGCCCGACGCACGGCCCGGTCGAACAGGCGCACCAAATCCAGGTGACTCACCAGGCGCATCTCCCCCTGTTTGCCAAAACGAACCCGCAGGCGCTGCACGCGCGTTTGCTCGGGACGGGTTTCGCCCAAAAATTCTGGAATGGGCGGGGGCGCGATCGCAATGTTGTGGCCGAAATCTAGGCCGCACACCCCGCAATGGGAGCACCCTTCAAAAGAGCAATCGGGCACGACCGCCTCGGCCAGGGCGCGCTGCAGGTCTTCTTGGAGCCAGGTTTTGGTGATGCCCGAGTCTATATGATCCCAGGGCAGGGGCCGCTCCAGGAGGTCCGCGCGATCGTCGCTTCCGGCCATCACGTCCCATTCGCCGTCTTCGATTTGGCGGTATTTCCAGGCTAGGCCCGACTCGTCGATGGCTTGGTTCCAGGCAGCATAGGCGCGATCGAGGCTCTCCCACCAAGAATCCATGCCCGCGCCTAGCTCCCAGGCCCGTTGGATGACCGGGGCCAAGCGGCGATCGCCGCGACCGAGGAAGTCTTCCATCGCCGAGATGCGCGTATCGGTAAAGTTGGCTTTTACCCCGCGCAGGCGGCGGAATTCTGCTTTGAGTAGCTCCTGCTTGCGCTGCAGCTCTGCTGTCGAGACCGAGTGCCATTGAAAGGGCGTGTGGGGCTTGGGCGTGAAGTTCGAAATCGTCACGTGGAAATCGAGAGATTTGCGCCCCGGCACCCGGCATTCGCGCCGCAGCCAATGCATCGTCTCGGCAATGCCGACGATATCCACATCGGTTTCGCCGGGCAAACCAATCATAAAGTAGAGCTTGACTTTGTTCCAGCCCTGCTCGACGGCGGCCCTGACGCCGCGCAGGAGTTCTGCGTTGGTGAGGCCCTTATTAATGACATCCCGCAGGCGCTGGGTGCCCGCTTCTGGCGCGAAGGTCAAGCCCGTACGGCGCAGGCCGCCAATGACATTGGCAATGTTTTCATCGAAGCGATCGACTCGCTGGCTCGGCAGAGAAATGGCAATATTTTCCTGGCGCAGGCGATTGCGCAGCTCCATGCCCACAGCTGGCAGTGCCAAATAGTCCGAGCAGCTCAGCGACAGCAGGGAAATTTCGTTGTATCCCGTCTCGCGAATACCGCGCTCGAGGGTTGAGATTACTTTTTCGGGAGCGACATCGTGGGCCGGGCGGGTCAGCATTCCCGGCTGGCAAAACCGGCAGCCCCGAGTGCAGCCGCGCCGCACCTCGACTACGAGGCGATCGTGCACGGTCTCGACAAGCGGCACCAGACCCACAGAATAAGCCGGAATCGGCACGGCGACCCGCCGAATAATGCGCGCTGGCACCTCCGGTCGCCGGGGCCGCACCGAGCCATCGGCTTGCATCTCGTAAAACTGCGGCACGTACACTCCGGGCACCTGAGCCAAATCCAGCAGCAGCGCCTCGCGCGCCAGACCGGCAGCCTTGCCCTCAGCCAGGACCAACCCAATTTCGGGCAAAATTTCTTCGCCATCGCCAAGGACGATGAAATCGAAAAACGCTGCGTAAGGTTCGGGGTTGGAAGTTGCTGTTTGGCCGCCGGCAAAAATTAGCGGATAATCTCCTGCCTGGCGAGCCTCCCAGGTTAAAGGAATCCCGGCCAAGTCGAGCATCTCCAGGATGTTCGTGGCCCCCAGCTCGTAGCTCAAGCTAAAGCCCAAAATGTCAAAATCTCGTAGGGGCCGCCGCGACTCGAGGGCAAACAATGGCGTTTGCGTCTCCCGTAGCCTGGTAGCCAGGTCGGGGGCGGGTAGATAAGTGCGATCGCAAAGCTGCTGGGGCTGGGCATTCAGAATGTTGTAGAGGATGATGTGGCCTAAGTTGGACGCGCCTACCTCATAAACTTCTGGATAGGTCAGCACCCAGCGCACGGTCGCGCTCTCCCAAGGCTTGCGCCGGGCATTCACCTCGTTGCCCAGGTAGCGTGCGGGCTTGTGAATGTCTGGGGTCAGGAGCGCTTCGATGGCGATGGTGGCGGGCATGGTGTGGGCCTGTAGGGTGAGAACGTGCTGGCGACAATTTCTATCTTGACTAATTTGGATTCGGCTAACAAGTTGGCAACGAACTCAAAGCCTTGCGGCTATTCGGCCGAGATTGCGTCCAACTCCGAGATAAAGACATCGGCTGCAGCCAAAGTCGTCGGCGCGGCAGCCGCTCCCCAGGTGATGGCGATCGTCCCGGCTGCCCCAGCTTGCTGGGCCATTTGGATATCGCCAGGGGCATCGCCAACCATGAGGGTTCTGCGCGGATCGACGCCTAACTGGCGACAGGCGAACTCAAAGAAGGCCGGATCGGGCTTGTCAAAGCCTCCGGGCTCCACGCCAATGGCAGCCTGGAGGTAGGGCTCGAGCTGGTGGGCGCTCGCAAACTGGCGGACATTGGCGAGAGTTGCTGCCGAGAGGATGCCGAGCTTGAGCCCGGCTTGTGAGAGGGCTGCCAAGACCTCCCGGCTGCCGTCAAACAGGGGATCGGGCGCGTCGGCAAAGCGGCGATCGGCTTCGGCAAAAGCAGCTTGAGTTGCCGCGCGGGCGGCAAGCCAACCGCAGCCGGTCTCGGCGACGTAGGCAGCCGCTGCAATTTCATTTTCGTAGGCGCTGCCAACGGCCATGAGGCCTGCTGGGTCGAGGGTCGCCTCGCGCGCGCCAAAGGCAAGCAGTAGAGGTTCTCCGACCCCCGGGAATTGCGCGTCGAGCAGGCGAGCGCGCTTGTAGCTCAGCTCCCGCAGGCGACTGCCCGAATCTGCCAGCGTGCCGTCTTTATCGAAGAAAATAGCGTCGATTTCCGGAAATTTTGTCTCTTTGCAGACGATCGTCGGCACGGGTCGTTCTCCAAATTCTCTCCCAAAAATTAAGGGAGAACGATATGTCGTTCTCCCCGCTCGAGCATGCTAGCGATGCAGTCGGAAAATTGCGCTCTAGGAAGCCAGTTACTCCTCGGAGCCAACACCAGCCATTTCAGCTTCGCGATCGTCGGGTTCCGATGCGGCAGGCTCTTCGGTTGCACCCACATCGCCGTCATCGAGCGGCAGATCTCCCATCTCTGCCTGGGCCTGCTGGAGCAGCTTTTGGCGATACTTCTCGGCCATTTCCTCGGCTTTCTCGAAGACTAGCTCGCGGTTTTTGAGCATGTCGCCAGGCTCGGGCTCGAGTTGCTTGGTAGACAGAGAGATACGACCGCGCTCGGCATCAAGATCGATAATCATCACCTTCAGCTCGTCGTTGATATCAAAAACGCTGTGAGGCGTGTCGATGTGGTCGTGGGAAATTTCGGAGATATGCAGCAGGCCACTAACGCCGCCAATGTCGATAAACGTACCATAGGGCTTGATGCCGCGCACGTAGCCGACAACGACTTCGCCCACCTTGAGGCCGCTCATCTTGCGCTCGACTAAGGCTCGGCGGTGGCTGAGCACGAGGCGGTTGCGCTCTTCGTCGACTTCTAGGAACTTCAAGGGCAGCTCCTGAGCGACCAAATCTTCTTTGGGCTGGCGGGTGCTGATGTGCGAGCCTGGAATGAAGCCCCGTAGCCCTTCAATACGCACCAGTGCGCCGCCCCGGTTGGTCGCGAAAACACCCGAGCGCACGGTAGCATCCTCGGCTTGGAGCTGGCGAACCCGCTCCCAGGCGCGCATGTACTCGATGCGCCGAATAGAAAGCGTCAGCTGGCCGTCTTCGTTCTCGTCGGTGAGGATAAAGAACTCCCGAGTCTCGTTGGGGCGCAGGACCTCATCTGGGCTCTCGACGCGGTTAATCGACATCTCCTGAATGGGGATGTATGCTGCCGTCTTCGCACCAATGTCAATCAGAGCGCCACGAGGCTCCATGCTAAACACCGTTCCAGCAACAGTGTCGCCAGGGTTGAAGTTGTAATCGTAACGATCGAGAAGGGCGGCAAAATCCTCGTGGGTAAAACCGATGCTACCGTTGCTGTCTTTCTCCTGGGTAGAGTTCTGATTGACCATAATGTGCGCTCTAAGCTCTTGTCCTCATGGGTATAGGTTTGTTATCGGCGTCTCCCTCCAAATATCGCCGCCATAACGCGCCGCAGAGATTTCTCCGGCCCGCGCTTTTTTCTATCGAGGGTACAGAAAAACAATTATAGCTCAACCGGGGACGACACCTGAGACTCGAGCTGTAACGGGGTCGGACGCTCGGTGGGATTCTGCTGGAGGCGCTTGAGGGCTTCGGTAAAGTCCTGTAGTCGCTGGAATTTCTGATAGACCGAGGCAAAGCGCAAGTAGGCAACTTCGCTCTCCTGGCGAAGTACGCTCAAAACAAAGGCCCCAATCTCAGTTGAGGTGACCTCTCTCTCGCCGCGGGCCTGCAAGTTGGCTTCGATTTCAGTTGCGATTTCATCGAGGCGCTCGAGGGATATGCCGGTTTTTTCGCAGGCAAGGGTCAGGCCGCGCCGCAATTTCTCGCGGTCGAACTCTTCTCGCTTGCCATCTCGCTTGACGACCGCGAGGGGGGCAAACTCGAGGCGCTCGTAGGTCGTGAATCGACAGCGACATTGCAAGCACTCGCGCCTGCGCCTGATGCTTCTGCCAGCCTCAGTCGGTCGAGACTCCAGAACGCGGCTCTCAGGATGCTGGCAGGACGGACATTGCATGGCTGCAAGAAATGAGTTTTGCAAATAAACATCGGCCCGAGCTGTAAGGAGAAGTCGAGCCCCCTTCTCTTACGTTGCAAGTCAATGCAAGAGAACTGGGGTCAAGCGATCCACGCAACTCGGGCTCGCGAGCCTTTGCTCGCCTGGGTTCGCGGTGAGATTCTGCTGTAAGCGCAGCAAAGAGCGATCGCCGAGGCAGCAAACTGCTATCGACAGCGCCACCGCACGGGCGGCGGCTGTCGACTCAGGCTAGCAATCTAACGGTTGATGCGGGGGGGTTCCCGGAACGCAATCGCGAAAAACAAAACCCCAATTCCCAAGGCCAAAACCAAAATGTAAGCAACAGCTTCCATGACTTCTTCGTTTCCAACAACGGCGGTGAGCTTTGCTGTCTAGTCTATCAACAATCTCGCGACCCCAAACGGAAGAAGGGAGCGACAGCAGCTCCCTTCGGGGTCTTAGCAGATCCAGTTAACAAATCGTAGAGATTTGCTTCTCGGCCGCCAAAAAAATTAGACGTTACGGGTAGAGCGGTCGCCCACTTTCAGGAAGCGGCCCCACTCGACTTGCTCTTCCATGTCGGCTTCGACACCCGCAAAAACGTCCCGGAACAGAGTCCGGGCGCCGTGCCAGATGTGGCCGAAGAAGAACAGCAGCGCGAAGACTGCGTGGCCGAAGGTAAACCAGCCACGGGTGCTGGTGCGGAAGACACCATCAGATCCGAGGGTTTCCTGGTCGAATTCAAAGACCTCACCCAGTTGCGCCTTGCGAGCGAACTGCTTGACAGCTTGGGGATCTTCGAAGCTTTGGCCGTTGAGTTCGCCGCCAGCAAAGCGAACGTTGATGCCGGTCTCCTCAAAGCTTAGCTTGGACTCAGCACGACGGAAGGGAATGTCTGCCCGCACGACACCGTCAGCGTCCTCGAGAAGAACGGGGAAGGTCTCGAAGAAGTTGGGCAGGCGGCGAACGGTCAGTTCGCGGCCCTCAGCATCGGTGAAGATCGGGTGACCCTGCCAACTGCGGGCGAGACCGTCGCCCTGGTTCATGGGGCCGACGCGGAACAAGCCGCCTTTGGCGGGGCTGTTGCCGACGTAGTCGTAGAAGGCCAGTCGATCGGGAATGGTAGACCAAGCTTCTTCTTGAGTCGCGCCGGCAGCCAACTCGGTTTGGACGCGGCGTTGGATCTCTTGCTGGAAGTAGCTGTCATCCCACTGGTAGCGAGTGGGGCCAAACAGCTCGATGGGCGTGGTCGCGCTGCCGTACCACATGGTGCCAGCCACAACAAAAGCTGCGAAGAAGACGGCCGCAATACTGCTCGAGAGCACGGTCTCGATGTTACCCATACGCAGAGCCTTGTAGAGGCGCTGGGGCGGGCGAACGGCGAGGTGGAAGATACCCGCGATGATGCCGACGACACCCGCTGCAATGTGGTGGGCGACAACGCCACCGGGGTTGAAGGGGTTAAATCCGGCCGGACCCCATTCTGGGGCGACGGGTTCGACGTGGCCGGTCAAGCCGTAGGGATCGGAAATCCACATACCAGGCCCAAAGAGGCCGGTAAGGTGGAAGGCTCCGAAGCCGAAGCAGAGCAAGCCAGACAAAAACAAGTGGATGCCGAACATTTTGGGCAGGTCGAGAGCGGGCTCGCCAGTGCGCTGGTCGAAGAACAGCTCTAAATCCCAGAAGACCCAGTGCCAGCACGCTGCCAAGAACAGCAAGCCAGACAAAACGATGTGGGCGATCGCAACGCCCTCGA
>CAYTBI010000018.1:0-39620 GCA_964435975.1 uncultured bacterium
AGGTTTTCTGGTCGAGACCGCTCATCAGCGTTGACGGGTCGCCGGTTGCTGCAGCAACATCATCTTTGGTGAGAACGAACAGGGCAATTAACCCGATGAGGGCGTTGTAGATCAACTGAGTTGCATACAAGCCTCCTATACCACTGAGCCAACCAAACAGTGCTTGGCCGCCACGAGAAGTCAGCAGTAATGCTAGCACGATGGGCGAAAGTGCGAACGCGCCAAGCAAAGCAATTTCAAGTCCGTTTACAAATGCAGCCTGAGTGGCAGCCAGAAATTGATCGATATTGGGGCTTCCCTCGTTAAACAGCAAGCCCGTCGGGTTGAGTATGTGGGCCGCCTCGCTGAAAGAGCCCAGGTCGGAAGGTGTTTCTCCCGTGGCAAAGGGCGATGGCGCGATGGACTCTAGAAATCTGAAGGCGCGCTCCAGTGTGACAGGCTCGCCCTCGGAGTCGATCGCATCGCCAACAACTTGGGTCGCAAAATCCGCTGTATTGATGAGAGCCCACCACTTCTCCATACATCCTTGGAATTCTGGACCCGTTTTGTTCTGGCATGGCTTGAGAGTTGAGAGCGCTCCAGCAATTACCGCATTACCTAAGGCCAAGCGACGGAGGACCACATCCAAGGTCGTTCCCATGATCTGAAGCTTGAGGGGAAGATTGACAAAATCTACTCCGATGCCACGAATTGTCTGGAGGACGCCACTCAAAATGCGCCCGTTATTACCCAAAACCATGACAACCGCAATAATTGGCGCGAAAAGCCGAAACGTGCGCCGACCGTCAAAGGTTTGTGAAGTTAGCTCCGGCAGCCACTGAATCGCTGCGCTAATAAGGCTCAAGCCCGCAATCAAGAGGCCCACGATAACCATGCCAGTCCATAACTCGGAATCGAAAAAGCCATCCCAGATGGTATTCCAGGTTTCGTAGGAATCTTTAGCGATCGCCTGGGAGCGTTGGAGAAGATCTAAAGTGGCACCTGCCGAAGATGTAGAAGACGGTGGCGCGAATGGTGGCGTCCCCTGGCCGAGAAGCAAAGAAATTGTCAGGTTCATGGGTCGAGTCTCAAAATTGATTACCTTGTGGGGCAAAAACTATGGGTTTTGACGCAGGCGAATGAATTTCCAAAGGCCCTTGGCAGTGGCAGGATCGGGATCTACGGGTTGGCCGCCGGGGGTAACTAAAAATAAGGCGGACTGCCGCTGAATGAATGCAGCAGCAGCAGCTTGGCGAGCCTCAACGATCCTGTCGGCATTCTCAGCGCGTAGGCGCTCGGCATCGATGGCCAGGCTCTGAGCGGTCAGAATTTGACCCTCTTTGATGCCAGAGATGATGGCCGTGTCATTTTCAGCACTCAATTGTGCCTGCCGGGCTTCTTCGCGCTGCTGCTGGACGAGCAAATCGATCCGCTCGAATGTAGTATCTACAGCAAGGCTCTGGTCGGCCAAAGCTTCAATCGCCGTGGCGTGCTGGCCGATACTTGCGTAGTTCTCTCCGGCTTGTGTTATGGCGGTTTGCGAGCCTTCTTGACCTGTTTTGCCGATAAATGAGTTGGCAACTTTCTGACCCGAAAGGGAAAGTGCCTGAGCCCTCAAAAACTCTGTAGCTTCGCTATAGGTATTGTCGGCATCAACCCCTTGGGAGAAAATAATATCGTCGAGCGTATCGTTTGATGGCCGCGCCGCTAGCACTTCGTTAAGCTCGTCTAGATCGGGAAGGCCCAAAACACCGGTTATACCGCTCAGATCGATACTCTCAGGCAAGATTTCTGCAGCTTGGCTGACGAGTTCTTCCATGCCAGTCACGAAAGTTTCCAAAGAGGGGAATAATTCCACTAGAGTATTGAGAAATTGCGTAGCTTTGTCGAGGGCTCCACTCGCCTTAGCGCTCGTCGAACTCGTTGTTTGCGCTACCGCAGGCAAAGGGCAGGCAACCGAGGCAGCGATCGCAAGCGACATTAATTTTGCTAAGAAACGTTTGCGAACCATCATTGAATTTTCTCCATAGAATCGCTAGCAGACAATATCCGGACATAGTGGGAGGCAAATTCTGTTAGTGCCTGGAGCTGCCCGAGGGTATTGCTAGTATCGTGACGGTCGAAGACGCGCTGCCGGGCAGCTATTTCTAGGCGATCGTTAGCGACAGCGGCTAAAAGCTGATCGGCAGG
Organism: uncultured bacterium; assembly: GCA_964435975.1. Classification (GTDB taxonomy): domain Bacteria; phylum Cyanobacteriota; class Cyanobacteriia; order Cyanobacteriales; family Rubidibacteraceae; genus CAYTBI01. Next base: position 2,170 of record CAYTBI010000018.1, read on the forward strand.
ATAGTAGCGTGCCGACCAAAAGCGACCGGCCTGCTCGATTAGCCAGGCCGTCGAGCGATCGGAGCGCCGTGCCATAAACTCTTCAGTAGCATTGCGGCGAATCACCTCCTCGGGATAACCCAGGTGCCGAATGTAGTCGTTGATTGCGCCTGAAGATTGACGACCGGTCAGCATGAAATCCACATTGGCGGCGATACTGCTCCAAAATGACGAGTGCGTTAGCGTGCCAATATCTTGCCCGGCGAGCAATGCCGACACCCCCTCTTTTCTAAAGGTCGAGAAAATAGTTGCCACCAACTGCGCGAAGCCGGGCTTTTCCAGCAAGCGGTTGGCCTCGTCCATCACGATTAGCGATCGCGGATGCGATAGCGCCTGCTGAATGCAAGCCATCTGTGCCACCAGCGAAACAATAAATGCATTGCTCTGGCTGCTCAGGCCACTGAGGGCAAAAACCCGAAATAGCGGCTCCGGAGGAATCGTAGACGGCTTGCAAAGCGCTTGATAAAGTTCCGGATCGCCAATAATTCCATGTAATTGCAGATCGATCCAATCAACTGCCTCGCGATGTAAGGGATTGCTACCATCTAGTTCTAGTCGTCCTGGAATTAAAAAAGGCAGCATATCTTCTAGAACGGGCATCTGTTGCCAAGCTTTTGATTGCCAACCGCCGGCAAAAGCCGCTTGAATGCGACGGTCGATAATGAGGTCGGTGTAGAACACTCTGAGCAAGCGTTGCAGGGCAAGCTTCACGATCTGCTTGAGTTGTGGCTTATCGAGAGAGTACAAACAAATTGCCTCTAAAACCTGCTGGAGAAACTCCAACCAGCGCTGCTCTCGTACTCGTCGATTACTGCCAACGCATCTAAAATCTGGGGGCTGCAGTAAGTTGAATGATTCTGAGGCCAGATTCAAGTAAGCACCATACTCGCCAAGAAATTCTGCCAAAACCTTGAAAGTAGAGATCCCGCCCAGGCTAAAGTCAACGGCAATGACGGGTAGCCTCTGTGCGATCGCCTCGGTTGCAATTCCTGACAGGAGAACGGATTTGCCCGATCCTTTAGATCCGCTCACGATTGCATTGGTCGGCGAGCTACTAAAGTCAATGAAAAGTGGCGTTCCTCCTTCGCCGATAAACTCAAGACCCTTTGTCTGAATAGCTCGAGGAGCCATGACAGGAAAAAACCCGGAGATTGCAGAAGAATCGAGATAAAGTCGCCGCTCGGTGATAACGTTTGTCGAGGTCTGCAAGCCCCAAGGCGATATGGGAAGCGTTTCTAGCCAAAGGCGGTAGCATGTTTGCCGCTCGCGAACGACACCAGCCGAACCAAAGCTACGGCACAGTTGCAGGCAATCTCGCTCTAAAATATCGGGGGTGCGCCGATGCAGCAATATCGTCGTCGCAACTTTTAGGGGTAGATGGCCGCGATGGAGATTCAGGCGAGCGCCTTTAACATCTTCTCCTTCTTCGAGGGCTTCGATGCATTCTCCCTTGCCGTCTTCGAGAGAATAGTAGGCCCGTTGGTAAGATTGTTTGGATAGCTTAGTCAGATTATCTCGAGCCGCTGCCACGTTTTCCGGCTCGACCTCGATGAAATACTCTAGCTCGTGACCGAAAGGACGACTGAAGCAAGTTCGAAAAACCCAAGATAGTTGGTCGCGGGCATCTTCAAATTGCTGGGGCGGCCGCTCCAGGGTACAGGCTCCCACAAAACGATCGGCTACCCAAACCATATCGCGGGCATTGAGATGCTGGGGTACGGTGGGTTCGCCAGCCGCTCCTCCTAATAAGACCGATAGCGCGTTGCGAGTGCGATCGCCTTTAACTTCGACCTGCCATTGTTTGCCCTGCAGCTTGAAACTCAGCCAATTGGGTAGCGCCGGCACATCTTCGGTACGGTCGGCCCGCACGAAGCGCCGATACAGATCGAGCCAAGCTTCTTGTAAGCTCCAGGTCCGCAACTGAAAGTTAGCCTTATTTGCCAGCAGATAGCACCACGGCAAATAGACATGCTCGTAAGTCCGAGCTGCAATGTCTTGATAGGTTAGTTCTTTATGGCGATCTTGAGTGTCTAAGACCTTCCGCAGAACCTCGACCAAACTCTCGGCGACGCGATCGATAGGAGATGAGGCATCGGCACCGGCAGACAAATCGAATGCGACAAAGATTTGCTGCTCTAGCACTCTCCGCGTGCCAGTACTGGATAAATCTTGGACTCGCTTACCTTGATTATAGGTAAGTAGAGAAGTCAGCGGCGTGACTTGCGAATCAGCAACCTGTTGAATGTCGTGTAGCCGCGCGTGGGGGCGATCGTAGGCTCCCATACGGAACTGCAGGCGCGCCCCCAAAGGAAGCTCTTGCATCGCAGCAGAAATCAATTTAGCGCCAGCTTCTGTTTCTGCTTCGCTCATCTGAGTGTGAAACCCTACGAAAGAAAATGGCAGAACGATTTGCCACTTTCCATTTGAGAGATTCAGATAAGCGGCGAATTTTTCGCCCTCTGCTTCAAACTCCACTAGAGCGTGGAGAGCGCTGTAGGACTGAAAATTACGATAGCGACGAGATCGTCCGTTAGCGGCAGGAGCTTGCATGATAGGTTTTATTTTGATGCGCTTGCGACTCCCCGGCTCTACAATTGGCGCGAATGGAGCCGGAGAAATCGCCCATTCCGGTCCGGGGAAAATAAATGATTCGATCGCGCCTCGAACGTTGTTGCCCGCATAAAGAAGCCAAGCCGAAGCGACACCAAAGGTGAGTGCAGCAAAGACGACTTCTCCCCATTCTGTAAAAACGAAGCAGATCGAGCCTGCAACACAGGCAATTGCAAATATCGGGATAACGTGATCTCGATCCAAGCCGAAGAACTTCGATTGCTGGGAGTAAGTTGCGTTAACTTTAATGACAGACATAGATTGGTACGACGTTCGATACGCGATCGAGCTTGATAGTCATTGGCTAATGATGCTAATTCCATAAGTTCTAGCGATGAGCTTATGGAATGGGTGTTGTTGTCCCACCCGTTGCATCATCCGCACCTAAGATTAAGCGCGATCCAATCTCTAAGACCATAATACCGCCAACGATAAACGCAATCACAAAAAGAATGGGCCGAATATCATTTGACTGACTGCCTTGATAGATTGCAAAGACCACGCTTCCAATTAAGACGAAAACGATGAACAGATCCAGGATCGTGAAAAAGTTCGTTATCCCTTGTTCTAGTTCCGCATCATCTACGATTTCAGTAGCCAAAATATCTTTAATTGCTTGTTCGACTCCTTCAAGGATTGCGTGCGCTGGCAGGGCATTACCAAGCACTAGCAAAAAAGATAAAGTCGCACCGGTTGCGATCGGGATATTCAACTTTCTAGGGACGTTAAGTACTTTCGATCCAAGTTGAATCAGCAGAGTCAATAGGGTTACTGCAAGCATTAGACTACCAATTTCCGGCTTTGCGAGACAGAAATATAGAAAACTGCAACCCAACGGGATGATGAATCGATATTCATCGGGAGAAAAAACCGCAAGTCGATTTGAAATCGCACCGTGCAATAGCCGAAACATAGCTCTGAACCTCAATCTAATGAATTGGAAAGTTTCTATCCGACAAGCTTTAAGCCATTTGCCCGCACTCGCAGATAACCCAAACTACTGTCCGGGAAATTCTGGAGCTGCCTGGATTTATCTAGGCTTACTGGATTTACTTGTAGGAGTCCGAGAGTCTCGGGTGCCATTCTCGTGCGGAAAGACAACAGAATCGAGATGCTCCCAGGTATCTCAAGGTAACTATCCAGGCAAATCTTGGTAGGGCTTGGGGCTTGGCCGGACGATCTTTGATTTGCAAACGCAGCTTATCTCTGAAACTAGCGGAGTTCTATCGATTCACCCCAAAGTGTGAAACCAAGTCTGACGAGCCAGGAGAAGGATAGAACGGTTTATGTCAAGTAGATCGTGTTAGATTGCGATTTAGAGACTTAAAAATGCAGCCATCGAAGAGCCGAGAGGGTGCTTGGCTTCAAGATTTTTTTGAAGAAAGCCACCCCATCAACGCAACGCAGATTTCTCCGTGTGATTGTCAGGCAATATTAATTCATCTAGAGAGATCTTTTCCAGCGAGCTCTATTTTTTACTGGCACCCCAAGCGGCCCTATTTGCAACGCTGGCAGGAAGCCTCGATCGAATGCTTGGAGATGCCTGCAAGTACTCTGTTTGATGCAATTGAAGCAGTGCCCTCCCAAGGAATCTTGGTTTGCAATATTCTCGATGATTTCTCTGGTGAATACCTAGAAAAAATTCTTGCGGACCTACACTTTCAATTGACTGCTGAGAAGCGAAGCCGACGCCTGCTAGTGGTTGGCCATTGCAAAAAAATACCAAACAGCCTGCGATCGCTAGTGCCCTGGCTCGATTGGACGGCACTTGGGGCTTCTCTGGTCCGCGAAGCAATCGCTAGCCTGCAAGCTAGATACCCCCCCAAGAACCACTCACGCCTACAGCTAGCCTGTCAGGGTTTATCTCCAGGAGAAGTCCGCGAAACCATCCTAAGACAGCCTGCCGCGCGCCCCCTTACAGAAATTCTTGCCTTTATTAATTCTTACAAAACTCGGAAGCTCCTGGGGGGCGGTGTCGAACTGCTCCCAGCTCCTGACGTTCCCGATATCGGTGGAGCCGATCTCCTGCGGCAAGATTTTAACGATATCGCCAAGCTATTTTTGCCAGAAGCAGCCGCAGCAAACCTACGCCCGCCCAAAGCGGCTATGTTTGTTGGGCTGCCGGGTACCGGCAAGACACTCATGGCAAAACTTGCCAGTCAAGTTTGTGGGGTGCCCCTACTTACAACTAGCCTCTCATTGCTACGCCGAGAAACAGCAGAGGCTTCTATTGATAATATCGAACGAGTCTTCGAACGAGTCGGTGCTTTGGGCTCGGCTATTCTCTTCATTGATGAGTTGGATAAAGGCCTGGGGCAGTGGGAAGAAGACTTTGTCTTGGCAAAAATGGCCGAGCGCTTGCTCGTGTGGGCGGAGAATCATGTCGAGCCTGTATGCTTGCTCGCAGCAGTAAACCGTTTGGAGAAACTCCCAGCCGAGCTATTGGCTCGCTTCGAATATGCTTGGTTTTTCGATCTTCCCCATCTCGGAGCCCTGTATGAGATTTTTTGTCTGCAACTGCGAGCTTGGAATCTCGAGTTCGAGCCCGGCGATTGGCCAGAGACCGATTGGCACTCATTGCTAGAAGGTTACCGAGGCTGTGTCGGGCGAGAAGTGGCTCAAGCCGTAAAGCGAGTGCGCCGCGCCCGTTACTGCCGAGGCGAAAGAAATCGAGTCATTCCTATTGAGGAGTTGCTCGACGAGCGGCGCAGATTTCGCGCCGCCAGCCAAGATCCGGCAATTGCCGATCAAATCGCCAATATGCGAGCCAAAAGCCGGGGCCTGCGGCCGGTTTGCTCGCGCGACACATCACCTTTTGCTCGTAAGGGTCGCTCTTATCTAACTGTTTTTAACTCTGAATCTGATGATGCCGAGAATATTGCCTGAACCTTTGATGAAGAAACTAAAGTTATTTGTTTTAGCAATAAGCGCTTGTACGTTTACTCTCGCAACGAGCTATATTCCCGCGCGATCGCTATCGAGCGCTGTTGTGGGAGACTTGGCAGCCTTGCCAACTGTCACTGTCACTGTCGATGGTGAGACCGTAACATTACCAGACTGGTCGCAGATTTCCCTAAAATCTCTAGGAACGATTGATGTAGCGGGAATTATCGACCACGAATTTGATGACTTGATAGGTTACGAATTCGGCCGAGTCTGGGAGGCAGGCGCCGAGCTTGCCGAAGTGCTCAAATTTGGGGACTTGGCAGAAGCTTGGGAATTAGGAGAACTTACCCTCAATGTCATCGGAGAGCTTGCTGGCGTAGATATCAGTCAGCTGTCTCTCAACGAAATTGGCTTCCTCAAGGATCTAAGCGTAGAGGATCTCATAGAAAAACTGCCCGATGACGTGCTAGAAGCCGCCGAACTCGTCGGTGATGCTGCCGAAATAGCCGGAGAGGCCTTTGGCATTCTCGATGGAGGCATCACACTCAAAGATGTTCCTGCCTTAACCAAGATCGCCTTGAAGGAGTTTCCCGAAATCAAAGATTTTTTTCTTGAAGCCATTCCATTTCTCGACCAAATTCCGTTAGATAAAATCCTCAAAACCATTGAAAAAATACCATCCATTGTTCGGCTAGATGCACTCTATGGCAATCCTGAAGGATTTACCTTTAATACAATCTCGGGGCCGGGTCCTAGCCCAAAACCCAAGCCTCCGGAAGATTGCGACGGCGGTAATTGCCCCCACGTCGAGACTTTTTTGCCTGGGAATATCTTGCCCGGTCGCTGGGTATCTGGCGAGGCCCAGAAAGTCGACGGCGGCTTTGGCCCCCTAAAAGCTGTTGGCGGTGGAAAAGAGCCGACGGGTCGCCTGCCCTTCGGAAATAGCTTGAAAGTTGCACTCTGGAAGATTGATAGCGTCTCGGATACGGTAGAAACTCGAATATTCTTCCGGGCTTGTGCGAAAATCCCCTTTTTTGGCAAAACATGCACGCCTTACAATCTGCCTCCTGGCGGAATTCCATTTATTAATTTCTCTCGAGACAATTACATCCCTGCCTGAAACGACTGCAGAAAGCTCGGACACTCTAGATGAAATTCAGTCTTCGGAAACACTTCCCCTCAACCTCGCAACTTCACCGGTGCTTGCTACTTTTCACAGGGGCGTATTGCCTGCTGTCTGCGATGTTTCTTAGCCTCAATATCCTGCACGGCCTACCGTGAAACTCCTAAAGTGCTTACCGGCTAGCTTGCCATCACGCCTTGAAACCAAATAAGCTTCAAGGCTCCGCAGCCGATATTGCTGCTGAACTTGGCAGTACCTCTGACAAGCGCGATCGCAAACAATCTGCATCAACTAACAGTAGACTACCCTGCGTGAGTACCGTGCAGCTCGGCTGCAGTCGATGCAGCATGGGCTCTCTCGCTGTATTTTGATAAGATTCGAGCCAAGCCACCGCGCGATCGAATTCTGGCTGAAAGGGATGCAGCCAGTCCTTACCGCGAAGATACCCCGGCTCGAAGCTATTTTCCCGCATGAGTAAGTAAGCGATCGGATAGCGCTCGAGCAGATCCTGCAGGGGCTCTGGCCCGGGTGCGGCATGGGCCAAGAGGAGCGCCCTGGCCCGTTGTTGCAGAAGATTATAGTACTCCGGATGGTAGGGGAGCGCGTATTCGCGAGCGACCAGAGTCGCGCGGCGTCCGAAATAGGGCAAATTATTGCCCTCGCTATCGAGGGTTGCAACTAAAGTTTTCGGTGGTGTCCCTTGCAAAAACTCATAAATCGCGTCAGCCCTACCAGTGACATAGAGCTGGTTGTCAATGGCAAGCTCGGGTACCAAGGGCAGTAGCAGCAGCACGACCTGAAGGCCGGCCAGTGCTAAATTCGCCGATCGGCTGGGTAGACTGGGGCGGGCCTGCCACTGCTGGTACTGCCAGCAAGCCATATTCGCCAGGGCAACCGCAGCAGCCAAAGGCACGAGCGTTCGCAGCCCGTGATAGGTGTACCGAGCGGGAAAGTGCAGCTTAAAAAGCAACAGATGGGCGATCGCATAAAACCCGATCGCACTGAGCGCCAGCCGTCCGATTGAGGTGGCAGCCCCGCGATTGAGAGGGACGCTGCTACCGCGCAAGAAGCTGCGGGCTTGCCAAAGCCAACCGGCGGCGGCCAGGCTCAGGGGCGGAAGCAGCCCCCAGAACAGTAGGCCGCTGCGCGGGCCGAAGCCCCAGAACACAAGCGGATTGGGATGAAAAAAAAAGGCACGCCCGTAGCCTGCTTCTGTTTCGAGAAATTCCGGCATCGACCGAGCCGCTGCTACTGCGATGGTGTCACCGAAGGGCTCCGGGGCAAGTGCCAGGGGCAGTAGCCCGAGCCCGAGCCCGAGCGTCGTTGCCAGACCCACGGGCCAGTACCGGCGATCGCCGAGTCGCAGGCAGGTTGCTCCCCAGCCAATCAAGGCTGCTGGCGGGTAGAGCCCTGCCAGCGCGGCCGCACTCAGTCCGCTCCCCCAACTGTTTCGCCGCATCCAATAAAACGCGAATACCAGCAACAGTGGCGTTGCAAAGGCACGGGGGGTGGCCGATACCAAATCGTCCTCGAGCCATAGGGTCTGAGCGCACAGTAGCCCGGCTAAGCCAGCGACCAGGGGTAGCGGCGATAGCTGGTACCCAATTGCGACGGCGTACCCCACAGCCACCATTCCAAGCAGGGGCGGCAGCACGACGGCAAGCGTCGGAGGTGCGAGTCCGAATATCTGCCAGGCCAGTTGGTAAATCGCTCGGTACAGCCAAGGCGCAACCGACTCGAAATAGTCCGCGATTGGATCGCCTGCAAAGAGTTCGGGGTCGACGTTTCGCAATAGCCAAAAGACATGCTGGCGGGCATCATCCTGGACGCGGTAGTCGTCTCCCGTTGCATGGCTCCAAGCTTGCCATGCCAGAATCGACGCTGTGAGAAATGCCGGGCCCCAACCCAGGAGAGATTGCCGCCCGAAGAGCCGCCTAGCGGGCCTGCTGCCGGAAAATCGTTTCATCAAAGCACTGCAGGTTCTATTGTTAGGTTGGCTCTCGTGGCTGCCGCGGCTCGGACGGTCGTGCCTCTTATCGATATGCTTTGTGTTAAGTCAAGCGCTCTGCAAGCCGTTACCATGCGTCTCTTTCTTTTCGATCTCTACCTAGCCAGCAGGTTTTTGCCAGCTTTCCTGTTTGGCCTGGGGATTTTATTATCCGCCAGCGTTTCAGTCAGCGCGATCCCAGACCTCGCGCGCGAGGTGGTCAGATCGAACCTGGCGCCTTGGACGGCCACCCAGATATTTTTGCTGCGCGTGCCCCAGTTTTTGGCCTACACCTTACCGGTATCGACGCTGCTGGCTGCTTTGACGGTATACGGTCGCTTGTCTGACGATAACGAAATCGTCGCCCTGCGCAGTGCTGGGATTGGCATCTATCGCCTGGTAGCTCCCGTCCTCGCTGTCATCTTTCTCATTACCGGCTTGACTTTTGCCTTTAATGAGATGGTCGTCCCAGAAGCAAACTATCGCAGCCGCACTCTTTTTGGAGCTGCCTCTGGCGAGAGCCAGCCCGCTTTCAAAGAAGGCAATATCTTGATGACCGAATTCGATCGGAACCCGACAGGAGGAAATCGCGAGGCGCTGGTCCGCTTCTTTTACGCCGAGCAGTTTGATGGCGAGCAAATGCAGGACGTCACGGCAATTGACAGCAGTGGGGGTCACCTTGAGTCGATTGTCAGGGCTGCTGCGGCAACTTGGAACCCGCAACAAAACGTCTGGGAGTTTTTCGATGGCACGATGTACCTCATCGAGCCCGATGCATCCTATGGAGATATCATCCGCTTCGATCGCCGAACCTTAGAGTTTCCTTCCGCTCCCCTCGAGATCGCGCGACGCACTCGCAGTAGATTCAGTGAGATAAACATTCTCCAAGCCTTCGCGCAGCTACGGAGCCTTGAGAAATTTAGTGGAAAAGCTTCCAGGCTACTCAAGCTCCGGGTCCGCATTCAGGAAAAAATTGCTTTCCCCTTCATCTGCCCTGTCTTTGGCCTCATCGGCATATCTCTCGGGATCGGAGCGCGCCACATCAACCGCGCGACTGGCTTCGGGATCAGCGTGGCAGCAGCCTTCCTCTACTACCTCCTGGCATTCACGACCAGTACTTTTGGTATCGTCGGCTTCTTGCCACCCGTCTTCGCCGCTTGGCTACCTAATGTTTTGTGCCTCGGTCTTGGCCTTGGGCTATTGCAGCGCCTAGCTCGCTAAGAGACAGCAGACATTTCGCCCTAAGACGCGGCCGGGAATGCTTCCCCACCTCCCGAGTTCGGCCATCGGTTCAGTATAAAGCTCTATCATGCTGATGCGCTCCTTGCCATTCTTCAGGGTTATTACGTATGCGCTCTTCGCGACTCCTCAGGGTTATTACGTAGCCGCGTCGCTTGCGCTTTTCTTCCCTAGGAGCGTCGCCAAGGTCGGCAGCTTTAGCTAGTAATGCTTTACCCGCTAGCGGGGCATCGGCATGCCTTACCTCTTCCTCGGGTATGTGTGGCTCTCCTGCCAGCTTGTGCGTTCCGGGCGCACCTACCTTTAGAGCCGAAATAACATCGCGAGTTCGGCCTTTGTAACGAGCCTGAAGCTGAGAAATTTCTGAGAAAAATCTGAGATTATGATAGAATCTCTCCTAGATGGAAATCCAGGTCTATCCATATGAGACAAAGCACAAGCGCCTTAATTCTCGAATCGGCCCGCAGCCTGCTCCAAACTAAGGGCTTCAATGCTTTTAGTTATGCAGACATCTCTGAAAACGTCGGCATACGCAAGGCTAGCATTCACTACCACTTCCCAACTAAAAAAGCTCTAGCCCTTGCTTTGATTGCGGGCTACCGCCAGCGCGTGGCTAGCGAACTTGAGAATGTTGACTCCAAGCATGCCGCTCCCATCGCCCGACTCCAAGCCCTTGTCGACCTCTATGCTGGAGAACTCAAAGCTGGCGAACTCTGCCTTTGTGCCATGCTGGGCTCCGACATCGAGGCCGTTCCTGAGGAGCTGCGTGAGGGAGTCGTAGCGTTCTATACGGAGACCGTTGCCTGGATTGCTAAGACTATAGAGGCAGGCTGCGAAGACAAGAGCCTGAAGTGTCAATCCCCTGAGGATGCTGCCAAGGCTCTCATGGGAACGATGATCGGCCTTCAGGTCGTCGCTCGGGCATCCCAGTGGGAGCCCGCCCACTTTGCCGAGCTTGCGAAGGCTCAGGCGATCGCACCTCTGAGTGCTTGATGGCTCTTCGTCTGAATGCTTCCCTTCAGCTCGGCCCCCGTTCATCCGGAGGGCTTTTTCTACGAACGAGCCGGGAGCGGTTGACTTGGCGAAATCTCGAGCGATCGCTCGATCTGCGATTTCCCGTCCAGGGGAACGGAAAAGTCGATCGGGCGCTCGGGAGGACGGCGGGTCCGGCGGATCTGTAGCCCGTCGTCGGAGACATTAACTTCAGTCTCAGGCTCTGGCTGAGACTGTCTACATTCAGCCGGTTGTCTTCGACCGACAAGTGGGGCTTTAATTTGCGGTCGTCGCCGCCGACTCGCACGCTCGCGCCTCGCTCGCGGTCCAAACGAATTTCCAATGCCTCTGCCGGAGCGCCGGCGACCGACAATCCGAGAAGCAAAGCCGAAAGTGCCAAAGGCTTAGAGAGTTTCATAGGTTTAGCTTGTCTCCGCCTTAACAAACAGTAGTCCTTGCAACGCGGCAGACAGCAGGCGGAATTGCCCATGAAGATTACCGACCTTTGGGTTGCACCCAATTGCACTCGCCCCGTAGAACTTTCCCCTAAAGCCTGGCTGTAGTCGAACTGCTCCGAACGGGGTTGGGCTGCCGCGTGCGGACTTAAGATTCGGAGGCTTGCTGAAAACGTGGGTATATTAAGTCCTAGACAGACTCACTTCCGGGAGCGGCAGGCAATTGTCTCCAAGTAATGATGCGCACGATCTCTCGGCCGGGCTAGTCATCTGCTCGATTAGCATTCACGGGCTCGTCCGCGGCCACGACATGGAGCTAGGAAGAGATGCCGATACAGGCGGGCAAATCAAGTATGTCGTCGAACTAGCACGCGCCCTCGCCCAGCAGCCCGGTGTCGCTCGCGTCGATTTGCTTACGCGCCTGGTTCGGGATCCCGAAGTCAGCTCCGACTATGCAGAGCCCTGTGAAAGCTTGGGAGAAGGTGCCAGAATCGTTCGCATCGAGGCCGGTCCCGATCGCTACATCCCCAAAGAATACCTCTGGGACCACCTCGATGTGTTTGTCGATAACACTGTCGCCTTCTACCAAGAGCAGGGATACAAACCACAGATCGTTCACAGCCACTATGCCGATGCGGGTTATGTGGGCAGCCGCCTGGCCCGCATCCTCGGGGTACCGCAGATCCACACCGGCCACTCTTTGGGACGAGTGAAGCGTCGTCGCTTGCTGGCATCGGGCCTCAAAGCAACTGATATTGAGGAGCGCTACAACATTTCTCAGCGCATCGCAGCCGAAGAAACCGCACTGGCGACTGCCGAGCGAGTTATAACCAGCACCCGCCAAGAGATTGAAGAGCAGTTCGAGCTTTATGACTACTATCAGCCCGACCAAATGGAGGTCATCCCGCCGGGAACGGACCTAGACAAGTTTCATCCCCCCCAGGGGGACGAGTGGCAAAGCAACATCGCCGCTGAAATTACGCGCTTTCTCAAAGAGCCAGAAAAGCCAATTATTTTGGCACTATCTCGCCCGGACGCGCGCAAAAATATCGGGGCGCTAGTCTGTGCTTATGGCGAAGATCCGTCGCTCCAAGAAGCCGCTAACTTGGCGATCGTGGCGGGCAACCGCGATGACATCGGCGATCTAGATGAAGGGGCACAGGAAGTCCTGCAGGAGCTGCTGCTGCTCATCGATCGCTACGATCTCTACGGCAAAGTGGCCTACCCCAAGCATCATAAATCCGAAGAGGTGCCCGTAATCTATCGGCTGGCGGCCGCCTCTAATGGTGTTTTTGTTAACCCTGCTCTGACCGAACCCTTCGGTCTGACGCTCATTGAAGCTGCTGCTAGCGGGCTCCCGGTTGTTGCCACCGAAGATGGTGGCCCCCGCGACATTCTGGAAAACTGCACCAACGGAGTGCTCATCAATCCGCTCGACTCCCAAGACATTGCCCGTGGCATTCGGGAGGTACTGCTCGATTGGGAATCGTGGCAGCGTCGGGCCATCAGTGGCCTAGAAGGCGTGCGCGCGCACTACTCCTGGGACGCCCATGCCAAGCGCTATCTCAAAACCGTACGGGCGATTGTCGAACGGACCGCAGCCCCCTTGACCCGCACCTCTAGAGCCCGTCGGGAACTGCTCTACAGCGATCGCGCCCTTTGTGCCGAGCTTGACTTGGGTCTTTTGGCCAATGTCGAGCGCCTGCCCGAGCTGCTGGCGCTGATGCGCAGCAAGCGCGAGTCGGTGTCTTTTATCATCGCGACGGGCCGCCGCCTAGACTCGGCGCTGGCTGCCATGAAAAAGTACGGCATTCCCGAGCCAGACGTACTCATCGCCGGCGACGGCACGACAATCCACTACGCGCCCAAGCTCACAGAAGACACAGCCTGGACGCGCTACATCGAAAAGCAGTGGACGCCGCAGGTCGTTCGCCGCGCCCTCAAAGATATCCCCGGACTGGCACTGCAGCGCAAACAGGAGCAGAGTCGCTTCAAAATTAGCTACCAGCTCGAGACGGATCGGGCTCCCTCCCTAGAAGAAATCAGGCAGCGCCTGCACCAAGAAGAACTCGCGGTCAACACCATCATTTCCTGCGGCCAGCTTCTCGATGTTCTGCCCATGCGCGCTTCTAAAGGCCTGGCCCTGCGGTGCGTGGCGACGGCTTTGAATATTCCATTAGATAAGATCTTGGTAGCAGGTGGCTCGGGAGCAGACGAGGGCATGTTGCAAGGGAGCACCTTGGCTGTGGTGGTGGGCAATCGTTACTACGAAGAGCTCGCCCATCTCGAAGACCGAGAAGGTATCTATTTTGCCGAGGCTGCTGGCACGGGCAGTATTCTTGAGGCGATTGATTACTACGATTTCTTCGGTCGCTGTGCCGTCCCAACCGAGGCATGAAGCTCGTCGCTGCAACCAACGACAGCGACCCGTTGCAGCGGTGCGAAGACAGCAGCAGAGGAGAACTGCATGGAACCAACACGCTACCCGGTCCTCTTTGGTGAGGTCCTGTTTGACTGTTTCGATAACGATAGCCGAGTGCTCGGCGGCGCGCCCTTTAATGTGGCTTGGCATCTCCAGGGCTTTGGAGCGAAGCCACTCTTTATCAGCCGCATCGGTGACGATCGCCCCGGCCAAGAAGTCCGCGCGACGATGACTGCTTGGGGCATGAATACGGCCGGGCTGCAATCCGATCCGGAGCACCCGACCGGCGAGGTACGCGTCTCCCTACAGGGGGGCCAGCCTAGCTTCGATATCGTCCCCGATCGCGCCTACGACTACATTACAGCCGCAGCCTTGCCCGGCGAGCTGTCGCCGGCCCTGGTCTACCACGGCTCGCTGGCCCTGAGACAGGCCACTTCGGCAGCAGCCCTCGAGGCCTTGGTCGATCGCCACGGGGCCCCAATTTTCCTCGACATCAATTTGCGATCGCCTTGGTGGGAGCGGTCGCAACTGCTGCAGCTACTCGAGCGCGCCCGCTGGCTCAAGATTAACGACGAAGAACTCAACCTAGTGATGGATGTAGACGGTCGAGACTTGGTCGAAAAAGCCCAAAAACTCCAGCAAAAGTACCAAATCGAGCGCGCGATTGTTACCCAAGGCTCGGCAGGTGCGTTCGTCCTCGATGAGTCGGGGGATATCCATCGCGTGGCCCCCAGCGATCGCGTGGAGGTTGTCGATACAGTCGGTGCTGGCGATGCTTTCGCGGCAGTCTGTGTGTTGGGCCTGCTCGAAGACTGGCCGATGCCCGTAACCTTAGAGCGCGCCCAAAAATTGGCGTCGCTGGTGGTCGGTCGGCGCGGTGCAATAATCGACGACCGCTCCTGCTACGAGACGCTCCTCGCCGCTTGGTAGTCCGGGCATAATGTGAGAGTCTTTTTTGTAGAGTGACAACGTTACCGAATCGCGAGAGTTAATGTACGAAGAAGTTTCCCATTCCCTACTCAACGACATTCTCAACGAGCTGAAGCCAGAGATTCGTCGGAAGAACATTCGGCACTTTTACACTCGCCTCGGGGCCAATTTCTACGCGATCTACTCCCTGTTTCAGACCTTGTATGGCAAACGGCCGGATTCTCACGAGCAGATCGTGCGCTTGGTAGAGGTCATGGCCAGTCGCTACATCGAGCGCTCCGACGACCTGGAGCAGCTCGATATGGACCGCGAGCGCGACAGTAACTGGTTTCTGAGCCAAAAGTGGGTGGCGATGGCCCTCTACGCCGACCACTTCGCCGGTAATTTAGAAGGGCTCATAGAGCGCCTGCCCTATCTGCAAGAGCTGGGCATCAACCTGGTGCACATTATGCCCATGCTGCTCTGCCCGGAAGACAATAGCGATGGCGGCTATGCCGTCAGCGACTATCGGGCGATCGACCCTCGCATCGGCACCCTCGAGCAAGTGCGCGAGCTAACCGACTACATGCACAGGCGAGACATGCTACTGGCTCTCGATGTCGTGGTGAACCACACCTCTGACGAACACGCTTGGGCGCGGGCCGCTCGCGAGGGATCGGTAGACTACCAGAAGTACTACTACGTCTTTTCCAGTCGCGATGTGCCCGACATCTTCGAGGAGACGATGCCCGAGATTTTCCCAGAAACCTCGCCTGGGAACTTCACCTGGGATAAAGACATGGGCAAGTGGGTGATGACGGTCTTTAACGATTTCCAGTGGGATCTCAATTATTCGAACCCTCGCGTTCTCGTCGAGATGATCGATATTCTGCTTTTCTGGGCCAATCAGGGCGTGGATATCTTACGTCTCGATGCAGTCGCATTCCTCTGGAAAAAAATTGGTACGGTCTGCCAAAACGAGCGGGAGGCCCATCTGGTTTTGCAGCTTATGAAAGACTGCTGCCAAGTGACGGCTCCGGGCGTGCTCTTCATTGCAGAGGCGATCGTCGCACCCGTCGAAATTGTCAAGTACTTCGGCGAAGATGCTGTCATTGCCAAAGAGTGCGAAATTGCCTACAACGCAACCTTCATGGCCTTGCTATGGGATACGATGGCAACCAAAAATGCCAATCTTTTGAACCAAGGCATCAAGAGCTTGCCTACCAAACTCGATCGCGCCACCTGGCTCAACTATGTCCGCTGTCATGATGATATTGGCTTGGGTTTTGACGATGCTGATATCGCGCGAGCGGGCTACGACCCCCAGGCCCACCGCCGCTTTCTCATCGATTTTTTCACGGGGCGCTTTGCAGGCTCCGATGCGCGCGGGTTTCCCTTTGGCGTCAATGATAAAACAGGAGACGCGCGCATTTCAGGATCGCTGGCTTCTCTGGTTGGCCTGGAGGTTGCTGTAGAAGCGGGCGACCCCGAGGCCATCGATCGCGCCATTCGCCGCATTTTGCTGCTGCATGGCATGATTCTCTCGTTTGGGGGCATTCCGCTGCTGTACTACGGCTGCGAGATCGGCACGCTCAACGACGAAAGCTTTCTAGAAGACGCCAGAAAAGCAGCCGACAATCGCTGGGCGCATCGGCCCTACATCGATTGGGAGCGAGCCGAGCTCCGGCACCATCACGGCTCGGTAGAAGAACGGATCTTCTCGGGCTTGAGCAAACTCATTAGCATTCGCAAAACGATTGCTGCTTTTGCAGATTTCAACAATCGCGAGCTATTAGCACTCAGTAACAAGCATCTTTTTGCCTTCTTGCGCTTCAATCCGCAGAATTATTCAGATAGAGTCCTGGTAGTTGCTAACTTTGACGAGCATCCGCAGTATCTCGATACTACCGAGCTGGGCAATCGCGGGCAGTATCAATTCCAGCAGGAGTGGCTCCAAGATCTCGCCAGCGGCGAGACGCCGGCGTGCTTGAACGATAAGTTAGTCGTTCCGCCCTTTCGGTTTTATTGGCTGAGCGCGCGTTAGTCGTGCTAATCCCATGCCTGCAGAATACTTTGATGTCGTTGTTGTCGGGGCGGGCCTTTCGGGCATTGGCGCGGCCTACCATCTCCAAAGCAAGTGCCCGAGCAAAAGCTACATCATCCTGGAGAGTAGGGATGCCCTAGGCGGAACCTGGGACCTTTTTCGCTATCCGGGCATTCGCTCCGACAGCGACATGCAAACCTTTGGCTACAGTTTCAAGCCCTGGCGCGACGCCAAGGCGATCGCCGATGGGCCGTCCATTCTGAGATATCTGCAGGAGACGGCTACCGAGAACGGCATCGACAAACACATTCGCTACGGGCACCGGCTCGAGCGCGCGATCTGGTCGAGCCAGAAGGCTCTGTGGACCTTAGAAGTTACCGGTCGAAATGCTACCGGCTGCTTTTGCTGCAATTTCCTCTTGGTGTGCTCTGGCTACTACAGCTACGCGGGGGGCTACGCGCCCGAGTTTGTGGGTCGAGATCGCTTTCCAGGCGAGATCGTCCACCCGCAAGACTGGCCGGAAACTCTCGACTATCGCGGCAAGAGCGTTATTGTCATTGGCTCCGGCGCAACCGCCGTTACGTTGGTGCCCGAGCTTGCCAAACAGGCAAAACAGGTAACAATGCTGCAGCGATCGCCGACTTACATTCTGCCGAGCCCCCGTCGGGATGCGCTTGCCGACGGCCTGTATCGCCTGCTACCCGAGCGCTTAGCCTACGCAATCGTGCGTCGGCGCAATATTATCTTGCAGCAAGTTTTTTATCGGCGCGCGCGCTCCGAGCCGGAGAAAGTCAAGCAAGCGCTGCTGGCGATGGCACGCGAGCAACTCGGACCCGACTACGACATCCAGACGCATTTCACGCCCCGCTACGATCCCTGGGACCAGCGGATTTGCCTGGCACCGGGCGGCGATCTGTTTGCGGCGATCGCAGCGGGTGCGGCCTCTGTGGTCACCGATACTATCGATACCTTTACCGAGCAAGGGATTTTGTTGAGTTCGGGTCGGGAGCTAGAGGCTGACATTATCGTGACGGCAACGGGGCTGAATATTCTTTTGTTGGGTGGGGTCGAGTTCGTCGTTGACGGGCAGCCGGTTGATTTTTCGAAGGCCCATACCTACAAGGGGGTCATGTACTCAGGCGTACCCAACTTGGTTGCAATCTTTGGCTACATCAATGCCTCCTGGACGCTGCGGGCCGATCTCGTTGCAGAATATGCCTGCCGGCTGCTCGCCCACATGGATAAAAAAGGCTGGCGGCAGTGCGTGCCGCACCTGGGTCCGGGCAACAGCAGGCGATCGCGACCCTGGGCCGAGCAGTTTTCCCCCGGCTATTTGCAGCGCGCGCGACACCTGCTACCGAGACAAGGCGATCGCGAGCCCTGGATCGACCCGCAAAATTACCAGCAAGATAAAAAGGCGCTGCGTTGCGGGGCCATAGAAGATGGCGTGTTGGTCTTTAGCACGACCGCTGGAGAAGATCGCAGCGATCGCGAACGGCCGTGACTCTGGCGAACTAAGTGGATGCCTCTACCCTGGTTATCGGAGCGCTCATCCTCCGGTTCTCTCTTACAGGAAACTATTACTGTGGCCCCCATCTCTCGTCGCACACTGCTGCAAACTGCCACCGCTGCGATCGCGACTAGTCCGCTGCTCCTCGTTAAGCCAGCGCGCGCGCAATCCCAGCAAATCAATTTATATTCTTCTCGCCATTACGACGTCGACGATCGCCTCTACGAAGAGTTTGCCGAGCGCACGGGCATCCGCGTCAATCGCCTTCAGGGCAAAGCCGACGAGTTGATCGAGCGCATCAAATCCGAAGGTGCCAATTCTCCTGCTGATGTCTTGATTACCGTCGATGCCGCACGGTTGTGGCGAGCCGAGATAGCCGGCATCTTTCAACCCACGGTCTCGCCAGTGCTAGATGCTGCTATCCCCGCCCGGCTGCGCCATCCCGAGGGATTGTGGTTTAGCTTGACCAAGCGGGCGCGGGTAGCCATGTACGCACGCGATCGTGTCTCGCCCGCCGAACTCTCGACCTACGAAGCCCTAGCAGCAGATCGCTGGCACCGCCGCCTAGCCATTCGTTCGGCAGATAATGTTTACAATCAGTCGCTGGTGGCTTCGCTGGTGGCAGCCCTGGGCGAGGCGGCAGCCGAGGACTGGTGCCGGGGGATCGTTGCAAACATGGCCCGGCCGCCTCGGGGTGGCGACATGGATCAAATTAAACTCGTGGCCGCCGGTCAGGCGGATGTGGCCTTAGCCAACACCTATTACCTAAGACGCTTCGCACCGGGGGGCGCGGCCGCCAATGCCGAAATCTTAGACCGCATGGGGGTTTTCTTCCCCAATCAAGGCGATCGCGGCGCCCACATCAATGTCAGTGGTGGCGGCGTGGTTGCCGGGGCGCCCAATCGAGCCGGGGCTGTAGCCTTTTTGGAATATTTGGTGAGCCCCTCGGCCCAGGCAATTTTTAGTCAAGGCAATGGTGAATATCCCGTGGTCGCTGGGGTGCCCCTCGATCCGGTCGTGGCAGATTTTGGCGACTTCACCGAAGACGATCGCAACGTGGCTGAGTTGGGGTTCAACAACGCTGCAGCCGTCCGGGCAATGGACCGAGCGGGTTGGCGCTAGAGCGCGAGGGTGATGCCGATGCGCTCCCCGCAGGTTTGCTCGCCCGAGGCAGCTTGCGGGGTAGAGCAGCAGATTAAGACCTCGCCTTCGCCGGGATGGGCCCTCGGGGTCTGGGTATAATTGACGCTGCCACAGTTGAGCTGGGTGCGGCAGGTCCCGCACCGGCCCTGGCGGCACGAAAAAGCAGGCGTTAGCCCCGCATTTTCTGCGAGTTCCAGGAGCGTGCCAGCCTCCGGCGTCCACTCAACTTCTAAGTTCGATTGCGAGAAAAAGACCTGCACCGGTCCGGGGTCGGGTTCGCGAGGAGGCACAGTCGCATCCCAACTACCCGTTCGCTCGAGAATAGGAGAATATTCACCAAAAGTAAAGCTTAGAGGCAAGCTGCGCTCCACGCGAATGACCTCCTCAACGTGGCAACGAATGAGACGCTCGGCCCCAGCAAAACCCGCAACTTCCGGACCTTGCCAGATAATCTCGCTGGTGCCGGTGAGGTAGAGCAGATCGCGGCGCTCGAAGTCCACAAACAAGTAGCCAACCTTAGGATTGAGCAGCAAATTCCCAACCGTGTTGAAGTGGAAATTGCCGGTGAAATCCGGAAAGACAAAAGTGCGATCGCTCTCAACTTTTACAAAACCCGGCTTGCCGCCGCGATGGGAGACATCTGCGCCCCGAGCATAGGAGTGGGCTGCGGAGTCCGGATCTTCGGTGTAGGTGCTGGCAATAAAGAGGGTGTCGGCTGCTTCTAGGAGGGCTCGAGCGGCTGCGTCGAGGCAATTGTCTCGATGGACGGGCAGCTCTGTTGGCGGATCTACAGCTTCCGGCAGTACCTCAATGGTACGGGTTTGAATGTACTGAGGGCAGTTGCCAAAGGCTTGGACGACCTCAATTTCAAATCCCGCCGGGCCAACTGCGGCAATCCGACCGGAGATGCGGTTGCGCCGCCGAGATGCGGGCAAAATGCCCAAAATCCCCACGGGCGCACCGACTTTGAGGGTTGTCTGCAGTGGCGAGCCCCAGAGGGGTCGCGCGGCCAACTGCAGGTGACGATTGTCGGCAGAGGTGATAAAGCCTGGCGGACCCGCCACAAGCGAGGCCCAAGGGCGGCCGCGATCGTCAGTGGTGCCCAGCAGCAAAAAAGGGAGCTGCTGGTAAAACTCGCGGTGCTGCTCGGGCATGTAATCGCGAATGACCCGGCGCCCGAAACTTTCGAGTTTGTCGCGTACCCCCAGGCGTTCTTGGATTTCTTGCTCGCCGCGATGGAATGGCGACTCCGGACGGCTCCACCCTGCATTCACGTTCCAACTTCTCCTACGCTGCTTAAGAGAAGAAATACCGAAAATCCACAATCGCAGACTGCTGGGTGCAGAAAACTTAAAAAAAGCGCCGCCTCAATTTTCCTTATCAGTATCCCCCGCTGGCAGAAGCTTGCGGGCGCGCCGCAGCAGAGAGTATCCTTGGGTGCCAATTTGGCGGCCGATCTGACTCAGGTCGGGTGGGCTCGCATCGCGGGCGATCGCGGGTGCCAAGCGCAACTCGAGCAACTCTCTCAATTTGGCGCGAGTTAGCGGGCGATTCAAGGCGCCCCGCTCGGCCAACGAAATCGAGCCTGTCTCTTCGGAGACCACAACACAAACACAATCGGCAACTCGCTCGGCAATGCCCATGGCCGCACGGTGGCGAGTGCCTAATTGTCGGGGAGCCTGGCTCTCAGAAATAGGTAAGATGACCCCCGCCGCAACGATGCGGCCATCTCGCACCAGCACGGCCCCATCGTGCAGCAAGGTACTCGTCTGGAAAATGGTCTGCAGCAGCTCGTGGGAAACCGCCGCATCGAGCGGCACCCCCGACTCGGAAAAGAGGCTCGACTCAATCGGGCTGCCGGTCTCAATGACAATCAGCGCGCCCGTGCGGTTTTGGGAGAGCTCGCGCACGGCATCAACAATTTCGTCGACGACGCGCTCTTCAGTGGAAACCAGTTGCTGGACCGGGCGGGCAAACCCCTCTCCCCTGCCGAGTTGCTCGAAGAGCGCCCGAATTTCTGCCTGAAATCCAACCGCAACGCCAATGATGCCCCCCAAAGCCAGCACCTCGAGGGCAAACTTTAGGCGCCTAAAGCCGATTTGCGAAGTTAGCTCGATCCCGAGGGCAATTCCAAGGAGAAAGAAAATGAGCCCTCGCACCGCGCTGTAGGTGCGCCGCTCGCGAACCAACCACAAGCAACTGGCAAACAAAAGTAGCACCAGGCCGATATCGGCCAGGTCGAGAATGAGAGAGACAATCCAGTGAGGGTCGCTTGGGGAACCCGGCGACGACATGGGTTTGGCAAGGGTACTGAGAAGCGAGAACAGGTCCAATCGGTAGGTCCAATCGTTGGGTCGATTCTAGCGGATCTAAGCTTGTAGGCGTACTGGCAGACAATCGCGGCCGATTAGGTCCTCGTAGGTTTCGCGCGCAACGATAGGCTCGGCTTGGCCGCAGTTGACGAGAACTGCAGCCGGGCGCAGCAAACGATTGTAGTTGGATGCCATGCTGTAGTTATAGGCTCCCGTTGCCAAAATAACCAGGACGTTACCAGGGTGGGTAAGAGGCAGTCGCGCATCTCGCACCAAAATATCGCCCGACTCACAATGTTTGCCGGCAATGGTGACAGTTTCTACTGCGGCTGCCGAGAGGCGATCGGCCAAAACCGCACGATAAACTGCTTGGTAAGTGATGGGTCGAGCGTTATCCGACATGCCGCCATCAACGGCAACGTAGTTGCGGATGCCGGGCACTTCTTTGCGGCCGCCGACGCGGTAAGCCGTAATGCCAGCCGTGCCCACCAGCGAGCGCCCCGGCTCGCAAATTAGCTTGGGATAGCCGAGCTGGCGCTCTCGGCAGGCTGCTTCTACGGCCTCGCCCACTATCTGGGTCCATTCGGCGATCGCGGGGGGATCGTCCGACTCGATGTAGCGGATGCCCAGGCCACCACCCACATTTAATTCCCGTAAAGGAAGCCCCAAAGCCTGGCCCTTCTGCAACCAATCGGCTAACACGCCCGCCAAGTCTCGGTGGGGCTGGCGCTCGAAAATTTGCGAGCCGATATGAGCGTGCAGGCCCACACAATCGAGACCGGGCTGCCGGAGCAGAAAATCAAACACCGCACCAACTTGCGTGGGATCGAAGCCAAACTTGCTATCGATATGGCCGGTCTGAATGTACTCGTGAGTGTGGCACTCGATGCCCGGCGTAATTCGCAGCATGACCCGCACGGGCTCGGCCGCCAGCTCGGCAAGGGTCTTAAGCTCGAGCCAATTATCGGCCACCACCGTGCATCCGCAGGCGATCGCCTCTTGAAGTTCGGTAACGGATTTGTTGTTGCCGTGGAAGTAAATTTTATCGCCAGGGATGCCTGCCTTGAGGGCCGTGTAAAGCTCGCCGCCGGAGGCAACGTCGATCCCGAGTCCCTCGCTGGCAACCAAAGCGCAAACTGCCAAGCAATTCCAGGCTTTGGAAGCGTAGATCGGCAAAGACTCGCCAGGATAGTGCTGTTTTAGGCCATCGCGATACTGCTGGCAAGCCGTGCGGACGGTTCGTTCGTCCAAGATATATAGCGGCGAGCCATAGCGAGCTACCAGCTCGACAACGTCGCAGCCACCAATTTCCAACCGGTCGTCTGGAGTCGTGCCTGCCGTTAGCGGCAGCAAACTTTGATTGGGAGACTTTGGGGGAGTGTCTGGAAAATATTGACGTCCGGAGGTGTTGGCATCGGCTGAAATCATGGCGGGTGCGTGTAGGTGGCCTGCTCTTCAGCATACTATCGGTATAGAGATTTACTCAAAGCCGCCCACGCCGCGCTAGTTCCCGCTGTGACTCCTACCCAATCGCCGTTGCTACCCCGCCAAATCGCGCCGGGATGGATATTGCGACCCTTGACCTCTGCCGATGTGCCTGCTGCTCTCGATCTCGACCGTCGCTGTTTTGGTGGTATTTGGACTGCTTCGGGTTACCAACGGGAGATCGACAGCCCTCAGAGTACTCTGGTGCTCCTCGAAACCGCTGCGTGTCCCATTGGCCTCGGGTGCTTCTGGGCCATTCTCGACGAAGCGCACATCACGCTGCTGGGCATTCACCCCGCCTGGCGGGGTCGAGGCCTGGGGCAGCTCTTGCTGGTAGCCCTCCTTGAAGAAGCCCGAGAGCAGGCGATGGCTCGCGCCACCCTGGAGGTGCGCGCCTCCAACCGAGCGGCGATCGCGCTCTATGAGAAGTTTGGCTTTCGCACGGCCGGTCGGCGTCGGGGCTATTACAAATCTCCTGCAGAGGACGCCCTCATTCTCTGGCGCGCTCGCCTGGGTTGGCCGGAATTTGCCGACGAGTTGGCGACCCTCAGCCAAGATGCCCGCGAGCGCTTGCAGGCTGAGGGCTAGGCCGGGCTGGTGCGTCGGCGCTTGCCATTAGCCGGGGAGGTAGTCTCGAACCCCTCAAACCAGCCGGGCGTGCAAAACTGCGGCAGAATCTCTTCTGAGAAGGCGGCGGCGGCTTTCGAGCGATAGCGGTTGGGGTTAATGATTGCCGAGAGCGTTCGCTTGATTTCCATCCCCTCGATGGTGACTCGGCGCAGCGTGCTCATCTGGAGTTCTTTATCGATGGCCGTCACGGAGACAAACGCCGCACCCAAACCCGCCTGAACGGCGTTTTTAATGGCTTCGATGGAGTTGAGTTCCATCTCCGTCTTCAGGCGTTTGGGGTCGATGCCATAGCGATCGAGCACTTGGTCGATGACCTTGCGAATCGTTGACTGCGAGTCGAGGGTAATAAAGTTCAGCTTGTAGAGATCCTCGCGCGCGATGATGCCTGCTTGCGCGAGTTCGTGGTCTGTCGGCAAAATCAGCGCCAGCTCGTCTTCGGCGTAGCGATAAATCTCCAGCACATCTCGGAGTTCGGCAGGTACCTCGCCGCCAATAATGGCAAGATCGACTTGGCCGTTGGCAACCGCCCAAGCCGTGCGGCGAGTCGAATGCACTTGGAGCTGAACTGAGACATCGGCATATTTCTCTCGGAAGGTGCCGATCATGCGCGGCAGCAAGTACGTTCCGGTGGTTTGCGAAGCGCCAACGATTAGCGTGCCGCCTTGCAAATTCTGCAGGTCTTCAATGGCGCGGCAAGTTTCCTGGCAAAGGGTCAAGATTTTTTCGCCGTAGTCGAGGAGTAATTTGCCGGCTTCGGTGAGCTGCGCTCGCCGCCCGCCCCGGTCGAAGAGCGGTACGTTCATCTGGCGCTCTAAATTTTGGACCTGTAGGCTCACCGCTGGCTGTGAAATGTAGAGCGTGTCGGCAGCTCGTTTGAAGCTTCCTTCAGTCGCGATCGCCTTGAGGATGCGGAGTTGGTCGAGGGTGAACGGAATATCGGACATTGCCAACTCCGGGCGATGCGTGCGCTGCACGTTGACTGCCTAAGTATCATACCCGCCTTCGCCAACGGTTTGGGTGCCCTCGGGCCTGGTAGTATGGTCGGGGTCCGACGATGCCAGAGCGAGCGCCACGATGAGAGAGATCGGCACGAGTCATTGGATCATGCTGGGACTGCTGGTTGTCTTTGCGGTTTGCCACAGCGGCTTGGCCGCGTTACGGCCGTGGGGAGAGGCCCGTATCGGTCCTCGAGCTTACCGCGTTGGGTTTGCGCTGGTAAGTTTGCCTCTGGCGATCGTACTGGTGGCCTACTTTTGCATCCATCGCTACGACGGCATCGTGCTGTGGCATCTGCAGGGCTTGCCGGGCTTGCAGCCTTTGGTATGGGGGCTCTCGGCGATCTCATTTATTTTTTTGTACCCAGCGACATTCAATTTGCTCGAAATTGCTGCGGTGCAGCAACCCCAGGTTCGCCTCTATGCCAGCGGCATCATTCGCATCTCGCGCCATCCTCAGATGGTCGGCCAAGTTATCTGGTGCATTGCCCACACGCTGTGGTTGGGGACGAGCTTTACCCTGCTGACCTCCGTAGGGCTCATCGCCCATCATGTTTTTGCCGTTTGGCATGGCGATCGGCGTTTGGCCAAACGCCACGGTGCGGCCTTCGCAGCGGTCAAGTCCCAAACCTCTGTAATTCCATTCCAGGCAATCTTAGATGGTCGCCAGCAGTTTGTCTGGCAAGAATTCTGGCGACCGGCCTACATAGGAGTAACTGCTTTCATCCTGCTGTTTTGGTCCGCACACACCTGGTTGCTGTCGGCAACGGCACGCTTGCGCTGGTAGTTAATGGGGTTGACAGCGCTCGGTCGGTACAATCTCGACGGCCTCGAATGTCTTGGAGGGGATCTGCGGTAGTACCCTGTTTGCGGGGCGATCGGCTTTCCATGGGGAGAAATTTCCGGCTATCATTACAAATCGATAAGCATCTATAAAGAAATCGCAAAGGAGGCCAGAGGAATAGATTTGCTTCCCAAGGCGACCTGTCGGCTTTCGTTCGCCCCTCTGGCGAGCAAGCTGTTGCCTGACATGTGTGCCAGAGAGCTTTTAGAGATAGTGATTCGGGTCTAGAGCGATACCGACTGAAGAAATACGTATTTTGTGCTGCATTCCTGCCTCGGAGCGCAGCCTTGCAGGGTTCGTGTGTCGGCTCCGTAGGTGCGCTGAGATTTGGAAAGTTATTGGAGACATGCAAGATACAGCATTTGCACGAAGTCTGTGATATGATGTGACTACGCTCATATACATTGAGGTACTCATTCTCGCCTAAGTGATGATTGGTATCGCAATGCGGCTCCCAAAGCCATCGGAGTTTGGCTTGGCTTTCGGGACCGTTGTCGAGAGCTTGGTTCGAGCCAGGGAAAACTCGCAAGGTGTTGTCAGTCCGCAGAAATCTTATGAAAGCCGACGTAAAAGTGATGACTAGGAAGCCTTACAAGAGTGATTTGACGGATCGAGAGTGGGAGGCCCTCGAAGCTCTAATTCCTCCTCCAAAGCCAGGCGGCCGCCCCCGCAGCGTCAACGTACGGGAGATTTTGAATGCCATCTTCTACGTGCTGCGAACGGGTTGCTCTTGGAATATGCTGCCCCACGACTTCCCCCCATCCTCAACGGTTTACTACTATTTTCGGCGCTGGCAGCGCATGGGCGTCTGGACTGAGTTTGAGGCAATGCTACAGAAGCTGGGACGCAAAAGCTTGACATCCACGACGGCAAGCCCTCCGGAAGAAAAGCAATATCCTCAGGAGACAGCAGGTGCTCGCGAAACCACCTTCTCGGTCTCCCCAACGGCTACCGATCGCCGAGCTACTGTCCTATCGCTTCAAGACCGGGCGGTCGCCCGCTGGCGTGCTTGAGCCTCCGGCACGCCTTGCCGCCAGCCCCAGTCATACTTGTGGGTTTATCTCGCCCGCTTGCGGATAAGTGTGGCTCAAGCAGGGAGCGCCATCTACCGAGCCTTTCACTCCAGACGGGAGCCATACAGTGAGGCCAGGTCCCCCCGCTTGGGTGCGAATGTAAGCTAGCCCCAGTTCACCAGCGGGTGTTGCCCCGACGCTGGTGAGCGTGCCAATTTTATTGTTCTCGCCATCGAAGAGCCCGACGGGGCAGGCGTCAGAGACGCCACTCGCACCCGAGAACCCAATCCGCCACAGCCGCTGCTTGACGCCGCGACGGGCATGCAGGCGCGCGATCGTCTCTTGGCCGATGTAGCAGCCTTTGTCAAGGGAAACTGCAGACCACAAGCCAGCCTCAAGCGGATTGTAGGCCTCGGTTAGCTCTCGTCCGGGTAGCGGGCGACCCTGCAACAAACGGATCTGCTCCCAAACCCGAGTGCCCAGGGGAACTGCCCCTACACTTAAGGCTTGCCAAAGCTCGGCCGCGCGATCGCAAGGCACCAGCAGCTCGCAACCCGGTAAGCCGAGTTCGGTGCCAACGGCGATGCGAGCGGGCACGCCGGCAATCTCCACCTCCTGGTGTTCGTGGGGTTTGGCATCTGGCGCTAGGGTTGCTCCCAAATTAGTCAGTAGCTCCTCGCTTTCAGGCCCGATCGCGCTGAAGTGCGCGACCTCGGCAGTTAGGTCGGCAAGCTCGACGCGATCGGCTGGAAAGACGTAGCGATCGAACCAAGCGAGGATACCGGCCGCTTGGCCGGGAGAGACGACTGCCCACGCCGTTTCGGGCAGCACATAGATCGTCGCCAGATCGAGAAGGCGAGCCGTGGAATTGACAATCGCGGCAATGGTACCCTGGCCGGGGGCTAAAGCCTTGATATTGTTGGTGGTTTGGTTGTGCAGAAACTGCAGGCGGTCGGCACCACCGATGCTTAGGAGGCCGCAGTGGGAGCGATCGCACAGAGCCACTCCTGCAAAAGCAGCCGTCCAGGCGGCGCTGTCGGTCTCGAGACCGAAGCTCTCGGGAACCGAGGCAGTATCGGTTGCAAAGATCGCTCCAGACTGCACTTGCTGCGATCGTAGCTTCGAATTAACAGCAGTACTCATGACGTTGTTTTCTCCCGTGAGAGTTGGCTTGTGTCAGGCATTGCCCCGGCAAGGGTGCTTGTTATGGTTAGGGAAGTCATCAAACCTGCAATCGCCAGTGTATCCGCGCCGCCCCAATTCGCCCAATCTCAAGCTTTATCGTCAAGTTGCCATCCTCGGCATCTTTGTGGCAACGTTTTGGCTCCTCGAGACCCTCGACACGCTCGTGTTTGAAGGTTCGGCCCTGGGCACCCTCGACCGCCTTGGCATCGCTCCGCGCTCCTTAAGGGGCCTGCGAGGAATTTTTATCGCGCCGTTGCTTCATGGCGATTGGGCGCACCTGATTGCCAATACCGTGCCTTTTTGCTTTCTGGGTTGGCTGGTGATGTTGCAACGGACGCAAGATTTCTGGTGGGTCACCTTGTTTGCGACGATTGTAGGTGGGAGCGGCGTCTGGATTTTCGGCGAAACCCAATCCATTCACATCGGCGCGAGCATTCTGATCTTTGGCTACCTGGGTTGCTTGTTATTTCGAGGTTATTTCCAGCGCGATTCGACATCAATCTCCATCGCCGTTTTGGCTGGGTTGCTCTACGGCGGCATGATCTTTGGGACGCTGCCCCTTCAAGAGGGCGTTTCTTGGGAGGGGCATTTATTCGGGTTTATCGGTGGCATTTTGGCCGCCCGCTGGTTGAGTCGCCGCCGCCGGCTCTAGGGGCTGGGCCGACAATAGGCGCGCGGCTTCAATCGCTGCATCCCGAAACGGCAGCAAAACCAAATCGGCGCCCGCAGCTTCTAGAAGAGCGGCGATTTCGCGCTTGTCCGAGAGGAGTTTGACAATGGCGATCGTGCTCGAAAAAGACAGCGCCAAGGCAAGGTAGACCGCAGCAACTGCCGAGAAACCCAATCCCCGCGCCAGCAAAAATCCCAGGCCCCCCGTCAGCAAGATCTGAATGATGCCGACCACCAGAGCCACCGGCCCGACCGCGCGAATCATGTGGGGGTCGAGCTTGAGCCCGACGACAAACAGCAGCAGAGCGATACCCAACTCGGCAAAAAGCTCGATGGGGGTACTCTCGCCGACCCAACCAAAGCCGGCGGGACCCACGAGAATGCCGACGGCAATGAACGCGACAATCAGAGGCTGGCGCAGACGCAAGGCAACCGCACTAACGCCTGCTGCGATCGCGAGGATGGCCGCAACTTCGGCAAAAACATGACTCGGCTCGGGGACTTTTTTTGTATACCTTTACCAGACTTATTGCAGCAAGGAATCTTGGCAAAGTTTTATCGATTGCGACTGAAACATTACCAAGCGTAAAAGCCCCCGATAGAACTCGATCGTCTCGGGCAGACCGTCTCAGACAATTTCTGGTGCGCCCATGGCGAGCCAAAACAAAATGACCATCAAGAGAATGAAGGTCTGAACGATGAAATACACTGTCGGCGATAGGTGATAGAGGCCGTGCATGGTTTCCTCCTCCAGCGCGCGAAGGTTTCCGATCCACCTCTATTATCCCTCACACTCAGATCGGATAACTTTTTGTCTTTCGGGCCGCCTGAGGCTGTTACCAAATCTAAAGACGCGGCGGTCGTTCTCGGCAGATTTCAAACTTCAATCCAACTAATACCAACCCAGCCCGGACGGGTCGGGGCGTATGGGGCTGCAGCGCGACTCGCCCTAGGACCGACTGCTCAAGACAACCGCTCGATGAGGCGATCTCCCACGCGCAAGGCATTGGCCACAATCGTCAGTGCGGGGCTGATGCTGGCACTTGCCGGGAAAAAGCTGCCATCGACAACATAAAGATTGTCTACATCGTGGGCGCGGCAGTTGCGATCGAGCACTGAGGTAGCCGGGTCGTCACCGAAGCGGCAAGTACCGCACTGGTTGGCCATTACTTGCAAGGGTGCGTGTGCTTGGGGGTGGGCGACTCCTGGCTGGAAGCCCCCGACGGTTTTTTCGATTTCTTTGAGGGTGTCGATCCAGCGATACACCAGGCGATCGTGGGCTTCGAGATTATTGGGTGCGTACTCGATGTAGAGTTTCTTACCATCGAGACGCACGCGATTGTTGGGATCGGGCAGATCCTCAGTTTGCGCCCACCAACCAACGGAGTGAATTGCGAGCTGTCGCAAGCCAAACCCCGGCATGTACCGCGCTAAAACCGAGGTTACCGGCGGGGCTTCGGCAAAAATTACGTCGGTCAAGAGCCCGCCGGTATTTTGAATGTGCCCCATCGGGTACTCGAAGTCGCCGTCGCCCCAATAAAAATCGTTGACGCAGATTGTTTTGGGAAATGCGCCAGAATTTGCCTGCTTGCTCAGCTGAATGATGGCGGTCATCGAGCTTTTCATCAGATTGCGCCCCACCAGCTGAGAGCTATTGGCCAAACCCTGAGGATGCTTGTCGTTGGCCGACCGCAGCAGCAGGGCAGCAGAATTAACCGCACCGCAAGCCAACACGACGATATCGCCAAAAAATAAATAGGCTTGCCCATCAATTTCGGCTTCGACAGCCTTGACGAGCGATCCTGAAGAATTGGTGTGCAAACAGGTCACCAGAGCGCCCGTTTTCAAGGTGACAGTGGCATGCTCGATCGCCGGGGCGATGCCATTGGCCTCGGCGTCGCTGGTGGGGTCATCTGCCTGGCGCGTCAGCCCCAAGGGCAGGCGCGTTGGATGCAAGCTCTGTGCGGCGATCGCCTCATAGATACCAGCCATCTGGGGTTCCTGGGCGACTGGCTCATAGGGGTAGGACGTGCTACGAGGCGGTTCGGTCGGGTCGCCGCCGTTGCTGCTGCCATGGACTTGGTAGAGAGCCTCCGCTTCGGTGTAGTAGGGCTCGAATTCGGCGTATTTTACGCACCATTCGGGAGAAATGCCCGTCTGGTGCTCGACGGCTTCGAAATCTCGCTCTCGCAGGCGCAGGAGCGCCGCGCCGTAGATTTTGGTGTTGCCTCCGACGGCGTAGTTCATTTGGGGCGAAAAGGGCTCCCCCGCATTGTCGTACCACTGCTCGGGGGCATGGTAGCGCTCGCGCTTGAAAATATCGACGTTGCTGCGGTTTTGTTCTTCGAGGGGCATAAAATCGCCCCGCTCGAGGATCAAAATCGTTTTACCCGTGGCAGCAAGCTTGCGAGCCAGGGTGCCGCCACCAGCTCCGGTGCCGATAACGATCGCATCGTAGTGCCGGTCATCAATAATCATGAGGCTCCCTCATTGCCAGATATAAATCAGCACGAACAAAATAATCCAAATGACATCGACAAAGTGCCAGAAAATTGAGGTAGCTTCGATGCCAAATTCACCGCCATCGTAGTTACCAGGGATAAACGACCGCCCCAGCATGATGAGCTGCAGAAGCACGCCCGTCAAAACGTGCAGTCCGTGAAAGCCCGTGAGCAGGTAAAAACTGCCGCCAAACACTCCATCCGTGAAGCCAAATTCGAGGCCTTGCCACTCCACGGCTTGGCCGTACAAAAAATAGCCCCCCATGACCATGGTCAGCAGCCAAAAGACGCGAAAGCCCCAAAGGTTGTCATCGCGGAGATAGCGCTCGGCGACATAAATCACAAAGCTGCTCGAAACCAACACGACCGTATTAATAGCCGGCTCCCTGACTTCTAGACCTTCAACGCCTGTAGGCAGCCACTCGGGGGCGGTTGTCTTGTAAACGATGTAGCCAACAAAAAAGCTCAGGAAAATGACACTCTCTGAGAGCAAAAAGATAATGAAGCCGAACATGCTGTTGCCGGCTTCGTCGTGCTCGGCGTGGACGGCTGCAGTGTTTGGCGTGGCCTCGGATGAAGAATCGAGATTAGCTGCGCTGCTCATGGGCGACCTCAAGTGCGTTGGCGTTGGAAACTAGCTCGCTCGATTTACCGTAGCCATAGGGCTCGGCAATGACGACGGGCAACTCTTCGAAGTTTTCATGGGTCGGCGGGGACGACACCAGCCATTCGATACCAATGGCCCGCCAGGGATTTTGCGGAGCTTTTTCGCCCTGAATCCAAGATCCCACCATATTCAAGATGAAAGGCAGCGTGGACATGCCCAGCAAAAAGGCGCCGATACTGGCGATTACATTCCAAAAGGCAAAATCGGCATCGTAGGAGGCAACGCGGCGCGGCATACCCTGCAGGCCCAGGGGGTGCATGGGAAAGAAATTTAAATTGGCCCCCACAAACGTCAGGACAAAATGCAATTGGCCGAGCCCTTCGTTGTACATGCGCCCGGTCATTTTGGGGAACCAGTGATAGAGCGCGGCGTAAACCCCCATGACCACCACCCCATAGAGGACGTAGTGGAAGTGGCCCACGACAAAATAGGTGTTGTTGACGTGGATATCGACCGGCACGGACCCGAGCATAATGCCAAGGATGCCCGTGAAGACCCACATCACCAAGCCGCCCAGGGAAAAAAGCATTGCACTGTTCAGGCGGATTTTGCCCCCCCAAATTGTCGCCACCCAAGCAAAGACCTTGATGCCCGTCGGCACCGAAATGAGCATAGTCGAGAACATGAAAAACATGCGCATCCAGCCGGGCGTATCGCTGGCAAACATGTGGTGGACCCAAACGATAAGACTCAGCCCGACAATGACCAACGAGGATACGGCGACAACTTTGTAGCCGAAGAGGGGCTTGCGCGCGTAGACCGGAAAGACTTCCGAGAAAACCCCAAAAATGGGCAGAACGATGACGTAAACCGCTGGGTGGGAGTAGAACCAGAAAAAATGCTGGTACAAAATCGGGTCGCCACCTCGAGCCGGGTCGAAAAAGCCCGTCCCGGCAGTCAAGTCAAACAGCAGCATAATCGCGCCGGCTGTGAGCGCGGGCAGACCCAGAAGCTGAATGATCTGAGCGCTCAGCACCGTCCAAACATAGAGCGGCATGCGGAAGTAGGTCATCCCAGGGGCGCGCATTCTCACAATCGTCGTCACGAAGTTAACGGCCCCAAGGATCGACGAGACCCCCGAGAGGGCAACGGCAATCAGCCACAAACACTGGCCGTTGAAGAGAATGCCCGTGGGGTTTTGCGTGCTGACGGGAGGATAGGACCACCACCCGGCCTGGGCGGGGCCCCCCGGCACGAAGAAGCTGGCCATCAAGATAACGCCGAAGACCGGCACCATCCAAAATGCCAGCGCGTTTAGGCGAGGAAAGGCCATGTCCCGCGCGCCAATCATCAGCGGGACTAGGTAGTTGGCGAGCCCCGCTAAAATCGGGAACGTCCACAGAAACAGCATGATGGTGCCGTGCATGGTGAACAGGCCATTGTAAACCGTGCGGGGAACGAGATCGGCATCGGGTGTAATCAGCTCGCCCCGCATGATCATCGCTAGCAGGCCGCCAGCTAAGAAGAAAACAAAGGCCGTAACGATGTACTGGATGCCAATGACTTTGTGATCGGTGCTGAAGGTAAAAAACCGCCACGGGCTCTCGGAGGGGCCGCCAGGAGATTGGCCGACAGCAGGCGAAGTCATGGCTTCGGCAGCAGAGGGATTAGTCATGATTTGGAGATGCTTGGGTGGTCTCTGTAGGAGGAGTCCGATCTAACTGCAAACCGGTCGCGCAGTCGAGCTTGTGGGTCACTCGATAGAAGTGTCTGGCAGCACGGTGCCCGTGCCGGGGTAGTTAACGATCGGTGGTGCTGCGGGTGGGATGCTCTCCCAGCCAGAGGGACGATCGGACGCGAGGGCTTTTTGGTATTCGGCAAAGGCCTGGTTGTAGGCCGCAGTCGGCTGGCGCTCGGCTGCGTCGGCTAGCCAGCGCTCGTAGGCTTCGGGGGATTCGACAACCACATCGGCTTGCATTGCCGCAAAGTAAGTACCGCTGTAGAGCGAGTCTCGCAGGCGGTAGGTCCCCTCGCGGATGGGGGTCAACTCGAAGATTTTTTGCTCGTTGGGGACGATATCTTGCTTGAGTCGGAAAGCCGGGATATAGAACCCGTGGATGACATCTTCAGATTGCAAGTCGAATTGAATGCGCCGATCGCGTGGGAGATGGAGTTCGGCACTGCTGACATTCCGGCCAGGATAGCGGAACTCCCAAGCCCACTGCCTGGAGAGAACTTGGATGCGCTCGGGGGACTCTTCTTTGGCAATTGCCGGTGCGGTCGTTGTCGCAGCTTCGGCTGCGGCAATCCCCAGGCCATCGGGGGGAAGGGCGGCGGCGCGCTCCGTTCCCGGCGAGGAACCTGCAGGAGAGCCGATAATGGCCATCCGATTGTAGATTTGGTAGCTATGGATGGCGATCCACAGCACCAGGGCAAAGGGAATAGCCGTCCAAACGACTTCGAGGGTGGTATTGCCTTCGATGTGAGGGCCATCGCTCGAATCGTACTTGCCGGCTCTCTGGAAGAGAACCGAATAGCTTAGCGTGCCCGTCACGCCAAGGAAAATCATCGTGCCGATCGCGACCATGAAGCTGAACAGATCGTCAATTAGTATCGATTCTGCCGAGGCTTGGGGCGGCAGCCAACTGTAGGCCAACTGCCCGACCCACAGGCCAGCACCCCCGAGGGCGACCGCGACCGCGACCAAAATGGCAATCGTGCGAATCTTCATAACGCTTGCATTATTTGAGTAGGACGTTCGGATCTTCCCCGAGCCGCAATAGGCGATCGGCGCTGACGTGAACGCCGAATTCGCCACCCAGGTGAGCCCCCAGCGTACCGTGGGCGAACATCAAAGTGAAAATAAATAGCCCTGCCAACAGATAGCTCCACTGCACTTGTTGGGAGCGGTCTTGGCGCCACAGAAAGCGCTGAAACCCTCGCCAGACGGTCATGGCAACGATGAGCAACAGCAGCAGAACCCCGCCAACACCGTGCCAGAGCATGGTCTCCGTTCCCTGGAGGCCCCAGGCGCTCGTCGTGTCGGTATAATCCGCCAGCAAGATCTCGTAAAAGCCCGTCGCCACGGTGAAAAAAGTTATGACTGCCGCCGCGACCATGTTGTACCAGCCCACATCGAAGAAATTCGAGCGCGTGGCGGGGATATCAAACAGCTTGAAGACCTGCTTTTCGAGCGGGAAGAAAACGCCAACAATATCGAAGGAAATCGCAGCAATAAACAGTCCCAGGGTCAAATGCACTAGGTTTGGATGGATGGGAATGCTGTAAGGCAATCCATTGGCACTAAAGCTCCCTGGGATCTGCTCGATTAGAAAAATCGTCACAATATGCCCTCCCGCGTGGCTTCGACAACCGGGGCAGAGTGCAGGCCGTAGACCCAAACGAGCATGTCTCCAAGGTAAACCTGGTAGAAAACAATGCCCGTCAGTAATAGGCCCGTTCCCAGAAAAGAGACGGGCAATACTTTTGGGTCGCGCGAGCGAAGGATGTATCGCCAGGCGGTTATCGCGGCGACAATACCCGATAGCGACCACCCAATGGTGGTGTGCAGGTTGAGCGTTGTGACTGCTGCGGTGTAGGGTTCCGCTAAGCCAGCCTCAATTTGTCCGAAGATGACAGCAATAAAAATCGAAACCGTCGCAAAGGCATAATTCCACCAGCTCACCTCGTAAAGGCGAGGGTTGCGCGTAAAGTAACCGACTGCATCGCAGAAAACGGCAAACAAAACCATCGCAATCGTAAAGTGAATTACGATTGGATGAATCGTATCGGGATAGGGAAGATTGTGTTCGTTGAGAGGAGGAAGATATTCCAGCATAAACACTCTGGATTTGACCGACTTTCAACAGCAAGCGTCCGCTCGAAGCCCGGCCGGAAAAGCCTCAAACTCCTTAAAAAAAAGCATTTTCGGTCTGCCTCAGGCCACGCGGCGGCTCCTGCCAGGAGCGCTTGCTCTCAGTGAAGTTGCGTACCTGTAGTGTAACGAGGGAACCCCACAGCCGTTCGGTCGCGGCGCGCGTTTGGAGATAACTTAAGATTTACCTAAAGGTTGGGAAATACCGTAGACTACAAACCAAAAGGTCAGAAAATCTGCGGCGACCCAGCAAAAAAGCGATCGCTCTTCGGGGCGATCGCTTTTTTGCAAATTTACCTGCAGTCCTGGGTCGCGAGGGCCGATCGGATATCAAATACCGATGCGGCCCACCGGCAATCTAGATGTGCAGTCCAAACTTGCAGACTCGGTCTCAACCCCGCTGCCCTAGGCGATCGCGAAGCTATCGACCGTCAGTTCGCCAGCATCAACGTCACTCAAGACCAGAGAAGCACTGCCAGCCCCAAGGTCGAAGACCGTTGCATCGCCATCTTGCATTGCTGCGGCTAGGGCGTCTGCGGCACTGCCGAAGAAACCACTGAGGTCGAGAATATCTACTCCCGCCACAAAGTCCTCGACATTCAGGGTACCTGCCAGGACGCCGAAGACATCGCTGCCCTCGCCACCCGAGACAGTCGCAGTCGCGCCAGCAGAGTTTTGCGTGAAGCTGTCATTGCCCTGGCCGAGCAGAACGTCTCCGACCAGTTCGCCGTTATTGACGACATCGACAGCACCCAGAGCGCCAGCTGCATCAATCGCGAGGTCATTGCCACCCTCAATCAGGCCATCATTGACGATGTCCCCATCGAAAACGACGCCTGCTTCGATGAGGATGCCTGCAGCTTCCGCGGCGGCAATGATGCCGTCGGCTCCATTGAGAATGCTACCTATGAAGGTGGCTTCAGCCAGGCCAGCCCCAACGAACAAGCGGACGCCTGCAGGAACGTTATCGGTGCCTCGACCTTGAATCAGGCCATCGTTAACAATGTCGATGTTCTCGGTTACGGCATCGCCAGCAGCACCGACCTGGACGGATATACCACTGCCAGAATTTCCTTCACCCGCATCGATAACGCCAGCTTCTCCGTTGAAAATAGCGATGTCATCGCCAGTGCCATCGATGTAAACCGTACCGTTGCGCTGATCGCCCGTACCGAGAACCTCGCCATCGTTAACGAAAGCGATATTGTCACCATCGAGGTTGACCGCACGGCTACCAGAAGCAATGGTGCCCGCGTTGGCGATCGTCAGGTCATGCTCGGCATTACCGATGTAGAGGCCGTTCTGGAGGCCGGAGATGACACCATCTTCAATGTTAATCAGCATGCCCTGGAAGCCAACGCCATCGACGACGCGCAGACCTGCTACTGTGCCGTTGGCGCCTTCCGAGGTGATGGTGCCGGAGTTGATAATGGTCGCATCGGCGATACCGACATTGCCCACATTACCGACACGCACGCCGTCGCCGGCCGTGTTGAGGGCCGCATCAGCGTTGCCGCGCCCGGTGATGGTGCCCTCATTGAACAGGGTGAAGGTGTTGCCTTCGGCTCCAATCTCAGCACCGAAGCCCGAACCTTCGTTGCCTTCGCCGGCATCGATAAGGCCACCTTCGAGGTTGTTGAAGGTGTAGTCTTGCGCGGTGCTGTCGGCGTAGACCGTGCCGTTGCGCTGGTTGCCCGTACCCAGGAAAGTGCCGGAGTTATCGACTGTGAGGCCGATGCCATCGATGTTTAGCGCGCGGCTATCCGAAGAGACCAAACCGGTGTTGTTGAAGACGCCACCCGTGTGGTCGCCGCCACCCGCTTCGACTGGGTTACCGAAGTAAACGCCGTTCTGAACGCCGGAGATCGTGCCGGAGTTATCGAATGTGCCCTGGAAGGAGACACCATTCACAAAGCGGACGCCTGCTACTGTGCCGTTGGCGCCTTCCGAGGTGATGGTGCCGGAGTTGATAATGG
>CAYTBI010000018.1:39720-69891 GCA_964435975.1 uncultured bacterium
CTCCAATCTCAGCACCGAAGCCCGAACCTTCGTTGCCTTCGCCGGCATCGATAAGACCCTGACGGCGGTTGAAAACCTCGATGTCATTGGCCGTGCCATCGGCGTAGACCGTGCCGTTGCGCTGGTTACCCGTGCCCAGGATATCGCCGCTGTTAATTAAGGTGACGCCACTGCCATCGAGATTGACCGCACGGCTATCGGAAACAATTGTGCCTCGGTTATTAACGATCAGGTCGTGCTCGGCATTGCCGATGTAGAGGCCATTTTGCGGTCCTTCGATGAGGCCGCTGCGCGTGTTGAAGATCGTGCCATCAAAGGCAACGCCGTCTTCAACGACGACCCCGCCTAAGAAACCGACTTCTGCTTCCGAGCTAATCGTCCCGGCGTTGAAAAGCCGGCCCTCGATAATGGCTTCTTCTTGCCCGGAGCCGTTGAAGAACCGCACGCCGCTAGAACCATTGGCATCAACGCGATCGCCATCGGCAAATAATGGTTGACCGCGACCGGCCACGGTCCCGAAGTTAGAGATTTGAATATCTTCACTCTCTGCATCTTCGCTGGCTGCACCCACTTGCACGGAGATGCCATCGCCGAGGTTGCCTTCCCCAGCATCAATCGTGCCCTGGAAACTGTTAATGACCGTAGCACTGTCCACATCACCGTCAATGTAGAGCGTGCCGTTACGTTGGTCGCCCGTACCGAGAATCTCACCCCGATTGATCGCAAACAAATCATCACCACCGGCCAGATCGACTGCACGGCTGTTGGAAGCAATTAAACCGCTATTGAGTAGATGCAGTTCGTCGCCAGTGGAGATAATGCCATTGAGATCGCCAAAGACCGAACCGCGATTGAGAACAAAGGCATCTTCACCGGAAACTTCTACCGCCGTATTGCCCGCATCAGGTGCAGAGATCGAACCCGATGCGGTCACAATTAAACGAGCATCTTCGCCAGCAATGGTGACAGCGGGAATAGCAGGCACCGCGACGAGATCGTTGCGAATAATAGCGCTATCGTCTTCTTCTAAAACGATTGGAGCGCTCGGGGAGCTACCGAAAATACCAAGGATACCAAAAATACTGCTCATGACTTAGCTTTCCACTCACAAGTTAACTAGGCTTATCGACACATTCTCTTTCACGATCGCGAAAACTGACTTTGCCACTGGTAGGTGTTGTAGCTGTCAGCTACGGCTCACTATGTAATAAACCGCAACACAATCCTACCGTCTGCCGCAATCGGTCATCGACCTGAGGATGGCCAACTTTTAGCTATTTTGTGGGTATCTTCTCCGAAAGCCACCAGAAATCGTCAGCAAACAATATCCAAGAAAGTCCGGACTTTCGAGCGCGAGCCATCACACAATCCTGAGAAGAGCCTTAATCTTCACTGATAAACAAAAAACACCAAAAGAGACTGCTGCGAATTGTCGCCATCCTCTCTTGTGGTGTTTCGGAAATTAGTTTGTTCGAGCGATCCTGTGACTTAGAAACTCAAACAAACAGTCTTCGATCGCAAACTGGCAATCGAATCCTCAACGGCGAAAACTAGACGAAGAAGATATCTTCGCCGACGCTCAGCGTGGAGACATCGACGCCCGAGAGGGTTGCCAGGATATTGCCATCCAGAACGATGTCGTTGCTGCCAGCCTCTAGCGTCAGGTCGCCCTCGCCGAAGACCGAAGCGGCAATCTCGACAATGTCGGCGCCAATCTCAAAATCAAGAATGGTGTTGGCTGAAGTCGGGGTGCCCTCGTCATCAACGATGCGGAAGATGTCATCACCCGCACCACCCGCAAGGAGGTTATCGCCGCCATCGAAGGCCGTGAAG
This sequence comes from uncultured bacterium, assembly GCA_964435975.1. GTDB lineage: Bacteria > Cyanobacteriota > Cyanobacteriia > Cyanobacteriales > Rubidibacteraceae > CAYTBI01. The sequence goes on from CAYTBI010000018.1 coordinate 41,554, forward strand.
GTGTCGTTGCCCGCACCACCCAAGATGCGATCGTTGCTGCCGCCGATCAAGAACTCGTCGTCGCCCGCACCACCGGAGACGCGGTTGCCGCCTTCGCTGCTGCTGGTAGCGATAATGTCGTTGCCGTTGCCACCAAAGATGATGTCGTCGGTGCTAGCGAAGATTTCGTCGCCATCGCTACCAGACAGAACGATATTGTCTTCTGCAGCTTCTCCAGCCAGTGACAGGTCAATCGTGTCTTCGCCGGCTCCAGAAATGACCAGGGTTTCGATGGCATCGAATAAGACGCCGTCAGGGGTCTCGTCGCCGCCGACGAACTCATCATCGCCGGCAGTGCCGACAACGAGTTCGAGAACGTCATCATCATCTTCGACGACAAGATCGGCAACGTTGATATCGCCATCATCGAAGCTGATAACCTCAATGTCGAGCAGGAGCGTCTCGGTGCCATCGATTTCGACTTCGACCGAGCCATCTGCCTCGAGTTCTACCTCAAAGTCAGCTTGGTTGCCGACAAACACTGCCGTGTCAGTGCCTTCGCCGCCGTCGAGGGTGTCGTTGCCCGTGCCGCCATCGAGGATGTCGTCACCGGTACCGCCAATGAGGCTGTCATCACCCTCGCCACCATTTAGGGTGTCGTTGTCCTCGCCACCGTCAAGGGTGTCGTTGCCGCCTCGGCCGTCGAGGACGTCATCGAAGGCCAGACTGCTCAGAACGTTGTCTTCCTCGTTGCCCAGAATGGTGTCCGACGCAAAGTTCGAACCGCTCACATTTTCGATGTTGATGAGAGTGTCGGTCCCGGGCGGCCCAATATCCTGAGGCCCGGTGATAGCCAGATCCACGATTAAGGGTGCCGGTGCGAAGGTGAACAGGGCCGTGTCGATGCCGTCGCCCCCATCCAAGAAGTCATCCATGGCAATGCCTGCCAGAGTATCGTTGCCCGCCCCTGCCAGGATGGTGTTGCTTTCGTTGTTCCCCAGCAGCAGGTCGTCGAAGTCGGTGCCGATGATATTTTCAATATCATCTATCTCTTGGGAGATATTATCCTCGGGCTCTACACCATCGACCATCATTGGCCCAGCCAGGAGAATGCCGCCATCCTGGCCGGGAGTGCCCATGGGGCCCGCAGATTCGACATCGAGGTCAACGATGATGCCCGCCTCGAGGGCAGAGAAATCCACCGTGTCGCCGCCTTCACCGTTTTCGCCCCCATCAATAACATCGAGCGCGTCGGAGATGAAGGTATCATCGCCTTCGCCACCGCTGAGGGTGTCGCTGCCCGCATTGCCGTTGAGGACGTTGTCGCCCGCATCGCCGGTGATGTCGTCGTCGCCAGAGCCACTCGTGACATTCTCAAAACCGGAGAGCACGTTGTTGCCCGCGCCACCCGTTGCGGCAAAAGTCGCATCCAGGGTGCCATCGACAATCTGAGAGAACTCTGCCTCATCAACTTGAGCGTTGAGGTCGACGATGACGCCTTCCTGAGCTGCAGCGAAGAGCACCGTATCGATACCGGCGCTGCCCGACAAGAAGTCGTCGTTAGCGAAGCCATGCACCAGGTCGTCGCCGCCGAGGCCGATGAGGACGTTGACTTCATTGTTGCCAAACAGACCGTCGTTGAAGTTGGAGCCGATGACGTTCTCAACGTCGTCAACCTCGAGGTTGCCAATTTGAACGCCGCCAGCAGCCGGGGGAGCATCGAGGATGGCACCGTCTTCGCTGGGTTCGCCCGCAGGACCGGCGGAATTGACATCCAGGTCGACGATGATTCCCGTGAAGGGGCCGCCCGTCGCATTCTCAGCCGCGCCGGAGAAATCGACCGTATCGATACCTTCGCCACCATCGATGACATCGAGCCCGTCGGAGATAATTGTGTCGTCACCGGCACCGCCATCGAGGGTGTCTTCCCCAGCACCGCCATCGAGGATGTCATTCTCCTCGTTGCCAATTAGCGCGTTGGCCGCGTCATCGCCGATGAGTACGTCAACGCCAGCCGAACCAATCAGGTTTTCGACAGCGGTCACGCTGGCAGTCGTGCCCTCGAGCGCCTCAACAACAAAATCGAGAGAGTAATCGATAACGACGGGTCCGAGCTGCTGGAACAGGAAGGTGAAGGTACCCGGGCCGAGGCCAGCATCGGCATCGAAAGGCTGGAAGGCATCGGGGGGGACGAGTCCGCCACCAGCAGCGATCGCAGGTAGGATGTTGGTTCCTGTCAGGGCATCGTCGGGGCCGCCATCGCCGAAGATGGCCAGACCGAAGAAGGTGCTGGTGTCTGCACCGCCTGCGAGGGCATCTGCCGGGAAGATATCACCTTCGACCACGGCGAGGAAGCCGACGTTATCGGAGGAGACAAATTCGGTCAAGAAGAGTTCGGTCAGAACCGCACCCTCAGGAACGGTAATCGTGAAGATGTCCACATCCTGGGCTGGGAACTCCGGTGCTGCAGCAGCATTAGCGGCTTGATTGGTGAGGCGGGTGGTGCCGACACTCAAGTCAACTGCAGTCGGGGCTGCACCAGAGCCCGAGAGGTCGACCGACCCATCGTTGGCAACCGTCACAGGAGTAGAAACGGTGCCGTCGGTCAGGTTGGCAAAGACGCCATCGGCCACGTCCGAGAAATCGACCGTATCGATGCCTTCGCCACCATCGATGACATCGAGCCCGTCAGAGATCAGGGTGTCGTCGCCACCTTCACCGTTGAGGATGTCCTCACCGCCTTGGCCGTTGAGGACGTTGTCTCCAGAGTTGCCTGCGAGCTCGTCAGGACCGCTGGCAGAACCGGTGAGGTTCTCAATAGCGATCAGAGTATCTCCGAAAGAAGAGGTCGCATTGCCCGCTTCATCGAGATCGACGGTGACGCCGGGGCTAGCAGAAAATAGCGCCGTGTCCGTACCTTCGCCACCATCGAGGGTGTCTGCGCCGCCGAAGGAATGGATGATGTCGTTGCCGCCGAGGCCTTCGAGGACGTTCACCTCGTTGTTGCCAAACAGGCCGTCGTCGAAGTCGGTGCCGATAACGTTCTCAATGTCATCAACCTCGAGCAACACCTGACCGCCGGCAGCCGGTGGAGCATCGAGGAGGCCGCCATCTTGAGATTCTGGGCCGGGGGCTGGCGTGTTGATATCGAGATCGATGATGATGCCGGCTGCGGCACCGGAGAAGTCGACCGTGTCGCCACCTTCACCGTTTTCGCCACCATCGATAACATCGAGCGCATCGGAGATAATCGTGTCGTCACCGATATCGCCTTCGAGAGTGTCGTTACCCGCACCCCCATCAATGGTGTCATTACCACCGGCACCGTTGAGGCTATCGTCGCCCCCCAGACCGGTAATCAGTTCGTCTTCTGGTCCGCCTGTAAAAACGTCGTTGTCTTCAGTGCCATCAAACGTTGCCATGGGATTAAATTCTCCTGAGAAAGTTTATCCAATTCTGAGACGGCTGGCTCCAACCATCCGAACCAGTCGGTTTCAGATAATAAGAACTGTTGTAGCTAAAGTCAACGGCTCGACCCCATATCGGCGGCGATCGGCCATCGACCCAAGTGCAGCCAACCTTTATGCATTTTGTGAATATCCTTTCTGGAAACTACGAGAACCTGCATCCAATTCATTGCTGCAGCTCCCTTAGGGGCGTCGAGGCGGAACTTTTTTCGATGGAATAGTGCCCGAAAGAGCTTAGGCTTTTGGGTTCGGGTCAGCATGTAATCCTGAGAAAGGTATTAATTTTTGCTGGCAAATAAGAAACACCAAAAGAGATTGCGACGAATTACCGCCATTCTCTCTTTTGGTGTTGTGGAGATTAATTTGTTCGAGCGCGCCTGTGACTCAGCGGCTCAAACAAACAGTCTTCGATTACAAGCTGGTCGTGAAATCTTCGGCTGTCAGAGTTGAGGTATCAATGCCCAGCAGAGTCGCGATTGGGGTGGCACCCACCAAAATCTCATCACCGACAAAACTCAGCTCGCCAAAGTCGAGTCCGGGCGTCGAGAGGAAATCGGTGCCGACCTCAAAGTCCACGATCGCATTGGCTGTTGCCGGCAGATCGCCGGGGCCAGGGATGAGAACGAAGACATCGCTGCCCGTACCCCCAGACAGGATATTGTTGCCGCCACCGAGAACGAAGAAGGTGTCGTCACCTGCGCCACCAAGGGCGCGATCGTCTGCGCCCAAGAAGAAGCTGTCATCGCCCGCACCGCCAGACATGCGGTTGCCACCGAGGCTGTCTTCGGCAATGAGGGTATCGTTGCCACTACCACCGAAGGCGCGATCGCCAGCGGTCACGGAAATCTCGTCGCCACCGCTGCCAGAGAGAATCGCATTCTCACCAACATCATCGCCAGCAATAAGGCCGAGATCGATGATATCGTCTTCTGCACCAGTAATAATGACGTCGTCGTCGGCATCAGTGTCGACACCGCCTAGGACGGTGTCATTGCCAGCAGTGCCGAAGATGGGCGCATCATCGACGACGGGGGCATCATCCACTAGGAATGGGATGTTGGGGTCGAGGTCGAGGGGCTCGTCTAGGGTCAGCTGAATGATTTCGTTATTGTCAATCTCTTCGCCGCTGAAGTCGCGACCGATGGAGAACGGGAAGTTGTTGTCGTTGGCTACCAAGATGGTGTTCTCATCGAGCACCAACACGTCTTCGATGGTCACGAAGGGGAAGGTGAAGATGGTCTCGCCATCGCCATTGAGGTCGTTGGGGTCGTCGATATTGAGCAAGTCGACGATGAGCTCTTTCTCGACGAAGCCATTTTCATCCACCTCGGAGAGGTCCACTTTGAAGACCTGCTTAAAGGCAGCCTCGGCACCTTGCAGCTGGTCGCGCTCGATAACCAGGTACTCGTTCTCGTTAATCGGCGTGAAATCGCCAATAGCGAAGTCGGGGTCTTCGAGCTGGTAGAAGCCGACGAGTTCGTCGGCAAACTCGTTGGTTTCGAGGTCGAACTCGTAAATTCGCAAGGCATCTTCCGGGTCGCCCTCAACAGCCCCTTCGAGCAGCGGGAAGGCGGTGGTACGGTCGGGGCTGAAGGCCAGGCCCTCAAAGCCATTGGAGCCGCCGATGTTGGCTACGGCATTGCCGGCGAGCACCTCGGGGTTCTGGGGCGAGAGCACGAAGGGAGCGGCCCCTTCAACATCAGTGATGTTGGGCGTCGCGATCGGCGCTTCGATGAGTTCGCCTGCGCTATTGAACCGCAGCAAGAAGGGCCCGAACTCGTCGCCGATAATCAGGTCGCCATTTTCAGCGATGACAAAAGACTCGATGTCGAAGTCAGCGCCGGTCAAGAGGCGGTCTTCGGTGTCTTCGTTGACGATGTCGAAGGGAATCAAGTTATCGGGGTCGGAGAGCTGGATGAAGCTGTCGCTGGTGACCAAGCCTTCATCGTTGGTCTCGAGGATAACCTCGCCGGTTTCAAAATCAGGAGTGACCTCGTACAGGCGCAGGAGGAAGTCGGCGCTATTGCCCTGACCGCCGAAGCCGTTGTCAGCGAGGAAGAGGAAGGTATCGTCGTTGTCAGCATCGGAGCCGGGAGCAAACTGCACGCCGCTGAAGCCTTGGACGGGCTGGCCGATGAAGGGGCCAGTGAAGCCATTAGCATCGACCGCAGCACCAGATGGCGGGCCCTCAGCAAAGGTCTCGGCGGGTAGCTCGGCAAAGCCCGTTAGCTCGGCGAGAGGCTCTTCTGCCAGGGCAAATCCTTGGGGAGACACGACAAACTGACTGATAATCGACGGTTCCAGGGCCAAGATTGCCTCGGGGTCGGCCAGAATATCCGCCTCAGAGAAGGCATCGATCCCGAAGACCGTGACCGTGAGTTCTTGGGTGACAGCATCGATATCGAACTCGGCCCAGGAGAAGTTGTTGCCCGCGACATAATCCCCCTGGAGGAGGGTTGCGTCGATGAGCCCTTCTGCCTGCGGCAGGTTGTTATCCAGCCCCACCGGGTCGAGACCGAAGAGATCTGTTTGGGCGATGAGCAGCTGCTCGACGAAATCATCGGCATCATCAACAATATTGTCGGGGTCGGGAGCCACAGGGAGGCCATTGAAGAAATCTAATTGCTCGGGGGGAATGAGCCCGGCTGCTGCCGAGAGGGCCACCACATTCGGTCCGAAGAGCCCGTCAAAAAAGCCAACCGGACCCGTAACAACTTCGAAGGCGTTAGTGGCAATCTGCTCCTGACCCGGTCCGAGCTGGTACGTCAAGTTGTTGACGATGGTGCCGTGGAAGTCTCCTGCCAAAAAGACAACATTATCGATGTCGTTCTCATCAATAAACTGCAGGACCTCCGTCCGTTCGGCAGCGTAGCCCTCGAAGCGATCTTCAGCTGTGACCACGCCAAAATTTTGTACCGGCTCGGGAATGTTAATAAACTTCCAAGTCACGCCATTTTCCTGGGCCGTCAGCAGATCCTCGAACAGCAAATCCAACTGAGCCTGGCCCAAGAGGGTACGGTCGGGATCGAAGGCATTGACCAAAAATTCAGTCGGGTCTGCCAGGTCTGCTGGTGGCAGCTGAGCATCTCGGAAGGAGCGACTGTCGAGGACGAATAAGGCCGCATCGCTGCCAAACTCCCGGAAGCGGTAAAGCTGGCGCTCTCCGGCTGTGCGATCGTCACCGGTATCGCCGAAGAACTCGTCGCGAATCGGGTGAAATTCCTGGAAGGCCTGTAGGGCGTCTTCGTAGGCTTGGGTATCGTTGACAAACTCCACATCATCGGTGAAGAGGGGGGTATCGGATGAGCCAATGTCCGGAGCGTCGGGAGAGTCTCCCGGTGCGGCACCGCCTGCAAAGTTATCGACGAGTTCGTGGTCATCGATGGTGGCAAAGTTGGCGGTAGAGCGATAAAGCTCGGTAACGGCACTCAATCCCGCGCGCGGGCTGAGAATTTCATCGTGCTTCGCGCGGAATTCTTCTAGGGTGCTCGCTTGACTGACGTCGGGGAGCCCGGGGGTCTCAATATCAGCGAAGATGGTGTCGCCGAGCTGGAGGAAAAAGTCCAACTCGCTCTCGGCTGCGGTGTTGAGAATGGGATATGGCGGTGCTTGCTGGTAATCTCCAGAGACACCGAAGGTCAGACCCGTGCGATCGCCAACTTCAGCAGCAGTCACAAACCGTCCGGTCTCGAGATCTCCCGCTGCATCGGTGACGCGGTAGAAATATTCAGTATTGGGCTCCAGCAGGCCGTCAACAAACGTTCGAACTGGGATATCGGTATCGGTGACGGTTTCTACGATCGTAAAGCTATCGGCAGCATCGATAGCAAACTCCGGATCGGTAGAGACTTCGAAAGTAAGGTCGCCTGGAGCGATGCTGCGAGCAAAAAGCACGACCGAATCCTGGCTGACGTCGCCGCTGCCGACGCCATTAACAAGAGTATTGGGTTCTCCAAGCTCGATGTCCAAGGCAACGGCGAGGAATTGCGTTTCCTGCGTGTCGCTGAAGTTGTTATCGCTGGCAATAATCAGCGATTGGCGGCCGTCTTCGAGGACTGGACCGAAGGCAAGGGCTTCGAGGTTGTCGGGCTCGATACCAAGGTCTGCTTCTACGTCTAGGATGAGAGTCTTCTCGACTGCACCGAAGATACCCGTGACGACCTCACCATCGGCATTCGCTAGTGCTTCTATGCCGCCAATGCCTAGGGCATCGTCGAGATTCACTTGGAACAAGCGAACGGTGTTGCCAACGCCAACGGAGAAGGCTCGCTCCAGCGCCAGGAAATTGCCAGCATTATCGAGAGCCAGCAGCTCGACGAGGCCGTTAGTGCTAAAACCGTCAGCAGGCTCCGGCACGTTGGGCACCGGCTCTACTTCGTAGAAAAATTCTGCGACCAGCTCGTCAGTGGCGGTATCGAACTGCAGGATGCGCGCCAGGCTATTGGTCTCGACCGTCGACTCGGGGCCATCTTGAACCAGCGCATTTTCCGTCGCGGTGAAGAGGGATTCGCCGTTCGGGGTAATAGTCAGGCTCTCAAAAGCCAAATTGTTCCGTACGCCCTGGGTGCGCGGCTCCTCCGCATCGAAGGCCGCATCGGGAATGTACCGATCCGGGATCGACAGCTCGACCAATTGCTCGCCGGCGGTAGAAAAAGCAAAAACCTGGGGCTGACCCGTCTCTCCCGGCAAATCGTTGCGCTCGGAGGCAATTGCCAGCGTGCCAATTGGCGTCAGGGCAATGCCTTCAAAATCCGTTTCGTTGACTTCAAAGGCCGCACCATCCTCAGCGAGGAGAGGAACGACGTCTGTAAAAGCGATATCACCCTCATCCAGGGCACCGTCGCTCAGGTCGATCGTCAGGGTGTAAAAGCGCGGATCGCCATTACTGCCGCGATCGTCGGAAATTGCAAAGTACGAATCGGCTGCTGCATCGAAAGCGAGGCCAGAGAGGCCGCCGACTTCGGTGCCCTCGAATGTAAACCCGGTCTCAAAAGTGACCTCACCGAGAAACTCAAAGTCAGCCACGCTCGCGCTCTCGAATCCATCTGCTACTGTCATAAAAACTCCTTAGACTTGGCGCTCTTCATATGTGCCCCTCTAGCAAAGTCGCGCTCGACACCGTCGCAGCCGCAGACGCGACACCAATAGAGGTAGAACCAACCAGCAACGCTATCGGGGCCACGTTAAGGATTTGCCAAGAAGTGCCTCTGTGATGGTTAAGTCAAGCTTATGGAAGGCATTAATAATGGTTAAGTCCCGCGATCGCTGCTTCATCGCGTTGCCCAGAGCCCGGCACCGGGCGCTCGTTGTGCTCGCGATGGCTTTCCCCGCGCTCCTGGCAGGCTATTTGGGCCTGCGCCTCGAGATTGCCGCCACCCGCGCCCCCGCGCCCCAGGGAATCCTCGTGCTCGGTGGCGGCCACCAACGCGAGCGCCTCGCCGCCGAACTCGGGCGCGCGCATCCCGAGCTGCCGATTTGGGTTTCTTCAGGGATCGCGCGGGCGCGCTCTTGCCCAATCTTTCGCGCGGCCGGGATTGCCGACGAGCGGGTCCGCCGCGACTACAGCGCCCTCGATACCGTTGGCAACTTTACTACCCTAGTGGGGGATGTGGCCGCAGCCGAGGTCGAGCATTTGTATGTAGTCACTAACGATTACCACCAGCCGCGGGCGGCGGCGATCGCTACAGTCGTTCTCGGCAGCCGCGGCATCACCTTCACGTTTGCGACCTATCCGCGCCCCGACATTCCGCCCGAGTCTGGGTACGAGCGCGCCCGCGATATCATTCGCGCTCTGGGGTGGTTGCTTCTGGGGGGGCACGCACCAGCAGTGTCGCCCTCGACCGCTTGTCCGCCTGCGGAAGCAAACCCCTGAGAGAGAATGCAATAAAATTAGTCCAAATTCTTTAGTTGGCGCGATCGCGCGGCGGTACTTTGCTAGAGCTTTTGAGAGTTATTCGCCAGTTGTTGGCCCGTTGGTGGTCCGACTTCACTCTACAAACGCGGCTCATGGCTGCCGCTACCCTGGCCGTTTCTCTGATTATGAGCGGCTTGACTTTTTGGGCCGTCAACACGATTCAAGAAAGTGCCCGCTCCTACGAAAGCCGCTTCGGCAAAGATTTAGGGCTGCTGCTGGCCTCTAACGTCGCGCCGATGCTCGCCGAAGGCAATCTCGAAGAGCTGGCTTTATTTTCTGGGCGCTTTTATGTGAGCACCTCGAGCATTCGTTACATTCTCTTCGCCGATCGCGAGGGAGAAATTTTCTTCGGCATTCCCTTCTCTGAAGCAGAGGGGCAAAACTCCCTGACGATCAGCCGCCGCATTCAACTGCCCGACACGTACTCGCCCGATAGCGAGCGTCCCCTAGTGCGCCAGCACCTAACGCCCGATGGTGAGGTGACCGATGTCTTCGTTCCCCTCGAGCGCGAGGGCGATCCCCTAGGGGTTATGGCTGTCGGCATCAATCCCAATCCGACAGTGGCGGCCTCTTCTAATCTGACTCGCGATGTGACGATCGCAGTTTTCATCACCATTTGGGCGATGGTCATTCTCGGGGTCGTTCTCAACGCTCTGACGATCACGCGCCCGATCAAAGAACTCCTCCAAGGCGTGCGCAACATCGCGGCCGGTCGCTTCCGCCAGCGCATCGAGTTACCCTTTGGGGGCGAGTTGGGCGAGTTGATTGCCAGCTTCAATGACATGGCCGAGCGTCTGGCCAACTACGAGGAGCAAAACATCGAAGAACTCACGGCCGAGAAAGCCAAGCTCGACACCCTCGTTTCGACCATTGCCGATGGTGCCGTTCTTCTCGACCCCAACTTGCACGTCGTTCTGGCCAATCCAACTGCCCGCCGCCTGTTCGATTGGGAGGGGCGCAACCTAGGCGATGGCACCGTGCTCGACTATCTCCCGGCGACGATCGCTCGGGAGATCGCGCGCCCCCTGCAACAATTACTCGCCGGCGATCGCCACGACGAAGCGACGATTCGCGACGAGTTCCGCGTCACCCTGGGTGGCGTCCACGAGCGTACGGTGCGCATTCTGCTCAGCCGCGTGCGCGATCGTCTCCTGCCGAGTGTCAGGGGTATTGCCATCACCGTGCAAGACATCACCCGTGAAGTCGAGCTCAACAAAGCCAAGAGCCAATTTATCAGCAATGTCTCCCACGAGTTGCGCACGCCGCTTTTTAACATCAAGTCTTTTATCGAAACCCTCTACGAATACGGCGAAGATCTCAGCGAAACGGAGCGGCGAGAATTTCTGCAAACCACCAACAACGAAACCGATCGCCTGACGCGGCTGGTCAACGATGTTTTAGATCTCTCGCGGCTAGAGTCGGCAAAAGTTTACCAAATGGGGTCGGTCGAGCTGCCACAGCCCATCGAGCAGACCCTACGCACCTACCACCTCAACGCCCGCGACAAAGGCATTGAAATCGGCCGGGAAATCGAGCCGAAGTTGCCGGCAGTCTTGGGTAACTACGACTTGCTCTTGCAGGTTCTTGCCAACTTAATGGGTAACGCCTTGAAGTTCACCAAATCTGGGGGCCGAGTGGCCATCCGGGCCTATCGCACGCCCGACAAAGAAAGCGAAATGGTGCGCGTGGAAGTTGCCGATACGGGCATCGGCATCGACGCACCCGATCGCCAAGCCATCTTCGACCGGTTTTTCCGGGTTGAAAATCAAGTCCACACCCTCGAAGGCACGGGCTTGGGCCTCTCGATCGTGCGCAACATTATCGAAAAACACCACAGCCAAATTCATCTCATCAGCGAGGTGGGAGTCGGAACGACATTTTGGTTCGACCTACTGGCATTTCGCGGTGAAGTCGCCTCCGACAGGAGCGCTCGAGATGTCGCACCAGAGGCAGCTAAAAATCACTTGCCGGCCAGCGAGGCGGAAGCAGCTCGAGGCGGCGCGCCGACCGAGTAGCTCTCGACACGCTTGGCAGGCGGCAGCACCCCCTGGGAAGCCAACGGCAGCGATACGGTGAAAGTGCTGCCATCGCCAGGACGCGAGCGCACGCTAATGCTGCCACCCATGCCCTCAACAAGTGTCTTGACAATCGATAGACCCAAACCCGTGCCGCCGGTCGAACGGGCGCGCGCCTCATCGACTCGGTAAAAGCGCTCGAAGATACGAGCTTGGTCCGGTAGCGGAATGCCTCGACCGCGATCGATGGTCTGAATTTGAGCCCGATCCCCCGCTACGCTCAGTCGCAACGTCACTGGCGTGTCGGCTGGCGAATACTTGACGGCATTGTCGAGCAGGTTGAGCAGCACCTGCTTGAGCCGGTCGCGATCGGCGCGAACCACGACATCGCGCGCATCGAGCTCGAGAACGATCTCGCGCTTGCTCACCTGGGCGGCCATGGGCGCGACAGTTTCTAAAAAGTCCTCCAGCTCGAGCCAGTCGAGGTGGAAATGCATTTGACCGTTATCTGCCCGGGCAAGGGTCAACAAGTCGCCTAATAGTTGAATCGTTCGGTCGGCTTCCTCAGAAGCCATGCCGAGAGCCTCGCGCTGCATGGTGGTGAGGTTGTCGCCCCGACGGAGCGTGCTCTGCAAGTAGCCCGAAACAATCGCCAGGGGCGTGCGCAATTCATGGGAAACATTGCTGACAAATTGACGCTGTTGCTCCCAGGAGTCTGAGAGTCGCCCTAGCATGCGATCGTAGGCACGGGTCAGAGAGCGGACCTCGTCTGGAGCGCCAGCGAGCTGGCCTAACTCTGCTTGCAGATGCTCTGCTGAAACGCGCTCCACCAAGCGACACATGACCTGCAATGGAGCGAGCGAGCGGCGGATATAGAGGGTCAGCACGACAATCATGACGGTAACGGACACCACACTCGCCAGCACGAGGTTGCGCACCAAGCGCACGAATAGGAGCCGATTGGCGTTGATATCTTCTGCAACGAAGGCCGTGCCCAGCAATTGCCCGTCGAGCTGCAGGCGCTGGGAGCAGTAGGCCCAGTAGCGCCCGTCGATCTCGACAATGCCGAGGCGGTCGTCGCGAAACGGCAGTGCTTGCAACTGTTGGATGACGGGGATGCCCTCAGCCTCATCGGCAATCATGGCAGGGGAGTACCAAATTGTCTCGCCCCGGGGGTCTTCAATCCAGAGGTGCAGGTCGTCTCTGGCGAGTCGATTGATGGATTTCTGGACCGCTTGCCGGTAGGAGTAGACTTCCTCATACATCTCAACGTGAGCGGGCAAGCGCTCGATGACGCGCTCGACATTATCTCGATGGGCCGCCAGCAAAAGACTATCCATGCGCCAGCCGAACCAAACGGCGACGCTGCCAAGACCGATCGCAGAAACAGCGGCAACCCCCACAATGAGTTGCAGCTGCAGTGAGTTAAGCTTGAGGCGGGCGCCGAGGGCGTGCAATTTGCGAGCGGGCTGGATCATGGGGTGGCGCTCCTCAAGCCGATTGAGGAATAGAAACACTACGAGTGTACGAACGTTCGAGGAGCTTAAGAATCCCCCTCACGTATACAAAATTAATCTCCTATTCTGAGAGAGAACTGATAACCTGCCAAGACCTGGGTTTTTGGGCAGCAGTCAAGCTTTTTTGGGAGTAAGCATCATCATCATGTTGCGGCCCTCCCGCTTGGGTGCCTGCTGGACCTCGGCAAACTCTTCAAGGTCGGCCAACATGCGTTTGAGGAGCGTCTCGGCCAGGTCGATGTGCTGAATTTCGCGGCCGCGGAAGGTTACGGTTGCTTTGACCTTGTCGCCGCTCTTGAGAAAGCGCTTGGCTTGATTGATGCGGACTTCGTAGTCGTGGGCATCGATCTTGTAGCGCATTTTCACTTCTTTGACGTCTGCGGTGTGCTGCTTTTTCTTCGCCTCGCGGGCGCGTCGCTCTTGTTCGTACTTATATTTGCCGTAATCGACGATCCGACAGACCGGCGGATCGGCCTTGTCACTGACGAGTACCAGGTCCAATTCTCGCTCTTCAGCAATCTCTAGGGCCTCTGAGGGCGCCATGATCCCGAGTTGCTCGCCATCGCTGGCAACGACGCGAATCTGCGGGAAGCGAATGTTGCTGTTGATCTGCGGGAGATTGGTGTTGCGAGTATCGCGCCGACGATTGGGATCGATTTTTTTTACGGGCATACGGGTACTTGGGCTACGGAGTCTACGGGTGTCGCTCTATTCTTTGACTTCAGCTTTAGATTCCCAGCATGGAAACATCTTACTGAGTATGCCAGATAAGCCAGCGGTCAATGCCGCTATTTCCGTCAATTCGCCAGTTAATCGATCGCACGGTCACGGTTATTTGGCTGCGCCCACCCGGGCGGCTTTCTGAGATGCTTCGATCGTGCCATTCAAGCGCAGTCCTTGCAAAGGAGCGAACTAACCCAAACACGCCACCACTCGGCGGGAAGATCGAACGCGAAGTAAGCCAGAGCGAGGCTCAGCGGCAGCAAGGCAACGAGCAAGGCATAAACAATGATGTCTTCGAGCAATCCATAGCGATCGAGCCAGTAGGTAAAGGCTGCCACCGCGACAAACAAACCAATTGCAGCGGTGGCGGTTAGCCCTAGGAAAATAGCTCCCAAGCCGTAGAGCGCGAGCGCGCGACAGACCCCGCAATACGGGCGGGCAACAACTGCCGGAACGCTGAAGTTGGCCAGCACCAAGAAGTAAGCACCGAAGGCAGCCGGTGGCCCAATTACCAGGAAAAAGAGGGTTCGGAGGGGATTGGGTTTGCTTGTTTTTGACGACATTGGGGCCCCATTCGGCAGAAATTTCTCCCTGCAGGATACCGGATACCGGGACCGGGCCCCTAAGCTAAGTTCCCGGGCGGGCGCGCAGCTCGGCGCGCAGGTGGGAGCGATCGCCGTGGGCCTCAAGGAGCGGGCCATACTTGCCGAAGCGCACGACGCTGACCGAGGCAGCAGGGGCGGCAAGGCGATCGCGGTAGCGACCGAGATCGATACCAAGCAGGCTGCACAGAATGATTCGGATCGTGGCCTTATGAGACACGATCAAGACCCGCCCGGCGGTAAATTCCTCCTCAATTTCGGCGACGACCGTCATGGCACGGTTGGCAATTTCGACGGAGGTCTCGCCGCCAGTTGGCGGGTTCCAAGCTGGCTCGGTCATCCAGCGAATGTAGTCTTCGGCATAGTGCTGTTGCACCTCGGCGTGGGTCTTACCCTCCCAGTCGCCGTAGCGAATTTCTTTGAGACCCTCTCGCAACCGGGCCTCAAAACCGAGAGCCTCGGCTAGGGGCCGAGCTGTGGCTTGGGTGCGGCGCATGGGACTTGTGTAAATTGCGGCCCAGGGTTCTTGACTGTGAGTGGCTGCAAAGTCTTGAGCCATCTGGGTGCCTTCGGGCGTGAGTTCGGGATCGAGGTCGCCACAAAAGCCACCGGATTGGCTATAGGTGGTTTCGCCGTGGCGCAGAAGATATAGCTGTAGGCTCATGGGTTAAAAGGATAGGTATTTGGCAGAAATCGGGCCAGGACGGTTGGCAGCAACCTCCCAACTGTCCCAAAGGCCCGCACGAGGGGGCAAGCGGCGAAAGGGAACCTCACCATCGGAGCTGCCAAAATCTTCCCCAGGATCGCGACTGAGATCCATAAAACCATCGGGATCGTCTGGGGCATCTCCAGGAGGAGGGGGGTCTGCTAGCTGAGAGCGGCTGCCGAGGTCGATGGGCTCGCCATCGAAGTCTCCTGCTAAGGCGCGCGCGGCTTCTTGGAGTGCGGTCGGTAGCTGGCTGAGGTCGGTGGCAAAACTCGGTCGGTCGGCAGCAGGGGTTGCCGGGGGCTCTGTCTGGGGCTCGGCGGGCGGATGCTGCGGAGCTGGCGGCGCCGTCGGCTGGCGGCGCTCGGCGGCAGAGACTGCGACGACGGGTGATGGGTCGCTGGGTTGGGCGGGTGGCGACTTGGGCGTGGCAAGATCTTGCGCGTCGAATTCAGCAGCAGCCACTTGGAGCTGGACGACTGTGGGCTGCTGGCAAATTTCGGAAAATGCTGCTTCGAGGTTTGCTTTTTTTGAAGTTGCCAGCCGCAGAAGATTGGGGTTACGGACCCCAACGGTCGCCGAGGCTCCTGTCAGAGCCAGTAGGCGGCAGTGCTGGGCGACGAGCGCTTTGGTTGCAAGCGGTTGGAGCTTCTCTAAAACTTGCCGCCACAGGGGCTCGAGATTGGGGGTCTCTTCTGCAGGGGGTGCCGGCAGCACCGGCTCGGCTGCAGTTGAAAGTTCTGGGGGCCCGTCGTTGGGTTGAGAGTTGGGTAGCGCTGCTACTGGGGGAGGGGGCGCCACCGCAGCAGGCGGGGTCGTTGCCGGCAGCGGGGCAGCCAGAGGCGAGACGACAACTGGCTCCTCGGGAGCAGAACCCACCAGAGTAAGCAAAGTAATCTCCAGCCACAAGCGCGGCTGGGCGGAGTTTTTGAGGCGGGCTTCGCTCTCTCGCAGCGTTTTTTGAGCGGCGACAATGTCATCTGGCTCCCAAGCAGCGGCTTCGCGGGCCAGTTGCTCCCAGATAGGAGGCGCCAAGGCGACCAAATCGGCCCGCTCGGGGGCAACTCGCGCCACCAGCAGGTCGCGGAAAATGCCTGCGAGCCCCTGGAGCAGCGCCGTAGGCTCGCCGCCACGATCGAGGAGTGCCCGCGACTGGGTCAAGATTGCCGCTACGTCGCCCGTACGAATGGCCCTTGCCAGGGCAATCGACGCTTCTTCTGGGATGGCCCCGACGAGATCCCAGACTCGGTCGAGGCCGATTTCGCCGGTTAGCAAGCTCAGTTGGTCGAGCAGGCTTTCGGCGTCTCGCAGGCCGCCATTGGCCAGCTTGGCAATGCCTGCTAGGGCTTCTGGGGCGATCGCAATGTTTTCCAGGCGCGCGATCTGCTCCAGGTGCGCGCTCAGATCGTTGAGGGGAATGCGACGAAAGTCAAAACGCTGGCAGCGAGACACAATCGTGGGCAAGACTCGCTGGGGATCGGTGGTCGCCAGCACGAAAACCACCCGTGCGGGAGGCTCTTCTAGGGTTTTGAGGAGTGCGTTGAAGGCCGCCGCACTCAGCATGTGGGCCTCATCGATGAGGTAGAGCTTGTAGCGGGCGCGCACGGGGGCGAATTGCGCGCGCTCGATTAGCTCGCGAATGTTGTCAACGCCAGTATTGCTCGCTGCGTCGATTTCAATAGTGTCGAGAGCGCTCCCGGCCGCAATCGACTGGCAAGAGTCGCAGGTGCCGCAGGGCTCGGGCGTGGGTCCCTCGCTGGCCAAGCAATTGAGAGACTTCGCAAAGATCCGCGCCGAGGAGGTTTTACCGGTGCCGCGCGGTCCGGCAAACAAATAGGCCGGTGCGATTTTTCCGGTTTTAATGGCCTGCGTCAGGGTTGTGGCGATCGCATCTTGCCCGACGAGCTGCGCGAAGGTCTGGGGACGGTATTTATGGTGAAGCGGTTGATAGGCCATCGGTCGGGGGAGAGGTCGCTCGAGCCAGTAGGATACCACCGGCAAAGCCGCCGCGATCGCCGCGCTTGCGCCCTTGGCAGGCACGAATGTCTTTCCAATCTAGTCCGGCGGCGGCAGCGAGAGTTTCGAGGGCCTCGAGCACGTCTGCTAGCTCCATTGCCAACTCTTCAGGTGAGGTAGCCGCCGCCGCCTCGCTGGCTTCTTCTTGCAACTTGTCTTTGAGGGCCTGTAGGTAGGCCCGGCCCCAGGCAATCTCAAACTTGCCCGGGCAGCCAGACCGAGCCATTATTTCGGGGATGCGATCGCGAACGAGTTTGGACATAAGCGGACCAGCAAATTTAGCAAGAGTCGAACGAACTTGAAAAATGTTCCTGTGGAAAACTTGCCGCAACTTGCCAAGAAAGCTTGCCCGGCCTGGGGAAAATTGCCAAAACCTGTGGAAAACTTTACGAATGCTCCGCACCCTCGTCGCTGGCATAGCCAATGGCATCGGAGCGGTAGTCTGGGGGCTCGACATGCACCAGTACTCGCGCCGGGCCGAATTGCTGCTCTAGACGCGCTTCGATTTCTTCGGTGATGCTGTGGGCGGTGGCCACGTCTTCTGTCGAGACAATCGCGTGCATCTCGATAAACACTTGCCGACCGACTACCCCGCGCGAGGCAACATCGTGGCAGTTGACCACGCCTGGCACCTCCATGACGATGGCATGGATGGTTTCGGGAGCAATGGCAATTTCATCGACTAGCCACGGCAGATTATCGCGGACGACTTCCCAGCCGCTGCGAAAAACCAGTAAGGCTACCGGCACGGCCAAGCCGGTATCGAGCCACACCAGAGGAGGCATACCCCAAGCCTCCGATTGCCAGACGCCGATCAAGCCTCCCAAGACAGCGATGGTAATCCACACGTCGCTCATGGTGTGATGGGCATCGGCAATCAAAATCGGACTGTCGATGCGCTTGCCAACGCGACGCTCGTAGTAGGCCACGAAAATATTGATGCCCAGCACCAGGAGCAAAAACCACAACTCTAGCCCCGTGACGGCGACGTCCTGAGCGCGATCGAAGACTCGCGCGACGGTTAGCTGCACAATCTCGAAACAAGCAATAGCCAGAAATGCCGCAACACCCAAAGCGCCGAGCGCTTCAAATTTTTGGTGTCCGTAGGGATGCTCGCGATCGGGGTGAGGAGAAGCAAAGTGATTGCTTGCCAAGCCCAAAACGTTATTGGCGCTATCGGTAATGCTGTGGAGTGCGTCGGCTTGCAGGCTCAAAGATCCCGTCTGGATCCCGACAATAGCTTTGAGGGCCAACACCAGGAGATTCAATCCTAAGGTGATGGTGAGAACGCGCCGAACTGCGGACCGCCGATCTGCTGCCATACTCTCGCTGCCAATGTGCTCTCTATTCTACGCCCCGCCCAATTGTCACTCAAAAATCTCGCCGCGTCTGAAGATTCTAGGTAGCGACGGTCCGGCTTAAATCGCGAGCCGCGCTCGTTGAAGAAAAGATTAAGATTACCAGGTATGGGATTACCACCCCGGTAGCCGCGAAAAAAACCAAAGGAGCCCATGACCCAAGGGAAGCGCCGCCGCAAACCAACCTCATCGCGCGCTGCGGCCGGCAAGGCTGCAGCGGCGACAAACAAGGCAACGGCACCACCGGCATCCCAGCTACCAACGGTGCCTGTCGAAGCAAACAGCTTCTGCGGTCCGCTGCTGCGAGAGATCGCCCTGGAGATGCAAGCTCCCCTAAGCGGTATGTCCTTGGGGACGCAAACCCTCGAGAAACTGCTCGAGCGCGCCGACAATCTAGATACCGCGAGCCTCGCTCGCATTGCCAGCATTTTCCGGCGCGCTTGCCAGCAGCAGCGCTACTTAGTAGAGACCCTGCTGGCCCTGGCCCAAACCGATAGCACCCTGGCCGTTGCTTCCCTGCGGTTGGATGCCTGGGTGCCCGCCGCACTGGCTGCCGAGGTCGAGCGGGCGCGCCTCTGGCACCAGCAGGTTGTCATAACCCTGCCCCCAGATCTCTTGCCTTTGGAAACCAACGGGACGATCCTCGCCCGCATCCTGACAGAGTTACTGGCCGGGGCGAGTGCGGAGACGCCGCTGGGCGGAGAAATTACCGTCGCTATCGCGCAAGATCCTGCCACCACTAGCGTTACCTCGAGCGGCCGAGCGCGTGAGATCGACCCAGAAATATTGCATTCCTTACAGGAGCGCGAGCGCCCCAAACCCACCGAGACGGGGCTCAATCTCGCGCGCAAGCTAGCTCCGTTGATTGGCGGCACGCTTCTAGAAAAGGCCAAGGACGGAGTTTGGCGACTGGAGATTGACAACCAGGTACTGCCTGCGAGCGTTACCAATGAATCTGACCGAGCACATAGCGCAAGCGGTCGTAATCATCTTTGAGCAAGGTACTGAGCTTGCGACCGGCCGCTACCAGCCAGGCGCGATCGGCCTGGCGCAACCGAAAGATGCCGCGCAGCACGGCAGCAACCAGAGAATCTGCTGGCGCTTCACACCGAGCATCGAGAAGCAGGCGCAGGAAATCGAGTTCGGTGCTGAAGTGGCAGATCTCTGCCGGGCTTGCCAGGTAGACCGCTTGGTGAATCTGCGGCGGCCGAGGCGGAATGTACTGGAAGCATTGCCCCAACTCCGGCAAGTCTTCCCCACCTTTAGGCAAGGCAAACCCTAGAATTGCGGCTTGGAATTCCGTCCGCAGCATCGAGAAAATCTGCGGCTGCTGCTCGCGCAATTCGTCGAGAGACAAACCCAAAGCGCGGGCCCGGTGAACCGAATCGACCGGAGCTGTGGTGGCGTGGGTAACAACGGCAAAAATCGTGCTGCCAGATTCTTCATCTTTGGCTTTGACCCAGCTCCCAAAAGGCGGCATGGCCGGAAAATCTAGCACCTCAGGCTCCAAGCACTGCGCTAAAAATCCCGTTGTGGCCGTCTCGATAACCTCGGCAACCCAATCGGGGTGTCGTCTGTCGGTAGCGAATTGGGGCAAGGGGAGGCGCATGGGGAAGACTTACTTGCCGGCGCGCTTGGGATCGACAGCGGCTAGTTCCGCAGGATTGAAGGTGACGAGTTTGTCCCAGTTCCCCCCCTCAAACAAAACGGCAACTTTGCCATCTACCAGGCGCTGAACCAGGCCCTCGAACTCGAAATAAGTATCGTCAGGATTAGTGACGCGGACTTTCATGCCGGGCAGCAACATGGCGATCGCCTCCTTGGGGCCTAAAAAAACAACTCAGCAGTTCGACAATGCGCGAAGGCGATCCTAGCTTAGCAAGCTGCGCCTCTCCTGGTTTTGCTGCTGTAGGGCTTGAAAAGCCAGATCCCAGTCGGCGGGCTCTAGACTCAGGTCAGCAGCAGGGTCGTCGGTGCCAGTGGCGCGTACCCGCCGGACGGCATTGAGGGCCGCGCGATCGCTCAGCAGCGCCAGATCGGCCCCACTCCAGCCCTGAGTTCGCTCGGCCCAAATCGCTAAGTCTACGGTCGGGGCCAGGGGGCGGGCGCGATTGCACGCCTGCAAAATGGCCAGGCGAGCGGCAGCGTCGGGGAGGTCGATCTTGAGCTGTAGTTCCAAGCGGCCCGCCCGAATCAGAGCCGGATCGAGGGCATCAAACCGGTTGGTTGCCCCAATGACGAGCACCTTGCCGCCAGCAGCCAGGCCGTCAATCTCAATGAGCAGCTGGCCCACGAGGCGATCTCCGATCCCGCTATCGCCAGCGTAGCTGCCGCGAGCGGGTGCGAGGGTGTCGATTTCGTCGAGAAAAATAACGCTGGGGGCGGCTTGGCGAGCCTTGGCAAACACTTCTCGCACGGCTTGCTCGCTCGCACCCACCCAGCGATCGATCAGATCGGGGCCGCTCACACTCAAGAAATTCGCCCGTCCTTGCGTGGCAATAGCTTTGGCCAGGAGCGTTTTGCCCGTGCCGGGCGGCCCCCAGAGCAGAATGCCCCGGGGCGCGCGCGCGTCGGCCTGGCGGTATAGCTCGGGCGAGAGCAGCGCGCCTTCTACGGCCTCCTGTAGGGTTTGCTTGGCGGCCTCGAGGCCACCAATATCCGCCCAACTCACCTGCGGCACGGCAAATTCCACCGATCGCAATACGCTCGGCCCCACCTGCTGTAGGGCAGCTTCGAAGTCGTCGGCTCTCACCTCCAGACCCTCTGGCTCCACCGGAATCGCGCTCAGATCGCCATCGCCCGATCCAGTCGTTGCTAGCGCCCGCTGTAGGGCACTGTAGGCAGCTTTTTGGGCTAATGCCTTGAGATCGGCTCCGACAAAGCCAATGGCGCGATCGGCAACGTCGCCCAGGTCGACATCGGTTGCCAGGGGCATCGCCCGCGTCTGGATCGCTAAGATTTCGCGGCGGCCCTCGCGGTCGGGCGGGCCAAATACGACTTCGCGATCGAAGCGCCCCGGACGGCGCAGGGCAGGGTCGAGACTATCGGGACGGTTGGTAGCGGCGAGCACCACGATGCCTTTTTCAGAGCGAGCAAATCCGTCGAGCAAGCTCAGCAATTGAGCGACGACGCGCTTTTCGACTTGTCCTTCGACACGATCGCGAGCAGCACCAATGCTATCGATCTCATCGATAAAAATCAGGCAAGGACGATTGCGGGTCGCTTTTTCAAAAATAGCTCGCAGCCTGGCTTCGGCCTCGCCGTAATATTTGCCCATAATCTCCGAGCCGACGATGGCAATGTAGCTTGCCTGCAATTCTTCGGCCAGGGCGCGAGCTGTTAGAGTTTTCCCCGTCCCCGGCGGTCCGACTAGCAGCACGCCTCGAGGTGGCTCCAAACCTAGTTTTTCAAGCAGGTCGGGGCGCAGTAGCGGGAGAGCGACGAGTTCTTTGAGAGCGGCGATTGTGGGTTGCAGGCCGCCCACATCGCCCAGGGTTGGAGCCGATAGCGGCGTTGCATCGGTTGTTTCTGCTGGGGCTTTAGCCGGTGGTGGCGTCACAATTGGAATGGTGCTGCTATCGTCCGAGGGCCCGCTAGCTGCCGCCTGTCTGCCTCCGGTCGCAATCCCTCGAGAGCGCGATTGCACGCGAATGTCGGCTTTGAGCTCCCCGGTTTCGATTTTCTCTTCCAGGGCCCGAGCCAGCTCGACGAGATCTTGAATGCCTTTAAAAAAATCCGTCACCCCCAACTCCCGTGCTAGCGCTCGTTACCATCCTCGGACCATCCTAATAGACTGCCTCTCGAGTCGTCGCCGGGCAGGCGAGCGCCATCCAAAATGGCGTCGGCCATATCGACGCGGTCGAATTCGGCACCAGTGAAGTCCGCTTTCCTCAAAATAGCTCGTGAGAAGTTGAGGCGCGACAGGCGAGCCTCGCGGAAGTCGGCTACGGTCATGTCGCAGCGCCGCAGTAGGGTGCGCTCGAGCTTGGCTCGATGGCCGATGATGCCTGTGAGGTTGGCACCGGTCAAATTGGCACGCTGAAGTTCGGCATCCACCAAGCGCGCCTCGTGCAGGTTGGCATCTTGCAATTCTGCTTCTGTAAGATTGGCCGACTCGAGCAGGGCTCGGGAGAGATTGGCCCGCTGGAGCTTGGCTCCCTGGAGGTTGGCGCTCGAGAGATCGGCCCCCTGCAGATTGGCATCAGTGAGGTCGGCTCCCCGCAGGTCGGCGTTGCTTAGGTTGGCACGGGTCAGATTAGCTTCGATGAGATTGGAGGCGACCAAGTCGGCCCCAGGCAGACTGGTCTGTTCGAGATCGGCGCGCTGGAGTACGGCTCCCCAGAGACGAGCGCTGTCCCGCTTTTCAGAAGATAGGCCAGCACGTGCTTGTTGGGTCAAGCGCGCGCCTCGCAAGCAAGCCCCCATCAAGTTGGCTTCCGTGAAGTTCGTTCCCTGCAAATTGGCATCCATTAAGTTGGCATCGAGTAGATTTGCCAAGGTGAGGTTTGCTTTTTGCAGGTTGGCCTGGGATAAGTTTGCTCCGTGCAAATCGGCGTCGTACAAGTTGGCTGCTTGCAGAGTTGCTTGCCGAAAGTTAGTGCCGCCAAGCTTGGCACCCATCAGGTTTATGTCCTTGCACTCGGAGCGACTGAGGTCGGCGAATACCAGGTTTGCCCCGCGCAGATCTGCTTGCTTGAGACCGATCTCGGCAATCTCGGCGTACATCAAGTTCGCCCCTATCAGGCTGGCATTTGGGAAGCTGCGCTCCCCGCTACCGTAACGTTGGATGAGTTGTTCTGCTCTCATAAGTCGCGATCGGTCTGAGCCTCCTAGCAAGATACCAACTCTACTTCTGACGGTCCGATTCTAACGGTTCGGTTTTAGCGATCTGGTTTTAGCGATCTGGGCGACCGTACACGGACCTCAGCGCCAGAGCGATCGCACTGGCAGCCTGTAGTGAATCTTCAACCCGCTGGGAGCGGTCGCGGGCCGTTCGTTCCAAGTTTTCTTGTACCTCCTTTAGGGTTGGATGCGCCCGGACGAGATCCCGCAGCAGATCGTCGAGGTTATAGGTTTTGAGCATCAACCAATCGACTCCCTGAGGTTCTAGAGGCCTCTCATTCAAGAGAGAAAAAACTAGTGCCTTAGCTCGCAGAGGAGTCGTGTAGCGCATGAGCTCTCGTCGCAGCTTGAAGGCGTTGTAGTCTGCCTGCATGCCTTCCTGAATCGTGTCTTCAGGGCTAGCGTCCTCACCAGCCACTGGCGCGATTGCCGTAGCTGGTTCTTCTTGGGAGGGCTGCTCGAGTGGCCCTCTGCCAGGGCCAGGAAATGCCTCAGCTGCTTGGGGGGGGACGCCGACTCCGGCCTCGAGGCCGAAGGCCGCAGCCAGATTCTCTGCTGGCCCGTTTGGCAGCTCTTCTGCAGGCAAGAGACCCATTTCTGCCTCTTTTGAGTAGAGGCGATCGAGTTGGGTGAGGATCAGGTTGGCAATTTGCTCGTACTGCTTCTGCTTGTTGAGAGTGCTGACGACTCTCTGAAAGCGCCCGTGCAGCTGATCTCGCGTCGGATAGGACTGACGGGCTTGCTCGATAAGACCCTGAAAGTCGAGGACGAGGAGCTTGTCGAGATCGTTTTCCCAAAAGTTGTAGCAAGCGGCGTAGAGGAGCTTGCGCATGCGAGCGGACTCGGTATGGGCTTCTAGAATGCGCGCCGCAGCTCCCAAGCCAGAAATCTGAGTTGCTGCTTCAAAGTCTTCAACATCGACCGGCCCTGTCGGTGGTGCTACGGGTCGCGCCGGAACCGCTCCAGTCTCGCCGTAGAGACAGCCGAGGGCCCAGAGCACCTCATCGGCAACCTCAGCATAGGTGTCTTTCTTGTTGAGCTTGCCAACAATTCGAGCCAGTACCGTGCGAAGTTGCTCGAGGGTGGGATAGATCTGCAGCAACTCACCTACCAGAGCGTCCAGCTCTAAGGTTGCTAGCCTTTCGCTGTCATTCTCCCAACGTCGGCGGCAAGCCGCAAAGACAAGTTTCCGAGCCTGCTCGGGATGAGGGACACTTGCTAAATTTTCGGCTGCTCGACCGTAGAGTGACGAAAAGATCATCCACCCGATTACCTCGCTGCTGTGCTGCCCGGATATCGCGTGCCCGGCTTGGGACTGGGCTTGCAGAGATTACCGCGACAGCGGCTGCCCGAATCCGAGCACTGCTTCATAGAAATTAGTTTAGTACGTTCTGAGAAATTGCAGACAAGCTCGCTCCCGCACGATGCCACCAGAAAGACAAACTCCCTAGCAAGAGAAAATATTAGAGTTCGAGGCGCTCGCCTCGAATTGCGAAATCGATTAGTTCTAAGGGATGGTAGATTGCAATGGGCCGCTCGAGATAGCGGCGAATCTGCAGAGCGCAGCCCGGGTTTGGAGAGGCGATTGCTGCAGCACCGGTTGCGACTAAGTTGTGGGCCTTTTGACGGCCTAGGTCGGCTGCTACGTCCGGCTGCAGCAAGCTATACACGCCCGCACTCCCGCAGCAAAGGGCAGCATCGAGAGGCTCGCGCAGGCGCACGCCCGGGATTTGCCGCAGCAACTGGCGCGGTTGCACGCTAATTTTTTGGCCGTGGAGCAAGTGGCAGGCATCTTGATAAACCAAGGTGAGTTCCGCACCATCACTCGAACCATCCCGCAAGGGGGACAAGGGGACCGGGATACCAATTTCGACCAGAAATTCCTGAGCGTCTCGCACCCGCGCGGCAAATTCTTGGGCCTTGGCGGCATAGACCGGGTCATCAGCCAAAATATGGCCGTATTCTTTGAGGGTATGGCCGCAGCCGGCAGCATTAATAATCACGAAATCGACATTGGCGCGCTCGAAGCAATCAATTGTTTGGCGGGCCAATGCCCGAGCCTGTGCGGCTTGACCTTGGTGGGCGGGCAAAGCCGCGCAGCACCCCTGCGCGCGGGGAACGACAACCTCGCAACCACTGGCGCTCAAGACACGGATGGTAGCGGCATTGACAGGCGAAAAGAACAGCCGCTGCACGCAACCTAAGATGACCCCCACGCGGTAGCGCTGGGGGCCCCGAGCCGGAATGACCTCGGGAAATGGAGAGGCAGCCAGCATTTTGCGATCGATTGTGGGCAAAGTTGCCTCCATCGCAGCCAGGCGCGGGGCAAGCCATGCCAGCAGGCCGCTGCGGCGCACTAGCCATTGCAAGCCGGAGTGCTGGTAGAGCCAAAAGAGAGGCAGAAACAGGCGCAGGCGCTCGGGATACGGAAAAAGCTGGAACACGAGCTGTCGCACGAGCCAGTCGCCGAGGGATCGCGAATGCTGGCGCTCGATTTGGTCGCGCGTGTTGGCAATCAAACGGTCGTACTGAACCCCCGACGGACAAGCAGTCGTGCAGGCCAAGCAGCCCAAACAGGAGTCAAAATGCTCGACGGTGGTGGCGTTGATGCCAGCTTGCTGCTGGTGGATGGCATCCATTAGGTAGATGCGGCCTCGAGGCGAGTCTGTCTCCTTGCCTAAGATTCGGTAACTCGGGCACGTTGACAGGCAAAATCCGCAGTGCACGCACTCGGAAATCAACTCGGGCTCGGGCGGATGAATGCTGTCGAAAGACTTTGCGGACATGGGCAGTCGCTCTACCGACCTCTAGTACGAGATCTACTGAAGCGTGAGTTATGGGGCACTGACCCTAGTGTGAACCGCCCGTCTAGAGATTGCCAACAAAACGGCCCGGACTGAGGATATTGTTGGGGTCGAATCGCCGTTTGAGCCGCCGCATAATCTCGAGAGCATTGCCCGTGTAGCCCCACGGCTCTATGTTGTAACGAGTTTTGAAGTCTTTACTGGCACTCAAGAGAGTCAAGAAGCCACCGTGGCTCTCGCAAAATGCCCGCAGCGACCCGAGCGACTCGGCCTCGGCCGCCACAGCCAAGCGACCGAGGCCGCTGCCGAGGTGAACGATACCTGCAGCAGCTTCGGGAAGATTGCCGAGAAGATCTGTCGCAGCGGCAGGCTTGAGGCCGATTTTGCAAGTTGCCCCTGCCCGAGGCGCGCGCGCGATCGCCCGTACCCACTCCCAGAGGGCTGCCTCCTCGCGATTGCAGTATGGGCCAACCACCTTGAGGCTGTGGTTGCTCGCCAGCATTTTGCAGCGAGCGACCTGTGCTTCGACGCCCGCTGCCGATCCTTGGAAGCGAATGACGGCTCCGAGGTGGTGGGGGTCGAATTGCCCGCTCTCCGGCAGCGCGCTGGCAGTCACCAAATCTGCTGCTACAGGAGTCAGCGGAGAGTCTCGGAGCTGGCGGGCGGCAGCAGCGATTGCCGCTGGCGGGCCGATTGCCAGGAGTGTCTGTGAGGCTTCCGCCAGTGCGTAGGTGCGCAGGGTTACTTCGGCAATCGTCCCGAGGGTACCGTAGGAGCCGACTAGCAGTTTCATTAGGTCGTAGCCGGCGACGTTTTTCACGACGCGACCGCCTGCTTTGGCAAACTGCCCGTCGGCCCGAATCATCGAAACCCCCAACACCAAATCTCGTATGCCTCCGTAGCGATGTCGCCAGCTACCGGTATCGGCAGTAGCCAGAATGCCACCAATGGTCGCAGTGTCGGGAAAAGCGGGGTCGATCGGCAAAAATTGCTGGTGGGCAGCCAGACGCTGCTGAACGGTCGCCAGGGTCGTGCCAGCCTCAACGGTAATCGTCAGATCGCCAACGGCAAACTCGATAATGCGATTGAGGTGGCGGGTGCTGACGAGCAGGTCAATTTCTTTGAGGGTGCCACCCCAGTTCAACTTGGTGCCGCAGCCGTAGATCAGGGTCCAGAGTCCTTCGGCATTCGCCGTGGCAATGGTGGCAGCCAAGCTCGCTTGAGTTTCAGGAGCGACCAGATAGCGAGGTGAGTGTGATGACAAGATCGCGTTTGCCAGAGAATCGCGCTCGGCACGCGGCACTGCTTCCCAGGCTTGCAGCTCGATTTCGGGCGCATTCAAGTTCGCTGCTAGCGCCGCAGCGATCGCATCGGTCATCGGACGACTCCTGTTTGTTTGGGTAGCAAACTTAGCAGCTCGCCCCACAACAGGGATGATTATACGCAATCCTTTGCTGCAAGGGGCCAGCAGAACTCCGCAAGCACTCTGGGGCGGGTGGCGGTCGCACGCCCGTTCGGCCCGTTCGTCACCCGCTAGGAGCAGATTCCCATCGAGGTCCCACCAGCGCAGCCAGTCTGTTGGGCACGATTGGACGCATTGGCAGATACCTGTGCCTCTCATCTGACTTTGCCGCAGGCGTGGCGCGGTCGCCCGGGCAACCTTGAAGAGCTGGGATCTGTAGACTTGGAAACTGCAACTCAAGCTCTTAAAAAAGGGATCGATATGGAGCCTAGCAGTGGCCGCCACGAGCCTTTGCTGGGGTATATTCCCCTAGAGCAATCTCAAGCGGCTGTCAATATATTGGGGCATCGTTTGGTGCCGGTGAAATACCTCGACTTAAAAATAGCGACTCCACATACCTTAAAGTAGAGGTGGTGTAGAAAAATGCTAGAGATGAAGCGCTGGATTTTGAGCGTTGCAATCGCGGGGCTCGCGCTGGCCTGTTGGATGGCTCCCGCGCATGCAAAAGAATTTTGCCGCTGGGCTGGCGATCGCGAAGTTTGCATTCTTCGCATCGAGCGCAGTGCCAAAAACTACCGCGAGTACCGAGCGCAAGTCAGAATCGATGGCAAAAAGCGCCCGCTGGCGGTCTACGATTGCCGGCGGCGACAGCGGCGCAGCAGAGACGGGACGCGCAGGCCCTTCGAACCCGATGGCGCAGGAGAAGTTGTCTGCAATGCTTTGGATCGCTAAGCACGATCGCCAACAGTAAATTGCCGACGAACCAATCGCGACCGACAAATCAACAATAATCCCGATGGGGTCAGGCGATCGCGTGTCTTTCCGGGTCTGTGGCTCAATGCGGCCGCTTTCTCGTCCGGGGACTTATCTGCTGTCTTATACCAATTCTGCGAATCAGGGCTACAAATCGATTTGTGGTGCTAGCTTCGATTG